>DRGL01000026.1 GCA_011050085.1 Pricia antarctica | reverse complement strand
GTTTAAATGTTTAAGATCGCGTTTTAAAGACCTGTAAACATACTTGGATGGGATGCCTAGTACTTCTTCGCCGTGAAGTTTATTCTTAGTGGCCGTGCGCTTCTTTAAATAACTATCCATAAGTCTGAACAGCTGCAGACATTCCGCCTGTACATCGCTAAGAGCATTGTACAATGGGACTTCGTTAGACAACCCATAATTACAAATAGCTTTAGCATCGCTCTTATCGGTCTTTACTTTAGCCAGTTTCATCTGAATGAACCGCTTGACCGACAAAGGGTTTACTACCGATACAGTAATACCATTTTTGTAAAGAAACTGTGCAAGTCGATAGTGGTAATAGCCGGTGGCTTCCATAACTACTAAAGAGTCTGTAGCTAATGTCTTGACAAATAATTTGAATCCTTGCTCATCATTCTTAAATTGAGAATGACCACATTCACTACCATAAACATCAAAGACATCCTTACTGATAACAACTCCAAAAGTTTCTTTATATTTATTCATAAGAACTGATTTTATGAAAGAGCGTACTACCTTAATCACAACAACTTGAAAACGAGGTCTAACCTCACAGAACTGAACGTGTTTGAAGTAGTAAAAGAGAGGGGATTATCAATGTTGACGAAGTCGTAAGCTTCACCGTATATAGTAACCTTAATCCTCTCTTTGTTCTTTCTGATTATACTATCAATTTAAAGAGAATCAAACTTAAGTTGTATATAGTAACAAATTACTATATTCCTATTTTAGTACCACTAATCTAAGTGATATCAAGTAGAATCGTCTTCCGATAAGTTGAAATCTATTTAAAACCGGTTATATGGCTAAATATTGCTTATCATTAAAATTCGTCATGTCAATTAATTCAAATTGAATAATGGAATGTTTAATATTCAGTCCCGTAAAACGGCTGTTTTACAGACTAAGAAGGTAGAAGCAGACTGTCTTTTGCCAAAGTGTCCCATTCTCGGTCCTTTTTTATAGTTTCGATAGTTAACCCTTTACGGGTTACTTTGAGTTCATTTAAAAAGCCTTTGAAAGTAAACGAATGCCAGTTTTCGAAAAGTTCAAATAAACGTGGGAATATGTAAACCCAACGAGAAATTCGGATTCTGGCTAATTTGAACTTTGAGCACATAAAGTCCAGTGCAGAAAAATTTTCCTTTTTCGGAACAATGCGTAAACCATCCAGTTATTCATCCAATTGGAGAGCCTCGGGACAGTCGAGCGTGTCCAAAAGGCACGGAAATTCCATATGTACACCCAGTTCCATCAATTCGACCATTGAAAAAATCGGGACCAATTTCAAGTAGGTACTTGAAGATCCGAGCGTTGTCAGTTCACTTTTAGCGAACGGTTCCTAGGATTCGGACCGTTGAACGATCATCGCTCCGCCGGATAGGGACCCGAACCTGAAAAAAGCGGTCATCGAAGGATATACCGATACCGAAATTTTTTCCGTAAGAACAATGGGCACGAATTCGACAGGGACAACGGGAACGGTTTCATGGAGCAAATGGAAGGTTGTACGTGGCCATTTTGTCGGGACCCTGGGCACGGGATAAGACTTTTCCTTTCTGATGGACCGGTTCCACAGGTCCGGACCCGATGGCCTATCGGGGTTTTTCCGTACCATCGGAATTGTTCTTGGGAAAACGTTTTAAGCCCTTATTTTTCCGGAATTCCGAGGGCAGTTCCCCGTAGGTCTCCCGGAACTTTTTGGAAAAGTAGCTCTGGCTGTGATAACCTATAATCGATGTGATCGTGGACAGGGTGTAGTCCGTGTTGGACAATAGCGATCTTGCGGTCGCCAAACGTTTCTCCATGATAAAACCGTTCACCGTTTTGCCCAATATTTCCCTGAAACACTGTTGCAGCTTATTGGCGTTGAGCCCAACTTCGCGCGCTATTTCGGGGATGGTCCGAAGTTCCTCCAAATTTTCCTCGATAATTCTGACCGCCTTCGCCGTTCGGTCCATTTCCGACCTGCGCAGCATCGTATTTCTGCCTTCCGACCTGATATCCTTCTGGAGCTGCCTTATCCGAAGAACTAGGATTCCATAGGCCATCCCTTCAAGGTGCAGGGCCCTAAGTCAATCGCCTTTGGGGTAACGGCCCCATTCCTCCATTGCCATCGACAGTTCCGGGCTATAGAGACCATCGCGGTAGAACCTTTTCGTCGCGGTCAGGTCGTTGAGCAACTCCCTCAAAGGTATTGCCATGGTGCGGGGTTGGCAACCTACCTTGGCCTGGAACTTTCCCCTGTCGAGCTCTATGCTTAGATATACTACACGTTTACCGGAACTGAAGCGTATCCGGTGGCCATTGTGTGCCGAACTTGCCACTATCGCGTTTTCGTACTTCGGAATTTGGTGCCAAACGCGTTCGTCGATAAAACTATGACTGATCTGCCCTTCCAGTGAAAAAAGGAACTTGACGGGATGTACCTTGTCCACGGAATACTCGAAAGTTATGTCCCTGGCGAAGGTACAGTCATACTGTATAATGGAGATGCCACTATCGAAATCGGTCCCCGATATGAGGCCCCGGCCATAACTTTCCGGTATTTCCAAATGGAACGTTCCGCAACTTTTCGTATAGCCCGTTCCCATTTCACGGGCTATATCGGAAATCACGTTCCCAATGCGCAAGGAACTTACCGCTAACTTTTCCATGGCCGTCATTATTTGGTCACCAATATAGTCGAAAATACTTCAAAAAAGGGCAGCACACTCGGTTCCGAACATGGCACCATACCTATAATGGAAAGATCGGGGCCCGGACGGTCGGTTGCGATCGCCCCGATTGGACAGCTTTCGTTCGGCGGCCGATCGCGAAATGACCATGTGCGCGCCAAGATTTACCCAATGCCAGGTCGGTGCCCCCATCGGACTTTCATATTGATGGCTCCCTATATCGTTCCGACAGTTTTTCAATAGGCTCATGCTCCCTAGGGCGAAGCCAGGAACCTGTACATCCCCAATGCCCGTACAAATGAGCATTACTACAAAGGATAGGATACCCAGGGTTTCGGGAAGTCCGGTCAGCGAACCGTAGAGGGAAAGCATAAAGAATCCTGTAAGTACGAGTTCCCCGGCCGTAATCCCTAGCGCCCTTCTATCCTTCAGTGGGTACTTGCGTACCATGGAAAAACGTTTATAAAGGGTTTTTATGTACCCCATTTGGGAAAGATAGATAACGGCCCTATAAAACCGAAAAAAACTCGTCAAACTACTTTTAAAAGATTTGCATGGAGACCCGGCATGTGATTTCTGCATTGAGCGCTGGCCGGTCCTGCCGAAAGCAGTTAAGGGGGGACAGACCACTAAATTTTGTTGTAAAAGATATAATCGACATATTCTCAAAAAAAATTTGCTTAATCTAGCTAAAATTCAGGCTTTTGATGTCCAATGCGAACCGTCCCCGGATAAAAGTACTTACGTCTGTCCGTACCAGAACTTTCCGTTTTTAAGTATTTCTATTTCGGAAAATTTCCCTTATCGGAAACCGTTCTTTTCCAAAACTGTTATGGAAACCAAATTATATTAAAAGGCGCCGGTAAGATTTTGGACAAGGTTTAGTTCCATAAATGCATATTTAACAATCTATCCCACGGCATAAGTTACTATGCCCTTATGCCTAAATGGTTCACCCGACCAATATGTAGATGTAGCCGCCATGGATTGCCTACTGCTCGGGTAAAAGTTTACCGGTCCGCGGAAGTTGAAGATGGAAATGATTTGGAACGGCATCCTATCTATGCAAATACAGGTCGGGGATAAAAAATCCCAAATGCTCGGGTTTGGTCGGGAATATTTGCACATCATCAATTTATGGAGCGGCTCAAAACCCTTGTTTTTCGATATCCCTCCAAAACCCGCATTTAATCGCATGGCCATAGGCGTGTTTTTCCGACGGGCAATGTTCCGGCCTGTCGTTCTGGTCCTATAAATATTTTGCCTTGGTCCAACAACTTCGGGGGATGGTGCGCCAGGGTCATCGGAAAAAGGGTGGCTGTTCTTATTCCAAGCTCGCCCCGTCCGGATCCTTTTTTTTATCGTCGTCATCATAGTCCGCGAGCGGATGGTCCTTCATGCCCAGGCCGACAATCTTGATGATGTTCACGACCGTGTTATATAGCATCAGTACCACCACTATCAGCGCGGCGCTCAGGACGCTCGATATCCCCAGCGAAACATAGTATACAGTAGCGAACCAGTTCTCGGGAACGGTATCCGATTCGGTAATAGGCAAGTTCAGGAGAAGGAAGGCCATGACGGAGGCTATGAACACCCCCGTGTCTATCCTTGCGATCTGCATGACATGGTGGTAATGCTTCTCCTTTAGCTTGGATTGGGTACTGGAGCTCAGGCTCAAAAGGGTCAACAACAGCGCCAGGATGGTCGCCGAAGCCAATGCGATGGTATTGCACAGCGTATTGAGCCCGTCGACGGAATTCTTGATTAGCACCTTGGCCTCGTAACCGCTCAGGTGGCCCAACAGAAAGCTGCCCGCAGCTAAGACCAACAATGATATTCCCCCACCGACCATGGCCCGTTTGGTAAAATCGCTTATTCTCATACCAGATAAATTTTAGGATTGAATACGAAGGACGCAAAAGCCTACTAATTCAGGTGGGTTTTTTTGGAATATTTTAAGGGCCCGGCCGAAGTTCCGGCTATCGGGACCTATTGTCCTACACTTATATTGTGGGCCCAAACGTAGGTCTTTGCACTTTATGCTGTCAAGGGGGAATTCCATAAAGCGACCGTATTTTTTTGCTGTCCCGATTTTTTATGCCCAGATCCCCCACATCGGCATGAATACATTGTTTATATTTGATACCATGGAAATTTGGATCGGTTACAAATTCAAAATGATCGCCAATGTATACTTTGGCCTATGAGTCCATCGCCGACAATAACCTGAATGTCGGTGCTATGGAAGCGCTGTTGAAAAAAGCCCGTTCCAATAATGCCCTCAAGGGCATAACGGGGTGCCTAATATATTACGATGGCAGCTTTGTCCAATTATTGGAAGGCGAAGAACAAAATGTCCTGGAACTGTACGGGAAGATCAAGTTGGACGGTCGCCATAGTGACGTACATATGTTTTCGGAGGACGATATCCGGGCAGGGACATTTCCCGATCGGGAAATGGCGTACTATCCGATCGATGAAATAAAAGCTTCCAGATACGAGTTCGAACAGTTCAAGAGAAACCTTTTGTTGCTTACCGACCTGATGCGACCGACAAACATAACGGTCAAGTTGTTTTGGGCAAGAATCAATTTCCTCCTGGGAGGCCCCCCAAGGTGCCAGGTCTATACGGGGAATAATTGTTGGCCCGCACCCACACCCACACTGTTCCGCTAATGCAGAGTATTTAATATTACGTGAAATTTAATTCAATGGTTCCCTAGGCCTGATGGCAAAAACATGCGGTACTGTAAAATGCCCGTGGGGATTCTTGTAAAAAAAATTCCTTGCAATTTTAGAAAGTCTAGCTAAAGGTATGGGAAGGTTGTACTTTGTTCTAGACGGAAAAGTTTAATTTGAACTGGATTTTTTTGCGATATTTTTTACCGAAGTAAACTCTGACAAAGCGAAAGACCTATGGGAGTTCTACGGCAAAGTTTTAAGCTGTAACTTTCGACGGAACGAACAACCCACAACATGTATACCCTGACCTATGAATCAAAGTCGACCGGCAACCCAACGGTTCGGGATATGGAAGAACTTATGGCCCATGCGCGGGCAAGGAATCATCTAGAGGGAATTACGGGCTGCCTAATATATTACATGGGTGTTTTTATACAGGTACTGGAGGGCGAGAAATGTAACGTACTCCGACTCTTCGAAAGAATAAAAAAGGACAAGAGACATTCTGGGGTCCATCTCTTTTCGGACGACGAGATAGAAGAGAGGAACTTTCCGGACTGGGCCATGGGCTATTGCGGTATCGATAAAAATACGTCGGGTACGAAAGAATCCGAGCACTTCAAAAAAAACCTATCCTTGCTTGTGGACCTAAGCGCCTCGAAGAACATAACGGCCAAACTTTTCTGGAGGCGGGCAAAATTTTTAATTACCAGCACTAATTGAGGTTTTTGACATAGTTACTCGAGAGTCGAGCGGGCGCATATTCATGAAGTTCAAATAATTGTGGGTTTTTGATACTTGATCCTGTAGGTCGAAACCGTTTCATCGAATTCCCGGATATCCACTACTATGCCCCATCCCTAAATTTATTTCCGTCGCTTTCCGTCCTTTAATTCTGTACGCCCCTGTTTTATAATGGCACAGATTCCGGCCCACAACAAAATAACGCCGGATTTTTACAGTGTAGCCCGGCGCCCCGGCATTGGGCCAAAACGCAATCAAAGTCCTGCCGCTGACCCCTTATGGCAGACCTTTTAAGATAAAATCCGGGACGGATTTGGAAATATTAATGTTCGATAGTAATTTGTAGGAAAAATAGGCGAAAATTGAAAGAACCATTGATCTATCTAGTGGATAGCGATCTGATCTCGAAGTTCCAGATCGAGATAAGGATCCGCCAATCCAAAAGGCCCTGTAAGATCATAAGTTTCGGGGACACAGATTCGGCGATGGGGATGCTTAGCTCCGATTTTGGCGATGGGCCGGGCGTACCGGACATCATAATCGCCAACTTTGACCTGCCGGGCATGGACGGGCTCTCCTTTCTAAGGGCCGTTGGGGATAGCGAACGTATTACCGAAAGGACCGCCCTGTACATTTTTTCCGATTTCAGGATATCCGGTGAGCGCAAAAGCTATGAAGGCCTTGCGCAGATAAGGGGCTTCTTCGTCAGGCCACCGACCAGAGAGGACATCCGAAAGATCTTCGAAGATTTTAATTCCTTTCACTCTGGCTAAAAGTTGTAAGCCGGAAAGTTCAAATATTGGTGGGAATAAGTAAACTAAATCTTTTCTTGATACGATTTTCTTCAATGTTCATTTATAAGCTGGAAAATTAAAACATCAAACGGTCCAGTTTAAAGGGAGGAGGTCATCTGTATGCTAGCAATTTTACAAAACAATCATTATCAGAATCTTTTGTTGAATTTGAAAAAATCAAAAAAAAGAAAATCGGTTTATGATGAGATTACCGTAAATATTTATTTGGTGTGTCATTAAATTCAAGCAAACTATGATTAAAATAGCTTTGTTTACACTTTTGATTGGCTTAGTCTGGTGTTAGGTTTATATGAAATCGAATATTACTGTTTAGTTGTATAGCTATTAAACCTTTTATTTTTTTATTACTGTCTAAAAAAATCAAATTCATTGGTTTTGATAACGTATCCCACTCGTATCATACTGCTCGATTTTTCGTAATCAAGTAATCCTTCAGCCTGTCCAAGATACCATTCCAGCATTATGTACTGATTTGATGTGCTAGAAGAAAAAGGATTATAATATATTCGCGACCTAATAGTTCCCTTTCCTTCAAAATTAAGGCCTTTTCTTATCATTAGATTTGCATAAAGCTTATTGCTTTTTATTTCGTGCTCTATGTTGACCTCCGCAAGGCCTGTATATTCCAAAAGGTTTTGATTACTTGAATACCCGAAAGGTAACCAAAGTTCAAAATTAGCAGTTGTATTCTTAAATATGACTGTTGTAAAGTCTGCGGTAATACGATTCCAACTTCTTGAAAAAATACTATCACGACCATTGGACTCGTGTTCAAAAGAAACCGATGCGACTCCCTTTAGTTCCGCATTTTTATTAAATAAAGGTTTTCCTAATGAAATTGTTGGATTAAAATTAATATCCCTAAAGGGATACGAATCTTCGTAAATGTTCCAAAATGCCTTTTGAGTGTAGGTAAAAAATAAATATGTTTCCCATGGAAGTTTGCCCCTTGTAATCATCTGCTTAAAGCTTACCTGATATTTTACATCTGCAGTACTGCTATTAATCTCTGTATTGGTAGGTACTCCGGTAATAAAATAATTGTCTTTATGTATGGAAAAATTAGGTAATTTTTGTAACGAATCCGACAACTGTGCCCTGGTTATTTTCTGTGCGTTCGAAACTGAGGTAAGAAGGGGTATTAGGAAAACTATTAAAATATTTAACTTTTTAATGTAGTTTTTTTTATTAAATATCATATGCTTTTGTATAAATCACATTTTATTTCAAAAGGTATTTCCGAAGTTTGATGCCCAAGCACACAAAGATATTGAAGAATCGTTCAGATCGATTACCCTAACCACTACTTTTTTACGTTATTATACCTGTCCTTTTCTGAACGGTTATTCAAAAGATTGGGATGATCTTTACATTCATCCGAGATCATAGGGTCGGAAAGAACAGAGAGAAGTCCAAATATACATGGGTTTAAATACCCAAAACCTTCTGTTGACATAAATTTTCTTTAAGTATATTATAGGCTGAAAAATTGTACTTTCTAACGGTGCAGTTTAATTGGGAGAAGGTTGTTCTTTGAACTAGTATAAAACTTTATTCCGTAAAGAAAGACGTCTATAAATTGAAAAGAAACACTATAACCAAAATGGATTTGGAAGAAAAAGAAAACCCGGCAATATTTAAAAAAGATAAACAAAAGAGTAAGCAAAATGATAAACTTGACGCCAAGGGCATGGATACTCTATTTAGGACTATATCCAGGAACCATTACAATTTATTACGGATGGTGGACAATAAGGCTTCCATAGTTTTGACTGTAAATTCCATACTGATATCCCTCTTGTTCGGAGCAACCCAAATAGCTCCAGAAGGCGGGCGGGAACAAATTGAATTTTTTCTATCGACATTGACATACTCCTGTCTGGGGTCTATGGTTTTTGCCCTAATAGGGATGATGCCCCATACGTATTATGGAAAAAAATACAAATCCAGTTCCTATAATGGCAGCCTCTATGCAAGTAACTTCGCTAAAAAATCATTATCCGAATTTGTGGTCGAATTTGATAGGCTTACAGAAACGAGAAAATCCATTTATGATGAAATGATCCTGGACCTTTACTTTTTGGGGCGCGCCATAAGGTTTAAACAAGCCATGATTAAGTTCGCATTATTTACATTTTTAATAGGACTTGTATGGGCAGTCTTTTACGCTCAAATATACTATTGATTTATTTTTTCTTCCCGGCAAAAGGGTCGATTGAAAGCCCCACCTGAAAATAACCCGTTGGATTTTGATCGTTCTCATAGATGAAATCATCGGTCGGCTCGCCTTTTTCTGTTAAACGATTGCTAATAAAATGCTGAATACCCCCCTGAAATGTCCCTGTTAGAAAATCACTTAGTCGATGCTCGTAAATAACGTCAGACTTTATTTCCAGTTGGCTGTACTCAAAAACATGTGCAAAACCCGGACTGTCAACATTCACATAAAATCCCGTTGCGCCAAAGGTACTTCCCAACGAAAAACGCCCATTCTCCCCCACGGGCCTTCTCAGCAATAAACGTTGCGGAAGGATAAAATCCACTTCCCATTTTGAACTTTTAAAGTGGTGGTTATAGGAAAACGTGGGAAAGAATGGTAGTTGCGAGGTAGGGTCGATAAATACGATAGCGCCCAATGTAAGCGTTGTCCTTTCGGTCCTTTTCAGTATGAAGGAAAGTCCTATCAATCCCTTTAGCCTTTCCAAACCTTCATCGTTACCATCAATGATAAGCGATGCACTATAGATCATAGGTTTTCTGAACAAGGTCGAAAAATACGTTGAGCTTAGGGCGGCAGTGAAATTATGAAAATCCACTATGCCGTTGTGTTCAAAGACATCTCGGGCGAAGTGTTCTGAAGGTCATCAAATTCAAACTCATTAAACTGATAGTTTAATGATCCCTTAAGCCCCCATTTCTGAATTTATAAATGGGGACATTTGCAGTTACATTAAAGCTACGCTGCGATTTTACTTCACCTTCCTAAAAATTTTCTCCCAACAGCTCGGATTCAAAATCGCGGCTATGGCTCTGGCCGTATTCAAAATTAAGGACCCGTTCCCGTGGAAATCTTTCTTTGATGCCCTGTACTGCTTTTTGTTGCAATGAATCTACGGGACGTTGAGCGGCAAGGTTTAGGCAGAAGAAAACGGCTCCAATAATTATAATTGATCTATTCATTATTTGATTTGTGTTTTGAATATATATGTGTAAATTTAATTCTGATCCTTTTTAAAGTTTTCCGGACGATCTTTATATCCGATAAAAGGAATAGGCTAACGACCAGTAAAATAATCAAGAATATGATCAGGGATGCAGACTTAAAGAAAAAAGGTATCACTATAGGTTTGTATTTGGTTATGGGTAGTGCCCAGGATCACTCCTCAACGGCGAAGACCTCTACGGGGTTTTCCCGTCCTTCCAGCAATTGATGGCCCAACGGAATAACCTTAAAGTTCCGGGCTATTTCCCTATTTTGGTTAACCTGCCCGGATATCAGGATTTTCCTGTTAAAAATTTTGCAGAGCCCCTGAACCCTTGAACAAACATTCATGGTATCGCCGTGAAAGGCAATTTCCCTCTTTAAATCCCCAATTTCGATAGCTGTGACGATCCCCTCGTGGACACCGGCCCGGAAAATGGGCACTGATGCATAGACGGACTTAAAATGATCCCCTTTTTTTTCCAGTCTTTGATGTACGGCAAACAAGAATTTAATGGCATATAACGAGTTGAAATGTTTTACTTTCCAGGTAAGTACGATCTCATCGCCAACGTACTGGTAAATATGTGCCTTAAATTTTTTGGCTACCTGGTTGATCTCCATGATGCTTTCTTGAATAAAACTGCTATACTTGAGATGTCCCAGTTCTTCGGCCAAATGAGTAGAACCTTTTAGATCCAGAAATACAAAGACCCTTCTTTCTTCGCGGGGGAACCGATATTTGCCAAGAATCAAGGGCATGGTAAACCCTGGGCTGTTCTTATTCACCATTTCATTTATAAAGCTTACTATAGCAAACATAAATAAGGTATAGGTGAGTATAATAATATTGAAATTTCCGGGTTTTAATGTTGTTACCGGATAATTACTCATGAATAAGTAATTATAGTCATTCAATACATTTTTAATAATGTTCAAAATGAGCCATAATACTATGAAATAAAATGAGGTCCTGATCAAAATATCAAAGGCCAGAGACCTGCTTTTAAATTGCAGCATTTTCAGTAG
>DRGL01000025.1 GCA_011050085.1 Pricia antarctica | reverse complement strand
TGGTAGACACGATGGATTCAAAATCCATTGCTCACAAGGCTTGCGGGTTCGATTCCCGCCTTCGGTACTAAAAAAGCTGAGATGAAAATCTCGGCTTTTTTTATGACTTGGTACAACATAGGTACAACATTTTGCTATTTTGAAGGCAACATTTTTATTGATGTTAAATTCTTCTATTTGTTTTTAAACCCTATGAATTTACTATCAGAATAATAAACTTTATCTAATCACGACCTTACTTCTTCGTAAGGGAAGTTTATTATCATACAATATACACGCAAGGTAAACTCGTAAAATACTTCCATCAAAAGACTACGGCATAAAGCCAACGCTTCTTCCCCTACTCATTTATTCCGTTTCCTTTTGAGCCAAGATTTTATCTTCCGTTTGGTTTCTGCTCAAATATTGTTTAATCAAAAATTTGAGTATTATGACAACAAAAGCGAGTACCACAAAGAAGCGCAGTAGAGCGAAATCTACTGCCAAGAAAGAAGTAAATGGAAAGAAATCCAAAGCACTTCAAATTCAGAACTTACCGTTGGGTAAAATCAAGCCTGACCCAGAACAGCCGAGAAAGACGTTTAACGAAGATGCGTTAAAGCAGCTATCTGAGAGTATCGAAAAGCACGGTGTGTTGCAACCAATCACGGTAAGGCAACTAAATGACCATTATGTCATCGTGATGGGCGAACGCCGATATCGTGCAAGTAATTTGGCTGGAAAGAAGACCATACCCTGTATCGTGAGGACTTATAAAAACAATGATGTTCTTGAAGTTCAGATTATCGAGAATCTGCAAAGACAGGATGTCGAGCCTACCGAAGAAGCCGAGGCGATTGCTTACCTAAGCGAGAAATACGCACCTACTGAAATTGCAAAGCGATTGGGAAGAACGGATAACTTTATCAGACAGCGACTTAAACTGGCTGGATTGATTGACGGTTTTAAGCACTTTGTCCGCAATGGCGAAATGACGATTTCCTTAGGTGTTGGTGTTGCGCTATTTGAACCGGAAGAACAGCTGATGATGTTAGAAACGATGGGCGAAGATTTTAATGCACATCAGATAAACAGGATGATTAAAGACCAGACCTATGATTTAGAAAAGGCATCTTTTGATGTGGCCGATAAAAAATTGGTCCCGAAAGCTGGGTCTTGTGTTGAATGTCCGTTTAATGCAGCTAATCAAGGTAATCTGTTCGGCGATGGTAAAATGGTCTGTACAAAAGCAGCCTGTTTTGAAACTAAGAAAAGTAAATCGTTCTTAAACCTGATTGAAAAGTCCACGAAAGAGAATATCTTTTTAATCCCTGAAATACGACAGTATTGGGCAGATGACGAAAACAATCAGCTCATAATATCACAATTAGAAAAGAAGGGATTGAAAGTTTATCTACTGGATGATGTTGAAATTATAGAGCATCCGATTGAGCCAACAATCCAGGATATTAAGATAGAATATCAACACTATGATTATTCTGAAGAACAATTGAAAGCTGAACTTGAAGAAGCAAAACAGGACTATGATGAAGAATTTGTGAAATATAATTCAGCGAAAGAAAATGGATTTGTCAATGGCATTTTGTTCCATCCTGAAACGTACAGGAATAAAGAAGTCTTCATAAAAATTGTTGAAAAAACAAAAGATGAATCAACAGATTATTCGGCACCATTGGCCAACAGAAAAATGGCAGATTGTACGCCTGAAGAACAAATCATTAAAATCAACGAAAGAGAAATCCGCAAGAATCAAATAGAAAACAACAACCAGTTTGAAGAAGTTGTGCAGATGATTCGTGAAACAAAATACATTAATACGAAGAAGACACTTTCAATGGATGAAATGGTCGCATTCTCGATATCGCTCTTTGAAAATAATGTGGACTATATGAGTCAACAAAAGTATTTTTCAAAGTTCTTGGGCGACACTTCAAAGATGACTAAAGTTGAAATGGTCGAAAATTTCAAGAAGAAGTTCAAAAAGGAAATCTTTCACAAGTTGATTCGGTATATGCTCACAAAGCAAGTACATTTTGGCGAAAGTAATCACGTCAATAACTTGACGAACATTTCATTCTACAACGCAATGCAGGGCTATTACAAATCCAAGATTGCCGGCATTGAAAAAGAATATGCCGAAAAGAGAGACAAGCGTGAAGCACGTTTGAAAAAGCGTATCACAGTTCTTGAAAAGAAAATTCAGGAACTCAACGAGTAGCTTTTGTTGTTTGAAGAAGGGTCGGCATTCGTGCTGGCCCTTTTTCTTTTTTATGATAGTTTTTTAAAAGATGGGTTCATAAGAAAGGGGTTATCAATCAATAGTTAGCGCAAAGGTAAACTCGTAAAATACACCCATCAAAAGACTACGGCATAAAACCAACGCAACATCCTACGCTTATTTATTCCGTTTCCTTTTGAGCTGAGATTTTAGCTTCCGTTTGGGTACTGCTCAAATATTGTTTAATCAAAATATACCATTATGAAACGAGTATCTAAAAAACCTAAAATTTCGCTACAAGAAGCTGAAAAGCATTATCAGTCGAGTAGAGAAAATTACCAAGTTCAGAGTGGCGAAAGCCACTTGGCTTATTACAGAGATAAGCATCCCAACCATTACCGAATATTATCAGAAAATGTTTAATCTAAATTCAAAAGCTATGTATTTAAAAAATTTGCAACAGGATGAAATCTTCTTACCATCAGAAATGAAATCCTTAAAAAGTCTGATACAGATGGAATCCCGAAGAGGGCTCGAAAATGTCATTATCTCAAATGGCAAAATCGTCAATGTGGTATCTAACAGCTATGGCCATATTCCAAACCAACTGTTCTTCAAGAAGGCCGAGGAAATGTTGACCGATGCACAGCTGAATTTCCACAAACGCACCATCAACAAAAATGATAGGTCGTTCATTTCCGACTTTATCATCGACGACAAAAGCCAGTTTACTGTCAAAAATGATAAAGATTTGATACTGCCGATGCTTCGGTTCAAAAATTCCTATGACGGTAGTGAAAAGACCTCTGGACACTTCGGGTTTTATAGAGAAATATGTTCAAATGGTTTGCACGTTTCACAGGCTGAAATTGAGTTTTCTATAAAGCATAGCAAGAATAATACACATTTAATTATGCCAAGGCTGAACAATCTATTCGATAAATTTCTGGATAATGAATTCTACACCATTACAAAGAAATTTGACAAGATGAAGGAATTTAAAATCATCGATACACAGGAATTTGTAAAGGCGATTCTCGACAAAACCAAACTATTCCGATATGAATGTAGCGATAAGAACAGCGACCCGTCGAAAAAATCTCGTGAGGTCATCGAAATCTTAAACTATGAAGCCTTGTTGCTCAATGAAGAACCAAATCTTTGGTTAGGTTACAATGCGTTTAATTCAGTACTTCATAATGTCTTAAAGAAAAGCTTTGGCCAGCAAGAACGGTTGGATAAAAAGCTATTCGATGAAGTCTATGCGATGGCATAAATTAAGTAAAGGTTTGTCCAGTACCTCAAACTGGATGGCTAAGTCCAAACATACGGTTACACTTAATCCCACTCAGCACATTCCCCTACATTCCACGCTCGCCTGCTGAAAAAGCAGGCAACCACTACACTTCGGGCAAAGAGCTTCACTACACAAGTCTTGGACACAATCCCCAATTTCAGCTTTCCATTCCGCTAAACCTTCCCGCTGCGCTGGGAAGGAACACTTCATTCCAGAGCCAAAATCGTGAATTAAGTCCGCTTTTAATCGGAAAGTCATCGGCTTGATTTTCTTGACAGGATTTTCGGCGCGGTCTTCTTGAGCCCTCACTCGAAAATCCTTAAAAACCAACCGCTGTCTTACACATTTTAAGGGGTTTATAATGGATAAAGCCTTTGTTGTTTTTCGGGTCATCGAAAAACAGGCACGACATAACCAATTCTAATTTAACCACAGCCACTTATCTCGCTTAACTGCCGGTACGCTCAAACGCAACTGCGTTTAAAAGAATTGCTAATGCCCTTATGGAACTTGTCAAGACCGTACGAGTTTTAGGGAAAAATAAGGCTTCTACTTCCTTGAAAATCCGAGGATTTTACTACGTCGCAAACACACCTGATTTTACCCTAAAAGTCTTGACAAAACCCACTCTATCCATTGTGCGGTGCACGAAAGAAAAGAACAAACACCCCTTAAAATTTAATTCAGTTTAAAACAAATAGGGGAAATATAAACCAGTCTGTAACAAAGCAGACACAAATCTTTTTATTATGAGCACTATTAGAAATCACGTACAATTGATTGGAAACGTTGGACAAGAGCCAACCATTACGAACCTTGAAAGCGGTAAAAAAGTAGCCCGTTTTTCATTAGCCACAAATGAGTATTACAAAGACAGCAAAGGCGAAAAGCAAACGGACACCAACTGGCATACCGTAGTGGCTTGGGGCAAGACGGCTGAAATCGTTGAAAAATTTGTCGAAAAAGGCAAGGAAGTTGGAATTACGGGGAAACTAAAGACCCGAACCTATACCACCGATGATGGCAACCAACGCTATGTAACGGAAGTTGTAGCCGATGAAATCCTTTTACTTGGAAGCAAGAGCGACAAGTAATCTTTAAAAATAAAGAGGGCGTTCCTCTGGAAAGTTGCGCCCTCTTTTTCATTATTCACACATTAAATATATGTACAATGAAAGCACAAATTAATGAAATAAAAGAGCGATTGCAATATTTTACAGGAACAGAAATGTTCTATCAAATCCCATTATTGAAAACCCGTTTTACGGATGGATTGAAATATTTATCGGAAGTAGCAGAATGTTTTTGGCTCATTACGGACACGTCAGTAATTGCAAAAAGTCTGATGAACCGAAGCGAATTTGTAACCATAGACTTCAAAAGATTATCCGAAGAAAACCAGGATTTTACAGGTTACGAAGCCGAGATAGTTTACAGCGATGGCAACGATAATATTTTAGAAAAACACGGTTACAGGGTAACCGATTTTCCACTTGATGAACTGCGGTTATTTTTTGTAAATGACACTCTGATGTTACCAAGCGAGTACTAAAATTTTGAAGTTATGATTTACATTAAATTTCAAGATTTGAGCGAGGAAAAACAAGAGGAACTCTTACAGGTTTCGAGAGAACACGTTACACATATTTTTGGGGAATCCATTCAAAAATATGTTGACGAAACTGGTGCAGATTATGAAAAGTTAATAGATGAAGAAATGATTAAAAATCTATACACCTACGATTATGTTTTCAATATCTGACACATTAAGATTATATGTGGAACACCTCTAAACACTTAGAGGTGTTTTTGTATGTAATTAATATATAGTCAATAAAAAAGCGTATCTTTATTTCGCTGAAATTCAGCATTCAAATTTAAGTAGGGTTATCCACTTTTCGACTTTCGCCGATAACCGTACACATCGAAAAATAACATATCGGAAAATCATTTTCCCCGAAAATGGCAATCGGCTTTTTAGCTGGATTGTATGGATTTTTGTCACGCTTGCGCGTGACGAAAAGGAATAGCAAGAGGGTAACACGCTGCGCGATGTTTCGGATTCCTTTTCGTTTTCAAATCGCTGATAACCAGCAATTTGGATATATCTTAAATTTTTGACAATCAACGATTTGCGACAAACGGGCTGGAAAAGCCCATTTTTAGGGAAGATTTTGCGACAAATCGGCGAAATATGGACTCATTTACTGGAATTAGATTTAAAAAGGAAACCGCAAAACGTTTTCAAACTTTTTCACGCACCTACTTCAAATCGCACACCGAGGCAATGGCTACGATGCTCGATTTTTTCTTCTACAACGAAATATCGCCAAAGGAAAAATTAGGACCAACTGGACGTACCATTGAGGCTAAATTACTCAAAAGAATCAATGCGGTTATTGCCATAATGCGAGACGTAGAAAAGACACAAACCAAACCTACGGTGGCGATGATTCAATCTCTTTTTGAAACAGAAGAACCAACCAAAAAACCACTTATTATAGAAAAGAAATATGCCGAAGAAAAGAAGGAAGTACGCTTTCGTGAAAAGCAAAATCCGAGCAATCAAATCTAAATATTTGAGCTATGTACATTACAATAACACCTCAAAAATTAGGCAACAATTATTCACAAAGTTCAGCTGATTTTGTAGGCTATTTAGAAAAGGAAAATCAAGGTTTGGAACAGCAGGATATGGAACATTTTTTTAACCAATATGGCGATGAAATTTCCGCTGAAGAAGTGGTCAAAGAAATTGATGGAAACACCGCAAAATTGAAAAAGAAAGAACCCAAGTTTTATTCGATTACGGTCAGCCCATCAAAATATGAATTGCGAAAACTTCAGAACAGTAGTCAAGATTTAAAAACCTATACTCGTGAGCTGATGAAAGATTATGTTGCCAGCTTCAATCGAGAAATTCACGGACGACCCATAACCATAGATGACATAAAATACTTCGCTAAAATTGAACATCAACGAACCTTTAAAGGAACAGATTTTCAAATTAAAGAAAACCAACCTTTTGCTACAAAAATACTTCAGCTGAAAACCGAAATCAGAAACATTCAAGAAGGACGAGCTGAAGGGAATATTAAAAGGATGAAAAAGGAAATTGCCAAATTGGAACGCCAAGCACCACATCAACAAAATGGAAAACGAATTGTCCAGGGAATGGCGAAAGATGGAAACCAAAGTCATATCCATATCATCGTGAGCAGAAAGGATGCTTCTAATACGGTCAGTCTTTCGCCTGGAAGTAAACACAAAGCTTCGGAAGTTGAAATGCACGGCAAAAAGGTAAAGCGTGGTTTTGATAGGGATGCCTTTTTCGCCAAAGCGGAAAAAACGTTTGACAAAACTTTTGGCTACAAACGCAACTTTGCCGAGACCTACAAAGCAAAAAAAGATTTTGTAAAGAATCCTAACCTGTATTTCGCCGCCTTGATGAAATTACCAGCCAATGAAAAAGCTTTGGCTTTCAAAATGATTACCAAAAGTGGCTTGCCAATTGTTCCAAGTATTCCAGTCAGTCAAGCACAAATCGCACTTCGTGTTTTCAAACGATTAAGACGTGGTGCTGAAGTGGCCATCAAATCAAGTTCAATAGGAATTTAGGGTATGGAAATAGACAATCTCATAACCATACTTTCAATTATTGCTGTGGCCAGTACCGTTTTCTATGCGATGTTTCGAGTGAGCAAGTATGCGCTTTTCTTGAATTTCATAATGCTTTCGTGCTTGGTTTTCTATTTAACCGAGCAGAACGAATTAGTATCGATACTGCTTTATCTGGTGTGTCCTTTAATGTTAATTAATATAGGACTATATGTTTTTTTGCATAAGACTGAAAATGCACAAAATAGCGATAGAAAATATCAAGTCAATTTTGCTACTACCAAGGGAAATTTCAAATTAGATAATATTAAACGTGGCGCATCCATAATCGGTTCTGCCGGAAGTGGAAAGACCGAAAGTGTCGTTTATGGATTTCTCAAACATTTCCGGAAAGAGCACTTTTGTGGAATCATTCACGATTACAAGGATTTTGAACTGACCGAAATGGCCTTTCCACTTTTTAAGGATAGCGATATCCCGTTTAAGGTCATTTCCTTCGATAAAATCATCCATAGGGTAAATCCTATTGCGCCACGCTATTTAGAGAACGAGGAAAGCGTAAATGAGGTGTCACGGGTACTGATCGAAAACCTTTTGGAACAAAGGGAAAGCGGAACTACAGGAACAACCAAATTCTTTAACGATGCTGCGGAAGGTTTGATAGGGGGATTGATTTGGAAACTGAAATGCGATTATCCTAAATACTGTACGTTACCACATTTAATAGCCATATATCAAATGCTCGATACGGATAGCCTTATCCAGTTTTTGGAAACCAACACCACATCGAGAGCAATGGCAGATGCTTTTATTAGCGGAAAGGATTCAGACAGACAGACCGCTGGTGTGAAAAGTACTCTGGCGAATGCGTTGAAACGAATTAGTACACAGCGCATTTTTATGGCATTATCCGCAGACGAAGTGTTATTGAACATTAATAGCGAAGAAAACCCTGCAATCATTTCGGTAGTGAACAATCCAAAATATGAGACATCCTATTCACCTGTCATAGCAACCATAATCCACACCATTACCAAACAAATGAGTGTGCGGAATTCCAAACCGTCTTTCTTGCTGATGGAAGAAGCACCAACAATACGACTGTTAAATATGCACCGTATTCCGGCAACACTTAGAAGTTATGATATTGCTACCATTTACGTGATGCAGGATAAGATACAGAACGATATTATGTATGGCGACAAGGCAAGCAAAGCAATATTGAGCAACTTGTCTTACCAGTTTTTCGGTAAGGTAAATGACCCTGATACCGCCAAATACTATGAGCGCTTTTTTGAAATCATCAAAGACCCAACTAAAAGCATAAGCCGAGGGCATAATCTTGATTTTGACACACGAATCACAACGGGCGAAAAGGAAATCCCGAAGATTAGAGCAGATGTTTTTTTTCGATTGAAGCAGGGCGAATTTATTACCTATGCTGATGGGAAGGATAAGAAAGTGCAGTTTAAATTAGCCCGAATTCAAAGGCAACTTCCTGAAGAATCCAAGCAATATTCCCAAGCGGATTTAGCGGTTAATTTTGAGCGGGTTTATGATGAGGCGAGGTCGATATTTCGAAATTGAAAAATCAACAAATAAATAGTTAAGAAATCATATCACTATATAGAAAGTTTATTGAAATGATAGAGACCCTTAAAATTTATGTAAATTGTGCAACTCTTTTAAAACTACAAAAGTTATAATGCGTATAGATATTGCAGGTAAAGTTCGTGAAAAAAAATTAGCAAGTAATAAGGCTTTATTGCCACTATTTGAAGCTCTCGTAAACTCTATCCACGCTATTGAGGAACTCAATTCCAATAACCCAGGATTTATTGAGATAGAAGCTGAAAGATTACCTCAGGAAAATTTAGGTAGTGAGAATAATGATTCCAACTTTGATAAGAAAAAACCAATTATCGCATTTAAAATTACAGACAATGGTATCGGCTTCAATCCAGACAACTGGGACTCTTTCAATTTGGCTCATTCCAGTTACAAGTATAACAAAGGTGGAAAAGGCATAGGTAGAATAACTTGGCTAAGAGCTTTTAGCAGCGTACAAATTGATAGTGTTTATCGTCAAAACGGCCATTATAACCGTCGTCAATTTGAGTTTAAAATTAGTAAAGACGGTGTGGAAAATCCACAGGATAAAAAAGTTGAAACACCTAATCCTCAAAGACGCACGTGTGTGTATCTTAAAAATTTAAATGAGCGTTTTCAGCAATGGACAAATAGTGATTTGGAAGACATTGCTATTAAAATTATCGAGCATTGCTTTAGTTTTTTCAGGGAGCAAGATTGTCCAAGGATAATTTTAAAGGACGATTATGATGAAATAGTGGTAAACGACTATTTTAAAAATTACACCCGTGATTCTTTAGACAGAAAAAGCGCAAAAATTAAGGGTCATAATTTTGACTTCGAAATAGTTAAGATGTATACATCAAAACCTGATAATAAAATTCATTATAGAGCTCACCGCAGAGAGGTAATGAGTGATAAGTTAACTGATTTTATACCTGAACTGAAGCAACCATTGACCGATGAGGAAGGCGAGAAGTTTTCTTTGGCGGTTTACGTTTCGAGTGATTATTTGGATGATAAAGTTAATGAGGAGCGAACAGAAATATCTTTTTCAAAAGCAGACGAATTTTTTCCAAAAGAAATAGAAAAAATAGAAGTAAGTGAAAAAGCTGTAGCTATTGTTAGAGAACTCTACCAAGAATATATCAATATTATTGAACAAGATCGACTTGAAAATATTAGAAAATTTGTAAGCAGACATCCACGATATCGATATTTAGAGAAATACAAACTGGAAGAACTAAAAAAGATTTCTTCAAATCTTGGAGGTAAAAAATTAGAGATAGAACTTTTTAAACTTCAGAATGAGCTTGAGCGAGATGTAAAGCGTGAAGCAAACAAAATGTTGGACTCAATTAAAGAAATTGACCACAAGGCTGCTTTTGATGAAACGCACACCGATTTATATAATAAAATAATTGAAGTCGGGAACTCTAAACTCGCTGAATATGTAGTGCACAGGTCTTACATTTTAAAACATCTGAGCAAACACTTAAAAAAATCCAAGAATGATAAATACTCGAAAGAAGAAATTATTCACAATCTCATTTTCCCAGTCAAGAAAACCTCTGATGAAATACAATTAGAAGAACACAACTTATGGGTAATTGATGAAAGATTGGCTTTTCACGACTATTTGGCATCTGATATACCTCTTACAAGTAACAAAAGGACAGAATCTACTTCTCTGAAAAGGCCTGATTTAGTTGTCTTTAACAAGGCACATCTTCTCAATGAAAGTGATAATTATTCTTCAATTGTAATTGTTGAATTTAAAAAGCCAATGAGAGACGATTATAATGAAGCAGACAATCCGATTACACAAGTCTTGAATTATGTGATTGAGATTCAAGAAAATAATGCCTTAGATGCCAACGGACGTCCTATAAGCGTAAGAAAAGGAACACCTTATTATGCATATATAATTTCAGACCTAACACCGAAATTGAGAACGTTAGCGAAAAAAGCTGGTTTCACAGCTCACCCAGACAATCAAGGATTTTTCGCTTACAATAGTAATTTTGAGCTTTATACCGAGATAATAAGTTTTGATAAAATGGTCAAGGATTCAAGAAAGAGAAATCAAATTTTATTTGATAAGCTAAACTTACCAACCCAATAAATTTGAGTCGTCGTCAATTTCATATAATATTATATTGCATTTTAGGCATTATAACATTAATCCTTACATTTCTTGTTATCCTATCGTTTGATGCTGCTAACGAAACAGCAAACTGGTCTTTCTTTAACTTTGATTTTACCAGTAAGGATAATATTATATCAGCTTATGGTGGCTTATTATCTGGTATTTTATCCTTTATTACTATAATGTTCGTAGTTCTCGACCTCGTTTACCAGCGACGTCAAGCGACATTTCAAGAAGAAGAAAAAATTAAAGAGAGAAAGACGGAATTAAAAAGTGCTTTAGGTGTTGTACAAATATACGTTGAGAGGCTCTACGAAGCCAACATAAAACAAGCTACAACTGCATTTGAGTATAGTGCTAAAGAACTTGAGGACTCTACAGAAATGAATAGAATGTCATTTCACCCTAACACGTATCCAAGTTTAATTTTAAAATTAGATAATACTTTAGTCTACAGAGGCTTTCTTCAATTTAAACCTGGTAAAGATTGGGAAAAACTTTACGCGAATCTTTATAGCGTTGCAGATTTCTACAACAAGTCGACAGAAGAAATGATGCAAAAGCATAAAATCCATTTGGATAAAAAATATAGCCATAGCATTCGTATTTCAGTAATTTTGGATGAATTAATTGATTCTGTTAGTGAATTACGGAATGAAACCATTGCATCATATGGTGGCGATAATCCTCTATTGCTTACTGATACAGCTTTCCAAATTCTAAATGATTTTAAAGAAGCAACGGTTGCGATTACCGAAGCGAGAAATCAGCAAATTGAAGATGGTGTTCCAACTGATGAAATTTCGAACTCAATTTCAGATTTTAGAGAGAATATAGTTGGCCCCTTGTTTGATGGAATAATGAGCATTTACAGACAAGATAATTTATTGAGTCCACAACTCAATAATCTCTTATCAAAAACACAAATTTTTTTAAGGCAATCTGAAAAATTAATCAAAGATTCAAAAGATTATGCCTCACATATAGAGTATTACACTAAGGAATATTTGAGTGCCGAATCCATTTATCAAGAAAAATTGAATGAAATAAATTTAGCCTTGAGTAATATAATTAAACCGTAATCACTTCTTAAAAAATACTCGCTAACCTTTACTACAAAAAGAAAGTTTCCTTTTGCGATACTTATCTCTAATTTCAAAATGATGTGGTAATTGATATCTAATCATTGTGTACAAGTGTCTCACTAAATTAAATACCACTATAAAATAGTGGATATATTCCACAAAATATAGTGAACTTTTTTATCTTTAAGCCCTATTAACAAATTAGGTTTAAAAATGAACCGAATTAAAGAAGTTCTAAAAACAAAAGGAATCTCACAAACTTGGCTGGCCAGCCAAATGGATAAAAGTTACAATTCTATAAATGAATATGCTCGTAACAAGAGGCAACCAAGTTTAGAGGATTTATACCAAATTGCTGAAATACTTGAAGTTTCTGCAAAAGACCTGCTAATCGATAAATCAAAAACAAGTGAGTAAAAAAGAGAAAAACCTTGATATTTTCATTAGCAAACTTTTAGATGCTGCTAAAATAAAGTATAGTGCTGATGGAAGCACAATCAAGGAAATAAATGATGCATTAAAAACTGCCTCTAAAAAAGGTACAGGCAGGGTTGGATTTCCAGAGTTCGTAGGAATCTCAAACGATTTTATTATTGTTATTGAAAATAAAGTCGATTTAGAGAAACAGGCAAACTTTGTTAATGAAGATGCAGCTGAATATAAGACTGACGCCAAATCTCTGAAAGACTATGCTGAAAACGGTGCTTTACATTATGGTAAACATATAGTAGATAACACCAACTTCAAAAAGGTATTTGCTTTTGGTTGTTCTGGGGACGAAAAACATCATATAATCCGTCCTATTTTCATTGAGCAAAATGAGTATAAATTGTTGCAACCCGTAGAAAATTTTGAAAATTTTTCTTCGTCCAATATAGATAGGTATTACCGTGAACAAGTGCTGGGAGAAACACCACCAGAAGTTTTAGAATCAGAAGAGTTAATAAGACAGTCTGCGGTTTTACACGAGGCATTGAGAAATTATGGTCAATTGGGGGATAAGGAGAAACCGTTGGTTGTATCAGCAATTCTTCTTGCGTTAAGTGATAGGAACTTTAAAGTTGAAGATTTAAATGGCGATGAAGTAAGAACTGATGGAGAAAAAATTTTCGATGCTATCGAAGATTATATGAAGCGTGTTAAGGTAACACCGCAAACTAAAAAAGACAAGGTACTTCGTCAATTCAATATTATTAGGGACCGAACATTACTTAACCAAGTTGATGAACGGTTAGAAAAAACACCTTTAAAGTATTTTACTGAATTTGTCCAAACAAAAATATTGGCTTCTATTACCGCAAACGTAAAGGAAGATGTTTTGGGTAATTTTTATGGAGAGTTTATGAAGTATAGCGGAGGCGATGGCAAAAGCCTTGGAGTGGTATTAACACCACCACACATTACCGAGTTATTTTGCGACCTCGTTCAGCTAAAACCCACAGACATAATATTAGACCCTTGCTGTGGAACGGCTGGTTTTCTTATATCTGCAATGCACCAAATGGAGAATATGGCAGAAACCGAGGAGCAGAAGAAGCATATCAAATCTAATCAATTGCACGGTATTGAAATTCGTGAAGATATGTTTTCCATTGCAACCACTAATATGATTTTAAGGGACGACGGAAAAAGTCAGCTGGTACCAGGGAACTTTTTAGCAATGGAGGCAAAAGAATTGAGAAAACAAAATTATACGGTTGGTTTTATCAATCCGCCATATTCTCAAGCCAAAGGAAAGGATACTGCCCATTTGTCTGAAATTCATTTTATTGAACACTTACTAAACAGTTTAGGCGACAATGCTATTTGTTTAGCCATTGTACCTCAATCTACAATGGTGGGGAAGCGTAAAGAAGATAAACAGGCTAAGAAAAGAATTCTTGAAAATCATTCCCTGCAAGGGGTAATTACACTCAATAAAGAAACCTTTTATCGTATTGGGACAAATCCGTGTATTGCAATTTTTAAGGCTCATAAACCGCACGATGCCAAGAAAAGAGTCAAATTCTTCAATTTTGAAGATGATGGTTTTGTTATAAATAAGCATATAGGTCCAGTTAAAACGGAACGTGCTAAAGAAAGAAAAGTTAAACTTTTGGATTGTTGGTTTGACAGGGATGATGCCGAAACTAAATTTATGGTTAAAACCACAATAGAACCATCTGATGAATGGTTACATTCATTCTACTATTTTAATGACGAAATACCCAGAATAATAGATTTTGAAAATACAATTGTAGACTATTTGACTTTTGAGTTTAATATGATTATGCAGGGGAATGAACATTTATTCGAAAAAGCAAAATAAAATGGATTTAGATTTAAAAAAGAAAGAATGGAAAGAGTTCGACTTTAAAGAAATATTTCCAAAAATTCAGAGAGGCAAAAGATTAAGAAAGGCAGACCATAAAAAAGGTAAAACACCTTATGTTTCTTCAACAGCTTCTAACAATGGTGTTGATGGTCATATTAGTAATAATGAAGGCGTTCGTATTTTTTCAAACTGCCTTTCACTTGCTAATAGCGGAAGTGTGGGGGCTTGCTTTTATCAACCTTTTGAATTTGTTGCAAGTGACCACGTTACCAAATTAGAAAATTCAAATTTTAACAAATATGTCTATCTTTTTTTATCAAGTGTTGTTAGTCGCATTTCTGAAAAGTATAGTTTCAATCGTGAAATTAATGATACCCGGATAAAAAAAGAAAAAATTCTTCTTCCTGTAAATGTTAAAGGAGAACCTGATTATGAATTTATGGAGAGGTTTATGAGGGATTTGGAAATGAAATCACTTAATAAGTACAAAAAATATATATCATTGAAAATCAACGATATAGAATGGGGGGGGGTAATTTCACTTAGTGAAATTGAATGGAAAGAGTTTGAAATCGGAAAATTATTCAACTTATCACAAGGAAAATCAAAAGGTCTGAATCATTTGAATAAAATAAAATCAGGAGTCAATTATCTGGGAGCAACAAATCAAAACAACGGAGTACTATGTCAGGTAGAAAAGGATGAAAAATTAATGCATAGAGGTAATGGTATAGCATTCATTCGAAATGGAGAAGGTTCTATGGGATATTCAGTTTATAAGGAAGAAGATTTTATTGCAACATCTGACATATCTGTTGGATATAATCAAAATCTAAATCGTCATATAGGTTTATTCATTACGACTGTGGCCGACAAAGTTAGAGGAAAATACAACTTCGGGTATAAAAGAAGCGGAAACAGATTGAAAAAGGAAAAAATTTTACTTCCTATCAATGAGCACAATGACCCAGATTATTCTTTTATGGAAGACTATATGAAGCGATTGGAGTATAATAAACTTAATGACTATTTAAAAATAAAGCAAACTGTTTAATAATTAATGACCGAAACAAACCGTATAGAATACAAACGAGAACTGTCCGATGGACTTGAAAAAGAGGTCATTGCTTTTTTAAACTATCGTGAAGGCGGCATTATTTATATTGGTATTGATAAGGAAGGGAATACTTACGGTCTGGCTGATGCGGATGGCGACCAATTAAAAATTAAAGACAGGTTAAAGAACAATATCCGTCCTTCAGCTTTGGGTTTGTTTGATATTGTAAGCGAGGAAAGAGAAGGCAAGAATATCTTGAAAATCATTGTGGCGAGCGGTCCAGAAAAACCTTATCATCTCAAAAAATACGGGATGAGCGAAAAGGGTTGTTTTATGCGCTTAGGTTCAGCAGCTGAACCGATGCCACAAAAAATGATTGACGAGCTCTTTGCCAAGCGTACCCGAAATTCCATCAGCAAAATTAAAGCGGGTCGTCAAGATTTAAGCTTTAGCCAGTTGAAAATCTACTACGAGGAATCGGGTCACACCCTTGGTAAAGCTTTTGCAAAGAACTTGGAACTATTGACTGAAGATGGTGCATTCAATTATGCTGACTATCTTTTGGCAGACAAGAATAACACTTCTATCAAAGTTGCCAAGTATTCGGGCAAAACCCGAACAGACTTGATAGAAAGCAACGAATATGGTCACGAATGTTTGGTCAAGGCTACCAAGCAAGTGATAGATAAAATTGCTGTCGAGAATAGAACCAACACAAAAATAACGGCCAAAGAAAGGCAACAAGCTAACCTATGGAATCCCATCGCATTGCGCGAGGCCATTATCAATGCCTTTGTGCATAACGATTATACCAATGAAATTACCCCAAAGTTTGAAATCTTTGCAGATAGAATTGAAATCACATCGGCAGGCGGTCTTCCGGAAGGATTGAGCAAACAGGAATTTTTCGAGGGCTTTTCAGTTCCACGGAATAAAGAACTGATGCGGATTTTTAAGGATTTGGAACTCGTGGAACAATTGGGTTCTGGCATCCCTCGTATTTTGGAACACTATGGAAAAGAGAGTTTTGGCTTTTCAGATAACTTCCTTAGAATGACTTTTGCTGCTAAAGAAACTACTGTTGAAGAAGGTGGTCAAATAGGTGGTGTAATGGGTGGTCAAAAAGGTGGTGCAATAGGTGGTGTAATAGGTGGTGTAATTGATACGACAGAAGCTCTAACTAAAAGACAAAAAGAAGTTCTTAAACTTATTGCTACAAATCCTTCCATAACTTATAACGAAATAGCTGAAGCTTTGGGTATTAATGAATCTGCTGTTGGTAAGCATATTACGGCTATCAAAAATAAAGGCTTTTTAACGCGTCAAGGCGATACAAGAGGTTATTGGCAAATCAATCTTGATAAAAATTAAAAAAAGTCTTTTAAAACGGCCCTTTTTCCCTCGGGCCTTTACTGGTCACTTTCCATTGACCATTTTCCTTAGTCAGTTTAAAAATGCCAGTTTTCCCATCGAAAGTTGTGCTGTATTTTACCCAGGCAATTTCGCCATCTATAGATTCATCTAAAATTTCTACCTCGATGTCTTGGTCGGAATCTGGCATCATATTCTGTACAGTAATCAAACTGGCATAGCCCTCAGAAGTGGTATGCTTTTTTAAGGCTGATTCATCTTTTGAGAAAAAGCTTGACGCAACAACTTTGGCAATTTCAGAAGGGGATTTTGTTGTGCTTTCTGAACAAGAAATGAACAAAAGTACGAGCGAGCAAATGACTAATCTTTTCATAACATTACTAATTTGGGTTATTGATATACCTATGCGATAATTTCATTTCTATATTACGTTCGCCATCTTTTTCATTCAATTCCAAAATTGCCCTACGGTCATCGGATAATGAAAATTTGGGCAATACATAAACGAATCGAGCCATTTCATTTTCCTTAATCTTGGACGGCAGATTATGTTTATATATCGGTTCTTGATACAGTCGTTGCAATGATTTTCTTTTCCCTTTTTGTCTCGTTTCAATAGACAGGTTCAAGAAATTCAAATCGTAATCCAACGTAGAATTATTTTCAATCTCTATAACAAAATAGAGCTCATCTTTATCAAAAACAATATTCTCTACATTCAAGATAATACCTTCGTTTCGTTTCTTGATTCGCGCTATACGCTGTTTTCTATTGAGAAGATATGAGCAGAATTTTTGGTAATAATAGGTGCTGTTATCTACAAGTTCTTCAGAAGATTCAACAAGAACCGAATCCTTTACAATCGGTTTTTCATTACCGATACTATTTGATAGCGGAATGAAATAATTGAGCTTAGAAAGCTGTTTTTTATACCTTACAATATACGAAAAAATCGAACCATTTCTATTGACTACCAGTAAATTACTTTCCTTCCCAGGGGTTGCCTGAAGCAGTCCAAAATACTGTTCTTTTTCACGGTTATAGGTAAATACAAAATTATCCGAACCGGTTATGCCCTGCCGTATAGGTTCTGGAAAAAATAGCGCAACGTTTTTGGTGTCGTTAGCATAAATGGTGTCGAGTGGTATGGGTTGCTGTTGTGCTTTCGCGAAAGCGGAAATTAACACCATCAATATTAGAATAAATGTTCTCATAATTTAGGTTTTAGAATTAATCTGTAATTGTTCAATACCGTAACTTTCACGTTTCGGTTACTACGTCTTAGCACTTTGGTTACACCACCAACTTGCGGAACTGTAGGTATGTTGATGTCGCCAATAATATCGTCCAACACTTCAGTAGTGGCTTCTGCTCTAAAATTGTTCTGTACGTAGATACCTTCGCTGCCATCAGATAAATCAAAAGCTTTAAGTTTTGTGGGATGGTGCTTTATGTTTTCAATTTCAATTAAAGCCCGATTAGGCTGAAAACTGATAAATCCGAATACAGGTGTATTTTTTGGCATTTCTTTACCATTGATAGTAGCAGTTTTGGTCAGTCGCATTCGTAATCTGGTGTTTGCTTTTACAACTTGGTCGCCATCTACCACCACGTAAATAGTTTCATCTGTATTGCCGATGATTGAAACTTCATTGGGTTTAGGCGAAGCAGCAAAGAACAATTGATGTTCTAAGCCCAATTCTTTCGCTTCAATTTTTTGTTCCCTTTTTACTTCTGCAGAATCAATTTTTGATACCGCTTTGCGAACAGTTCTTTTCTGTCCCAAATTTTGGTATCGATTTTCGGAATATTGAATCTTGCCTGCTTCATAGATGCTATCTACGATACGCTCTTTTTCGCGTTCTGGTAAATCTGGGTCGTAAAATCCCAAGGAATCAATCAACTTTTCATCATAGATGCTTGGTGCATTGTTTTCACGAACTTTCTTCAAATCGTTAATCGCATCCAGTTTGGAATCGTACTCTTTTTGGTCTTCTTCCAAATCGGGAACTAAGGTCTGTTTAAGGTTTTCAGTTTCACTTTCATCATCGCCCATTACCATTACAGAATAGGAAATCAGGAATATGAAAATCACGGCCAATACCGCTGCAAATACTATCTTGTTTTTTTCTACTTTCATAAGAGTGAGTTTTTAAGTGCCGATTACCTGCCCGAAGTCAGGCGGGTCGGCTTTCAACTTTCATCGTTTAGTTTTTTTAAAGTGTTCTCGAAATAGTTGGTAATCAATAGACCGTGTGGGTTGTTGGGAAAATTTCGGTCAACCATAATCAAGTTTCCGGTGGAAACCAACTCGTAAGTGTCAATGATTGTACCTCTATTAATTTCAAAAATGGTAGTCGTCGTAAAACCATACGAACCATTATTTTCAGATATTCTTGAATCGATGCTCAGTACTTTTTGAACTAATGAATACTGAAGCAATCTGTTGTAAACACCATCGGCTTTTTTCTGGCGATATAGATTGTCCACGGAACTATTACCCAACCACAAAGCCTTTTCCAAATTGCGTTCGTAATTACTGGCATCGATATTATAGAAGTAGTTGTGGAATAGATCTAAATGTGCCAAAGCTTCGACCCGAAAATTTTCCTTTTGGGTCACGAGCTTCAGGGGAATGATACTGCCATCTGTATTAATGGCAAAGGCACTATTGAGCGCTTTTTGATTAGTGTTGAATACCATCCAAACCGAAAATGTGCTGGATAGTAAGGCACAGGCAACAACCGCCAAAACGATAAATCGATTCAGCTTTAGGACGTTGTAAATATTCTTGTAAGGTGTTTTCATTCTGAATTGATTTAGTTGGTAAATAGTCTGAGTGTAAAAGATGTGGCGCGTTTATACAGTTTGAACTTCAAGAAAACAATAAACCCTACCGAACCTAATTGAACCACTGGTGCAAAAAAGCCTTGACCTGTATCGGTTCCAAACAAATTGACCCAAAAATTGGTGTTGATTTCCGTGTATAGTGCATTCACAAAAACATTTACTAAAAAGAAGGCAGGTACTAACATATAGACCGCAGCATAAAGCTTGAAGAATGTATAAGCTAACGAACGGAACTTTTCAAAGACTGCAAGGCTAATGACCAAGGGAAAAAAAGTTTGCATTATTCCGAGTAGAAAAAAGCGTTCTGCCAAAAACAATGGATAAATGAACAAATCTAATATCCAGAGGAACAAGCTAATGATGAATGCAAATATTTTGAATCCGTAAAGCGGTGTGACCAAGGCTTCATATAATAATGTCATAGCAGCTTGTGCAACCTCGATGATACTTACATCTTCTTCTATGGGAATATCCTGCATTTGTAATGGCAATAAGGCTGGTGCAGTTCCTCGATATTGTCCTTCAATGGCAACTAATATACCATCGAAAAATCCTAATACTTGTGTTGAGAAAATGACCAAAATGACAATGGCAAAATTCTTTGCCAGTTCGCCTGGACTCAATCCCCAAGTGTAACCATCCTTATTTGCAATGCCTTCATTGTATTTTTTGAGGATGTTGACCAGAAAGAACAGGACAGCGAGCGTTTTCATTCCCGCAATCGTGTATTGCGAAAAGTCGCTGGCCTGTATGGTCTGGAAAACGGTATCTATATATTCCAGCCCAATTCCTAAGAGAATGGTCGCCGTCATTTTTAGTATTCGGTTTCTCTATTATTGACTTTATCCTGCATTTTTCTGAAGGAAATAATATCACGATAGCGTTTTGTTTTTGTAGTGATGTTGGAAACCATTTGCTTGGATTCCTGCTCTTTTGCTTTAAGAATTTCAGCACGTTCGGCATCGCTCATTTTTAGGTAATCGCTGGATAGGACTTCATCAATAAAATCTACTGTGTCCAATGAGTTTTGTACTATGGCGTCAAACGATTCCACAACCCTTGAAACTTCATCGGGTTTGATGTAGGGCGAATTCAAAATATCCTGTAAATCATTTTGCATTACGTTGATAAGGCGCTGATTGTTCTGTCCAATTTCCTCAACTGCTCTCAGTTGCTCAACAACGCTTGATACTTTCTCTATTGCCTCTTTTGCATCTTTTAGGAATTTTACAGACTTAATCATCTGAGCTGTCTGTTTACCTGATTCTATAAGTTGTTTTACCAAGCTGATAAAATTGGTGTTGTCATAAGTGGGCATTCCTTGTGCGGTAGCATTACCTGACATAACTAAGGTCAAGGCTACTGTCATTAATAAAATTTTGATTTTTGTCTTCATAATATTATGTTTTAGATGTGAATTGAATTATTGCTTTTTGCATATCGTGATGCTCATTGTAGAGCTTCATTATTTCCTCATTTTCCTGTCCATCGGTCAAATAAGCTGCGTAAACTTCCTTCGGAACTTCAAGCCGGAAGATGTTACTTTCCCTACCTATCTTGATAAACATCTCAGTGTATTTGCGTGGACCGGAAAGATTGTTTTTGATGGATTTTAATTGGTTTAAATCGTGGCTGGATAGGTTGAGCCTTTTGACCAATTCGTCATAGCCCTTTTCGTTATTCAGGCTATAAATGACTTGGGTATTTTCAAGAATACTGGCTGAAGTTGAGTTGTTCGGAAGCTGATTTATGGATTGCAGAATAATCCCAATTGCACCATTCTGTTTACGGATGGCTTGATAGTAAAATTCTACGCTTTCCAGTACGTTGTCAAACTTCAGTTGTTTGGCAAACTCATCAAATAGGATGATACCCTTTTCAGCTCTGTTTTTCCAAATCGTTCTTTGGATTGCGGACTTAATGAGCTTCAACATTACGGAAAGAATTTCCTTATTGTCCTTTACTTCATCCAGTTCAAAAACAATCAATCGTTTGTCTTCAATCTTATAGGTTTGGTCTTCACTTACTTCAAACAGGAAGCTATATAGACCATCGCCGACATATTCGGACATTACGTGCAAGAAGCTCGTCACATTGAAATAGTCGGGATGGATTTTTAAGGTGTCCAGAAGGTCTTTCTGGTTCCTTTCTATAAAGCTGTAAAAACCATCCAACGAATGATTTTCTGAAGTACTATCGTAATAATGGCGTAATATCTTTTTAACCGATACTGATTGTGCTTTGGTCACTTTTAAATCTGAAGCAAATAATTCAAACAGGAAAACAGACAAGTCTTCCAATCGCTCGGGTGTGAGGTCATTTGTGTCGCTAATGTAAAATGGGTTGATACCTAAGTTCTTCCCACTTTCATAACGAAGCACCGTATACTTTTCAGGATAGAGTTTAGCGAATTTGGTATAAGAACCACCCAAGTCTATGATAACCAAGCGAACGCCACTTTCAAAATACTGGCGCAGAATGTTATTGGCCAAAAAGGATTTTCCTTCGCCAGTTGGCGCGAAAATGGCAAAGTTTCGTGCCTTGATGCGTTTCTTCTTTTCATCCCAAACATCTTTCAGAACAGGAATGTTGTGCTCGCGGTCATTAAAGATAATTCCGGTGTTATCGCTTTTGTAATTGGTGTTATTGATGAACAGGCAAAGCGCGTGTTTTAAATCGGTTACGTACAAATCATTATTTGAGAAGTTAGAAGAGAAACAGCAGTAGCTATTTAGGATGTAATTCTTACGTTCTTCGCCTCTTGGATAGTATGGTATGATATCCAATTCCTTAAATTCAGTCTTTATTTTTGAAGTTATTTTGTCGAGCTCTTTGGCTTCCTTTGCCCAATACACGATATTGAGATGACCACGGATGATTCGTGCATTATCATCGGCATTGATTTGGTCAAGAATGTGCTGGATTTTACCAAGTACCACTTTATTCTGTGAACCGAAATTTGAACTTTTATTGAGTTCTTCAATCTTTTTATCCAGTAGCTTGCGCCACTTCTGTTTGTCATCGAGATATAGGATTTGGTTGACGATATGGTTCTCATTAAGCGTAAGCCCTAAGCCATCAATAAACCCTTGATGAAATACAAAATCGTCAGAAGTGAATTTCTCATTGGTTTTGCTACTCTGTACACTTTCGCCAAAGCACAGTTCGCTGTTGATGGCAAGGGCATCAAAATGGTTTTCGCCAATATTGACGCTTTTCTTATCCAGTAAAATGTCAGTATCATAACCTTCATTAAAGCCATTGAAATAGGCACTTGTTAGTTGCAGGATGTCTTCCGCTTTAAGCGAAACAAAATCCATCTTTCGGCTATTATTGATAAAGGAAACTGAATCACTTACCGAGTTGGCGAAACTCTTGATGTTATCATCCAGTTCCTGTACGATTCCCTTTGAAACTTTCCTAAAGGGATTGACGTATTTCGGATTGTTGAGAGCCTTGTTTTTGGTCAAAATGAAGAACAAATAGCAGCTGTGCTCTATATGCCCACGACCTTTAAAATGCTCGTGGGTCGCTTTTTCTAAAAATGTAGAATTGGGAAGTTGTTCCGAAGAATATGATTTCTTGAGATAGATATCCTGTTTATGAACCACAGTACCAACTGGCAATGACTTTAATGCTTGAAACCAAGCACCGTGCATATCCTCAAAGTCCTTTTCAGATAAGGAATAGATTTCTGGTAAATTACCTTTATAGCACAGAATAACATTGCCATTATTGGCAAATACGATATTGTCCTGAATATCTACGATGGGTTGATATGCCGAAAGGTTAATCTTGTTCATAATCGAAGCCTAAATTTCTTTTGTTACTGATAATTTTTGGAAAAGCCTTAGCCATTTGGAATAGTTGCGGATTGTGGGTTATTCTTGTCAAAGCCACATATAGGGAAGCATTGAAGACCAATACACCTATTATTATCCCAAAGCTGAAAGAGAAGATGATGATGAGCAACGAAGCCAAAATCGATACCATCATCAAGGCAAACAGGGAAATAGGCAGTCCAAAAATGACCGCCCTTTTCCTAATGTTTTTATAGACCTCGTATTTCTTCATAATGCTTGGAAAACAAATCCCTCTTAGAGGGTTCATCTATACTACGATTCCTATTAAGTATGTGAAGATGCCTACTACTGCACCTGCAATAAGTACAAAAACAAGAACTCTGGTTATCCCCTTTTTGAGGTCGGCATTTTCGCCGAAGAAATGTCCGGCATTAAATAGGAAGCCCACCAGGAAGATGACACCCAATAAGATTGGAAAAATAGTTCTGATGGTATCGCCTACATCGTTAACTGAATCTTCAATGCCACCAATTTGAGCAAAAAGCGAAGTGGATAAGAGCGAAAGAATGGATGCTAAATAGTGTGATTTTTTCATAACGGAACAGTTTAAATTTTTGGTTCATTTTCGTTATTGGAAATTTACATATATTTGAGTGTAAATAACTGAAAATCAAATATTTGTGAATAAAATATTATTTGATATTGTTTGAATTCCGTTGTTATTATTTGACATCAAATCCTATGAAATTTTGAAGTGAAGTTGTTGAAAACCCGAAAATTGAAAATGAAAAAAGTGCTTAAAAACGTCAGTTTTGTGATTTTACTTTTGAAAATGTGCTTCATTTTTGGACAAGAAACGAGTGCTCAAAAACGAATAATAATTGACGTTGGACACGGTGGAAAAGATGCTGGTGCAATTGGTATAAATGGCATCCAAGAAAAGGATGTGGTTTTGTCCATTGCAAATGAAATTTTAAGGTTAAATAACGATTTGGATGAGTCCTTGGATATTTATATGACCAGATATAAAGACACCTTAATTTCGTTATCGGACAGAACTAAATTGGCCAAAGCCTTAAATGCAGATTTATTTGTGTCCTTGCATTGTAATAATTCTGATAATGCAGATGCAAGAGGTGTTGAAGTTTATGCTTCAAGAAAACAAGGGAAATTCTCGAAAACATCGGTTTTTATAGGCTATCAAATTGAACGAGCCCTTTGTGAAGCCATTGGTTATGAAAGTCGAGGTGTGAAGTTTGCGAATTTTCAGGTACTTCGGGAAACAGCAGATTATTGTCCTGCGATATTAATGGAATTGGGCTTTTTAAGCAATGTAGATGAAGCTCAGTATTTAATGAGAAAAGAAAATGTGCTCGCTATTGCGCTATCAATTTTAAAGAAATTATAAATTAAAAAAAAGGTTATGAAAGAACTATTCATCGAGATTATTAGAAGCATAAAGCAACTTATTTTTGCTTATTTCAGAGAGATTAAGAATTTAATGCGATAAAATAGTTTTGACGATTTAAATATTAATCGTAATATTGCAATGAATTAATATAATGACGAAATGGGATTGGCCAAAACCGAAATATTTACAGATGAGCAAAACCAAATATCGGTCTTTGCGAAAGCGTTTGGTCATCCAGCAAGAGTAGCTATACTACAACACCTTTTTAAAATCGATACGTGTTTCTGTGGCGATTTAGTCAAAGAAATAGGTTTGGCACAACCCACAATTTCACAACACCTCAAAGAGTTAAAATATTTAGGTCTTATAAAGGGAACTGTTGAAGGGACAAGTGTTTGCTATTGCATAGATATGGCCAACTGGAAAGAAATGAAGGATATTATGACCGAATTTTTGGGACAAGATTTGTTGCCAAAAGATGAATGTTGCTAAAAAAATTTAAATCAATTAATCGTTTTATTGCGATAAACTTATATAGACTTGTAAACCCATAATTATGAAAACAAAAACAATAATTCCCATTGTGGTGTTTTTACTTTGCTTTCAGCAAGTAATTCAAGCACAAACCCTCAAGAATAAAATTCAGAAATCTGTTGTAGAAATTGGCAATACGTTCACGGAAATTCCTATGGAACGTTTAAAACGCCTTGACCAAGTGGCTTTTTTAATTTTCAAGAAAATGGATGATAATGAAAAAATGGATGTACTGTTTATTGATTCTGATAACCAAGAAATAAGTCAGCTTGCAATGGTTTGGCTACAAACAGGTATGATTTATTATGGTCATAATACTATGTTAAGTCTTCAATCTGCTGGTATCTCACCCAAAATCGAACCAATATCAAAACTGGCAATTCTAAAAGAATATGGTTTTAGCATAAGAAATACGCGTGGGGAAAATCCAATGTCCTATAACATTGACTATGGTTCTGGAAATTGGGTGGTTTATCCCAAGTCATTACAATCTCTACAATCAGCCAGCGATAATACTATTGAGATATATGTTGAGAAAATTTCATCCAACGAAACTGAAAATAACAACGTCGAATTAATATTTACCGATACAAATACAATCGCGAGGGAAATGCTGTATCTGGCCACTCGAATAAACAATCTCTTGCAAACAAAACAATAATATTATTACTATGAAACTTTCACAAATTAAAAATCAGCTTACCCAATTGGACAGAATCGCTTTCCAATTACCCAATGGCGATTTAGTCCCCAGTCATTTTCACGTTACCGAAGTAGGTAAGATTACCAAAAACTTTATCGACTGCGGTGGAACGGTACGTAATGAAGAAGTTGCCAATTTTCAACTGTGGAATGCAGATGATTATGACCATAGGTTACATCCCGAAAAACTACTCGATATTATCGAGCTTTCAGAGAAAGTATTGGGTATCGAAGATTTAGAAATTGAAGTAGAATACCAAGCTGAGACCATCGGCAAATTTGGACTCGATTTCGACGGTAAAAATTTCCTGTTGACTACAAAACAAACGGACTGTCTCGCAAAAGACCAATGCGGTATCCCTACAGAGAAACCTAAAATGAAATTATCTGAAATTCAAGCAACAAATTCCTGTGCACCAGGAAGTGGCTGTTGCTAAACCTATAAAAAAACTTCACAATGAGAATAATACTATTCAGCGATATTCATTCAAACTTACCTGCATTACAGGCCTTTTTTGAAGATTTGGAAAATAGGGAATACGATGCCATCTACTGCCTTGGCGATTTGGTGGGCTATAACGTTTGGCCCAATGAGGTCATCGAGGAAATTAGAAATCGAAAAATACCGACCATCGCTGGCAATTACGACTTTGGTATTGGCAGGAAAAGCGACGATTGCGGTTGCGCCTATAAAACCGATGAGGAAAAAGCAAATGGGGCGGTCTCGATTTCTTTGACCAACGAATTGGTAAATGAAAACAACAGGGCGTATCTGAGAACACTTCCAGCTCATATCAAATTGGAATTCCAATTAAATGAAGACCAATTGAATGTACTACTGGTACACGGAAGTCCACGAAAGATAAATGAATATCTCTTTGAGGACAGGGCAGAGAAAAGTATGATTCGTATTATGGAACAAGCCGATGCTGATGTGATGTGTTTTGGGCATACGCACAAACCATATCACAGAACTTTCAATTCGGCAGATGAAAGTACGTCACATTTTCGACACGCTATCAATATCGGGTCAATTGGCAAACCCAAAGACAGCGATAACCGAGGTAGTTACGTCATTTTAGATATTGACGAGAACGCTTCCATTAAAGATAAGGACAGTATTACTGTTGAATTTGTAAAGTTTGAATACGATATCGAAAAAGCGGCGAAGGCCGTCGAAGACAGCATATTACCCAACAGCTATGCTGATAATTTAAGAAACGGATATTAAAACCTTGCAAAAATGGAAGCATCTGATAATCTATATTTTTCGAAAGAACATACTTGGGTAAAAATTGAAAACGATACCGGAACGGTTGGTATTACCACTTTTGCACAAAGCGAACTTGGCGAGATAGTGTATGTTGACTTACCAAACCTGGGCGATGAGTTTGAACAGGATGAAGTTTTTGGCTCTGTCGAGGCACTTAAAACGGTAAGTGATTTATTTATGCCACTTTCGGGCGAAATTACCGCCGTTAATGAGAATCTACTTGAAAATCCAACACTTGTTAATGAAAAACCTTTTAGTGAAGGTTGGATGGTCAAAATACAAGTTAGTGACCTTAACGAACTTTCAAATCTTTTAAGCCACGAGGCTTATCAAAAATCAATCAATAAATAATATGGCTAAGAAAAAATTAGGCTTTCTCGACAGAAATCTTACACTTTGGATTTTTGTCGCAATGGCAATAGGTGTTGGGATTGGGTACTTTTCCCCATCATTTCCAAATATCATAAATTCATTCAGTAGCGGAACGACCAACATACCCATTGCGATAGGTTTGATATTGATGATGTATCCCCCTTTGGCAAAGGTCAATTATTCGCTGTTGCCCAAAGTTTTTAGAAATACAAAAATCCTTTCCATATCTCTTATTTTAAACTGGATAATCGGTCCTGTTTTAATGTTTATTTTGGCAATCACGTTTTTACGCGATTACCCCGAGTATATGGTCGGACTTATCCTAATAGGCTTGGCACGTTGCATTGCAATGGTCTTGGTGTGGAACGACCTCGCTGAAGGAAGTAGCGAATATGGTGCTGGTCTGGTCGCTTTAAACAGCATTTTTCAAGTATTTGCATATAGTTTCTATGCGTGGATATTCATAACTATACTTCCGCCTTATTTTGGGTTTGAAGGCGCTATCGTTGATATTTCAATAGGTACGATTGCAGAGAGCGTGGCTATTTATTTAGGTATTCCGTTTGTTATGGGAATATTGAGCAGATTAATCTTGGTAAGGTTGAAAAGCGAAGAGTGGTACACTAAAGAATTCATTCCGAAAATTTCGCCCATAACCTTGATTGCACTTTTGTTTACAATTGTTATAATGTTCTCGCTCAAAGGCGAACTGATTGTAGAAATCCCGATGGATGTAGTAATTATTGCAGTCCCATTGCTCATCTATTTTACCCTGATGTTTATCATCGGCTTTTTCTTTACCAAAGCCACAGGTGCGGAATATGATAAAACTACTTCCGTGGCGTTCACAGCAGCTGGGAATAATTTTGAATTGGCTATTGCTGTTGCCATTGCAGTTTTTGGGTTGAATTCTGGACAGGCTTTTGCAGGTGTTATTGGACCTTTAGTGGAAGTTCCAGCATTAATACTATTGGTTCGGGTTTCCTTTTGGTTGCGGAAAAAATATTATGGAAAAGTCGAGGTTTAAGTTGCTAAAGAAGTAGATTTTCTTTTATCACCAGCTTTGGTATCAAAAGCAATCCAGATTAAAAGTTCACGTTTTAGATTTATTCATTATTTAAGTATTTGCTTAAATAATATAATAATGATATATTTGTGGCCACTTTAAATCAAAAAAGATGAGCTTGGAAATAACCTGTACACGGAACGAAGCAGACAAGAAGCAAATATCGAGATGTAAGGAAACCATAGAGAATTCTTCAGGTAGCTTAGAAGCAATAAGCAAAATTTTGTCTCTTGCGGGAAGCGAGGTACGACTGAAAATTCTATTTCTATTGAACATAGAGAATGAACTGTGTCCTTGCGATATTGCTGACATTCTTGAAATGAGTGTTCCTGCCGTATCCCAGCATATCCGAAAAATGAAGGATGCGGGAATTATTACATCGAGACGTGAAGGGCAAACATTGTATTATTCGCTGGTAAAGAGTGAGGACAATGTTTTGAATGGAATTTTCAATTCAATTTCGACAAGAAAGAAAACAGCTTAGAAAGTTTACATTATGGCACCGAATAAAACTTCAAATACCGCGACCTATACCGGCATTTTTACCGCAGTTGCAGCATCAATATGTTGTATAACCCCTGTCTTGGCATTAATTGCTGGAACAAGCGGAATTGCATCTACCTTTTCTTGGGTCGAGCCATTTAGACCCTATCTTATCGGCTTGACCATTATTGTCTTGGTGTTTGCCTGGTATCAGAAACTGCGGCCGAAAACACAGGAAGAAATAGATTGCGCCTGTGAAGATGATGCGAAACCATCGTTTTGGCAATCCAAACGGTTCTTATTGATAGTAACACTATTCGCCGCATTGATGCTGGCCTTCCCGTACTATTCCAATCTATTTTATGCACAGCCCACCAAGGATATTGTCTATGTCTCTCAATCGAATATCAAAAAGCAGACTTTTGAAGTCGCTGGAATGACCTGTGCAGGCTGTGAGGCACACGTAGAAAACGAAGTCAATAAGCTGGATGGAATTATTTCGGTCAAAGCCAGCTACGAATATGCCAATACCATAGTGGAATTTGACAAGACCAAAACCGATTTGCCTGCAATCCGAAAAGCTATAGAAAGCACCGGCTATAAAGTTGTCGAGAAAACCACTAAAGAAAATAAGTAGATGAAAAAATATGATGTTTTCATTATTGGTTCGGGTATGTCAGGTATGACAATCGCCAATAAATGCGCTTCAAAAGGTCTTTCGGTGGGCATTACTGATGAACTGCCTTATGGTGGCACCTGTGCCCTACGAGGCTGTGACCCAAAAAAAGTGATTATCGGTGCCACGGAAGTACGCGACTTCGCTAAAAGACTTAAAGGGAAAGGCATTGATACCATTCCGAATATCAACTGGAGGGATATAATGGCGTTCAAACAGACCTTTGTTGATGAAATGCCGAGGAAAATAGAAAAGGGGTATAAGAAGAACGGAATCGACACCTTTCACAATTCCGCTACGTTTATAAATGAGAATACCTTAAGTGTAGGTAACGAGACCATTCAAGCTGATAAAGTTGTAATTGCGTCAGGTTCAAAACCAAAAGTTTTAGATTTTGAAGGCGGACAGCTTGCGAAAACGAGTACGGATTTTCTAAACCTTAAGGAATTACCCCAATCCCTGCTTTTCATCGGTGGTGGATATATCGCCTTTGAATTCGCGCATATTGCCGCACGTTCTGGTGCCGAGGTAACAATAGTACATCGAGGCAAACGTCCGTTGGAAAACTTTGACAAGGATATTGTAAAACATTTGGTCGATGCCACAGGTAATTTAGGTGTTAAGCTCGTTCTTGAAACTGAAGTTTCTAAAATTGAACATAAAGATGACAACTACATTACTACAGGAATTTCAAACGGAAAGGAAACTAACTTCAAATCGGCAGAAGTATTTAATTCCGCTGGTCGTCCCCCAGCCATTTTTGATTTAGAATTGAAAAAAGCAGGTATATCCTTCTCAAAAAAGGGGATAGAGGTCAACGAATACCTTCAGAGCAAATCGAACGCGAACATATATTCAGCTGGCGATGCAGCGGACTCAAGAGGATTGCCCCTAACACCCGTAGCTGTTTTGGAAGGACACGTCGTAGCTTCAAATATCATTAAAGGAAATAAGAAAAAAGTCAGTTATCCCCCAATGCCTTCAGTAGTTTTCACTTTGCCCACTATGGCAACCGTTGGCCTATTGGAAGATGATGCCAAAGAAAAGGGATATGATATCAATGTCAATTTTGAAAAAGTGGATAATTGGTTCAATGCGAGACGCCTGAATGTGGATGAATATGCTTATAAAACAATCATCGATAAAAATAATAATACCATTTTGGGCGCGCATCTGATCGGACCTCATTGTGAGGAAACCATCAATCTTTTCGCAATGGCGATAAAGACCAAGATGACCATAAGCGATTTGCGGACAATGGTATTTTCATATCCTACAATGGCATCTGACCTAACCTATATGCTCTAACTATTATTTATGGAAACTACAATATTAAAATCTACGATCACCTGCCCTGAATGCGGCCACAAAACAGAAGAAGAAATGCCAACCACGGCCTGTCAATTCTTTTATGAATGTGATAATTGCAAACAAACACTAAAACCAAAAGAAGGGGATTGTTGTGTATTCTGTTCTTATGGTACTGTGGCTTGTCCGCCGATTCAAGAAAATAAAAATTGTTGTTAAAAAGCCATACTATAAATTCACTTCCTCTTATCCCCAGCTTTAGTATCAAAAGCAATCAAATTAAAAAGTTCCCGCATTCGACTACGGACACGATTACCATAACGTTCTTCCAGTTCTTCTGCGTTGAGATTGGTGGTGGCGTGGGTCTTGATTTTGTGTTTGGTTTGTAAGTACAGCTCGTATCGAGATAAAAGTACTTCGCCCATTACGTTCAAATCCTTTCCGTAGAATCTGCCAGAAGGTTCCACGCCCAAATCATCAAAACAGTAAAATTTAGTGTTACCATATTCTTCAACGGTTTTAAAACCCAAATGGTTAAAACTGAAGGTAACATTTCGGCAGGGAATCATTTCATAAGGACGTTGCAACGGAACCAAATGGCGCAATAATTTCATTAAGCTGGTTTTGCCACAGCCAACTGGTCCGGAAAGTAGAATGCCTTTGTCAATGTCAATGCCATAAGTCTCACAGTTATCCTTGTCCTTGATGAAATAGGAACAGAGCTTCAGCAGAATATCCTTGTCCTCATCATAAATTCTGAATCTTTTTCCAAACAAAAGTTTGCCCTTGGCATTCAAGTAAATCAAGATTTTTGGAAAATCGTAGAGGACGCTTTTGCCATCAAATTTTCCGAGCGAATATTCCACGCCACCTTCGGTTATTTTAGAGGGGTTGTCCATAATCTTTGTTTTTAGTGGTTCGCAAGTTGTCCTTGATTTGGGACGGTTGCTTTTTGTTTGGTTTGTTTTCCTCGTCGAATATTTCGGTTCTGTCCATCCAGTTGATGGCCACAGCTCGCCAATCTCGAATTTCTTTTCCGTCGCCAGTTTGCCAATTTCTGGTTTGGTAATGCTCATAGAATTTTTTTGCTTCATCAGAATCAAAACCTTTTTCTTCAAAAAAAATAAAAACGGCCTGCCAGCCCTTTGGCTGTTTTATATAGTTTTCTTGTTTGATATTGTTTGTTTCAGATACCAATGCTTGTCCATCTATGGGACGGTGTAGGTTCACAACCTGTCCATTTTTGGGATGGTGGTGTCCCTCAAGCGGTACACCTCTGGGATGGTACTGTTCCGCAAGCTGTTCTAATATGGGATTGTACTGTCCCACAACTGGTTCATCACTTGTCCCAATAATGGCCATCTTGATTTTGCTGCCTTTGTATGGATTGTTGGAAGGAAAATAAGAGAGGTATTGCCAAGAATCCAGTTCCACAATACATCTATGGTATGTGGATTTTGAACCTATCTTGGCACATCGCATTAAATCTCGTCGGTTTACATAAAATTCATCCATAAAGCGGCAACTGTTCCATTCTTGGAACAGCGCCATATACAGACTGATATGGGTGGGATTTAGGCGGTCATCAAAATAGAACTTTTCAAAAGCCGCATTGAGTAGCTTTATATAGTTCATCGCTTAAGAATTTAGACCGTGGTGCACACGGTTAGCATCCATCACTTTTTGAATTTCCTCGGTATCGTAATAGATAATGCCACCCACTTTTGTATATGGCAATGTGCCATTGATTCGAAGGTTTTGCAAAGTGCCAGGGCTTACTTGAAGCAAGTCCATAACCTCAGAAGATTTGAGATATTTTTTGAGTTTGCCGCTGGCTTGTCTGGTCAATAATTGTTTAATGTCATCGAGCAATTCCATTTTGAATTCCCGAAGGTCGTCTGTGGTAATGATACTTGTCGGCATAATAGAACGGTTTTAAAAGAAAGGGACTATCTGTGTTTATGATTTTAAATGATAGTCCCTGACCTGATTTGACTTTCGTTCTACAAATTTGATGGGTATTATTGAGTTTTCTTCCCCAGTACGACCGTACTACGGTCAAAATTTAACATCTTGAAATTTGATGGGTTTTGTAGTGTTTTGGTGCTTCTAATTTAGAAACGGTGTGCTAAATCATATCAAATTATATGAAGACGGCTTCCAAAATCAAAAGACCGTAGGTCAACCGTAGTACGGTCTTTTGTTAACAGTAAAATAGCTTGTTATTCTTCGCTTTTGTCCATTTCAATGAGTAGCGATGTAGAGAGCTCATCGAGAAATAGCGTTCTACTATTCTTTCTGTTTTTGATGTCCTGATAGGTTTTGTAGATATCTTTCGTTTCAATATCGAATAGCTGTTGCATTTTTTTAGAAACCTGCATTATGGCTTGATTGTCCTGTTTACCCAATCCTTTTGAGCAGAGCGCATAAACGAGTTCAACATAATCCGTATTTGAAAATGGCCAATGTATCTTTTCAAATGATATAGTACCATTTAATTTGCCGTTCAATCCTTTTCGAATTCGATGCTTTTTTTCATCCAAATAAATCACTAACAAATCATACGCCTTGTATTTGCCAAGCAGCATATCCCTTGGTGTGCAAAACTCTGGATCTTGAAAGTAAAACTTGGAAGTTGTGATATGGAATGTTTCGAGATAATCTCTGGTGTAATATTCCTTGTCAAAATGGGTAGCACCGGAATTTATATAACGTCCAAAATCGATATTGTACAGGAAGAAGCGATTTATTTTGCTGATTTTCTTTTTAATCGATTTTAGTTGGGCATCCTTATCGCCCTTTGGAAGTTGAATCTCAAACGAATGTATTTCTGAAAAGTAGATGAGCTTTATAAGAGGAACCTGCTTTACCTTTTTAAAGAAATTTATTTCATCTTGTATCGTCTGAAATTTAGTGTCAATGATTTCCCTTTTGTAAGAACTCAATAGTTTGCGACAGGCTTTGATGGAAAGATATGCCTGTTCTAAAATGTTCCCATTCTGAATTTTAAACTCATCCAGATCCTTTAATAGTTTTTTTGATTGTAATTGCGAATTCATAAGCAGGAACTTTAACGTTGTAAACCATAGAAATGGGATTTAGTTGATACGATTTATTGGTGGTTGTCATAGTCCTACAAAATGATGTAAATGAAAGTCACGGAACATAAAAATTGTGGCTCATTATTGTATTTTAGGGAACTACGTGTAAAGTAGCTTTACTTTGTAATTGTACAAGGAAAACGTGCCGTATATAATTACGGAATAGTCCGTATTTTTCTACGGATTATTTGTTAGGTACTGCAAATAGTGGCTTTTATATAAACTCAATTTACTTACTTTTTCTTCCGAAATCGCTTCAAAAATTCACGCCTATTCTTTACGCCCGTTTTTTTGAAGATATTTGATGCGTGTTTTGATACGGTACTTTCTGCAATGAATAAATCTTTGGCGATGTTTCTGTAGCTTAAATTACTTAAAATTGACAAAGCCACTTCGATTTCTCTACGGGTCAAATCTTCATATATAATTTTACGCTCTACCGATTCATCACGTTGTTTTTTCTTCAACGCGAAGACTTCATACATTCGGTTATTGTTTTCTATAAAATACAAATACCTATCTGCTTCAATGGCGGTTATGGCAAAGAAAGCCAAGTTCATTACGGTAAATGTTATCCATTGATAATCGCCGATGACTGTGCAAATAGGTAACAGGGCAATACTTGCTACACTTACCATTGAGAGTTTGTTTCGTCTTACTATGAAAGGATTTGGATTGCTGGGATTCGATATACGACGATAGAAAATAAACAGAAAAACAAAAGCGACAGCAGATATAGGAATGGTAAATAGAAAGCGTGCAGAATTAAGTGAATCTGTCAGAAAATAAGGGATAAGAAATAGTGCCACAAAACTCACGCTTGCGAGTATAGCAAGGTTTCTTATGGATGAGTTGAATTTTAAAACGACAATATCGTACTCTTTGTAGAGATAATAAACGATATAAACACACAAGGCGATGGCAACACCATACGTGATAATATACTGTAAAATAAATGGACCAGGAAAGTCGTCAATTGGCAAAAAACCACCGGTAGCATTATAAGCAACAAACAGGATTCCGAGGTAGAGAAAACGCCTTAGACTACTACGCGTTTTCTTTCTGGAAAAGTAGAGTGTAAGCAATACTATGAACGTATCTATTAATAGATAGAAAAAAGTCGTCCAATGTATCGAAGTACCAAACATCTATTTTACTACTCATTGCGCTCAAATTTGTTGGTTTCTAAATTCTTGGAAACATTGTCCCAATTAAAAATTTGTCCGTTCATAGCAATATAAACATCCGGTTTTAGAAGCTGTAATGAGCTAATTGCATACCCCAAATTAAAGGGTGCATCTGTATCTGCAGATGAACCCAAAATGAAAGCCCCAACCAAAACAATGGTTTTTTTTAAGTTGAGCTTTCCTATATATTTTGCGGTATCTTCCATTGTGAAAGTGCCGTGGGTAATCAGTATCTTAGTCGCATTAGTTTCCTTTATCTTGCGCACCAACAGCTTTCTGTCATCATCTGTTACGACACGACTGTCTTTTTTAAAAACATTTTCTATGGTGTATTCAAAATCGATATTGGCTTTATTCAAAAAATCTTCAATCCCTACGTTGGATGAAGTAATACCACCATCATCTGTATAGTCCAGTCCCTCGATTGTGCCGCCTGTTGTGAAAATATGAATCATTGATTAAGACCTATTCTGACTTATAAAGATAGCTTTAATTTATTTGAAACTACTTTTATTTGCTCGGCCGTAATAAGCGTTCTAAGAATCCTGCCACTTCATTTTCTGTAATCTTACCGCATTGAGAATAGCCAGAAATGCGACACCAACATCTGCAAAAACTGCTTCCCACAATGTGGCCATACCAATTGCGCCCAAAATCATAAAGATAATTTTTACACCGAAAGCCAGACCAATATTCTGCCATACGATGCGTCTTGTAGACCGACCTATTTTTATTGCCCTTGCAATTTTAGAGGGTTGGTCGGTCTGGATAATGACATCCGCCGTTTCGATGGCCACATCACTACCCAAACCACCCATTGCAATGCCAACATCACTTATCGCCAAAACCGGGGCATCGTTAATACCATCGCCTATAAATGCTACTTTGGTTCCGGATTGCTTTTTGAGTTCTTCGACTTCGTTCAATTTGTCTTCAGGCAACAATCCACCTTTTGCCCAATCGATATTTAACTCTTTTGCAACTTGTTGTGTAATAGAGTCCTTGTCGCCTGATAGCATTATAATCCTGGAAATTCCTGAATCTCGAATTTGTTTAATGGCTTGGTGTGCATCATCCTTTAATTCATCTGCAATGGTTACATAACCTTCAAATTTTCCGTCAATAGACACCATAACAATTGATTCTACAATACCATCTGTTTCCGAAGGAACTTCAATACTGTTTGAGGTCATCAATGCTTTGTTACCTACAAGTACTGTTTTTCCGTTGACCATCCCTTTCAATCCTTTTCCGGCAACCTCTGAAACATTGGTGGCCTCATAATCAGAACCGTCCGCTTTATATTCCAAGATCGCCTTGGCAATGGGATGTGTGGATTGTTCTTCCATCGCCATCAGGTACTTCATAAACGTTGCCTTTTCTAATGTTATGGGTTTGATTTCCTTTATTTTGAATACCCCGTGAGTAACGGTTCCTGTTTTGTCCATTACTACCGTATTCACTTGGGTCATTGCATCCAAGAAGGATGCACCCTTGAATAGAATACCGTTTCGGGATGCTGCACCCAACCCACCGAAGTAACCCAGGGGAATGGAAATCACCAATGCACAGGGACAAGAAATTACCAGAAAAATCAAGGCCCGGTATAACCACTCCTGAAATACGTACCCGTCCACAAAAAAATAAGGTAAAAACGTTAAGCATACTGCTAAGAAAACTACGATAGGAGTATAGATGCGTGCAAATTTCCTTATAAACAGTTCGGTCTTTGATTTACGTGCTGTGGCATTTTGCACCATATCGAGAATTCGAGCAATGGAACTATCCTTAAATTCCTTGGTGGTTTCCACTTCTACAACACCTTCTAGATTGATGCTCCCGGCAAAAACCTTGTCTCCTTTGGCAATGGTGTCGGGTTTGCTTTCCCCCGTAATCGCTGCGGTATTGACCGATGCTTTTTTAGATAGCAATTGGCCATCTAAAGGGAACTTTTCACCTACGCGCACTTGTATTTTTTCTCCAATTTCAACGGTCTCGGGATCGACCGAAACATAATCGCCGTTCCGATACACCACGGCCTCATTAGGACGTACATCAAGAAGCGCCTTTATGTTGCCCTTTGCTCGTTTTACAGCTGCGTTTTGGAAAAGTTCGCCCACGGCGTAAAACAGCATTACGGCCACACCTTCCGGGTATTCCCCAATGGCGAACGCCCCTAAGGTTGCGATAGACATTAGGAAGAATTCGGTAAAGAAATCACCGTCCCTGATACTTTTCCATCCCTCTTTTATAACAGGAAAACCAACGGGGATGTAGGCTACCGCATACCAAGCGATTCGTACCCAACCTTTAAAAAACGGAAAGGCATCAAAGTAATCAATAGCAATTCCCGCTATCAACATCACAAAACTGAATATGGAAGGGATGTATTCCTTAATGCTCAGTTGTGATGAAACCTTATTTTCAATTGAAGGATCCTTGAGGTCTCTTAGATTTAGTTTTTTCTTTTTCATATATGTTTTATTTTAAAATAGTTTTAGAACAAAAAATACCATTGTCAATAGATAGACGATATAGGCTGCATCGAACGCGAATATCTGCCATCTGCTAAAACCGTGAAGTTCCTTGCTTTGATGGACAAAAAGGGAGTACAAAAGCGGCATCAGTCCAACGAAGGCAAGATTCACCCAAAACAACTGGAAATCTTCGATAGGGGTAGTAACCAGCGCCAACGGGAAAAAGGCGACCGTCATCGTAACAGCATTATCTGCGATAACACTAGTGGTGCCTGCCGTTACTTCGCCTCCTTTCACCACGCTCCAGGTCTTAAATATTTCAGGCGCGGTGGTCATTATACCCGTGATGAACAATCCCCCAACGATTTCAGAAATATTCAGGGCCGAAACAATATTTTCTGTTGCCTTAACAATAAAAAAAGCACCCACAGCTATGGCCAGGGCCCCGGCCACGGATAACCAGACTTTCTTTTTGTCCCATTCTACTTTTTCGCCCTTTTCCCTGCCTTTTATAATGGCATGCGTTAAAAAAGCAGCATAGGCAGCCAGCATAATATAGCCATCGATGGGTTGTAATCCACGCCAGGCTTTGGGAAGGGTTAGTATAGCTACCAAAGCAATGATTGCCAGGTAGGGGATGGACAATACCGAAACAGAACGTTTGTTCAGAGCCAGTAGGTTGGCATCCAGATGTTTTTGGTGTTCCTTATTATTTTTAAATTGCTTTCTGGAAGCGAAATAGGCTATGCTAACCATCAACGGAATGGAAATTATATTGGAACCCAAAAGGTTGCCCAGACCAATTTCCGATACTCCCCGGGCTGCACTGGTAACGTTTACAGCTACCTCGGGGCTGGCGGTCACAATGGCAAGGAAAGCTGCTCCTGCAGAAGCTGTAAGCCCCCATTGCTTACGGAGCATCTTTAAAGGCGTCAAGAGTTGGTCCGCACCCCAATGGGCAGCCCAAGCTGCCAATCCCAATACTACTACCCAAAGCCAAACGTTCATAACTAATCGTTGTTTATAATTTTTCTGTTACCCTCAGTATATTTCAACTTTTTCTTATTCGATATTTTCTGGTCTTTATTGTGTTTGTTTTGAAAGATCAGGAGTAAAATCACTCCCGTGCTAATCCAGACATCTGCGGTATTAAATACAGGGTCAAAAAAAGTAAATTGATTACCTCCCCAAAATGGCAGCCACTCCGGAAGCCTTGTATCAATAATGGGAAGGAACCACATATCCACGACATTGCCATTTAAAAATCCAGCATATCCACCCCCTGACGGGAATATTTCTGCAACGTTTTGTACTGCCGGATCACTTTTTTCAAAGATCAGTCCGTAAAATGCGCCGTCAATCAAGTTACCCAATGCACCTGCGTATATAAATGCTGCACAGATTATAAAGATCTTTGCATATCCCTCGCATATCATCTTTTTGATATAAAAAGTCCCCCAAATTACGGCTACGAAGCGAAATAGGATCAAAACAAGCTTTGCCAGATATCCCTCCCCAAATTTAAAGCCCCAGGCCATCCCGGGATTTTCCAAAAAATGTAAGCGAAACCAATCCAGGCCAAATATGTAATACTCCTCGCCATAATAAAAATGGGTCTTCACATAAATCTTTATGGCCTGGTCTATTGCTAACAACAGTAAAATCAATAATGCTACATTTCGATTATTCATAATCATCTTTTTATTAACTATACATATTGCGGATCACATATTTAAGTTATTTCGATAGTTTCAATATTCTTATTGCGCCCCGCATCACAAACGTGAAAACGATTCCGCCAATCACCAAATCGGGCCATTTGCTATCCAGGAAATAGACCAAAACACCGGCCAGGATCACCCCGCCGTTTACAATAATATCATTTGAAGTGAAAATGGCACTGGCCTGCATATGGGCTTCTTTACTTTTAGCTTTGTTTATCAACCAGAGCGAAATTAGGTTCCCCAGTAGGGCTAAAATGGAAATTATGATCATCCACTGGAACATTGGTGTTTCACTACTGGTAAAAAACCTTCTTAATACCTCTGCAAAACCAAGTGTTGCCAACGCCATTTGAAAGTAGCCGCTAAACTTTGCCACTTTCTTTTTCCTGGAAATGGCACCACCAACGGCGAATAGGCTTAGCGCGTACACGATAGAATCTGCCAGCATATCCAAAGAATCTGCAATAAGGCCCATAGAAGACGAAATCCAACCCGTGGTCATTTCGATAATGAAAAAGCCGAAATTTATCCCCAGGACCCACCAAAGGATTGTTTTCTGTTTGGATTGGTCTTCTATTACGGGAGGCTCGGCTTCTTCGGTTCCCTCTAAAGAATCCCCAAGGTTTAAACCGGCTATTGATGTTTGTATATCTTCAATGCCATCCACATGATATACTTCCAATTTCCTGTTGGGAATATCAAAATCCAAATATTTCACTTGAGCATAAGATTCCAACTTCATCCGGATCATCTGCTCTTCCGAAGGGCAATCCATTTTGGTTATCTTAAATGTTGTTTTCTCCATTATCTCTTTTTTTATTTTTAATATTCGTTATAATAGTTGTCCTTTATCCGGATACAATTGTTACAAAATCCTTTTAGCAGCAGGTTTACTTCTTCTGCCTGAAACCACTCCGGCAAAGGCACTTTTGCTCTTCATCTTTCTCCCATTTACCAATGTATGTTTCCCAGTAGCTCTTTTGAATTTTTAGGAACCCCCGCAGGCTATCCGGTTTCATCAAAGACATAGACATTTCATTTCTTTGCCTGTATGCTGAATTATTCAGTGTCTGGACACCCTTCTGGAGGAATAATGTTTTTTGCACTCTATTTTCTAATTTGTATATAGTTTACTATTACCAATATCAATAATATAGGTATAATAGCAATATCAAATAATTGTAGACCTAGTAGCCAAATAAAAATTGTACTAAATAATAATGTCATTAATAAAAAAGCCAATAGAATTCTTGATTTATTTTTGATCATTAAAGGAAGGTATAGTAGATATAAGGGATTACACCAAAGAATATTTAAATTATTTCGAACCTCCAGATGATCAGAAAAAAACCACATCAACGACAGCACCAGGCCCACTCCACCTATTAAAACTATTACTGCTATTTGAGCTGGCCGAGGAAACCAAAAAAGAAAAAGTAAAAATAAAAGAGAAAAAATCAGGATTGGGGAAAGCCAATATTGAAGACTTCTTTTCTGTTTATTTTCAACCCTATTTAAGGTCTGTTCCCACTTCACCAGCGGTCTTCCATTCAATTGGGAATCACTAATTTCCTCTTTTAGATATACTGGCAAAAAGGTACTTTCAAATTTATTAGAGTTTTGATCTATTGACTTTCCTAATAATAGGTTGATGCCAAATCTCAGCCAGAGATGATCAGCAAGATGATAATTAATTAATTGTCTATAAGATACCTCCAAATTTTCTTTGGGAAAATTCACCCCTATTTCGCTCAACAAATCTCGAATCTCAGTCGAACAATTTTTTTTTAAAAAGGAATAGTAGTACTGCCGATTTTCGGGCCTGTATAAAAAATTGAGCCTGGTTATGAATTGGATTTTCTGTTTTTCTGAAAGATTTAGTTTCTGTTCTATTACCAGTCTATCCTGTCTTGTATATTGCTCAAGAAAATCCTTTGTCTTTTGAATGCCTAAGTAGTACTTGAGTTTTCCTCTTATAAATTTGAAAGTAAAATTGGGACTTTCAAAATCAAACATTCCAAAATTGTAAACCCAATCTAATGATTGATCTTTATCTTTGATTCTAATTGCAGAATGTCCAAAAACTGAATATACTTCATCACCGGGCGAACAGGTAAGGATGCTAATTTCCAGATGATTGCCAGAATAACTCGATTGACTAAACAAAAATATAATAAATAAAATATTTTTCATTTTTGATCGTTTTCAGCTCCCCTGCGTGCTTTTTTGGCTTCCTTAAGAATTTCCCACCCCCCCTGTAGCACAACTATAACTACTAAAAGACTGATGATCAAATCCGGAAGAGAAGAGTTAAACACCATCACCGCGACACCAGATAATACAATTCCTAAATTAACAAGCATATCGTTGCTGGTAAATACCATAGAGGCTTTCATATGTACGCCTCTTTCACCTTGAGATTTCAGCAGGCGCAAGGCAAAAAGATTACTCGCCGCATTTATGATCGCCGTAATGATCATTGCCCAGCCAATTGGTTCGGCTTCTGTAAGGAAACGCCTAATCACTTCACCTAACAAAAGCAGACCCAGCCCAATTAAAAGAACACCGGAAAGGTTTGCAGCGCGTGATTGAGCTACAGCACCTTTGCCCACAGCGTATATGCTTACAATGTAAACGGCTGAGTCAGCAAGGTTGTCAAGTGCAGCACCCAATAATCCTGTGGAATTTGCTATAAAGCCAACAATACCGGCCAGTGCCACCTGAAACATATTGATTCCCAGGACTTGTTTTAATGTTTTTCTTTCCGCCTTATTAGAGGCATCAAGCTGAATTTCGTCTTCTTCACTCATTTTGCTGGCTTTTTATGTTTCTCATTATAAAACCACTGCGCGGCAGCGTGGGCATACGCGATAAACTGAATGTCAAATCCTGATCGGGTATTTCGTAAGTTATCCGATTAATCAGAAAATCCACAGCTTGTTTCATCGATTCAATAGTGAGCCATTCACCCGCGCACCGATGACCGTATAAATGTTCTCCTCCACCCTGTGGAATTAATGTAAAGGGATTGCCGTCCCAGTTTATAAATCTTTCAGGATTAAATTCCTGAGGATGTTGCCATAATTCAGGATCGTGAAGCATGCCATATATATCCAGCAACACCAACCTGCCACGCTTAAATGTATATCCTTTCCATTCAAATTCTTTTCGCACAATGGCGCCTACCACTGGGGTGAATGGATAAAACCTTCGTACTTCCTGTACCAGCATTTCTGTCAGATTCTCTTTCCCTGTCTGTATTTCTTTTTTGTATTGTGGATATTGATGTAAAGCAAGGGCAGTAAAAGTAATGTAGGTAGCTATGGCTACGGTGGGCCTTAATACATTGATCAGTTCTACTGCTGCAACCTGTGTGTCCAACAATTTGCCATCAAGCTCACGGTGAAAAGCAATTGAGTGGGCGGCAGTACCCTTTTCTACATGAATTTTGCCGTTACGGATTTCCTTAATAAGGTTACCAATCCACTTTTCAGCTCTTTTCCTCGCCTGCTTTCCTCGCCAGTGCCTTGGACCGATGGCTCCGAAGGCATCTACCATAGCCCCAAGATCCTTTGCTCTTTGTTGCACTTCTTCTTCGCGCAGCGGCACGCCCGACCACGAACAGACTGCACGACAGAGTAGCGCCTGTACTTCGTTAAATAATATTATTTGCTCTTCTTTCTCCCATTTACTAATGTATTTTTTCCAGTAGCTTTTTTGAATTTCCAGGAACCTCCGAAGGCTATCCGGTTTCATCAAAGACATAAACATTTCTTTTCTTTGCCTGTGTGCTGAATTATCCAGTGTCTGGACGCCCTTCTGGCCGAATAATGTTTTTTGCACTCTTTTAGGAGCAGCGTCTTTTCGCTGAAACTTTTCAGTGTCATAGAAAACCTCCGCGGCTTCTTTTCCACTCATGCAGATCGTTTCCTTTAACATCAAACGGGTTCTAAAAATATCGGACCAAAGCTTTTGACGCTTTTTCTGAATAAATTCATAGCCGTCACGAAGTAGCGTCAAACTACTATCGATGTTTTTGTCTTTCGGAATAGTTCTCATGCTCTTTACATTTTTAAAATATTTATTTTATTTTTTAGACCATAAACTTAAACTTAATACAAACTGATTTAAGTCTTATGAAATGATTAAAAACTGCCTAATCCGATTTTACAATTAAATTAAGGCCGTTAAATATGCAACGCTCTGTCTTCGGTGGCTGCCAGACAGGCCTCTTTAAAGGTTTCTGAAAAAGTTGGGTGCCCGTGGGACATCCTTGCAACATCTTCGGCAGATGCCCTGAATTCCATCGCTACCACCGCTTCGGTATAGCTGTCTGCAATGCGTGGCCCTATCATATGCACTCCCAATATCTCATCAGTTTCTTTATCTGCGATTACTTTTATGAAGCCGTCGGTGTCCATACTTATTTTCGCCCTTGCGTTGGCCTTAAAAGGAAAAGAGCCTGTTTTAATACTTCTTCCTGCTTCTTTCAATTCTTCTTCGGTTAAGCCTACCCCGGCCACTTCGGGCTGGGTATAAACAATATTAGGAATAAGCGAATAATTGATATGTGGCTTTTGATCTGCTATCCTTTCGGCTACAAAAACGCCCTCTTCACTGGCTTTATGGGCAAGCATTGCCCCTCGGATTACATCCCCAATGGCATATACACCCTTGACATTGGTTTCAAGGTTCTCATTTACCGTTACCTGTCCTTTCTCATTGGTTTCCACGCCAATGTTTTCAAGGCCTAAATTGGCGGTGTACGGTTTCCGGCCAATGGCCATAAGGCAATAGTCGCCTTCTAAATTCATTTCTTTTTTATCGGACAGGTTTTCCGCTTTCAATTCAACTTTGTTGTCCGTTGCTGTTGCATTGGTCACTTTATGTTCCAAATAAAACTCAATTCCCTGTTTTCTTAGGGAACGATGCAATTGATGTCCCAGTGCGCCATCCATAGTGGCGATGAGGCTATCAAAATATTCCACAATAGACACCTTAGAGCCCAGGCGGGCGAAAACAGAACCTATCTCAACCCCGATAACGCCTCCACCAACGACCAATAAATGGTCGGGAATTTCCTGTAGGGCAAGGGCTTGGGTGGAAGAGATTATCCTTTTTTTATCGATTTTAATATTGGGCAAGGAAGCGGGTTTGGACCCTGTGGCAATGATAATTTTATCGGTTTCTATAGTTTCCGTTTTAGCTTCGGCCTTAATCTCAATCGTGTTTTTGTCCTTGATGGTGCCGTGGCCTTCATAGACGGTAACTTTGTTCTTTTTCATCAGATACCCAACGCCATTGATGATTTCCTGTACCACATCCTGAACCCTTTGGTTCATTTTTTTGATATCGACATTGGCTTCTTTTACATCAATCCCAAAATTTTCGAATTGATGTTTGAGTTTGTAATAATGCTCAGAGGCTTCAAGCCAGGCTTTTGACGGAATACAGCCCACGTTAAGGCAGGTGCCGCCAAGCGTGCTGTACCTTTCAATAATGGCTACTTTTAATCCTAATTGGGCGCAACGTATAGCGCTTACATACCCGCCAGGGCCAGACCCTATAATAGTTACATCAAATTTTTCCATATTCGTATATTTTTAAATTAAATAAGGTGGGGGGAAACCTTAAGCTGACCATTGGGCGTAAGGGTTCAATTTTAAGGCACTCCCACCTATTATTTTTTATTACAATTTTTACATACCCCTTTTAATACCAGGTTCAAATCGTTTACTTCATAATCGTCTGGCAAGATATCTTCCGATATTTTATTCGGTAAACAGCTTGTTTTTCCACATTTGGTACAATAAAAGTGCATATGTAAATCTGTACCGTATTTACCTCTGGCCTTTTTATCGGAAATCGCAAATTTTGCCACTCCGGTCCCATCATTAATCTGATGAATTAGCCTTTTATCTTCAAAAGTTTTTAGGTTTCGATAAAAGGTAGTTCTGTTTGCCGTTTTGTTTTCTTCGCTTTTAGCGATAAAGACTTTTTGCATTTCGTTTAAACTTACTGCATAGGTCTTCCTCTGGAGGTATTTGTAAATTTTCAACCTCATTTCAGTAGGGCGTATCCCTTTGGACAATAATGTTTTTTCTGTTTTTGTTGTCATTAAAGTCATTCAAAAATCAATTATACTCCAAGCGGTGCAATACTATGTCTAGCCATCTTTTATTCAATTTTAAAATTGCGCATCATCCCCATATCTTCGTGTTCTAGATTATGGCAATGGTATAAAAAGAGGCCTTTAAAATCTTCAAAGCGCATAATTAGTTTAACACTCATACCTGGCATTAACAGAACCGTATCCTGCCAACCCTCATCTATAAATCCATCCTTAACCGAATTCCAAATCCTGCTGTCAACCCCGGAAACGTCCCTTTCCAGAATATTAAATTGTAAATGATGAATATGGAAAGGGTGTGGCATTTGCATTCCCCCGCCCATCATTCCTCTGTCTCTTTCCATTTCTCCACGGTCACGCCTCCAACCTCTTTCTCCCATCATTCTACCACCGCTGTTTACAATTTCCCAAACTTCGGTAGTGTTGAGCTTTACGGTTTCTTCATCGGTAAACCCCGTCATTTCCCAAGTCCGGCCATTGATAGTCCATTGCATTCGCCTCATAAAAAAACGGAAAGTCCTTGGGTTGTTCCTATTAACGGCAGTGGCAGGATCGAGTTTATTGAATACTGCAAGTTTTTGTGGGAGCTGGAAGTTGTTGTTCCCTGCTTTATCGATGAAAATTTTCAAAATTTCATATTCACCACCCAGGGGAAGGTTGTTTCGACCCCTGCCCATCATCCCAGGAGAGAACGACAAACTCTTCAAAACCATTTGTGAGCCTTTTGGCCTGTTCTTTAAATCGAGCCATACATCGATTCTTTCCGCAACGCCCAACATTACATAAGGTTTAGATTTAGGACTATCGAGTAAACTACCATCCTTGCCTATGATAACAAGTGGGGTACCGTCTTCCCACGCTAGTTTATAAAAACGTGAATTGGAGCCGTTTAGAAAGCGTAGTCTATAGGCACACCCACTTTTAAGTGAAAGTTTCCTATCCGGATTCCCATTGACAAGGATACGGTTGCCCAAAAAACCATTCATCCTATCCATACGTCCACGGTTGAGATATACCAGTTGATTATTGCTATCGAACTGGCGATCTTGCAGTATAACGGGAACATCGTATTCGCCTGATGGCAATTTCAACCGTTGTTCTTCATCGTCCGTAACAATAAAAAGCCCTGCAAGACCATTATATACCTGTGGCCCGGTACGTCCGTGGGGATGTGGGTGGAACCAATAGGTGCCGGCACGGTTCATTATTTCAAATTCATACACATAAGTTTCACCATTAGCTATTACATCTTTAGGATGGCCATCATCTTCTTCTGGAACGTGCATACCGTGCCAATGCACAATACTTTCTTCAGGTAATTGATTGGTAAAGCGAACCCTTATTTTCTGTCCTTTTCGTACTCTTATTATAGGTCCCAAATAGCTCTTCCCTAATTTTTGTACTGCTGTTTTGTCTCCGCCAAGAACGTTTCCTTCAAACATCCAAACCTTGGTTGTATTTCCTTGAAACAATTGAATATCTGTTTCTTTGGCTGTCAATTCTAAGTCTAAATCTGCTTGAAAATAGGGATTGACGGTGTTTTTCTTTTCTGAAGCAAAACCGTTACAGGAATTCAACAATGGCCAGGTAATAACAACAGTTGCTCCAAGGCTACCAAGCTTAATGAAGTTCCTTCTACCTATTTTGTTCTTTTCCATAATTTTTCAATTTCTAATTAACAAATTACCCAAATCGTCAGATTTATTCGATTAGTTTAAGTCATTGCTTTTCATTTTTATTTTCATCATTCTCCTCCATTTTACATTGGCACTTTCCATCTTCATTTTTACACTCACATTCACACTTCATCCCTTTTTCTTTTTTCATTGTAGCCATTCTCTCTTTCATCTTCTTGGACATCGCGGTGTCCTTTTCCATCATTCCCATTCTCATTTCGGGATTGTTAATAATGGCCGTCATAACCCGTTCCCTTTTTTCAGGGTTCTTTAAAATTTTGTCTGTGTTTTGTGCATTGCTCTGAAAGCTCATCATAAAAGCCACCAAAACCATTAGAATACCTGCATTTTTAATCTGTTTCATAATATCTGTTTTTAAATGTTTATTAATTTTCTGTTTAAGCCTCAATCCATTTTTTTGCAGTAAGGGAATCCTTACTTTCAAAATATCTGATATGTGCTCTAGAAAAGGGCATTAAGAGCTTAGTGAATTCTTCTTGATATTTAGAAGAACCTACAATCGCAACCTTCTCAAGGTGTTTCTCTTTTTCAAGGTTCTGAAAATAATCTATTTCAAACACCTCTGGTGTGCAGCCCTGGCAATCCTTTATTTCAAAATAACAACGGACATCTTTAGCAGAATTTATTTGTCTGTTCAGCTCCAAAAAAAAGTTCTCGCAGTCATTGGGGTCAAGCACACCTTTAGCAATAAGGAAGAGGGTATTGTTTTTTTTTGTTATTGTCATCATTTTATTTTTTTTGAATTTGTAATACCTTAAAGTCATCGTGAATCTGCACCTTCATTGCCACACTTTACACATATCCCTTGTACGATCAAATTGATGTTTTCTGCCTTAAAACCTTGGGGTAAGTTGATTTGGGGTATTTTATGGTCTGTGAGACAAATTGTTTCATCACATTTATTACAGTGAAAATGCAAATGAAGGTCATTGCCCACTTCGCATTGACAATCTTCATCACAAAGGGCATATTTTACAAAGCCAGTACCGTCTTCGATGGCGTGTACCAATTTGTTTTCCTCAAATGTTTTCATAGTACGAAAAAGGGTGCTACGCTCTGAACTTTTAAAATGCTTTTCGAGTTCTCCCAAACTTATTGCTACTTCCATTTTTGATAAATGTTTGTAGGTCAACAGGCGCATAGCAGTAGGTTTAACGCCCTTTTCTTCCAGTTTTTTTACTATGTCTTCCATTTTTACATCAGGTTTTATAAGTCATACCTCTTGAGAGATTCACCAGTTTTGATTTTAAAGGCATCGTCTATACTGGTTATATAAATTATTCCGTCCCCCTTTTCAGGAGATTTACCGTTTTCGGTTATAATATCTATAGCCTTCTGAGCCTCTTCGTTCTGGCAGACAAGTTCCAATTTTACCACTGGACTATCTGTTACGTGAAAATCCAGTGACGGTCTTGTACCTTTTGCCTTGAATGCGCCCGTGCCTTCTGCTTGTGAAAGTGTCATACTTTCAAATCCATTGTCAGAAAGTGCTTCAATGACTCTTTGGATTCGGTTCGGTTTTATAAATGCTTTTATTTCTTTCATGGTTTTAATCGTTTTAGGTTTCAATCAATTAATAAAGTTGACAAAGGGCCAAGAAACAGTTGGCAAAGCACGAATGACTATAGCCAACTGTTTTTAGGCAACTTTTCAAATAATCAGATTTAATCGTCATCTCCTGTTTCCCCTTTTTTCATTTCTGCGATCAGATAATAGGCACTGTTCCACGCCACCTTTGCATCTTCAGGCAAAGGCTCCAATAACTTAATTTCTACCCAGCCTTCATTTTCTTCTCCTGTGATCACTTCCACCGGTTTAAACGACCATTCGGTTTTCCCATCTTCCTCGTGCTTTTCAGCGGTGAAGATGTAGGATTTTCCTTCTTCCTCAATTACCGCCTCCTCTGGTAAAGCCGTTACCTCTGTACCAGCACCTGTCACTATCCTGCCGTTGATGTACATGCCCGGCACCAGGCTTTCTGAATCTTCCTGTATCTCTGCGTGGACATGAACAGCTCTTGGATTCTGTTCAAATTTCTTACCGACAGAAAAAATCTCAGCAGTATATGACTTGCCGGGCACTGATTCCATTTGCAGCAGGACCTTTTGTCCCTCCTTGACCTTATAAACATCTTTGGCAAAAACCATTAAATCGGCATGTACATGTTCGGCGTTGATCACTTCCAATAGCTCTGTTTGGGGATCCACATATTGACCTACCTGCACATTTATATCTGCAATCGTCCCTTCTATAGGACTTACGACAGGTATGTTTTCAACTATGTTTCCTTCCCGAATGTTCGCAACATTTAGGTTTAAACTTCTGAGCTGTGACTCGAGCCCTTTCACTTCTGCCTGCACAACGCGATAATCGGCCTGTGCCTGTTGAAATAATTTACCCGAACCAACTTCCTGTTCGTACAGCCTTTGTTGACGATTGAATTCTTGCTCCAGGTTCTGCATTCGGCTGTAAGCTGTCATATAATCGGTTTGTAATCTGGTGAGGTTGGGGTGAGAGAGATAAGCCAGAGTTTGTCCTTTTCTGACTTCATCCCCCTCAATCACCTCAATAGAAGTTACATTGGCTCCTATAACAGCAGTTACCGTAGCTTCATATTGTGGTGGCACTTCCAGTTGTCCTGTAGCCGAAACTACTTCTGAAAGTGGCCGGGTGGGCAGGGTGTCTAATTTTATGCCCAGGCTATTAAACTTGAGCTCGGAGAGGTGAACCTCTCTCATTCCGCCTTCTTCTTCTTCCTCTCCACCTTCTTCTACAGCCTGCTCTTCCTGAGCTACAGTTTCCCCTTCTTCGCTTCCCCCGCCATTACAGGCAATAAAAAGGGTTGTTGCAATAAATAGGGTAAACAATTTTATAATGTATTTTTTCATCTGTTTAAAATTTTACATCAAGCTGGACAAATTGGTTCAGGTTTACAATCATTCCCCTGTGTGTTGCCAATTTTTGCGTCCAGCATCATGCTGGTTTCATTTTTTTATTCTTTAGCTATTAGTACCAATTTATTCTGAAGTATTCATATAATATTCAAGTTGGGAGCGGCTGTCGAGATAACTTGCCAATGCCTCCCAGGCATCAATCTCTATCCGTACAGCATCCCTTATATTTTGGAGAAAGGTCACATAATCAATTGCTCCTTCCCTATACGCAATGATTGCTCCTTCCCGCTGTTCGATGGCCAAAGGAAGCGCCTCCTCCTGATAATATCTCCAGGAGTTAAGCCACTTCAGGTATTCTTCGCGCGCACCAGCGTAAGCTGATTTTAGTTCCAACTGCGTCTGCTGTAGATTTGCCTCAGCTATTTCCCGGTCTATCCTGGCAGATTGTGTTCTCCCCAGTTCGGGTCCAAAGAACAATGGAATGCTGATGCCCACCTGATATTGATAAAAGCCCGTTTGGCCGTCAATTTTCTGCCTACCGTACTGCGCCTGGAATTTTGGAAGAAACTGCGATCGCCTTTCCTTTAAAGTTGCATCAGCCACTTCTACCCGTTGCTCATAAACATCGAGGAGGGGATGATTGCCAAGAGGTTGTAATAATTCGGCAATGGGCTCATCAAACTCTTCGGCAGGAACATTAGGTACCGTATAAAGTGTGTCACTGGCAAACCACAGGTTGAATCGCTGAAAAGCTTTAAGATAATCCCTGTATGCCTGCTCTTTTTGAATTTCAACCTCATTCCCTTGATTTACGGTGGCCAAATATTCCAACCTGGAGATCGTTTCTGTTTCCAGCCTTATTTGTGCAGCTCTTTCAATATCCGTAAATGAGGAGTCCAGACTCCGCAGTGTTTCATATGCATTTTTAGCAGCATACACCGATGCCCAGGCCTGACTTACCTCCAGCTCTACTTCAAGAATGGAAAGATCAAGGGCTTCTTCTGCCAGGGCCACTTTTTCTTTCTGCAACTTCAGGCGCGGGGCAATCCCGAAGATGTCGATATTTTGTTGCTTAATCCCGATTTGTGTATAAACACCGAGGTCAGCATTACTCGAACCGTCGCTAATTTCTTCTGCGCCGGTAAATAGCTGCGTATTACCAAGGTCCCAGGCCGTCTTTTTCAAGGCTTTCTGGCTTTCTATCTCCAGGGCAGCGGCTTTTATCCTCGGAAAAGCTTCTACAGCACGTTTTTTGGCCTCTTCTAAATTTAAGCTTTGTAGTGAATCCTGCTGCTGAACTGTCTCAGACTGCACCGGAATATTTTCCTGTAAAGAATTGTTTTCCTGTGCCCCTGCAGGGGTGCTAAAACCTAAAAGGCTTCCGACAGAAAGCAATGCCACCAATATTGCCGGTGCTGGTGCAAGGCCATTATTATTACTATTTCTTCTGTTTTTCATATTTTCTACTAATGTATAAAGTACAGGCAGTACCACCAAAGTGAGGAGGGTAGCTGTGAGCATACCTCCAATTACTACTGTAGCTAATGGCTGCTGCACCTCTGCTCCTGCTGATGTGGAAAAGGCCATAGGCATGAACCCTAAAATATCTGTTACCGCTGTAAGCATAATCGGCCTAATTCTTTCCTTGGTACCCATAAAAATCCGGTCTTTGATACTGGTTACGCCTTCTTCTTTTAATGAATTGAAGCGATTCACCAGCACAAGTCCGTTTAATACTGCAACTCCAAAGAGCACGATAAAACCTACACCTGCCGAAATACTGAACGGCATGTCCCGGAGCCAGAGGGCGAAAATACCCCCAATGGCAGCTAATGGGATGGCCATATAAATCATGATAGATTGCGAAAAAGATCCAAGTGCAAAATAAAGTAGTACAAAAATCAGGAAGAGGGCGATAGGAACAACAATGGAGAGTCGATTTTTTGCACTTTGAAGATTTTCAAATTCTCCACCATATTCAATGTAGTATCCCGGGGGTAAATCCAGTTCGGCATCCAGTTTTGCCTGGATGTCATTTACTACCGACTCCACATCGCGCCCCCGGGTATTCACCCCAACATAAGTTCTTCGATAGGTATTGTCACGTGATATCTGCATTGGTCCGGGCACATATCCTATATCGGCTATTTCATTGATAGGAATCTGTGTACCATTATCAAGGTCGATGTACAAAGTTCTTAGATCTTCAATACTCTGTCGATGTGCTTCGTCAAAGCGAACCACCAGGTCGAAACGCCTTTCTCCTTCAAAAACAACCCCGGCAACTCCGCCTGCAAATGCGGTACTTATATACTCATTGATTTTTTGAATATCCAGCCCGTATTGAGCGAGTTTATCCCGGTTATAACGGACTGTCATTTGTGGGAGACCAGAAGTTCTCTCTGCATTTACATCTGCTGTTCCGGGCACAGTTTGAATAATCTCTGCCATTTCCTGAACCTTAGTGGATAGAACTTCCAGATCCTCGCCATAGAGTTTTACCGCAATATCTTCTCTTACCCCTTCCAATAGCTCATTAAACCTTAGCTCTATAGGCTGGGTAAAAACCAGGTTGACACCGGTCAGATTTTTGTTGAGCAGGTCCTGAATTTGTTCAATAAGTCCTTCTTTGGATTCAGCAGACACCCATTTTTCTGTGTCTTTTTCGAGTATTATATACATATCGGCGATATCCATTGGCATAGGGTCAGTCGGAATATCGGCCACCCCAATACGGGCTGTTACCGTTTCGATTTCAGGGAAGTTCTCCAATAACAAAGTTTCAATTTTCTTCGAGACTTCTATGGATTCAGTCAACGAACTCCCGGGCCTGATCAAAGCTTGCATGGCAATATCACCTTCATCCAACTGTGGAATAAATTCTCCCCCCATAGTGGAGAAAACATAGCCTGCAGCTCCTAATAAAACGATAGATCCTATGATCACCGCCGCTCTGAGACGAAGGGAAGCTTTTAAAAGCGGAAGATAGGCACGATGAATACCACCAATAATTTTATCACTGATTCTTTCCAGCCATCGCTCTAATCTGCCATACCAGTTTTTCTTGTTTTGAATGGGTTTCATAAACAATGCAGCCATCATCGGTACATAGGTGAGACACAAGATAATGGCACCAATCATCGCAAAACCAAATGTATAGGCCATTGGCTTAAACATCTTTCCTTCAACCCCGGTGAGAAACAGAATAGGTGTAAATACAATAAGGATGATAATCTGTCCGAAAAAGGCCGACCCCATCATGGTACTCCCCGCATCATAAGCTACCTCATCCATCACCCCCCGGTTAAACTTGAGCTTCCCAGCCCTAATACGCTTTTGTATTTCATAAACAGTACCTTCTATGATAATGACGGCTCCGTCAATGATTATCCCGAAGTCGATGGCTCCCAGGCTCATCAGGTTTGCCCAAACACCAAACTGTTTCATTAAAATGAAGGCAAAAAGCAAAGATAAGGGAATGGTAGTGGCGGTAATCAGGCCTCCGCGCAAACTACCTAATAGGAATACCAGAGCGAAGATTACGATTAAGGCTCCTTCCAGTAAGTTTTTAGTCACGGTATCGGTTGTTCTTCCGATAAGGGCACTTTGATCAATAATAGGTTGTATTTCAAGCCCTTCAGGCAATGATATTTCTACCTCTGCCATCCTATCCTTTACATTCTGTATCACTGCATTAGGATTGGAACCTTTGAGCATCATAATAATACCACCCACGGCTTCCTCTCCATCCTTCGTAAAAGCCCCATAGCGCACTTGACTTCCGAATCTCACTTCTTCGACTATATCACCAATGGTAACAGGAGTATTTTTTTCATTCGCAACAACAATTTTTCTGATGTCATCCAAAGACTGGATTAGGCCTTCTCCACGAATGAAATTGGCCATTCTCGTCTTTTCAATATAAGCTCCACCGGTATTTACATTATTCCGTGCCAGAGCCTCATATACCTGGGAGATGCTTACATCCAGCGCATTTAATTTCTCAGGGCTAATAGCTACTTCGTACTGTTTGATGTATCCCCCAAAGGAATTCACTTCCACAACCCCTTCCAGCAAGGTTAACTGCCTCTTTATAATCCAGTCCTGAATGCTTCGGAGCTCCGTAGGGGTGTAATTGTCCTCAAAACCAGGTTGCGGCTGGATGGTATATTCATAAATCTGTCCCAGCCCGGTAGAAATTGGACCCATAGTTGGGCTGCCAAAATTTTCGGGAATGGTTTCCTGCAGCTCGGTCAATTTTTCCTGAACCAGCTGCCGGGGCAAATAGGTGCCCATATCATCTTCAAAAACAATGGTTACAACCGAAAGTCCGAAACGGGAAACCGATCTTAATTCAGTCACCCCGGGAAGATTTCCCATTGCCAATTCTACGGGATAGGTGACAAATTGTTCAATATCTTCAGTACCTAAACTTGGGGATTGGGTAATAACCTGTACCTGGTTATTTGTAATATCAGGAACCGATCCCAGATTCACGGTCATCATCGACCAGATTCCGGTTCCTATTAGAGCCAATGTTAGCAGGCCCACTATAAATTTATTATTTATAGAGAATGCTATGATTTTGTTAATCATATAAAGAAGGGTTTAATTCATTGAAACTTTTCAGTACGAATTTGCTGTGTGCAAAATCATATCGAATTAGAATTGACCTAAGAAGGTCTAAGAAGGATAAAGCTATAATTATCCTATGAAAACTGAATTAAACCTGTGGAGGCTGCAAAAGGGAGAGGGGAAGATCTTTTCCAAAACCATCAGAATGGAAGAATATTTCAGAAGAAATATCAAAAGATGGCATAACAAACGGAACTACATCGACATTTACAACATTTACGTGACAACAGCTACAAAGGCAAAAATTGATGCATACCGGCTGTTCGGTATTATCTGAATTATGATTTAACTGTGTTTGTAAGTCATTTTGAAAATCATATAAACTAACTTCACTATCATCACACGGCACAACATTGAGTACCAAAAAGTAAACGGATAATATGATAGTTAATATTTTCACCCTGCAAAGATAATAAAATTGTGATGCACAGATTGTGCAAAGATGATTTAGAATTTCAGAAATCAAAAATTAATGACGCTATCCAAAGCATTATCGGCATCCCTATGCATAAAGTTAGATTGGTAATTTATAGTAGTGGTAATCGATGAATGTCTATATAATTTTTGGAGCATATTA
>DRGL01000024.1 GCA_011050085.1 Pricia antarctica | reverse complement strand
TGTCGTGATCCTGACAAGATTACCTCCGGTTTTCTCGGGGGAATCAATGCTGCAAATGCCTGACCACGGGCTAACGCCCTGCTTCTTCGTCTTATTCCAACCCTTCAAGCTGGCGCTTGGGGCTTCCATAAAACAAAGAACCACGTCCTAAGGGGCGTGGTCCGGCGAGTGTCGTGATCCTGACAAGATTCGAACTTGTAACCTTCTGATTCGTAGTCAGATGCGCTATCCAGTTGCGCCACAGGACCAATAATGGGCTTTATTATAAACGGGTGCAAATATATTTCTTTTTAAATTTACGGCAAAATAACCGAGCCACTTAAATGAACCTAAAACATTACATACGCGATATTCCTGATTTTCCGTCCAAAGGAATCCTTTTTAAAGACATCACACCTTTGTTAATTGACCCAGAGGCAATGAATCAGGCAACAGAGGCCCTGCTTAAATTGATAGGGAACTTAAGAATAGACAAAGTGGTGGGTATGGAAAGCCGAGGCTTTTTTTTCGGACCTTTATTGGCCTCTAAATTAAATGTCGGATTTGTACCCGTTCGGAAACCGGGAAAATTGCCTGCAGAAAAAATAAGCCTCACCTATGACCTAGAATATGGATCCGATACCCTAGAAATACATTCGGACAGTATTCGTAAAGGGGATAGAGTTCTGATACACGACGATGTTTTGGCTACAGGGGGTACAGCGAAGGCTACCTGTGACCTAATTGAAAGTTTAGGCGGTGAGGTCGTTCAATGCAATTTTCTGATGATATTGGGATTTTTAAAAGGAAGGGAAAAACTTAACGGATATGAGGTTAAGTCCTTAATCGAGTATTGATTTTTTACTGGATTAAGCCTAGTCCAATGCATTGGTAGTGACAAAGTACCGCCACCCGATAAGCGCCATCTGTAATTTCGATGCTTTCGAAAGGTCTAGTTGCTTTTTGGAGTATGATGGAAGCAACCGCTTATTGACCTTTGCCAAAAATCTAAATAATGCTTTTTTCATACCGCTTCAATTGCTACAAATATAAATAACTAAGTGAAAGTACCTTATACTTTTCAAATCTTGAGCTTTTATACAAATGGTATTGCAATGAGAAAATTAAAAGAATCGTTGACGAAGTTAAGTTAACATTTGAAATCTGTAAAAACATAAGAACCACCACCAAGGGTAATTCTTATTTGTAATATAGGCCTATATGATTCAACTTATACCAACATCATGATCAGTGATGTTAGAAGAAATACTAAAATTTTAGCAAGTGTAATCATAGTGTTCGGTTTTTAGAGTTAGTCCTTTCTGTCATTTAAAAAAACACTGAAAAGGATAGAGCAAATAGTACTCAATAATCGATTATTCATTCAAGATATATAAAAAGCATATTTACTTCCTAACAATTGAATTCGAATTAATGCATTTGAATATGATAATATAATTAAAAAGACGTATGTTATTTCTATTTCGAACTACTTGCCTTGGTCATAGTTTCAGATTGAAACTTTAAAGGTTGTTTCTTATATTAAAGTATAATTTTTGTAGGCAACATTCTTGATGTTTTTAGAACTGCAAGGAGCATTTTTTGGAAAATAGAGGGTTTTCGGTGATTTTCATCCTTTAAAATACCTTTCCTAGTTTTGCTGGACTGCTAATCGACCTAGCCAAAAGAATAGACAAAATTTAAATTGTTCGCATATATTTGCCGCAAGTTCATACAAATCTGTCCATGCAAAATCTTCTTTTTATCGTTCTCGGCCTATTATTTTTAATTGCGGGCGGTAATTGGCTGTTAAAAGCTGCAGTTGCCCTTTCATTACGATTACATATCCCCAAGATTGTGATTGGTATGACGGTGGTTTCTTTTGCAACATCGGCACCAGAGCTTATAGTGAGTATAAAATCTGCTCTAGATGGTTTTCCCGATTTGGCCTTGGGTAACGTAGTAGGTTCCAATATCGCCAATCTAGGTTTAGTTTTAGGAATAACAACGCTTTTAGGGAGCATAGATGTACAGCGCAGTTTTTACATCACTGATTGGCCAGTAATGATGTTGGCTTCGCTTCTGTTTTTCGGATTCATATATTTTGATGGGGAATTAGTACGATATGAAGGCATAATTATGGTCGTCGTACTTTTTCTATTTTTAGTGTACCTGTTACGCTATCAAAAACCGGCGGTGGTAGACGAATTGCCTGAAGACGATACAGCCCTTCCACTCTATAAGACCATTCTATTTTTAGGAATTGGTGGTGTCGCCTTATGGGGTGGCTCAGAACTACTTATCAATGGAGCCGTTGGCCTTGCCGAGATATACGGTGTAAGTGAAAGAGTGATTGCGGTAACAGTAGTTTCCGTAGGTACGAGCATACCTGAATTGGCAGCCTCTATCATTGCGGTAATTAAAAAAGAGAAAGCGATTTCATTAGGAAATCTTATCGGTTCAAATATTTTCAATCTGCTGGCCGTGTTGGGTATAACTTCAATAATCACACCCATAAGGGTAATGGATACCGGCTTGCTGACCAATGATATCTTTTGGATGCTCGGTATCTCGTTCTTAATTTTACCATTGGTGTTTATACCCAAAGGCCTACGCCTTAATTGGCGCGATGGTCTTATTTTGGTTGGAATTTATGTGACGTTCATCTATTTAACGGTCAGATAATACACTTGTATTGGCGAATCAATCTTCCTCTATTTCAAGGCTTGCATCAAAATTTTCAGCATACTTAAGGTCGTCAAACCAGTAACTGGATGATATAATTTCGAAAACTTGGCTATTTTCAGTACCTTCTTCCTTTTTATATTGCCAAATAATATCTTTCGCATCCTTAAAATCGCCAGCCTTCAATTCTTCATCGAAAAGCCGTCTTATCAAGGTGTTATCGGGCATATCCTGAACGAGAAGACGAATTAATGCGGTTTCTACATCGGTGTCGAAAACACTTAAACCCGTTTTCTCCTGAGAGGTCACCTTCATCTTGAACCGTATGGCTTCGGGGTGGGGAAACTTCCCATTGTATGCTTTATACAAAAGCTGCGTTGCATTAAAAAATTCCTCGTGCATAGATAGTTCGGCATATTCTTCCCACATTTTTTCAGTTTCCATTTCATGGGATAAATTATCTATTTGTCCCTGGTTCAATCGCTCACCAAAAACATGGGCCAATACGGTACTCGCTGCTTCATTAGGCTCATTGTCCGATAAAGACAACATACACATTTCCTTTAACTCTTGAGAAGAAAGATCAGATGCATCGCCATATTCCATGCCATCAAGTAATTGCTTGTAATCATCATCCGTCCATGCTCCGGGCAGTTCTTCAATAGTTTCGAATTTAATGGGTTCGATGGTATAGTTTAATTTCATTTACAGTGTATTTAGTTAGGATTACTATATAGGAAAACGACTTTTTTATGTGTAAAATTGAGCTATAAATACAGTTACATCATAGAGAATATAATCGCAAGTTGCTTTTCATCATCGCTTTGCAATTTTATTTCCAGAAATATTCTTTTGGCGCGAACTTTTAAATCTACTAATATCATCAGACCTTAACTTTTCATGCTTGGTGTTTCGACCTTGCACTCTTTTACGCCACATTTTAAAACTGCTAAGTTTCATCTCGCGGCGCATGATTTCGATGACTTCCTGTTCAGAAATACCGAATTGAAAATTGATAGCTTCAAATGTGGTTCGATCTTCCCAGGCCATTTCAATGATTCGGTCCAGTTCGCGCTCGGTAAATTCTTTTTCCATATGTAAGCGAATGTACAAATTTGGAAAGCACCATTTGTGCCCACTAAATTTTCCGTTTAACCCATAAACTTGATATTTGACGATCTATAATACGTAAATCTACATTTCAAAGTTATAGTAGTGAAGTTTGTTGCGAGGAAATTAGTCGTTACCCGATGGCTAAAGATAGTTACTGACTTTTAAACCAGGGTCCCACCAAAAGGAATCGACTTTTTTAAAGTCGATTTTTTTGTTTTTAGTCCCGAAAAAAATTTATCGGACATTACAAAATAACCCGGAAGGTCAGGTTGATCCGCTCTCCAATGGGTCTGGCAGTTTTGGGAATCTGGTGCAGCCAATGGTGCTGGGTGGCCCCTTGCATCAACAGAAGACTGCCATGTTCTAATAGTAATTTGTGCTTACTGTTTTTATCCGTTCGATGTTTAAGATGAAAATAGCGTTCTTGACCCAATGTAATAGAAGCAATGACCGGGTTTAAACCTAATTCCTTTTCATTGTCGGCATGCCATCCATTACTGTCTTTGCCATTGCGGTAGCGGTTCAATAAGCAGGTCGTAAATTTCAGGTCGGTCTTGGTCTCTATCAGTTCCTTGATTTTTAAAAGAACATCCGAAAACTCGTACGCTTGCATAGTAACGTTAGCATAGGAGTAGGGTTTACCATTATTAGCATATAAAGCAGTCAGTCTAGGTTGGGGATAAACCTTTCCGAATACCTTGATATTATCTTGCTGCCAAGGGACCTCCTTCTTCAGACACTCAAAATACCCATTCGCTATGTCTTCGTCTAAAAAATTTGGAAAATAGGTGATATCCGAATCCGGGAGATTCAATCGATTCGTTTTCGGAAAAAGTTCGTTCATTTTATTCTTAAAAATTGACTTCCCTGTAAGCCTGTCTCTAATAAAATTTTAATGCAGATTATGATTATTTAAAAACGGTTTTTAGCTGACTACGATACTCTGAAGGATTCTGCCCCGTAAATGCCTTAAACTGTTTATTAAAATGGGAGAAGTTGTTAAATCCGCTTTCAAAACAGACTTCGGTAATGCTCAAGGGCTGCTCGGCCAGTAGTTTTGAGGCGTGTACCAGACGATATTCGTTGACGAACTGAGTAAAGGTCTTATTGGTTATTTTTTTAAAATAGCGACAAAAGGATGGCACCGTCATACTGACCATATCGGCGATTTCGCTCAAAGTTATTTCTTCCTTAAAGTTGGTCTTGACATGGTTAAACACAACATTGATACGATCGTTATCCTTGACTTCCGTTTCTATAGAAAATCCCTCTGCGTTCAATATCTTGAATTCTTTCGCACTTCCTAATTCGTTTAGAATGTTCAAAATGGACAATAGGCGTTGAAAATCGGTCTGGTATTCCAAAATTTCCATTTTCTCCCCAATCTTACGTTTGGTCTTTCCTGAAAAGGAGATGCCCCCTTTGGCCATCTCGAAGAGCGATTGAATTTTTCTCATTTCCGGAATATTAAAAAAATCATTGCCCAGAAAATCCTGTTTCATTTGAATGACCGTTTCACTGTCGTTACCGGTCAGTTTGTCGGTGAAGCCACAATGGGGAAGATTACTTCCGATAAGAATAAGATCACCTTTTGAATAATAGGATACATGACTACCTATTTGACGCTTACCAGAACCACCCTTGACATACACAAGTTCTATCTCTGGATGGTAATGCCATACAGTATTCTTGTTGTTCTTGTGCGCATCGAATTTTTGATAGGTATATGAATGGCCAAAATTTGGTTCTATAGCCTCAAAAGCCGGTTTTTGAAGAAGGGTAGGTGTCTTTTCCATATCACAAAGTTACAACAGCCATATCAGAAAAACTTTACAAAATTAACCTAATTATGTTCTAAATTACCTTTAGTGTGTTTTCGAATGGTCTTACATGGTAAAATAGAACATAAATTGGAAAATCGAACAGTAGTGAGATGCTAACAATGTGGGTAGATTTGTAACTGATTATTAACCCTACCTGCTTAACCGCAGTATTAAAAGCAAAAAATTATGAAAAAAGTTATAAGAACTGCAGCAATGATAGCCCTTATGTTCGCAACGGCTACAAGTATGGCAAACGATGAAAAATTGAGCTTGGAAAGTAAAAAAGAATCTAAAAGCTTGGTTTTTGAAATGGACGCCCAAAAGGAAACTTTTATAAAACTATTCGACGCTGAGAATCATATCATCTATTCCGAAAGCGTTTCAGCAATTTCATATTCCAAAAAGTTCAATCTTGAGAACGTAGCGGATGGAAATTACTATTTTACTACCGAAGATGCATTGAGAAAAGTGACATACACAATTTCAGTACGAAATTCCGATGTTGAAATCGTAAGTAGAAAAGAAAATGCGAAACCAGTCTTCAAAATCAAAGACCAAATCGTTTATCTTAATCTTTTGAACCTAAGCAAAAAAGATGTTAAGATAGAGATTTATGATAGTAGTAACCGTCTTGTTTTTACTGAAAAGCGTGAAAATGAAATGATTATCGAAAAGGCAATGAACTTTAACAACGCTTACAACGACCAATATACTGTTGTTGTTAAGGATAATGAAAACACGTATTATGAGAATATCCTAATTAATTAATACCAAAGAAAGTTAGCTTTAGTTGAGTTGAGTTTGACCCCGAAGATTTTCTATAATCTTCGGGGTCTTTTTATCGTATTGGTTGCTATTTCATCGAAAAATTTAAATAGAAGTTGAATTAACCTCGTTATTCTCATTGAACTTGAATAATAATTAATTTTTTATCTACCCGGTAAATATGCAAATCCCAATTCTTATGAGAAATTATTTTAAGCAGGCAATTTTATTCGTTTTTTTGTCCCTCTCCGGTTTTACAACTAAGGCTTCCGAAGCATCTCCATTACTTGTCGCTGATGAATCAACTAAAACCCTAATTTTACAAATCTCATATCGTGCGGAAATCACTTCATTGAAATTAACGGACCATACGAACACCGTCATCTACACTGAAACCATTGTAGATACGCAAAAAGGGGTTAAGGAATTGGACATGAAACGATTTTCTGACGGCACATATACGTTTCAGACCGATGATGCTCTTCGAAAAATGGCATATACCGTTATTAAAAATAAGTCGGAGTTTAAAATTATGAGTAAAAAAGAAACCCTAAAACCTTTAGTACGATTAAATGGTACTAAGCTTTCCGTTCTTTTTTTGAATAAAGGTGCCAATGATGTTTCAATACAACTATACGATGCCCGAGAGCGTGAATTAAATTCAGTTATCGTAAACGATGCAGTAATACAAAAGACTTATAATTTGGCTCAAACTTACAGAGGAAACTATATCATAATTATTGAAGATAGTAATGATACGTACCGACATGAAGTTTTGTTCAAATAGAACATAAGATTTGATTGAATAAAAGGGACTTTATTCCCTTTTATTATTTAACTATGACCTATACGCTAACGGATGGAATATAAATTGGATTACAGGGGGCAGGCCTTCTCTAAGGTTTGTTGTTACGACTATGTTAAATACCACCAAGCCCAGTACATTAGTCCGAATTGAAGGGGGATTCTTAAAATTAAAATCCATTTTGGAATACCGGCAGAAGCCTTTTCCCCAGAAAGCATATAGAAATGAACTAGTAGAAATACAACTAACATAAGCATAATGCCGTAAATGGATAGATTTTTAGTGGCCTGAAAGCACAATCCAATCCCTAATACGATTTCTGCCATACCGCTGAGTGCCACCAAAAGCGAATGCTTAGGTAGATATCTTGGCATGATACGTAGATAAGCCTTCGGCTTAATAAAATGCATTCCCCCGGCAAAGATGTACATAGCAGCCATAAGATATAGGTGCCAAGGTGAGGTTATCATCATCAATACGTTTAAATTCATTTAAATTTGGGTTGTAATTATTTTGACAACTACATTTACGTAGAAGCCATTTTTAAATGGGAATTACTTCATCCTTTATAAAATTTACCCATTAATTTTCTATCACTAAGCTTGATATTAAAACCAAAGGCCAAACTACCATGGACATAAAATTTGGATGTTAGGAATAAGCTGTAATTTCTCTTATTAGGAAGTCTGAATCATTAAATTAAAAATATAATTTGCGATAACAGAAATTTTTCTGGGATTCTCCAGCTCATTTTAAGTCAAACTCAAACAGAATTCACGGAATTAAAATTATGTTTAAGGATTTTTTATTTAAGAATTGTTTTCATAAATATTTCCGCATCTTCACCTTTTTATATTCTGGCACCGCATTATTTTCCATGAATAACCGTAAAATATCAGGATGTTTTTTTTATCGTAAAGTAAATTAAAAAATTGTTTTACGGTCAGCGTATTGGTTGAGCGCTTGATGACGACCACATTATCACCATTTTTAACCTCGCCTTCCTCCAATACACGCACATACGTTCCAGATTTACCACGTGCAATGAATTTTTTTAGGATATCTTGATTTTTAAAACGTACGCCAAGTTTATAACAAGGCTCCCTCGGTTGTGAAATTTGAACAACAGCACTTCCTATTTGTAGAACGTCCCCGATACGAAGGATAGTTTCATCTAAACCATCAACGGTCAAGTTTTCACCGAACATACCCCAATCCCATTCTAGGTCTGGATACAATTCTTTCCAAAACGGATAGTCATCCCCAGCGAACAAGTAGCATGCCTTATTGATGCCTGCGTGATGCTTGCGGTCGATTACGCTGTCTTTATCCACATCAGTTCTACCTAAGGATAAGGGTTCTGAAACGGGGTATTTAAAGATACCGGTTTGTTCTTCTGCACCGTTCCAGACAAAAGTTACCGGCTCACCTAGATTTGTAGAAATTATATGCATATATCAAAAATAGAAAACCATCCTGATTAAAGGATGGTTTTCGTGAGTTAACTCTCTTACATTGGTAAACTATGGGGGAACTATACCTAATGGTAACAGTCACCAAGTATGGAGTCAACTTAATGTACAGTACCTAGGTTGGTTATAATTAGGATTTACATTTTCGATCCTTTCTGCAAGCCGTAGGTTTTTTCCAATAAAGGTTTAAATTCCATGGCATGTAAAAATAATATATTCTCGCCGATGTTTTCAAAGTCATATATGCTTTCTTGGCCATCGTGTTTCATGAACATCGAGTCGCCTTCCTTTATCCGTACCAGCGAAATTTTACCATTGGCATAACGACTTACGGCCAGGCCCTCCGTAATAGATGTGAGGTTGTAGTTGCCACTAATTTTTCGAAAGGGTAAACGCTCTCCTGGGAAAAGAACAACTTCCCAAACCTTTATGGTATTATTTTCGAAAAGCAACTTTTGACCAATACTATTATCGAGTTTTTTTTTCTTTAATTCCCGTAATTTAGACGCTTCCCAAGGACCAAAATTTCCAACGGGATTTAGTTCTACACATTTCATTTCTTTGGGTTTTTTCGCTTTTTTATTATTTGGGAATACAATACATAAAAAGTGAGGAGCAAAATAAAGGGTAACACCATAAGATCATACCGAACCTCATAGCTCTTATCTAGAGCTGTTGCAGTCTGTAACTGCAATTCCCATAATAAGAACAGACACCAAATAAATGCCAGAAAAACCCACTGCCTTTCATCATCATTTTTCATGGTTTAGTATTCGGTTGTCGTATTGGGAATTTGTCTGGTGCAAATATTCAAATATCAATAGCAGTTATCCTAATTAATGGCCTTACAAGACGTTCGGAATTCGGAATTCAGTACGGGATAGCCCATTTATAGGGATATCTCCGATTTTATCAGGAATCAATACCTGTTGCATTTAAAGGTTAACGCGGTATTAGCTTCTATTCCTAAAGTTTTAATTTCCGATATTCACTCAAAGAATATTGATGTAAGTTGAAGTCCTTACTACCTAATAACTGACTAGGTTTCTTCGTAAGTTTTCAATTTTGGCATCTATTGAAAGATAAAAATTCATCATTGTGAACGGGATAATTTGACTTACATGGCTATATGCAATATTCAAGATATGGCATCTTCCTTATATTTGGAAGGCGTGGTTCCTGTAAACTTTTTAAAGGCCGCATAAAAGGCACTTTTGCTATTAAAGCCCACCTTATTGCCAATTCCCTCGACACTAAGCAATTCATAATCGGAATCTTCCAGAAGTCTTTCGGCTTTACGAATCCGAAATTGATTAACGTACGTATTAAAATTCTGATGGCAAATCATATTAATTACGGTAGAAATTCGCTTGGGGTGGACTTCAAATTGCGTGGCGAGGTCGACAATGGTTAATTCGGCATCTATGAAAGGTTCTACATTTTGCATATAGTCATCGATATTTTTCATGAGCCTTTCTAACTTGTCTTTTGATAACGTAGGTAAATCGGTCTTTAGAGATAGTTTTGGTAAATCGTTTTCAAAATCCTTTTTTTTAGCAAGTAAAGACAGAATATTTCGCTGCTCCACCCCATGATACGAAACCCAATAAATTAAAATCAAATCGAATGTTGCAAAGAAAACCTTATTGAATGTACTGTCCGTAAACGCGTACGCGAAAACTTTGCCCAATACAAAACCGCAAATATTATAGATAAGAAATAAGCGTGCCCAAGTTAATTCTTTCGATTCGACCATGGAAAAATGATTGTGAACTTCGATTTTATGGTTCGATAAAAGCCGTAATGTATAGATACCGATAATCAAGCCGTAAATTATCTTGGTGCTAAAATAAATATCGTATCCCAAACTTTCGGTTATTGCTACCTTGGTTGAGTAGGGCAATAAGAAGATGGAAACTTGCAAGATGAATGCTGCAATCCCGGGGTAGAGCACCCAATATTTCGTTTTCTCCTCAGAAAAAATACTGATTTGGTGTACGTAAATATAGAAAATGGGAAAATGTAGCCAAAAAAAGTCAAAGGGTAGCAGATATACATTTGGGTATTGGTCATACACCTTTAGACTGTTTAAAATGTTGGTAATAGTCTCCAAACCAAATAGTAATAAAAAGATACCCAAAAATAGTGTACTTCTATATCTATTTCTGTTTAGTAATATCAACAGGAAGCCAAGCGTAGTTGCCTGTAAAAATCCTACAGTCTCGAATAAGGCATATAGATTGTAATCAAGGCTCACTTTTATTATAATTTTGGGACAAGATAATGATTTAGAAGTGGTTAACGGTTCATATATAGGAAATAACTTACGGTATTAACTTCGAATTTAGCTAACTGTAGCGTATCAAGTATATTGTGTAGATAATTTCTGATAGTAGGGCGTACACTTTATAAAATAACTTAGGACAATTATGCAGTTCTACAAATGGTTGTAACAAAGGGTTTATGGTTTTCATACATAATTATACCATCCAAATCATGATTTCTAAAGAGCACTCAAATATCCTTTTCCTTTAGAAGAGAAGCTGTATTGATGGAATAACTATCAACTTTTTTTGTTTTATCTACTTTCGTCGCTTTCAAGGTCGATGGGATCTAGTTTGTGCTACGATAGTCGACCGTATCTTTGCCGGTGAAAAGAATAGCAACACTGAACATTTGGACAATTTCAGTCATATCATAGCTCCCACGTTGCCAAATCATCCATGATTCCTGTTAATGAAGTTTCTTTTGTATGATTTTCATATCTAAATAATCAGCCGAATTTCTACTTAGCCTAAGCTTGAGGTTATTATAACTAGGTTCGTTAGCATCCATACGCAGCTCCGTATTGGTATTTCCATTTGCTATAAATAAAATGTAGCATTACACCCTCAGTTTCTTTAACATTAGTCTATCTTCTATCAGCGGGAATCGAATCTTAGTATAATCCAAAAACACCTGAAAATTAAAATTCCTTACGTTTTGGAATTTAGTCTGATTAACCTGTTTTTTTTCGTTATCTCCACTGTCAAAAATACAGGTGTTGGTTTTTAGCTTTACTTTTTACAATTGCTTCAAAGCTTTCTACTTTGGTTAGAAAGTCTTTTCATAGAATTTCCTTGGCATTATGAAACCTGCGTGATTTCATTAACAATGCTGTATTAATTTTAAGACCTTCCATTTATTCCTTTTTTTAAATCGATTACTGTTTTACCTATTCAATAAAATCAAAAGATTAGTTTTCAGGTATTTTACTTTTGACGATACATTTTGTAGCTAATTACCTCTCCATAAAGTGGACCAATTTTACTGTAGAAACCTAAAACCAAACATCCCAATTTTTCGCTATTTTTACCGCATGGCACTATTTACATTTCTCTTATTTACAGGTTTCGTGGCCTTCTATGCAACTTGGAAGCTAAGACGTGACGAACTCAATACGCAAGACGGTTATTTTTTGGGCGGCCGTTCACTGACGGGAATTGTGATAGCGGGATCTTTGCTTTTAACCAATATCTCAACCGAACATTTGGTCGGTATGAACGGTTCATCGTATCGAAATGGAGCTATCATTATTGCTTGGGAAGTAACTTCCGCATTAGCCCTAGTTATTGCCGCATTATATTTCGCACCTCGGTATTTAAAAATGGGACTGACCACCATTCCTGAATTTTTAGAAAAGCGCTTCGATGGTCTGACACGCACCCTGGTCGCACTGCTTTTGATTTTATCTTTTGTTGTAACCTTGCTGCCCATCGTATTGTATACAGGTGCGCTGAATATCGAGGCCATTTTCGAAATTTCGGAACTTTTGAACGTAACCACGAACGAAGGCATTTGGATAACCATCATTATCGTTGGTACCATCGGGGCGGTTTATGCTATTTTCGGGGGATTGAAAATGGTAGCCTACACAGATACTATAAACGGTTTCGGTTTACTGGTAGCAGGTCTGCTGGTTCCAATTCTTGCCTTATTGTCGATTGGTGAGGGAAATCTTTTTGATGGATTGGGCGCAGTATTTAACAACAGTCCTGAAAAGTTCAATGTTATCAGTCACGAACCTGGAGTAGGGGAAGGGGCACGTACGTCTATTCTGCCATTTGAAGTGTTATTTACCGGTCTTATGATCAACCAAATTTATTTTTGGACAATGCATCAGTCCATCATACAACGGGTATTGGGTGCTGTGAATTTGAAGGAGGCACAAAAAGGATTGCTTTACACCGGCCTATTAAAAATTTTAGTACCCTTGGTCATCGTTTTGCCCGGTTTGATCGGTTTCTATTATTTTGGGGAAAGTCTTTACGATTCCCCCGATAATGTGTATCCGCTTTTGGTCAAAAAAGTGTTGCCACTTTGGTTGACGGGCTTTTTTGTTGCCGTAATGATGGGCGCCATACTTAGTACGTTCAACTCTGCGCTGAATAGCGCGGCCACGGTTTTCAGTTTGGATATTTTCAAAAGGTATATCCAAAAGGATGCATCCGAAGCGAAGTTGGTTTTCTTGGGCAGATGGACTTCAGCAATACTGGCCCTATTCGCTATATTGATTGCTCCGTTCGTAGCGAACGCCCCTGAAGGTCTTTACCAGCTTTTGCAACAGCTTAACGGAATTTTTTTCATTCCCATTGCAAGTGTCATCATTGCCGGGTTCCTATTTCCAAGGGTATCCGCCGCCGGAGCTAAAATTGGACTACTGTTCGGCCTCCTGTTTTACATTATAATGTACTACGTGATACAAGTGAAACTCCACTTTGTCCATATATGGGGTATTGAATTCGTGCTCAACATTCTTATCATGCATTTGGCTTCCCGATTTTTTGTTAGGGAGGCGAAATTTGAAATGGTAGATTCGGGGAAACTCGATTTGAAGCCTTGGAAACATGCCAAGCCGTTCAGCCTTTTTTTAGTAGTATTTACGGTTATTTTGTATCTTGTCCTGGGTAATGTATAGAAAAGGAAGTATATACAATATGGATAGTACCTCAATTTGAATTTTATATAATGGAAACAAAAACATTTAGAAACTACGAAGCCGTCGATGTAAAAGCCGCTGTAAAAGAGCACTATCGAAAGATGCGGAAGAACCAGACTTATGATTACGTGCAACGCATGCACAAAAAATATCTGAATTTCGACAAGCCAATGGGACTCTGGGAAGCTATGGGTCATTTGAATGATCTTATCGACGTAAGCGATCCTGATCTCGACTTGCCGAATGTGCAGCACTTGATTCAAAGTGCCGAGGCCATTCGCGCCGACAATCGTCCAGATTGGATGCAATTAACCGGTTTGATACATGACTTGGGGAAAGTGATGTTCCTATGGGGAAGCGATGAAGACGGTACCAGTCAAGACGAACAATGGGGTACGGTTGGCGATGTTTTTGTTGTAGGTTGCGAACTTCCCGATACGTGTGTGTATCCTGAGTTCAATGCCTTAAATCCAGATATGCAGGATGAGCGATATAATACACCCACAGGAATCTATGAAAAAGGGTGTGGACTAGACAACTTGAACTTAGCTTGGGGGCATGACGAATATCTTTTTCAGGTCTTGAATAATCACGAGGCGAATAAACTTCCTGCCGAAGCCATGGTCATGATCCGTTACCATTCTTTTTATCCTTGGCACACCGGTGGTAGTTACAAGCCTTTGCTCAATGATACAGATGCAAAGTATCTTGAATTAATAAAAGACTTCAACAAATACGACCTTTATACAAAGAGTCAAAAAATCTATGAACTTGAGGAGGTTCGCGATTATTATCAGCCTATCGCAGAAAAGTATTTGGGAACCGGACCGATATTATGGTAGAAAGATTGAGTTGCTGAATCGAGAAATATGGGCTTCAACCCCTCACTCTTTAAGCTCACAAAGAATAAACATAAACCAATGGCCGCTTTATTTGATAAGCGGCCATTGGTTTATAAAATAAGCTTTCTATGACTTGTGAAGAGCTTTGTGTACTTTTCGAGATGGAGGTAGTATTTCGCGAGTGGTTCAATCTAAGGTCGCGGCATCACCAATACCGCTGAACCTACAACCATTTCCGATATTTAAAATAAATCAACATACCAATAGCGACTACTATCATTACACCCCACATTATAAAGTAGCTATACTCATATTTTAATTCGGGAACTACTTCGAAATTTGTCCCATAAATTCCGGCGATAAAGGTCAGCGGAATAAAGATTACCGAAAAAATAGTCAAAAACTTCATAACATCGTTCAGCTTGCTACTGATGGTAGTGTGATAAATATTCAACTGATCCGAAAGTATTTCGCGATAGGTTTCTGAAGAATCGGTGGCTTGACAAATGTTGTCTAACAATTCTTGAAAATGAATGTGGGTGCTGTCACTGATCAGTTCCGAATCTATTTTGGATAGACTCATAATCATGTCTTTAGCCGGCGTAATGTTTTTACGTAAAAAGTTTAATTCCCGCTTGTAGGTATATATTTCGTCGATAGTACTTTTTTTGGGCTCTGAAAGTAAATTCTCCTCTAGCATCTCGATTTTCTCTCCCAACACTCCGATAATGTAGATATAGTTATCTACAACGATATCTAGAAGGGCAAATGCCAAATAATCAACATTGCTATTGCGAATGCGTTTCTTCTGACTTCGGATGCGCTCGCGAACTGGATCGAAGACATCGCCCCGTTTTTCTTGAAAGGACAACAGAACCGTGTCGGTCAGAATTAAACTTAGATTTTCTACTGAGATCAGTTCGGTTTCGGGATCTTGTTGCAGCATTTTAATCGAGATAACGATACAATCCTGAAATTCTTGCACGTTGGCCCTAGCATGCATATCCATGACCTCGGCAAGTACTAAATGATCTAGGTCAAAACCATCGGCTATCGCTTCGATGACCCCATTATCGTGCAAACCATCAATATTAAACCAGGTAACCGTTTCCTTTAGTTTATAAGGTAGCACATCTTGAACCGAGGCTACCGTAGTCTCCTCTAAGTTGTCTGCGTCGAAATCCACCAATCTGAGCACCACCTCATCCATTTTCTTTTCCCCACGAAACGAAATATCGTCGGGTGCTAGGCCAATATGCTCCTTTTTTTTAGTTACGAAACGTGCCATATTTGGAGCTTTTAACGAGATATGTGGTGTTTTCAGTTTCATAAAAATAGGTTTTGGTTTTGATTTTTGAACAATCAATTTATGGATACATGGAAAATAGCATCCCCCTGTGTAACAATGGGCGCTTCATTGATGCAAATAAGATATCCCGTATGTGGTGCCTTTATTTTACGCTCAAAATATCCGAACGGTCCTGAAATACTGCCCAAAGTATCCCCTTTTTTCACTTTTTTCCCTAAATCAACAAAAGGGTGGAACATCCCTGAATACTTGGCACGAATCCATTGTGTGTTGTGCAAAATAACCGGTTCGAATTCCTTAACGACCAGCTCATCGATTTCTCTATCAAAACGCCGCATCCCCAAGTGCTGCATAATACGCAAGGCCCCTGCAATACCCATTTGGGTAACCACTTTATCTATGTGTATGGATTTGCCCCCCTCAAAAAGAAGTACCTTTTTATCCAATTTGTGTAAAGTTTCCCGAAACGATTTTTCTCTTCGTGCCGATTGAATGATAAACGGGGGATTGAAAACTTTGGCGAGAGCTAGATTTTCGGAGTCTTCAGCACCCACCCTAATTTGTGGCATATTGAACCTACTGTCGCCACCTGTATGGTAATCGATACAATAATCCACCAGTGGCACGATTTCCTTAATAATGTGATATGCAAACCTGCTGGCCAGTGATCCACGTGGACTTCCTGGAAAAACGCGGTTAAGGTCACGACCATCAGGAAATTGTCGCTTTTGGTTTAGAAAACCGAACACGTTGACCACAGGAATACAGATGACCATTCCGGAATCGGGTTTATTGTATTTTTTGGCTACCAGTTGACGGACAATTTCAATACCATTGATTTCGTTGCCATGAATTCCCCCGGTAATCAGTAAGGTGGGTCCATCTTTTTTCCCCCTTTCAATAATAATGGGCACTTGTATTTTGGTGCGCGTATGTAATTTGGCGATATCCAAATTTACGAGTGCTCCTTTTCCCTTGGTAATAGTTTGGCCTAGGATTTCAATCTTAGTGTTCCGCATTCCGTTCTACATACTTGATGATTAGACCGGCGATGTCTTTTCCTGTTGCAGCTTCGATACCTTCTAAGCCTGGTGATGAATTGACCTCGAGAATCAAAGGTCCTCTCTCCGATTGCAGTAAGTCTACACCTGCGACACCCAAGCCCATTACCCGGGCCGCTTTGATGGCTGCGTTTTCTTCTTCATCGGATAGTTCGATGATATTGGCTGAACCCCCTCGATGTAGGTTAGACCTAAACTCCCCTTCTTTGCCCTGGCGTTTCATGGCACCTACAACTACCCCGTCAACTACAAAAGCCCGAATATCCGCACCTTTGGCTTCCTTAATGAATTCTTGAACGATTACACGTGCTTTTAGGCCGTTGAATGCCTCTAGAATAGATTCTGCGGAGTTGCGATTGTCAGCTAAAACAACCCCTAGACCCTGGGTACCCTCTAGAAGTTTTATGACTACCGGTGCCCCGCCAGCTTCATCTATTATAGCCCCAACATCTTTAGAATAATTACTAAATACCGTTTTCGGAAGACCCAAGCCAGCTCTTGATAGCACCTGCAGACTCCGTAATTTATCCCGTGATCGTACTAACGCCTGAGACTCCACTGCGGTAAATACCTTCATCATCTCGAACTGGCGAACGACGGCAGTACCATAGAATGTAATTGATGCGCCAATACGCGGTATTACACCGTTTATTCCAGAGAGCGCTTCGCCTCTGTAACTTATACCTGGTTTTTTCTTCTCTATAATTAGGTCACATTTTGAATGGTCTACAACGACCATATCATGCTTTTTTTTCTTTCCGGCCTCGATAAGACGCTTGGTAGAATAAAGGTTGGCGTTTTGGGATAGGATTACTATTTTCATGGATATATCTTTTTAATATTGTTCCCATACTTATATGGCGTTCGCCTTCGGCTTTATTGAAGCTGAAGTAAACCAAGATGGAATTTATTATGAATATTGTTGATGTCATTCCTGCATATAGAGTTCGCTCAGTATATGACGTGGAAGGGATTATGCGATTGCCGGGAAAATTACAATAAAATTACGTGTACCCTATATAAAAAGCTGGTATTTTAATGTATCGGGGTAATTTTTAATCGTAGTCGTTTATTTATTTAGCACTTGAGTTAATTTCCAACCGGCCATCATAGGTTATACCGAACGCTGATTCATCACTGACTGTTAATTTTCGAACTGCAATTATAAATTATTTTGACTTCTTATAAATTTATACAGCAAATTCACTTTACAGTTTCGGTAAATACGGATACTGTAATTAATACAATAATAACAAGTTAGGCATAAAAAATATACTTTTTATTTTTGATGGGCAAAAATTAAAAGCGTAGTTAAATCCTTAGATCAGTTTTAATTCTTGGCTTCAGTATTACTTTTTTTTAAATTTAAATCGCAAAGTGAAATTATACTAAGCTGAGAGTATTGGGGATTCAGGTGTTAAAAATTATGCCTGCGTGTTGTTGTTACAATTTTTAATATAGTTTCTTATTATGCTAATTGGTTACACATAATTCGGTGAACTTGTGTTCGAACGGATTGCCAAAAAACGCTATTTCCACTTCCTTTATCAGCAAAAAAAACCGTCTCTAGTAACATTACCAAAGACGGTTTTTCTTAATTCTGACTTAAAGGTTAAGCTGTGATATTGGCCGATTTTACGGTTTTCACAATTCTTCCAGCAATGCTGTAAGGGTCACCATTTGAAGCAGGTCTTCTGTCTTCTAACCAACCTTTCCAACCTTTTTCGACGGTTATAATAGGAATTCGTATCGAAGCACCCCTATCGGATACACCATAACTGAAATCGTCGATAGAAGCAGTTTCGTGTTTTCCGGTCAAACGTTGGTCGTTAAATTCACCGTAAACTGCGATATGTTCTTTTACAACTGGTCTAAAGGCCTCACAAATTTTCTCGTAAATTTCTTTGGAACCACAGGTTCTTAAAACGGTATTGGAGAAGTTGGCGTGCATTCCGGATCCGTTCCAGTCTCCCTTGACCGGCTTTGGATGGAATTCAATATAGTAGCCATAGCTCTCGGTGAGACGCTGTAACAAATATCGGGCTACCCACATTTCATCACCAGCTAGTTTGGCACCTTTGGCGAACAATTGAAATTCCCACTGCCCACTGGCCACTTCTTGGTTTATACCTTCGAAATTTAGTCCGGCCTCTATACATAGGTCCGCGTGCTCTTCTACGAAAGCCCTACCATGGGTGTTCTTCCCACCAACGGAACAGTAGTACATTCCCTGAGGTCCTGGATATCCTCCAACTGGGAAGCCCAATGGAAGACCGGTATCCCTGTCCATTATAAAATATTCCTGTTCGAAACCGAACCAGAAATCATCATCGGGATCATTAATGGTCGCTCGTGAATTCGATACATGGGGGGTACTGTCTGGATTCAAGACTTCGGTCATTACCAAATATCCGTTTTTACGTGCAGGGTCCGGAAATATGGCTACAGGTTTTAAAAGACAATCCGAAGAACCGCCTTCTGCCTGTTTTGTAGAACTACCATCGAAAGCCCAAATCGGACAATCTTCCAATTTGCCGCTAAAATCGTTTTCGACTTTTGTTTTACTTCTAAGGTTTGCAGTTGGTGTATAACCATCCAACCATAAATACTCTAATTTCGATTTACTCATAATATTGGTGTGTTAATTTTATTTTCAGACAAACAAATTTATGTTTTTTGATGAACTATCCTAATTTTAAGGGGGGTAATTCCTAGTTATCTACCCATTATTTACAAAGCCCCTGTATTTTTGAGGGTATTTTATCTGAAATATAATTTTTGGCGGATATATTATTAAATTCATAACCCTTAATTTTGACGGGATTACAATAAATGCAAATGATGGAACAACGATTTCGAGCCATTTCCGAAAGTCAGAATAGACCGCAAATTCCTGTTAAAGAACAAGAAAAGCGTTCAGAAATGTTTGCTACAAAAGTCTTTAATGCGGACCGAATGCTTCAATTTCTGACCAAAGATGCATTAGAAAGCGTTCGTAGTGCAATATTTTCGGGCTCTAAGATTGACCGTAAAATGGCGGATCAAATCGCAGAGGCGATGAAGACATGGGCTATTTCAATCGGAGCGACACATTATACACACTGGTTTCAGCCCTTGACCGGTAGTACGGCCGAAAAGCACGATGCTTTTTTTGATCTATTGCCCGATGGCAAAGCCCTAGAAAAATTTGGGGGTAGGCAATTGGTACAGCAAGAACCGGATGCGTCGAGCTTTCCTAGTGGGGGCATTCGAAATACGTTTGAAGCAAGAGGCTATACAGCCTGGGATCCCACGAGTCCGGCTTTTGTATATGATTCCACACTGTGCATACCCACCATTTTTGTTTCGTACACGGGTGAAGCCCTTGACAACAAGGCCCCACTTTTAAGGGCACTAAGTGCTATCGATGAAGCAGCTACGGCGGTCGCGAAATATTTTGATAAAAACGTGTCGAAAGTGAATGCTACCTTGGGTTGGGAGCAAGAATATTTTTTACTTGACAAGGCTTTGGCCGATTCCCGAATCGATATCACTTTGACCGGACGTACACTCATTGGTCGTTCAGCTGCCAAGGGCCAACAGTTGGGCGATCATTATTTCGGTGTTATTCCGTCACGTGCCTTAGGTTTTATGAAAGACTTGGAGCGGGAGTGTATACAACTCGGCATTCCGGTAAAGACAAGGCACAATGAAGTAGCTCCTAACCAGTTTGAACTGGCGCCCGTTTTTGAAGAGGCCAACCTAGCTGTCGACCACAATCAGCTTTTGATGGACATTATGAACAAGATGGCGGACAAGCATAATTTCAGGGTGTTGTTTCATGAAAAGCCATTTGCGGGCATAAACGGTTCGGGTAAGCACAATAACTGGTCACTGGCCACCGATTCGGGTGTAAATTTGCTTAGTCCGGGCTCAACACCGATGAAAAACCTACAATTCCTTACCTTTTTCATTACTACCATAAAGGCTGTTGATACGTATGAAGAACTTATTGGTGCGGCTATCGCTTCGGCCAGTAATGATGAAAGATTAGGGGAGTATGAGGCGCCACCGGCAATTTTCTCTGTGTTCGTTGGAAGCCAATTAAGCCACGTACTCGATGAATTGGAAGGGGTTTCTAAAGGAAAACTGTCTCCCGAGGAAAAAACCGAACTCAAGCTCAACGTTGTAGGGAAGATTCCTGAAATATTGTTAGACAATACCGATAGGAACCGTACCTCACCCTTTGCCTTTACAGGGAATAAATTCGAAATGAGAGGGGTAGGGGCCAAGACAAATTGCGCCAAACCCATGACCATTTTGAACACTATTGTGGCAAAACAACTACGGGATTTTAAAAAGGAAGTCGATGGGTTGATCGATAAGAAAAATCTCAAGAAGGACGAGGCGATTTTCAACGTGCTAAGGGAGTATATCAAGACGTCAAAACGAATTCGTTTTGACGGTGATGGATATGGCGATACTTGGCAGAAAGAGGCCAGGCGGCGAAAATTGAGTCATAACGCGAACACGCCCAATGCCCTCAAAATTATGACATCGAAAGAAAGCTTGGCCCTTTTTAAAGATTTGGGGGTGATGAGCGAAAAAGAGCTTACTGCGCGGCAAGATGTAGAATTTGAGGCCTATGTCAGGCATCTACAGATTGAAGGAAGGGTTTTGGGCGAGTTGGTCTATAATCATATAATTCCTGCGGCCATTGAATATCAGAACACTTTGATAAAGAATGTTTTGGGTCTAAAGGATATTTACGGGGCAGCGCATAAGAGTCTCTCTGACGGACAGTCCGGTATTATAGAAAAAATAGCAGAGAGCTTGGTATCGCTGAAGAAAAATTCGGATGCGATGGTCGATGCAAGGATAAAGGCCAATAAGATTAAAGAAAATCAGAAGAAGGCCATTGCCTATTGTGATAATGTCAAGCCTTATTTTGACAACATCAGAATCCAATGTGATATTTTGGAACAATTGGTAGATGATCGAATATGGCCCTTGACAAAGTATCGGGAGTTACTGTTCATTAGATAGAACTCCTTGTACCAAAGATATTATCTCCCTGTTAATTCCTTAACAATTATGTTTTTAAATGCATGTATCGAAATCCTACTTCGAAATACGTTATTCAATCAAGCATCATTTGTTATCTAGTGCAATGTTTCAAATGAAAAATTGAACGGAAACATTCGTTCTTCGCTTACATTTTGTTCTTGAAAATCTCTCGGAATATTAAATATTGAACCGGTTTAAGATTACATATCTCCTGTCCTTAAATGCAATGTAAAAGGTATTGTGTGTCTTTGTTTAAATCGAAAAAAAAGTATCGCTAGACACTATTTTCGTAAATATGTGATTTGGCATATACTGACGCACGTGTAAAATGTAATATTTGATTGTATAACTAAAAGCTTAAACGGGTTGAATGCTGTATTTTTGCGGAAAACTGCCCGATATGAGTTCATCCGCAAGTGACAGATATACTAAAAGAGGAGTTTCCGCTGCAAAGGAAGACGTTCATAACGCCATAAAAAATATTGATAAAGGCCTCTTTCCACAGGCCTTTTGTAAAATTGTACCCGATTATCTTACTGGAGATGAAGCGTATTGTTTGGTCATGCATGCCGATGGTGCAGGCACCAAGTCGTCTTTGGCATATCTATATTGGAAAGAAACGGGGGACATATCGGTTTGGAAAGGCATTGCACAAGATGCGCTTATCATGAACTTAGATGACTTGATCTGCATCGGGGCAACTGACAATATCATGCTTTCCTCAACCATAGGACGTAACAAAAACCTGATTCCAGGAGAAGTCCTTTCTGCAATAATTAACGGTACCGAGGAACTCATTTCAGATTTGGCGGAACACGGTATCAGTATTCGATCCACTGGCGGCGAGACTGCCGATGTCGGTGATTTGGTTCGTACGATTATCGTAGATTCTACCGTTACGGCACGGTTGAAAAGAGCCGATGTCATTGATAATGCCAACATTAAAGCGGGCGATGTTATTATTGGTCTTGCTTCTTTCGGACAGGCCACCTACGAAACTGAATACAATGGTGGTATGGGTAGTAATGGGTTGACATCGGCGAGGCACGATGTTTTCGCCAAATATCTGGCAGAAAAATATCCGGAGAGCTACGACGCGTCCGTACCTGAAGAATTGGTGTATTCCGGAAAAAGAAAACTCACCGATGCCATAGAAGATTCTCCTTTAGACGCCGGTAAACTCGTGCTTTCCCCTACACGTACCTATGCGCCTATCGTCAAAAAAATCCTTGAAAAATATACATCCGAAGACCTTCATGGTATGGTACATTGCAGTGGAGGGGCACAAACAAAAATTCTGCATTTTATTGATAAGCTGCATATTATAAAGGATAACCTATTCCCGATACCGCCTTTGTTCAAGCTGATACAGGAACAATCCGGTACTGAGTGGAAAGAAATGTACCAAGTTTTCAACTGCGGTCACCGATTAGAACTTTATGTCGACCCATCCATAGCCGATGACCTAATCGCTATATCCAAGAGTTTTAATGTTGAAGCAAGAGTTGTGGGTAGCGTAGAAGCATATGCCTCAAAAAAACTAACTATCACAAGCGAATTTGGCAGTTTTATGTATTAAATCCTAGGTTTTTAAGAAAGTTACTGCTGCCAAATACGTTCCGAGTCACTCATGCCAATCTTTTCATAAACCAATAAATAGCTATACTTTTCCCGCGATACTAACGTTAAAAGCGTATACCGTATAGAAGTCCGGAGATTTCTATGCGGAAGTACTAATTGTACCGAATCTTTTGCTATGGAAAGAAAAAAGTTTCTAAGAACTCTTGGGGCTGGGGCCGCATTTGCAATTGCATTTCCGTGTATAGGCGCTTGTTCTAAAGATAATAATTCTGAAGAGGGAAATACACCTGTACCTTCAGGAGTTGATTTCACAGTAGACCTTGCATCTACCGAAGGCGAAAAACTTGCTGAAAACGGATCTTTCATCCGTAAAAATTTGGTAATCGTGGCCAAAAATTTAGAAGGTGAATTTGTGGCCGCAAGCCAGGTTTGCAGCCATCAAGGTTACGATGAAGTTGAATTTTCAGGCCAAAATGGCGGTATTTTTTATTGTGGTGTTCACGGCTCTCGTTTCGAGCAGAACGGTACACCTACGAACCAGGTCGATACACAACCCGCTAAAGCACTTAAGGTTTTTAAGACCGAAGTATCGGGTAACATTCTTCGCGTATTTGAATAAGTGGCATTGATTTTGACATAAGAATAGCTATGAAAAAATATACTTACATTCTAATGCTATTTTTTGCCTCCACGCTTTTTGCTCAGGATTGGCAACCGAGTTACGCCGATGCGGTTACAGAAGCACAAAAACAGGACAAACCTATTCTATTGGTTTTTGCAGGTTCGGATTGGTGTGCACCATGTATTAAATTGGATAAAACAATCTGGCAATCCGAAGAATTCAGCACGTACGCTGCAATGAATTTGATTCTATACAGAGCAGATTTTCCCAGAAAGAAAGCAAATCAGCTATCGACTGCCCTTGCCGATAAAAATAATACCCTTGCTGAAAAATTCAACCCTGACGGACATTTTCCGCTTGTTTTGGTTTTGGATGCCAATGAGAAAATTTTGGGAGAGACAGGGTATCTCAATAGTACTCCAAAAGCATATATAGAACATATAAATTCGTTTATAAAGTGAGGGTATTGACATTTTTTCTTTTTTCTATTTTGAGCATATGCCTTTTTGGTCAGGAAAAAGAATATGTCACATCAAGCAAAACGCTAAAATTGATGGGTACCCGTTTTGATATTACGGTCGTGGCCAGTAATCAAGATGTGGGTCAGATTAACATTGATGAAGCGACGGCGGAAATTAAGAGAATAGAGGCCTTAATTTCATCTTGGAATCCAGATTCAGAGACTTCACTCATTAATAGAAATGCCGGTATACGTCCTGTAAAGGTAAGTTCGGAACTATACCTGTTGATAGAACGCGCCAAGCAGATTTCAGAACTTACGGACGGTGCTTTTGATATTTCGTTTTCTGGCATCGACGAAGTTTGGAAATTTGATGGCTCGATGAAACGAAAACCTACCGCTGAAGAGCTAGAAGCATCCATAGCCAAAGTGGGATATCAAAAAATCATTCTCAACCCAGCCGATGAGACGGTCTTTCTAAAACAAAAGGGAATGAAAATATCTTTCGGGGCTATTGGTAAGGGCTATGCCGCCGATAAAGCCAAGGAACTTCTCATATCAAAGCAGGTAATTGGCGGTATCATTAATGCGGCCGGCGACTTGACTACTTGGGGCACTAAGCCCAATGGTGACAAATGGCTGATAGGCATCGCGAACCCTTTGAGCAAAGAGAAAATATTCTCATGGTTGCCTATTGTTGAATCTTCGGTTGCTACCTCAGGTAACTATGAAAAATTTGTTATCTTCGACGATATTAAGTATTCCCACATTATAGATCCGAGAACTGGAAATCCGTCAACAGGAGTTAATAGTGTCTCGATTTTCAACAAGAGCGCCGAACTCTGTGACGCTCTTGCCACAGCGATATTCATCATGGGTAAGGATGCTGGCCTTTCATTGATCGATCAATTGCCCGTTACAGAAGTTATTTTAGTAGATAGTAATAATAAAGTGTACAAAAGCAGTGGCATTTTATTTGAGAGTGAACCTAAGCCTTAAGCCATGAAAATCGTAATTCTACTTTGTTTACTCGGAACCGTTTCTGTGTCATGTGTAGCTGTAAAGCCTTATGAAAAAGCTTTCCTAAATGATGACGAGATGCAACTTTCTGCTAAGCAATCGGAACGTTTCGAAACTAATTTCCAGGTATATCGCGAAGCAGCTGCCGGTGCCAATGGTGGTAAGAGTGGGGGAGGCTGTGGATGCAACTAAATAAAAAAGAATTTGAAATTTATAATTAATTTATCTTTCCTGTTAGCGTGTATCAGCTCTTTTTCACAAGAAGACACGTCTTATAAAAAGCGAGTTTTAGAGACGGCCGAAATTGATTTACTTTTCAGTTATTACGGACAAGATGGTGAGAATGCAGCGGTAACGGGGGGATCGGGAACTGAATCTTTGACCGATGCTACGTCGGCACTCGTGGTGAGTATACCCTTGAACGATGATGACGTATTGACCGCCGATGTGGGTATATCGGCCTATACCTCGGCCTCATCTAGTAATGTGAATCCCTTCGATGGGGGTAGCGATAGAACGGTGAGTCCGTTTAGCGCTTCGTCCGGTGCCTCGCAACAAGATGTGCTGGTACATTTTAACCCGTCGTATGCGCATAGTTCAGATGATCGAAACTCTGTAACAACTGCAAATGCCTATGTTTCGTCGGAATACGACTATTTTTCAATGGGTTTTGGTGGAGGATATTCCCGATTGTTCAACGAAAAAAATACAGAGGTTTCCTTAAGTGGTAAAGTATATTTAGATAAGTGGAACCCTCAATACCCCATAGAACTTAGAAACGGATTTTTTGATTCAAGAATCGTTGGTAACGGTACCTACAACCCGAATTTTGATGCGTTTACAAATGAGAAGAGAAATTCGTATTCCCTTTCGTTCGGCGTTAGCCAAATTTTAGGCAAAAAATTACAAGGCGCTATTTTTATGGAAGCGGTCGTCCAGAACGGGCTCCTCAGCACCCCTTTTCAAAGGGTATATTTTGAGGATACCCCTACTTTTTTCATTGAAGATTTTCAACTTGCAGACGATGTAGAGCGTCTTCCCGATACCCGCTTTAAACTACCGGTGGCCGGGAGATTGAACTATTACCTGAACGATACTTTTGTCTTACGTAGCTATTATCGATTTTATTATGATGATTGGGGTATTACGGCACATACCGCAAGTTTAGAGGTGCCTATTAAAATTAGCAACGCCTTTACCCTGTATCCAACCTATCGATTTTACACACAAACCGCGGCAGATTATTTCTATGCAAAGGATGTCGCCCTATCGAGTTACGATTTTTATACTTCCGATTATGACCTTTCGAAGTACCAGTCCCATCAGTTTGGTATGGGCTTGCGATATACGGATATTTTCGCCAAGGCCTCAGTTTTAGGTTTCGGACTGAAGAATGTAAATCTGAGAATGAACAATTACAATCGTAGTGATGGCTTAAACGCCTTTATAGTTAGCCTGGGCACTACTTTTGTTGGAATCTAAAGGTATTGCAGCATCCTATTACTTTCAATTTTCAATCTAGAGTAATATACCCTTCGTTTTCCAGGTCCCGATGTGACTTAATTAGTTTTGAACATCCGTCCTTCAAAAAATAAACGCTATCGCTAACTTTGAGAATATCACGATAGAAATGGTCGGTAATGATAATTCCACTTTTGTGTTTTTTGATTTTAATGAGGGCTATGATTTTTTCTACATATACCGGTGAAATAAATGAAAAAGGCTCATCTAAGAGTATGAAGGGTTTGTTGGATTGCAAAATGAGATAAGTTTCGGCCACACGAACTTCTCCTGAAGAAAGTAAATTAATCTTTGTATTCCGATACCCATGGAAGGATGGAAAAACTGCCATAAATCGCGACCAATCTGCTTTAAAAAAATCAAAAGCTTTACCGAGTTTCAAGGTATTGGGAAGTAATTGGTGCTGCGGTAAGTAAGCTGCGGAATCAGAAAGATATAATTTCTCTTTCTGATGAAATCCATTTAAACGGATATTGGCAAATTTTGGTTTCAAGCTACCGAACAGAATACGTAGCAACGAAGTTTTTCCGCATCCGTTTCTGCCTAGTATACCTGTAACCATTCCTGATTCAGCTTGTAAGTACACACCATACAGAATTTTTCTGTTTTCGAAACTCAGTTCTATGTTGTCGATTTCTAGCTTCAAATGCTTTGTAACAGTAAAATAGTTGCGATAGTTAAGATTACATCCATAATAAATGAAGCGGAGAATAATCTTAATTTTGAGATGCCGAAGTTTTGGAAGAAAGTAAGTTTATCCTTTGATCGGATATTCATATAAAAGAGAAAAAAAATTCCGCACAACATTAGTTTCACCAGAAGAATTTTTAGAAGGTATCCGCCGGTTTGTTGTGATTGCAGCAGGCTATAGTGCAGAAAGGTTATGACCACCGATATCCATATCATTGGTCTATAAAAGAAAAAGATGAGGCGATAGGTTTTAAAACGTAACAAGCTGCGAATCAAATTTGGCGTATACCCATAAATATACTGTTTTTTCGTAAATTCGCTGCCCTACCCAAGATAGCACATGATAGATAAACTGAACATTGTAAAGCAGCGTTTCGATGAGGTTTCAGACCTAATAATACAGCCTGATATCATATCGGATCAAAAGCGCTATGTAGAGCTGACCAAAGAATATTCCGATCTAAAGGATTTGGTTGTTAAACGCGATCAATATATTGAACTCACCAATAATATAAGTGAAGCGGAGGAAATTATTTCAGATGGTAGTGATGCGGAGATGCTAGAAATGGCCAAAATGCAGATTGAGGAGGCGAAGGCCGAATTGCCTAATTTGGAGGAGGAAATCAAATTGATGCTCATTCCCAAAGATCCTGAAGATGCCAAGGATGTCGTAGTTGAAATTCGCGCCGGAACGGGCGGTGACGAGGCTAGTATATTCGCAGGGGATCTGTTTCGCATGTATACCAAATATTGCGAATCAAAAGGGTGGAAAACTAATGTAATCGATTTAAGTGAGGGTACTAGCGGTGGATATAAAGAAATTCAGTTCGAGGTGACCGGTAAGGATGTATACGGCACTTTGAAATTCGAGGCCGGCGTGCATCGGGTTCAGCGTGTGCCCCAAACGGAGACACAAGGTAGGGTACACACCAGTGCCGCCACGGTAATGGTGCTTCCCGAAGCTGAGGATTTCGATGTTCAAATCGATCCCAAAGACGTTCGTATCGATTTTTTCTGTTCTTCCGGCCCTGGTGGACAATCTGTAAATACTACCTATTCAGCGGTTCGGTTGACCCATATTCCAACAGGACTGGTTGCCCAGTGCCAAGATCAAAAATCACAGCATAAAAACAAGGATAAGGCATTTAGGGTGTTACGTTCACGACTTTACGATCAAGAACTGGCCAAGAAGCAAGAGGAGGATGCCGCCAAGCGTAATTCTCAAGTAAGTAGTGGCGATCGTTCGGCAAAAATCCGTACCTACAACTACCCGCAAGGTCGCGTAACCGATCATCGCATCGGACTGACCCTTTACGATTTACAAAACATTATCGATGGCGATGTGCAGCGAATCATTAACGAATTGAGTCTGGTAGAGAATACCGAGAAGTTGAAGGAAGCATCGGAAATTTTTTAAAGGGTTTCTCAATGCTCTATGTACATAAATATACATGGTGCCATTGGAGAGCGATATCAATCGCTAAATTATATGTATGCCTATATTGTTTGGGACAAATTTAGTGGATTGATTTCGAAACCGTGCCTCATGCTAGGTAAACAAAAGAGCACTTTTCTTATAATTAGTCTAATAGAATCCGTCAACTTTGAAATTAGAACATCTCATAGCGGAAATCCGTAAGAAACAGTCCTTCCTCTGTATTGGTCTAGATACGGATTTGGAAAAGATTCCTTCACATTTGTTGCAAGATGAAGACCCAATATTTTCGTTCAACAAGGCCATTATCGACGCTACACACCAACTCTGTGTTGCGTACAAACCCAATATCGCATTTTATGAAGCTTATGGTATACTAGGGTGGAAAGCCTTGGAAAAGACAATTATTTATCTCAATGAAAACCATCCTGAAATCTTTACGATTGCCGATGCGAAACGTGGAGATATTGGAAATACCTCGACGCGATATGCAAAGGCCTTTTTTGAAGACTTAAATTTCGATTCCATAACCGTAGCACCATATATGGGAAAGGATTCGGTTGAACCCTTTCTAGCATTTACGGATAAGCATACTATCTTATTGGCGCTAACCTCGAACCAAGGAGCGTTCGATTTTCAAACCCAGATGGTCAATGGCCAAGAATTATATAAAAACGTTCTTGAAACCTCAAAAACCTATACAAATTCAAAAAATCTGATGTACGTAGTGGGTGCCACCAAAGCGGAGTACCTTCGAGACATTCGTAAAATTATTCCTGAAAGTTTTCTGCTGGTGCCTGGCGTCGGTGCACAGGGCGGCAGTTTAGAAGACGTATGTAAATATGGGATGAATAGTAATATAGGTCTGCTTATAAATTCCTCAAGAGGAATAATATATGCATCCAAAGAAAAAGATTTTGCCAAAGCCGCAGCTTCGAAGGCTGCAGAATTACAAAATCAGATGGCAATGGAATTGAAAAAGTGATAAAATCACTTCATCATATTCTCCAATATTTTTTGGATTTTTTGCGCTTTTTGTTCAAAGAATTCTACCAATTTTTTATCGGTATATTCCAAATTACTGGCCTTCTCCAAAAAATTCTGATATTGGTACTCCAACAATGAGATAACATTTCTGTTCGCGGTTATTGGGGTAACGCTTCCTACTTTACAATATTGATTTTCCATAGTCGTATAAATAAGTCTCTAATATACGGTATATCCGCGGTTCCGGATGTTCATATTCGTTGTACTATACAAAAAATACGGTATAATAATGTTAATTTAACTTCGGTGATTTAGAATGTAAAATTGACATTAAATTCACCTAAATCTATCCTGGATAATTATCCGACCTTAGAAAGTATATCGCTGGCTTAACTATAAAATATCGCTAAGGTATTTATCTTGTTATTCTGTAATCCTATTATATATCTTACGTTCATTGTAGCCGTCTCTTACGCATTCGTTAAAGCTACGTTATTTATGAAATGGTCTGAATTCGAATCAAAAGATTTAATACATTGCAAGGTTTCCCAATTGAAAAAATATAGAACACTTTGCTGCATTACGATACGTATCTTCACGAAAATTCAACCATTTGGGTCACGTTTGTTCACGGTGCCGGTGGCAGCTCATCCATTTGGTATAAGCAGGTACGCGAGTTCAAAAATCATTTTAATGTGTTGTTGCTAGATCTTCGGGGTCATGGCGATTCAAAACCTGGTCTAAAGGATGCTTTCAACGACAAATACACTTTCGATTACATAACGGAGGATATTGTTGAGGTGATAGACCATCTCCAAATTCAAAAATCTCATTATGTGGGCATTTCGTTAGGTACGGTTTTGATACGGAACCTAGCCGAAAAATATCCTTCACGGGTGCAGAGCATGGTCATGGGCGGTGCCATCATTCGACTGGATTTGAGATTTAGGATGTTACTCGGTTTCGGAAGCCTTTTTAAATCTCTGGTACCCTACATCTGGCTTTATCGGTTATTTACCTTCGCCATTATGCCAGATAACAACCATAAGGAATCAAGATCACTCTTCGTCAGGGAAGCCAAAAGAATGTATCAGAAGGAATTTGTTCGGTGGTATAAAATGGGTTCTCAGATAAGTCCCTTATTACGCATATTCAATGCAGTTGATATTAAGATTCCGACCCTTTATGTAATGGGAGGCGAGGACTACCTATTTCTTTCCTCCGTCAAGAAGATGGTGAATAAGCATACCACTGCCAATTTGTTGACCATCGAAAACTGCGGTCACGTTGTGAATGTTGAGCAGCCAAAACTTTTTAATACGTTCGTAATCGGTTTTATTTCGGATGTAGGCCGCTAGCGTTTTCCGTATTTTCATAAAAATAAAAGGCCCAAACTTAAAGTATGGGCCTTTTTAGTTTTCCAGTATTCGAAGAAATTACCCTCCATATCCCGGATTTTGCTCCATAAGACTATTGGTATCCATTTCGTTTTGTGGTATAGGAAATGTCAAGGCATTGGCATCAAAAGCTAAATCACCAACGGAACGTTGCGTTCTCTTGTAGTCATGGATAAGAAATCCTTCAAAGGCAAGTTCTAACTGCCTTTCATTGAATATAATGTCTGCAGTGAGTGCAGTAAGCGCAGAAGCACCGGATCTATCACGTAGCGCATTGATCTCGGTTAGGGGCGCCAAACCTACTGAAGTTCCCTCTTCAAAATTAGCTTCCAATCGAATAAGATGCATCTCGGCAATTCTAATAAGGCCAATGTTAGCAAATTGACTCGTATATTTTGAGGTAAGCCTTTCATCGTTGTCCGGACTAATATAAAAAAAGTTGGCTCTGGCATCGTTGTCGGGATCGTCAAAGAGATTTAAATAAGCATCCTGAACCCGTACATCTCCACCACGACCACCATTTGCCTGAGAAGCATAAAAGTTGACCAGTTGGTTTCCATCGGTACCCGCGACCACTTGGCTGGTTTTCTGAAAGGCAAATAAAATTTCAGGACCATCGGTTTCATTATTAAAGGCACCATCGTAGGTTGGCGCAAGGCTATGACCGCTATTTTCTATAACGTCGTTTGCCGCATCCCTAGCCCCGGCATAGTTCCCTTGTTGCAGATAAACCCTCGCTAAAAGGGCTTGTGCCGCATACTTGTCAGCATAAAAACCGTTGGTGTCTGGCAAAAGTGAATATGCGGTTTGCAAATCGTCAATGATTTGGGCATAAACTTCTTCGACCGAGTTTCTGGCAATCTCTAAAGGCTGCAGATAATCGAGCACACCTTCGATTCGTAGTGGTACCCCTAGCTGTGAATTACCGCCGCCCGCTTGGTAGGGTGACGCGTAATTTCGTACCAAATCAAAATAGGCGAGTGCCCGAAGAAATCTAGCTTCCCCTTCGATACGATTTGCCTCATCGGGACTGCTGGTTACAATAGCGATATTATCAACCACCAAATTGGATTGGTTGATGCTTTCATAACTATTTTCCCAGATGCTCTCAACATAAAAATTATCGACTAAAAGACTTTTTGTTATGGCCTGCCGTGGATCTATAAAGGTTCCGCCCCAATTTACTTCCTCAGTGGTCCCTATTAGGTCATCCATTAGCTGCAATTCACCGCCATAGGTATCTTCCTGTCCCATTTCTTGATAGACGCCAATAAGTATAGCCGCCACATTCGCCTCTGAGGTAAGAGCCAGTTCACCCGGTAGGTTATCCGTAGGATTGATTTCCAATTTATTTTCACATCCTGTCCAAAAAATCGACAGTACGGCTATAAAGAGATATTTGTATGTTTTCATGACAATTTTTTAAAAGTTAATGTTAAGGCCAATCGTAAAAGTCTTGGCAGGTGGAGACGAATAAAAAGTGCTGCCAGGATTACGGGAATCATTTACGTCACTTCGTGCCTCGGGATCCTCAAACTTATAATCGGTAAAGGTCAATAGATTTACGCCGGTAATGTATACGCGTAATTTGCTAAATCCGATTTTCTCTACGGTCTGACTAGGTATCGTGTAACCGAGCGTTAGGTTACGAAGACGAATGAAATCAGCCTCATCAAGATAACGGGTCGATTCTGCTGTGCCGTTGCCTCCAAACAGCCGTGCCTGGGGTACATCAGTGATATCGCCTGGCTGTTGCCATCGGCGTAACTGGTCAATACTTTGATTGTCATAATAATCGGCAGAAGCAGATTGAAACCGGCCGCCACCATTATAGATGCTTGCGCCCCATTCACCTTGAAACGTAAAAGAGAAGTCGATACCGTTAAAAGTTATGCTGTTCGTTAAACCACCGTACCATTCGGGAAAGGGATTACCAATCGCAATGCGTCGAGCTTCATTTGGATCTGTGGTCGTATCGCGATTCAGTGTGCCATCGGCATTCTCGGAATTCAGATAGTAAAGTGCGTCACCATTAGCAGGGTCAACGCCAGCGAATTCCCTGAGATAGAATGATGCTAAGGTTTCACCGACCCGGTTAATATTTTCACCTGTGACAATATCGGCACCGCCGTTCGGTAAAGTCTGTAGTTCGTTCGTATTATTTGAGATGTTAAGATTGGTCGTCCACGTGAAATTTTCTTTGCTCACATTTCTAGTATTCAAAACAAACTCATAACCCTGACCCTTGAGGGTACCGATATTCCTATTTATGATACTCGAACCGCTACTGGGTATTAATGGAACTGCAAACAAGAGGCCCTCTGTATTTTTAACATAGTAATCGATTTCTCCACTGATAATACCATCCAAAAATCCGAAATCAATTCCGAAATCGGTTTGCTGTGATTTTTCCCAGGTAAGATCGGGGTTACCGGGTTGGGCCGGGGCTATACCAGGTCTTTGGTTGTAGGCCACGGCACTAAAGAGAAATCGGGAAGCAAAATTTCCGATTTCAGCATTTCCTAGTTCACCATAACTGGCCCTAAATTTTAAAAAGGAAAGTACGTTCGAATCTTTTAAAAAGTTTTCTTCGGATATAATCCATCCCCCTGAAATGGAAGGAAAAATACCAAAACGTTCATTCGATCCGAAACGCGACGAGCCATCTTGGCGGACACTGGCCTTCAACAGGTATTTGTCATCAAAACTGTAGGTAGCCCTTGCAAAATAGGAGAGAAACGTATTTTTCTGTTCTACACCCGTGCCAGCGGTAACTTCGGCACCACCACTTACAGTGGGTAAATCGTCACCTGGAAACTGCTGGCTGGTAACACTCGTAATCCGTCTATTATTCTGATTGTATTCAGTTCCTAAAATGACATTGATGTTGTGTTTATCCGCGAAAATTTTATCGAAAGTTAAATAATTACTGAAAACATAACTTTCAGATCCTAGGTCAGAAGCGAATGCCTGCCCGCTGGTAGATTGAAACAGTGCGTTCTGACCTCGATAATTATCCTCCGTTTGCCCAAAATAGTCATAGGAAAAATCGGAGTTGAACTTTAAGGCATCAAAGAATTTATATTCACCTGCTACCTTTCCTGTAATCCTCCTTACAATAGTTTTAAAAAAGGCATTGCGGGCATCCAGTAAAAAGTTTCCGTAAAGTGTATTCGGGTTGGGGGTGCCATCAGGCAAGATAGCTTGTGATAATGGGGATTGTGCTATAGCCTGCATTGGTGACGCGAAGGCGTTGTCATTGGCAATTCTATCGATTTCTGTACGGGAGAATCCCAAATTCATGCTGGTTGTAAATCTATCGCTGAATTTATGGCTCAAATTGGTTCTTGCGTTTACCCTTTCAAGGGCATTGTCCCGAACGATACCATCCGTATTATTGTATGCACCCGAAAAAAAGTAGGATGTCTTTTCATCGGCTCCGGAAACCGAAAAATCGGCATCAGTTTGAAATCCATTCTGAAAAGCCAATTCTGTCCAATCCGTATCAACTTCGCGTGTTCTCCAGTCAGTGTCTCCCGCCAAAAAATCAAAAGTAGCTTCCGCCTCAGCGATACCGTCTTCCTCTCCGAGTCCGTTTACGGCAGCTTCGGTAAAAAGTTCGATATATTCTTCAGTATTGAGCCATTCCCTTTTATTGGTAGGTTGGCTGAAGCCTTGTGCCAAATTAATGGAGAATTTTGCCTTGCCTTGTTTTCCCCGCTTCGTGGTGATAAGAACCACACCATTTGCACCCCTCGCCCCATATATTGCTGCAGATGATGCATCTTTGAGAATATCGATGGATTCAATTTCATTTGCACTCAAGGTCAATAGAGGGTTTGTTGGGGCTCCGTTACCGACATCATTATTATTGCCCACGGGGTCTACCAAGGGAATCCCGTCAAGGACATATAAGGGTTGTGTACCACCACTTACGCTAGCGGCACCACGAACGCGTATATTTATACCGCCCTCTACTTTACCGTTTGTTTGGGTAATCTGTACACCTGCGGCCTTCCCGACCAGTGAATTTTGAATGTTAGGGTTGGGTACTTCAGCGATATCCTCGGAGGTTAATTTCACAATATTGTCTGTCAGGCTACGTTTACTCTGTGTACCGTAACCCACAACGACCACCTCCTCCAACAAAGAGGCATCTTCTTCCATCTGAACGTTCATAGTATTTGACGCGCCTACAGGCATTTCAACATTTCGTTGGCCGAGATAGGAAAATACTAACACCTGCTCCTCTTCCGCAGAAATGGAATAATTTCCATCAAAATCAGTCTGTGTGCCGTTAGTGGTGCCTTTGACCAATACATTAACCCCAGGTAAAGGCAGACTGTTCTGATCTGTCACCGTTCCGGTTACTGTCTTTTCCTGCCCGTAAGAGAAGGGTGCGATTACTACCATAAGTAGTACAAGCGCAGCGCATAGTTTTGAATTCATAGTACTCTGTTTGAGTTTATCTCGTAAAATTCTTAATAAATACTTAAGAAAACAATAAATAACTCACAATAGTATTGGTATATATTTCAGAATTATTAATTAATAGTTTGGTTAAAGGATTATTTAAAAATCCGTAATATTTGGGTTGTAATTTGTGGAGTCTTTAAAAATTATAATAGCAGTTCTCGTAAATGATTTTTGTCAATAATTTGGATTTTTAATTCTAAAAAAGCTAATTAATTTAAAATGAGGACTTAATAATGAAAGTCCCTATTTAAGAGCGATATGGACTTCTTCCTGCAAAATCCTAAATCGATAGCTTATAAAAAATTTGGTTGTTAAGTGAGGGGTAATGGAGAAGATTTTACTGGATAACTTTGAAAGGGAATTCAATATGTTTAAGAAAAGTTTGTAGAGAATACCATATAATATCGCATAAAAAAAACCGGTGCTCCCACCGGTTTTAAACTAACTAACTAACTCAAAAATTACTTACTCAAATATTTTGTTTCTCTTACTTATTTAACGCCAATATTTTACAGTTATTGTAAAACTTCCGAATTTTTTAAGCTTAGTCCTGTAAACCGAAAACTTTCCGCATAAGTTCAGTGCTTCGCGATGATACCTTTGTTCGGATTTCTTTTTCTTCGACCGCAATCATAGTGTACACTCCTTTTAAGGCTTCTTTTGTGACATAGTCGGTTAAGTCGGGATTTACATTATTGGTCAACGGAATACTGTTGTATTTGGTAATAAGATTACTCCATACCTTATCCGCCCCTACCTTATCGAAAGAGTTTTTTATCACGGGGCTGAACTTGGTATAGAGTTCAGCTTCCGTTTGACCTGAGAGGTAGAGGGTAGCCGCGTTATCGCTACCCAGTAAAATGTTCTTGGCATCACTGAATGTTATCCCCTTTACCGCATTCACGAAAATGGGGGTAGCTTCGCCAACGGCATCCTCTGCCGCTCGATTCAGTACCTTAAGACCTTCGTCGGCCAAACTACTTAACCCGATATCCCGTAGTGTTTTATCAACTTTCTGGAGTTCTTCGGGGAGTGCGATTTTGACTAGTTGGTTTTTGAAGAAACCATCTTCTTGGGTAAGTTTGCTTACCTGCTTGTCGATTCCCTTATCCAAGGCTTGCCGTAAGCCTTCCGCAATCTGGGCATTTCCAATGCCGGACTGTTCTTGCGGTAATTGATTGATGACCTGTTGTAGCTCGCCACAAGCTGAAAGCTGTACGATGATGCTCAATACTACTAACTTTTTTAACATTGAATTTAATTTAAGGATGGGCTGAAATCGTTGTATAAATTGGTGGCCGTAAAGTTCAGGATTTAAATGATACTCGAATTCAATACACAGGAAGAAAAATGATTTTTATAATACTGTCCTATAGCCGAATCTGTTTTCCAAATGAAGTAAACCTGGATTATTCAAAGGTAAAATTGACAAAGAGTCCACGCGTTCGCATAGCTTCAATATTACTGGTCCAAGGACTATTGGGGTCGTTATCGGGAATGAGTTCATCATTAATTCCGAAAACCCCACGTATCGATGGGGTAAACTTGAAATATTCCAAATAGAAATCGATGCCGAAACCAACTTCATAATTATAGGTCCATTTTTTTAAACGAAAAGTACCGCTGCTATTATCATCGAGGCTTTGTTCATTACTACCGAGATTAAGCGATGCCGAAGGGCCTGCTACAAGAAAAGGTTTAAAGTTTCCGAAGCGTTTAGTGCCCACTTTCAGCAATAACGGGAAATTGATGTAAGTTGACTTTACTTCGCGAAACGCATCCCTTCGGCCTTCATCAGTAGCTAAAAATCCTGGAAAACCCAAGGTTCTAGCATTATAATATAGACCTGGCTCAATTCGAAGGTCCAAAAATTCGTTAAGGCGTAACTCTCCAATAAGGCCAACGTTAAATCCCGTTGATTCGAGTACCTGCACATCGGTGCCCCGGTTCCCTCGATCCTCCTTGTAATCAAATTTGAATCCGTAGCGATTAAAACCTAAAAAATAGCCATAATTCAATAGATTTTTGTCCTTGTTCTCAATGTTGAGAATGGGGTTGGCGTTGAATTGGGCATTGAGACCTTTACAGCAAAACGTCATAAAGATCAATACCAAAAAAGTGTGCTTCATATCAATGCTTTGTGGCAACATAAATCGATGCGACCCCAAAAGTTTGGGGCCTGTTCTCTACTTCTATAAACCCGATTTTTCGCAAAATATTGTTGAAGGCTTCGCCATGTGGGAAAACCGATGCCGATTCGCTCAAATAGGCATAGGCCGAACGGTCTTTTGAAAACAGTTTCCCGATAGCTGGCAATATATTTTTAGTATAAAATCCATAGCCTTGTTTATACGGTGTTTTAGTTGGTACTGATGTTTCAAGTACCACAAAGGCTCCTTTCGGGGCAAGAACACGATAGATTTCAGAAAGTCCTTCCTCTAAATTCTCAAAATTTCGCACTCCGAAGGCAACCGTAATGGCGTCGAAACTATTGTCGGTAAAGGGAAGGCTCTCACTGTCTCCAGTAACCATTTCTATAGTACTCCCTAGATTCTTGGCAGCAATCTTTTTTCTCCCCACAGCTAACATACCCGGAGAGATATCGAGACCGATGATTTTTGGCGCCCCGGTTTTCACGAGATTAATGGCAAGATCACCGGTACCGGTAGCAATATCTAAAATACTTTTAGGATGTTTTTTAGAAATAATGTCAACCACCTTTTTGCGCCACTTGATATCAATCCCGAAAGAAATCACGCGATTCAACCCGTCGTACTTCTCCGAAATGGTATCGAACATTTGGGTAACCTGCTCTTTCTTGCTTAATTCGGAGTTTTTATAAGGCGTAATCTTTTTAGCCATGGGTAACAATTTTGCCGCAAAGATATCGTTTTTGAAGCGAAGGCTTGATGTGAGCTTTAATAATATATAGGTGTTTGGCTAGAAATAAGTGAAGAACGCAATTAGCAACGAGAGATATCCAAATCAAAAATTACCCTAAATTTTTAGATTGTAATTAAGGTATTGTTCATTAACCATTGCGACCCTACATTTTTAATTTACACCGAAATAATACGTAATTTTGCATTGCGAATTAAAAATGGCAATAGCTCAAACAGCTTTTATCATTTGACCCTATTAATAGGGTAACACGCACACCACACAAAGTTGCCAACACATGAAAATAATTATTGCAGGTGCCGGTGAAGTAGGTTTTCACTTGGCTAAACTGCTATCATACGAATCACAGGATATTACCTTAATAGATACTAAAAAAGAGAGTTTGGCCTATGCCGACACGCATCTCGATATTCGGGTATTGCGTGGCGATGCTACTTCCATTGCCGTTTTGAAGGATGCGCAAGTAGATGAATCAAATTTGGTTATCGGGGTGACCTCTTCAGAAACCACGAACATTACCTTGTGTATGTTGGCAAAACAGTTAGGTTGCGAGCGTACGATTGCCAGAATATCAAACACCGAATTCACGGATTGCAAAGACACCATTCGCTTTTCAGACCTAGGCATCGATGAGTTGATTTCACCCGAAGAATTGGCTGCCAAGGAAATTGAAATGTTGCTTAACAAGTCCGCATTCAACGATACCTACGAATTTGAAAAGGGTAAGTTGATTATGGTCGGGGTCTCATTGCCAGCATCTGCACCATTCGTGGGTAAGATGGTGAAAGAAGCAGCGCATATATTTCCCGAACTTCATTTTATGCCCATCGCACTCCAGCGAAACGGTACCCAATACACGATTATACCGCGTGGTGATACCATATTCAAAGATGGTGATCAGGTATATTTTATAACTACGAAAGAAGGGGTAGATGAACTGTATAAACTGACCGGAAAAAAGAAAGAAGAGATCAAAAATGTGATGATTCTTGGCGGTAGTAAAATCGGTTACAAGACGGCCCGAGATCTCTGCCTGAAAAAATTCAATGTCAAACTTATAGAGAAAAATAAGGAAAAGGCGTTCGATCTGGCCGATGAACTGCCCAATGCCCTTGTAATAAATGGTGACGGTAGAAACGTTGAGCTGCTAGAAGAAGAAAGTCTCGAATCTATGGATGCTTTCATTGCGGTGACGGGCAATTCAGAAACGAATATCATGTCTTGCCTCGTGGCGAAATCGAAGTTTATAAAAAAGACGATTGCCATGGTTGAGAATATGGACTATTTTCAACTATCCCATTCGATCGGTATCGATACCCTGATCAATAAAAAGCTGTTGGCGGCCAATAACATTTTCAGACATATTCGCAAAGGAGAGGTCGTTGCTTTGATGCGCTTGAATAACCTCAATGCTGAAATTTTGGAATTTGTGGTCAAACCAGATTCGAAGGTTACGGGCAGTGTAATCCGAGAGCTTGATTTTCCGAAGACAGCCACTATAGGGGGTGTAATTCGTGACGATGTGGGCATCATTGCACTTGGTGGTTTCGAGATACGCCCTGGTGATAGGGTAGTAGTCTGTTGTATGCCAGAGGCCATATCGAAGATAGAACGGTTATTTTTGTAAACTTCATTCTGATTGATGCGCTTAAATTCCCAAATAATTATACACATCATGGGCCTGCTGGTACTTTGCAACGGCGGGTTTATGCTATTGGCTGCTTTAGTTAGTGGTATTTACGACGATGGTGCTACCCTGAGTATTTCACTGGCAGCCATTGTCACCATGTTCGTAGGTATATCCGCTATGTTTTTTACTAAGGGACACAAAAAAGAGGTAAAGCGGAAAGAGGGATATATCATCGTGACCTTTGGCTGGTTGGCGCTGACTTTTTCAGGTATGTTGCCGTATTTATTTTCTGGTGCCATTCCCGGGATTACCAATGCATTTTTTGAGACGATGTCTGGATATACCACTACCGGAGCATCCATCATGGACGATATCGAAATAATGCCCGAAGGCATTTTGCTTTGGAGAAGTCTTACCCACTGGATTGGTGGTATGGGAATTATCGTGCTTGCCATCGCCATCTTGCCGCTTTTGGGCATCGGTGGTATGCAGTTGTTTGCGGCAGAATCGCCCGGACCAAGTGCCGATAAGCTGCACCCTAGAATTACGGATACCGCCAAGAGGCTTTGGCTTATTTATATCGGGTATACCGTTGCTGAGAGTATATTATTGAAACTGGCGGGCATGAATTTTTTCGACGCTATCAACCATTCGTTAGCAACCTTATCGACCGGAGGTTTTTCAACTAAAAACCTGAGTGTGGCCTATTGGAACGACCAACCGCTAATAGAGTATATCACTATTCTCTTCATGTTTTTGGCAGGTTCTAATTTTGTCTTGAGCTATTTTGCCCTTAAAGGAAAAGTTCAGCGAATTCTCAAGGATGAAGAATTTAAAGTATATACCTTGTTCGTGGTATCCTTTACGATAATCGCGGCCCTTGTTATTTATTTCAGGGCAAATGTACCGGTTTCGGATTACCACCCCCAAGTGCTAGGGGCTGCAGAAAGTGCATTTCGACATAGCTTATTTCAGGTCGTATCGGTGATAACCACCACCGGCTTTGTAACTGCTGATTTTACGGGGTGGACGCCTTTTTTAACCGTATTTTTCTTCGGACTGATGTTTCTTGGGGGATCTGCTGGATCCACTGCGGGGGGAATAAAAGTAATGCGGCATATAATGATTATTAAAAATGGGGTTCTTGAATTTAGGCGTAGTCTGCACCCTAACGCGATTCTTCCGGTTCGGTATAATGGTAGAACGGTAAAAGAGAATATTGTTTATAACATTATCGGTTTCTTTGTACTGTATATGCTTCTGTTTATTATTGGTGCCCTTGTTTTAGGCTCCATGGGTCTTGACTTCGTAACTGCTATCGGTGGCTCGGCCTCCACTTTGGGTAACGTTGGCCCTGCATTCGGAAGTTTATACCCGTTGAGTAATTTTAATGGCCTGCCCGATGCAGCAAAATGGTGGTGTGGGTTTTTAATGCTAGCAGGAAGGTTGGAACTGTTTACAGTGCTCATTCTTTTGACGCCCTATTTTTGGAAGCGTACTTAGATCCTACCAAATGGGATTATCATAATGGAAAAGCTGTAGGATAAACCAATTCAGAGCGAATTAGCCTTTGGAAGTATCCGCTGTAGGGTCTAATTCCCGCAATATTTGGTTCACGTCTTCTTCGGTCGTAGCCAACTTTTTTTTACAGATGGCTATTAAAAGGGATGCCCGCTTCACTCTTTGGGAAAGTTCGTCGACGGAGATTTCACCTTGCTCGATTTCCGTTACGATCTCCTGTAATTCTGCAAAGGCTTTCGTGTAACTGGGCGTATCTTTCTCTTTCATGTGTAAAGGCTGCTATAATAAAATTAAGATTTATCCTGCAGTGTAAGGATAATCAAGATAAGTACAAAAATAATATGTATTCTTCTATAGATTAGGAAGTGCAGATTTTGTTGCAAATATACGTTACGGCTTATCGATGTTGCTTACAGTACTCGAAACCTTTCCTTCTTGAAGTGTTGTCGTTAGTTCATCACCAACCTGCAACTGCATGGATGAACGCAATAACTTTCCGTTCAATTGTGTGATGCTATATCCTCTATTCAATACGTTTTGCGGATTAAGGTGGAATAGGTTTTTTTCCAAGTTTTTGAGATGTATATGCTTGCGTTCCATCTGCCGCTGAACATCTTTTTGTAAGCTTACCGAGATTTGTGAAATATGTTGTTTTTCAGTGGTACAGAATTGATACGTACCTTTCATCATATCAGCTCCGGCACTTGTCAAAGCGCTCTTCTCATTACTAAGGCGAAATCGGGATTGTCGCGATAGGGATTGTACATATCGCACGACTTGATTGTTGTTATCATCAAGTATATTGCGGGTAACCGATCGTAATAGCTTTACTTCCGAAGTGAATTTGTTCTCCGCATCCCGAATTATTCTCTGGCTCAGGTCCCCGATATTTTCTTCGGCACTTTGTACGGGTACAGAGAAATCGTGGAATTTCTGAATCAAGAACTCCGCTAATTTAGTAGGTGTAATAGCATTTTCATGGGCTATCAGTTCGGTAACGGTTTCATTGGTCGAATGGCCGATACCCGTGATTACCGGAATGGGAAATTCGGCGATGGCCTTCGCTAGGTTGAAGTCATTGTAGCAAGAAAGACCAATATCGCCACCACCGCCCCTAACAATGGCAACCACATCAAAATGCCGGATGACCTTTTTAATTTTCCTCAATTGGGCGATTATGGTTCTTGCGGCATTATCCCCTTGTAACAAGGATGGGAAAAGCAGACGAAAAAATGTATAGCCATATCGTTTGTGGGCCGCGTCAAATACATTTATGAAATCGGCATAGCCTTTACTGGTTTCAACCGAAATAATGGCGATGCGTTGCGGAAGCAACGGAAGCTGTAAAACCTTATTCTTGGTAAAAATGCCCTCGAGCTGTAATTTTTTGAGGGTATCTTGCTTTTCCCTTTCTAAATCGCCTAAAGTGTAGCTAGGGTCGATATCGCTAATCTTTAAGGTAAGTCCGAATTTTGGATCAAAATTAACGGTCGCCGAAAACAGGATTTTAATACCATCCTTAAGGGGTTCCTTTAATACCTTCTGAAAATTCGAATTGACCCTTTGATAATCGCTCCGCCATAAAACGGCGTTGATTTCGGCTATTATCTTACCGTCCTTTTTTTCTACCAGTTCTGGAAAACAATGGCCCGACCGCTCATAGAGGTTAAGTTTGTTCATCTCGGCTTTTACCCAAAACGCACTTTGGTACCGATTAGCAATCGTTTTTTGAATACTCTTTGTAACCTCTTGTAAGGAAAAAATCCGTAAACCCTCCTTTTGTTCTGGCATCTCTCTTTGTACTATTTTCTAATTGAGTCCTACCCACCAAGGTTTAAATACTTGATTAGGATTTTTGAGATTGACGACCTCCCCGATTATGGGCGTCACCAATGGTAAATTATAAGCTTTGTTCAGTTCGGTAATTTGTATCAATGGTTCATCCCAAGAATGATTGGCCAGAGCGAATTTTGAGGAATGTACCGGAAAAATACGTTTTGCTTTCAAGTCCTGCGCTGCTTTCAGAACCTCCGATGGCATCATATGAATGTAATGCCACGCTTCATCATATTGTCCGTTTTCTAATATTACCAAGTCGAACGGCCCGAACTTATTTCCAATTTCTTGGAAATGGGTATCATACCCGCTATCCCCGCCTATGTATACCTTTAGGGTAGGTGTTTGTAGTACGTACGATGCCCAAAGGGTTTTGTTCCGAACAAAACCTCGACCTGAAAAATGTCGCGTAGGGGTTACAGAAACGGTAAATCCATCGGTCAACTCCTGGGTTTCATACCAATCTTTTTCAATGATTTTGGCTGCATCATATCCCCACGATTCCAAATGCGAGCCTACGCCAAGGCCACAGACTACCTTTTTAATTTTATTTTCTAGAGCTATCAATGTTTTATAGTCGAAATGGTCATAGTGGTCATGCGAAATAAAAAGATAGTCGATTTCCGGCAGGTCCGTAACGGCATACCTATCAGTTCCGGTAAAGGATTTGACGGAACCAGGAAGGGGAGATGCATTTCCACTAAAGACAGGGTCTACTAGAATCCGTTTTCCATCTATTTGCATGAAATAGGATGAGTGTCCGAACCAAACCAATACATTTTCATCCAAATTAAGATGTATAAGGTCCGTTTTCATCGAGGGAAGGGTATCTGCAGGAATCCGTCTTGGTCTATCCTTTAAGAAAAAATCGGTCATCACCTCCCAGTAGGTATGTCCTTCGGTTAAGGCAGGGGTCGGACTCAGATTCTGAAACTGTCCGTCTTTATAATGGGATGATTTTTTTAAGATTTCTGCGCTCGTGCCATTTGGAATTTGCCCAAAAATATCTTGCTGCATGAAAAGAATGGTGATGGTAACTATTATCCCAACAATTATGAGTGATATTATCATGAATTTTTTAATTGCCTTGAAAAGTTTAGTTTTCATTGTTGTGATACATCACTTGGGTCGACCCCTTAAAATGATTATTCCTTTGTACATCTGCGCCTAGCGATTTAAGCGATGTCCTGGCCAAAAGTTAAAAGGTTGTTGTCCGGGTCAAGCAGTGAAAATTCTTTTTGTCCCCAAGGTTTATTCTGTAAATGTCCATTTGGATGTATAGTCGTTCGATTTTCTAGAAGGGATTGATAGAGCTGCTCGATATCATCACTTCTGATATAGACCTGGCCGTAGTTTTCTTTAGGGTCAAGTGCCGTAAACTGAAAAAAATGGATTTGAATATGATCTTTTGTCAACATAAGATAACCATCGTACTCTTTAGTGCCAAGGGGTTTAAAACCCAATCGATTTAGATAATATTCTTTCGTAATTGCGATGTTGCGCATCGGCAACTTTGGATGTATACTAGTTAGCATTGTTTACAATTATTTACCTAGTCAGTTAATCGTGTTCAACACAATTGCATTAGAACCTTTCTCCGTATTTTTTAAATTATATCCTAGAGATAGTTATCAATGATGCCATTGCATTTTGTAGCACTTATTTTGGAAATTTATTTAGTGATCGACATTTTACGCCATGCTTTTCAGTGCCAGGTTATCATAAAATTTCAGGGATAAGTCATTTAGTCCCATAGGATGCAAGCCTATAGTTTGTCATTTTTTCAACGGGCATGGTAGCAAATTCTTATTGCTCAAAACTTACCCAATACGAATTTCCGATTTCAGTCTTACCCTATTTTATCACTAATTTATTTTCATTTTCGGCAAAAAAATACGCGCACCAGAAAAGAAATTAGTGGGTTGGGTTTTTATCCATTTAGATTCTATGCGTTTCAATATATCATCGCCTACAAAACGATTATAGCCGAAAGCCTATCTACTATGCAAAAATTTGGATGTATTTATTTTCGCAAAAACTTTGGCGAACGTAAGATAACAGGTTTAAAAGGTTATCATACTTAATTTCTAATCCGTCAGGTGATAATTTTACTCCTCGATCTCGTACTCAATATCCAGTTTCCGAAAAGCCCTTAATGCGGAACCGGAACTCTTATCATCCACTTCAATATCTACGGAATCTCCTTCTAGTAGTATATCTGCAAGTTCACGGGCCAAAGATTCATCGATATTTGATGAGACCTCGGCTATACATTTGGCTATTGCACGTTTATCGGGTCGTTGGGCATCACAAGATAGAAGGATTACTTTCATAATAGTATATTGACCTTGCAATATAGCAAAGTTGAGATGAGTCACACCGATTTCTAAACTCTTATTTCATATAGTCTTACCTCACTTCTTCTTCCGCTTCTTTCTCATGTTCTGAATCTTATCTCCTCGCCTGACAGGTTTCTTATAACGCTCCTTTAATGTCTTTTTATAACTCTTTTTCTCTGCTTTTACCTTACTGTTCTTTGCGGATTTTTCATGAAAGGATGCACCTGCTTGAATCGCTGCGTCTTTGTGGGGCGATTCTTGCTCAACTATAGGTTTTTCTTTTTCCTCAGGAGTAAGCACTGAAGAAACCACTACTGTTTTCGGAAATTCTACGGCTGGAATTGCGTAGTTCATTAAGTTTTCAATGGCTTCCTTCAAAGCCGTTTCCTTTTCACTATATAAGAGGATAGCTTTTCCGTGTTGTTCGGCCCTTCCAGTTCGTCCGATACGGTGCATATAGTTTTCGGGGTAGAATGGCGTATCAAAACTAATGACCGTGGTTATTTTTTCAATATCTATACCGCGAGAGATGACGTCGGTAGCGATTAAGACCCTACTCCTGCCATCTACAAATTTGTCAATAGACCTTGTACGATGATTTTGCTCCTTACCGGAATGGATTACGGATGTTTCAGAGTCAAGATCTAGAGTTTCAAATAGTCGGTCTGCGCTGATTCGGGTTGCTACAAATATCAGGACTTTGCCGTGTGTATCTTTATCTTCTAATAGATGCTTTACGAGGTTGGCCTTGGTATAAAAGTTTGGAGCGGCATAGGCTACCTGGTCAATATTCTCTAAAGGCGTACCGCTAACAGAAATGGTTTTTTTAATGGCATTCGTTAAAAAATCATCTATTAAATCATCCACGTATGTAGTCATCGTAGCCGAAAAGAGTAAGTTTTGCCGTTTTTTCGGTATATAGTCAAAAATGTTTTTTAGCTGTGTTTTGAACCCAAAATCAAGCATTATATCAACTTCGTCTATAACCAGTTTTTTAATAAAATTAAGTCGCAGCACATTGCTGATGGCAAGGTCATATAATCTTCTAGGCGTTCCTACAATAATATCCAATCCTTCATTAACGGCCTGCTTTTGCGTATTTATATTGGTGCCACCGTAAACACCTAAGGTTCGCACAGTTAAGTAGGTTGTTAATTTTTCGATCTCATTTACGATTTGAATAACGAGTTCCCGTGTGGGCACCAAGATTAAAACCCTAGGTTGGGGTTGGTCTGAAAACTTCAGATCTTGAAGAATCGGAAGTAAATATGCAATTGTCTTTCCAGTTCCGGTCTGTGCGATTCCAACAAAATCGCTACCGCTGAGAATTGGGGAATATGCGGTTTCTTGAATTGGGGTCGGACTCTCGAACCCTAAATCATCTAGGGCGTTAAGCAGTTGCTTTTTAATCTTAAAGTCTTCGAAGGTTTTCATGCTTGACGTAGTATTAGATGATGATGGTCTTACTTCAAATATTTTGAAATGCTGGGATATTCAGTTATGCTATGCGCTACCCTAGTTTTCGTAGTATTAGACGGTCTGCGTTTCTACGTTTAGATGTATTAGATTATAAATAACTGAAATTCAATCTAAAATTTATCCCGGTATATTTTAATTCTTACCATAGCAACTGGACAGATACCACAAAGATAGTATTCAATAAGGAGTCATTTTTTTATTTACAAATTAATTCAAATATGTTTTCGGATAGAAATACTAAATTTTCCATTAGATGTTGATATTCATCCGTTCAATAGCTTCCAATTTAAAATGTTGCTGTCCTTATACGAGAGAAAAGCAAAAAGACATATAGCAATTTGAAAGAAAATCGATTAGGTATACAGCAAAGTTGATTTTTTACTTCAGTACTTCGTGGTCTGTTTGATGTTTAATATTCTACCAGTGATCCTTGCAAAAAAAAACCCGTCGCAAGTGCAACGGGTCTATAGAAAATTCAATATTTATATGCTACTCCAATGCACGCTTAATCCGCTGCACCGCTTCCTTTATCTCATCTTCAGATGCCGCATACGAAATACGAATGCAATTCGCATTTCCGAAAGCTTCACCGGTTACGGTAGCTACGTTGGCATGTTCCAACAAATACAGCGCAAAGTCCGAAGCATTGTTAATAGTAGTTCCCTGTAAAGTCTTTCCAAAGAAATATGAAATATCTGGAAATACGTAAAAAGCACCTTCCGGGATATTGAGGTTAAAGCCTTTAATCTCACCTAAGAGTTCCAGTATCAGATCCCGTCGTTCCCGGAACTTGTCTATCATATACTGGATCTTACTTACGGGAGCCTCCAAAGCAGTAATGGTGGCGCGCTGTGCAATCGCGTTCGCACCGCTTGTAATTTGACCTTGGAACTTAGTACAGGCCTTTGCGATCCAATCTGCCGCTCCGATGTAGCCGATACGCCATCCGGTCATAGCGAAGGCTTTTGATACTCCGTTAACGGTTATCGTTCGGTCATACATACCTTCAATACCGGCGATACTGACATGGCCTCCCCTAAAATTGATGTGCTCGTAGATTTCGTCCGATACGATAAAGATACCGGGATGCTTTCTCAATACTTCCGCCAAACCTTCTAATTCGGACAGATTATACACCGAACCGCTAGGATTACAGGGTGAACTGAACCAAAGCATTTTTGTTTTTGGTGTTATGGCCGCTTCAAGCTGCTCAGGGGTCATCTTAAAATCCGTGTCTATACTGGTCGGTACTTCTACGGGAACACCTTCTGCCAATTTTACGATATCGCTATAACTGACCCAGTAGGGGGCTGGTAAAATCACTTCATCGCCGTCGTTAAGCATACACATGGCCAAATTTGCCAAAGACTGTTTAGCTCCTGTTGAAACGACAATCTGGTTTAGACCATACTCTAGGCTATTGTCCCGTTTGAATTTATCGGAAATCGCTTTTTTCAAATCCGCATATCCATCAACGGGGGAGTAGCTGCTATAGTTATCATCGATCGCCTGTTTGGCCGAGTCTTTTATAAAATCGGGAATATTAAAATCAGGCTCTCCAAGGCTAAGGCCGATAATATCCTTGCCTTCGTTGCGTAATTCTCTTGCCTTGGCCGCCATGGCCAAAGTGGCGGAAGTGGACATATTATTTATCCGATCCGAAAGATGCTGGTTCATGTAGTGAAATTATTTAAAATGGATTGTTGAATTGAATTATTGGAAAATAGAAGAATTTACAGCCTTTGTAGATTTAAGGTTCAAAACTCCTCAGGGTCACCTTAATGATACTAAATCAAACTGATTTCAATCAATACGTACAATACCTAAACCTGTAGAGCCGGTCTTCTTCCCAAATCCCTCAAATGTCTGAAGTGCGAAATTATGGCTTTTCGTGTTGTTTTGTATTCGTGGTACGGCAAATTGAACTCATTTGCGGTTTCTTTCACAATTTTCGAAATTTTTGTGTAATGTACGTGGCTGATGTGTGGAAAAATATGATGTTCTACCTGATGGTTCAATCCGCCCGTGAACCAATTAACGATACGGTTCTTGGTTCCAAAATTCACAGTAGTGAACAATTGGTGTATCGCCCAAGTGTTTTTCATGGTGCCGGTTTCGTCGGGAAGTGGGGTGTCTGCTTCATCTACGATATGCGCCAATTGAAAGACAACGCTAAGAATTACACCCGCTACATAATGCATTATAAAGAAGCCAATAAGCACTTTCCACCAAGCGATGTCGATGAAAACCAAGGGAAGAACGATCCATATAGTGATATAGAGAATTTTAGAAATTACCATGGTACTCCAGTTCACTATAGGATTGGGGAATTTTCCAAAACTTAGCTTTCGCTTTGTGTACCGGTACATTTGCATAAAATCTGTAGTAATAGCCCAATTGAATGTCAATAATCCATAAAGAAAAACGGAGTAGAGGTGTTGAAATTTATGGTGTTTTTTCCACTCGGTATGTTTAGAGAATCGCAAAATACGACCGGCCTCCATATCTTCGTCATGTTCGTGGATGTTGGTATAGGTATGATGTAGCACATTATGTTGCACCTGCCAGTTATAAACATTTCCGGCCAAAATATAAATACTGCTCCCCATCAGTTTATTGACCCATTTTTTGTTCGAGTACGCGTTGTGATTGCCATCATGCATCACATTCATACCCACACCTGCCATTCCCACGCCCATAACAATGGTCAATAGAAGGTTGGCCCATGTTGGCAGGCCCAAGGTTAAAATCAAAAAGTAGGGGGTTAAGAACAGGGCGAACATTACAACCGTCTTTAAGTGTAATCGCCAGTTTCCCGTCTTCTTAATTTTGTTCTCCTTAAAATAATCGTTTACGCGTTTATTTAGCGTCCTGAAGAATTTTGCGGAATCCTTTCTTGAAAAACGTATGGTCTTTTGATCCATGGGTAATAATCTTTATGTAAATATCGGTAAAAATGTATAGCCTAAGGTAAGAAGCAGCGGTTTTTGACTATGGATATGGTAATTTTGTGCCAAATCTATAGCAACAGCCACATACAAATATACGCATGAATGCAAACTTAGTTTTCAAATATTTTCCAAATTTATCGGAAACACAGCAGAATCAATTTATTCAATTAGAGGATTTATACAAAGATTGGAACCAAAAAATCAATGTTGTCTCTAGAAAGGATATCGACGAATTGTATTTGCGCCATGTGCTCCATTCTTTGGGGATTGCCAAATTACAACAATTCAATCCCAATACTTCCATTTTGGATGTAGGCACCGGCGGAGGTTTTCCGGGTGTTCCCTTGGCAATCCTAAATCCTGAAGTGCACTTTACCTTGGTGGATTCCATCGGGAAAAAAATAAAAGTGGTCGATGAGGTCGTAGCGGGTTTAAGACTTGAAAATATAACCACCATTAACGATAGGGTAGAGACGGTAGCGGAAAAATTCGATTTTATCGTAAGCAGGGCAGTTGCCGCGATGCCAACATTTGTACATTGGGTCAAAGGAAAAATCAAAAAGGAATCAGTTCACCCAAGGAAAAATGGGATTCTATATCTTAAGGGAGGTGATTTAGGGGAGGAATTGGAAGGATATAAAACGGCCGAGACCTTTGACTTGGCCGACTATTTTGAAGAGGATTTTTTCGAAACTAAAAAGCTGGTCTATCTACCCCTAAAATTCAAGCGATAAAAGTATTAAAAAGGGAGCACTAGATGCGTAACATCCATTCGAAGGAGTACTTGCAATTTTCAGCATATCTCTTTAGGTATGAGTGTATACTTTCTAGAATAGATGTATTCACCTTTTTGGTTTTCACTGTTAATGCATTTGTTTTCATAACGTCATTTTTTATCTTCACTTATAAAGTTACTAAAGTTTACAATTACTTAACGTTAAATTTACATTTAAATTGTGTAGTTGGTCGAGGAAACTAACAAATAGAGGTGCTGACGGCAATAACTTCCAAAAAAAAGTCCTTGTCGCATTAACAACAAGGACTTTCCACTTATAAAAATCGTTCTAATTGATCTAGAACATTTTGGTTTGACATTATTTGCTCCACGGCGGTGTTACACCGTTGGAACGGGCATAGGCAATCAACTGGCCTTTATGTTCCCCGTTATGTTCCATGATAGATAATAAACCGCCAAGCTTGTTCATCTTCATAAAACCAAAATCTACTTCATCGGCCATCTCGTCATTTTTTACCATCGCTACTTTTTCCAAAACGAACGCGTTTGACTTTTTTAGGGCTGCAATGATATTTTCTTTACCAGTGACTTTATCCAAACTAGTCATATCTACATCTTCTGGCGGCGGGAAACCCAATTTTGAGGCAAGATAGTAATTGCCGCCAGCGACATGCATCAAGGCTTCACCGACCGAATTAATCCCCTCCATGGGTCGCCAATTGTACTGCTCATCCGTAAAGGCTTCCGCCAATTGTACCACTTGATCTTGATTTTGCGTTAACACCGCTTGAATCGTGGATTGGGTCAGATTATCTTGTGCGTATCCGCTTAATGCTATGGCGAATAGAAAGACTAGGCTTAGTTTTTTCATGCTTAAAAAATTTAGTTGTTATTGAAATAGTTACGTTTGGTGTTTTACACCATTGAACCACAAGGTATTAAAAAAATGAGAATTTTATCCTAAATTCTTAGTCGCAGAAGGTATTAGTAGAACGGTCAATTATCACAAGTCGATTTTCGGAACGATAGATAACTTTTAGGTTTGTATTGTATACCAAAAGTATAACCGTAATTAAATACCCCAAATTATCCCTTGCCCATTTAAAATGGCAATGGCTGCATTGCAAAAAGAACAACAATTCGTAAAAAGAAAAACCGTCCGATTATAATATTCCGCCTATTGCACTTGAGAATATTGGTGAAGGTCAAGAATGGTTTCTCCACCCTCTCTCAATTTGTTGCGGCTTCGTTATGCTACGCTAGTTCTGAAATTGGATTGCTGTAAACATGGTTTATTTGGTTAATTTCTTTCTAACAGTATGAGATGAAGTTGAAAATAGGCAAAAGACAATTTTTAAAATTCACAACTTTTTTTATGTATGTAACCGAAAACTCAAAAGTGTGCATAAAAAAACCCGTGTTTTCACACGGGCCTTTGTTTAATTTGCTTCTTGATGCGATATACGTATACTAACCTAAAAAAGGATATCGATAATTTTCAGGTGTGACGAAGGTCTCCTTGATAAGACGTGGCGAAACCCAACGCAAAAGATTCTGCATAGAACCTGCTTTGTCATTGGTGCCCGAAGCCCTAGCGCCCCCAAAAGGTTGTTGCCCGACTACCGCACCGGTCGGCTTATCGTTAATATAGAAGTTACCGGCACAATTCTGTAAAGCCTTTGTGGCCTCTTCGATTGCATATCGATCTTTGGAAAGTACGGCACCCGTCAAGGCATATTCCGAGGTTTCGTCGACCAATTTCAATGTCTTTGACCAGTCTTTATCCTCATAGATATAAACGGTTACGACAGGACCGAACAATTCGGTTTCCATAGTCGTATAATGTGGGTCTGTCGTTACAATGACCGTAGGTTCGATAAAATAGCCTTTAGACTTATCGTATCCACCACCGGTAAAGATTTCCGCTTTTTTATCCTTTTTCGCCTGATCGATATATTTGGCCAATTTATCGAAAGAGCCTTCGTGAATGACCGCTGTTATGAAATTGGACATATCTTCTGGAGACCCTGGTGCGTTGAATGAACCAATATCCTTCTTAACTAATTCCAAAATTTCTTTGGAAGTCGATTTTGGAAGATACACCCTAGATGCCGCACTACATTTCTGCCCCTGAAATTCGAAAGCTCCGCGTGAAATGGCCGTCGCCACTTGCTGCGGATTAGCAGTTGGATGCGCGATGATGAAATCCTTACCACCAGTTTCCCCAACAATTCGGGGATAAGTCTTATAGGTGTCGATATTATCGCCGATTTTCTTCCAAAGATCTTTAAATACGCTAGTGGATCCTGTATAATGGATACCCGCGAAATCAGGACTGGCGAGTGCCGTATCCGTAATCATAACGGGATCGCCGTAGACTACGTTGATTACACCATCGGGTAGACCCGCTTCTTTAAATACATCTACGATGACCTTGGCAGAGAAAATCTGGTGATCACTGGGTTTCCAGAGTACCACGTTACCCATCATTGCAGCACTGGCGGGCAGATTGGCCGCAATGGCCGTAAAATTGAAAGGTGTGATTGCGTATACAAAACCCTCTAAAGGGCGATATTCGACACGGTTCCAAACACCTTCGGAGGAATCAGGCTGCTCCCCATAGATTTGGGACATATATTCCACATTGAATCGCAAAAAATCAATCGTCTCACAAGCTGCATCGATTTCTGCCTGATGAATGTTTTTGGATTGCGCGATCATGGTCGCGGCGTTTATTTTGTCCCGATAGGGTCCTGCAATTAGTTCCGCAGCTTTCGAGAAGATGGCACTACGTTGTTCCCATGCTAGATTGGCCCAGGCATCACGAGCTTGTAAGCTATTTTTAATGGCGTCTTCAACGTGCTTTTTATCGGCCAAATGATATTGGCCTACAATATGCTTATGGTCGTGAGGCGGCGACATCGGTTTAGTGTTGCCGGTCTTGATTTCTTCGTTACCTATATATAAAGGTACATCAACATTACCTTTAAAATAAGTGTGGTATTGTTTGAGTACAGCTTCGCGCTCTTCAGAGCCCGGGGCATAACTTTTTATAGGTTCATTTATTGCAATTGGTACCTGGAAGAATCCTTTTCCCATGGAAATGTTGAATTTAGAATTAATAATATAAGGATGCGAAGGTAGCAAACACTTACGGTAAATTCAACACTGCGGGTAATTAGTGATTAGTTTAACGCAAAAGGAGCGGAAAATCGAAACGTGGGAATATACACCCTGAATTTTTCGCTAGTAGAGAAGTTGACCATATTATAGTGTCCCCGCATTGCACCGATAGGGGATGCCAATAAACAACCTGAATTATAGGTATGGGATTCACCAGGCTTAATCACCGGCTTCTTACCGATTACGCCTTCGCCATCGAGTACCTCAAGTTCATTAAGGGCATCATAGACTTTCCAATGCCGTGAAGTAAGCTGCACGGAATCTTTGCTCTGATTTTCTATAGAAATCGTATAACCAAAAGCAAAGTGCATTTTGTAATTTTTGAAGAATGTACCTTCAAAACTAGTCTTTATTGAAATCTTGATGCCTTTGGTTACTTGTGTTGTCATGAATTGATTTTAATTAATAAACAAAAATATTCCCGGCAAATAAAATCAAGATCGCAAATAGCGCCAAGAAAAAGAATATGATATTCAAAGATAAATATTTCAGGATCGTTTTGAAAATACCCTGACCATAAAATTTTCGCATGGCCTGAAAAAGGTATGCTAAATAGACTAACAGAAAAATCCAATTACTAGTAACGTCAAAAATGGAATCGATCAAATAGCTAATTATGAGCAAGATAAACAACAATGCGGTGTTGTGAAAACTAAATATCAAATGATCGGTATAACTATATTTTTTTCTGATATAGGCCACCCAAATGAACATTGCGAATACGGGGAGAAAGAAAAAAACGGCGAATGGTAATTTTGAAATGAATGTGCTTATGAAGCTTCCGGGCCGACTCTGAATTCCCAATAGACCACGGGCAGTATTAAAGGCGAAACGGTTTACGAAGGTTTCATCTACGGCATATTTCGTCACCGCATCGTTAAATGTATAAACGGAATCTTTTCGTAGCAGTACGGTAAAGAATTCCTGTTTATCAAAGAGCTTGGCATTCTCGGTCTTAAGTGTTTTGAAGTAAGCACTTGGATTGGATAGAAGTATCGAATCACTGTTTTTTCTTCCGGTCATAAATTCCCGGTAGTCTGAATCGTTTTTCAGGGAATCCAATTGTTGTGAAATTCCATTAGTTTCATCCGAATTGGAGATAAAACTATACTCTTTTATCGTTTCTAAAACGTCTGTATCTGCTTTTGTGCCATGCTTGTCCCACTCCGAATAATTCCCGGTGAAATTGACCATTAAAAAATAGATAATGGCTAGACTCAATAAAAATCGAAACGGATTGGTGTACGCCACCCTCTGACCATTAATATAGTCTTTCGTAATTTTTCCAGGCTTTAATAATAAAGCGGCGAGCGTTTTAAGTAGTTTCGAATCATATGAGATAAAACTTGCGAAAAATTCGTCAAAAAAATCTTTTAAGGAAAGTTTTTTAGTGCTGTTTATTTGAGAACAAAAGGGGCAGTACCGGTCACTAATTTCAAGTGGATGACCGCAGTTCGGACATTGGGTACCGCGGTATCTTAAACGATAACGTCCTTTTTCCGGTAGGTCGGGCTTTAAATCCATATAAACGTCATAGAAATTAGTAGGATAGAGTGCTAGAGATGAGTTTCAAAATATCGCAAATCCAAAAAAAATTAAAGTGGTTCTCCCTAATTGCTGATATCCCGTGAATTCGCCGAGCCGACGCCAATAATACTGTCATAGATATCCCCGAAATTCCGATAATACACCAAGATCAGATAGTTATTTTCGGTAAAGTGAAAATTACCGCTAACCGCGTTGAGGTCGACAACGCCATCTTCGCGTTTAATGACATATTTATAGTTGTAAAAGCCCTGCTTCAACTCTATGACGCTCTCCATAAGGCCATTCTCCTTATTATAGGTCATTTTGTTTTCGTCTGTAAGGGCATAGTTGTTGAATTTCCCATAAACGTACACCTCGTCTAGGCCAAGTAGTTCTTCAAAAGGCAACGAGAAATGTACATAGGTATATTCCGCCTCGCGCGAATTATTTTCGCCCTGCAAAGTACGCACCAAGTAATCACCATTGATATCGGGATAATAGGTATACACTTTATCGAAGCGATAGGTATCGGTAAATAGGTAATGCTCATAGAGGTCGGCCACTTCAATATGCGAAATTTGTGCTGTGGGCGCCCTTAAATCGCTAGTGTCAAAATTTAAGAACTCGTTACCACCGAAAAAACTGGTTTCGGCATCATATTTATAGACCAGTTCACCACCCAAGGTATATTGTGGAGGTATATTGTAAAGGGCAGTATTCCATTGATAGTTTTGTAATATGGCCACCTTGACCTCTTTATTGGGATTTACCAATTGAAAATTACCCTGATTGATACTGAATTGAACCACTTGCTTTTCATTCAGAAAATTAAAATCACGTGACCTTTTAATAGTGGCACCTACAGTAACCGCATTGGTATAGACTACAAACCGCCTTGAAAATTGAATTTCATAACTATCGTTGTAAATTTCAAGTACATAATTTCCGCTAACCTTAAGGCTAAGATTTTCATTGGGTATCGTCAAGCGGTAGTTGGAGTAGGTCTGAAGTGTGTTATAACTATTTTCGTAATCGGTAATGCGCTGATTGTCGACGCCATCGAGGTATTGTGATTTCAAAAGTTGAGAGGGTGTCCAGTCGTAATCGCAGTAGACAATCTTATAATAGTAATCTTGTTCGTTGGCCAGAATATCGTCAAATTCCAGCCTAATCGATTCACCCAGTTCTACCACTGGAAATTGGTCTTGTGTGGGTCCTCCGAATACAATTGATTTTATATTCTCCGGCTCGATTACCTCCAATTGCTCTTGACCGAAAACGCCTGTTATAAAAAGTAGAAATAGAATCTGTTGAAGGCTTCCGCGCATTTTTCCGCTATTTTTTGGGTAAAGGTAAACAAAAAGCGTTCCCGTTAAATTCAGATCGGTAAACGGCCTAAATTTATAGTCATTTATTATGAAAACTTTTTTTTAAGTAGTATTTTTGATGCGAATTTTACAGAATCCGTTCTTTGGATTTCTTAACATAAGGTGGACTAAATATGTCAAAAGACATCAAGATCACAAAGGGCATGGACATTAAGTTGGTCGGTGCCGCGGAACAAAACACTTCAAAAGCCGCTCTCAGCAATGTGTATGCTATCAACTTAAGCGATTTTCATGGGATAACCCCGAAAATGCTCGTGAAGGAAGGTGGTGAAGTGAAAGTGGGTGAAGCGCTTTTTTATAACAAGAATAAGGAGGATATGCTCTTTGTTTCTCCAGTGAGTGGGGAACTTGTCGAAATAGAACGCGGCGCAAGAAGGCGGATTCTCAAGCTAAAAATTTTGGCGGACAAAGAACAGGAATCTTTGGCCAACGTAATCTTGGATGTCGAGAAAGCATCTAAAGACGATGTAAAAGCCTATCTGCTGAAAACCGGATGCTGGCCATTTATAATACAGAGGCCCTATTCCATCATTGCAGATCCCGATGACAATCCCAAGGCAATATTCATATCCGGATACGCGACCGCTCCATTAGTGGCGGATCTTGACTATGTGCTACAGGGAAAAGAAAAAGAATTGCAGGCTGCCATTACCGCATTGGGCAAACTTACGCCCGGTAAGGTTCACGTGTCCGTTGGAAAATCCTCTAAATCCCCTTTAGCCGGACTGACAGGTATAGAACTGCACAAGGTTTCGGGTCCGCATCCAGCCGGTTTGGTGGGTACACATATTAATAAAATCGATCCTATAAATAAGGGCGAAGTGGTATGGACGGTCTCACCACAAGATTTGGTTATTATTGGTGAAGCCTTGTTGACGGGTAAATACAATCCGCAACGTATTATTGCCCTCGTAGGTTCGTCGGTAAAAAAACCACAGTATTATACGACCAAGATTGGTACGGAAATTGCCACATTCCTTTACGCCAGCGGTGTAAACGAAGAAAATTTTAGGGTTATAAACGGAGATGTGCTAACGGGTTCAAAATCACGCCAAGATGGGTATTTGGGACATTATAACAATACCGTAACCTGTATTCCTGAAGGGGATGATTACGAATTTTTTGGTTGGAACAAACCGGTGTTCAATAAAATTTCAGCAACAAGGGCCTTAACTTTCTCTTGGTTACAGCCCAATAAAAAATATGACCTTGATACCAATACGAATGGTGAGCATCGAGCCTTCGTTGTTACCGGGATGTACGAAGAAGTTTTCCCGATGGATATATTCCCCTTACAATTGTTAAAGGCTTGTATGATACAAGATCTTGATGAAATGGAACAATTAGGTTTATATGAGGTGGCGCCAGAAGATTTTGCACTGACCGAGTTTGTTTGTGTGTCCAAGCAGCCACATCAAAAGATTATAAGAGAGGGATTGGATTTGCTACAAAAAGAAATAGGATAGAAGATGAGTGATAAAAGATAGAAGATGAGTGATAAAAGACTGACTTTTAAGAAAAGGCTGCATATAATAAAGCATCATTATCGCGGCAAGAAGATGGCTCCGGCCTTCAATGCATTACATACGTTTCTGTATACTCCCGATGAAACGACCCACTCAGGTTCGCACGTTCGGGCGGCAGATGACCTGAAGCGAACCATGAATACGGTGATAACGGCCTTGATTCCCGTTTTACTGTTTTCAATGTTCAATGCCGGTTATCAGCATTACGCTGCAATTGATGCGGCGAATGGTGTGGCTAGGGAGCTTTCGGTTTTCGGTAATTTTTTGACCTGGGACAATTTTTGGATAGGTATTATAAAGGTGTTGCCTTTGGTGATAGTGTCCTATGGTGTCGGATTGTTGGTTGAGTTTATATTCGCCGTCATTAAAGGACATGAGGTTGAAGAAGGTTATTTGGTTACCGGAATGCTGGTGCCGTTGATTGTACCCATAGATACGCCCCTATGGATGTTGGCCGTTGCCGTAATATTCGGGGTAATCATAGGTAAAGAGGTTTTTGGTGGTACAGGTATGAATATACTGAACCCCGCCCTTACGATACGAGCCTTCTTGTTTTTCGCTTATCCCACGTGGATGAGTGGTGATAAGGTCTGGGTATATGAAGCCGTAGATCGCGCTGGAGGTCCCGATGCCATTTCTGGTGAAACTATCCTAGGATATTTGGCGCAGAACAATGCTAGCGAATATAGCTATTCCTTATCGGATATGTTTTTTGGATTTATACCTGGTTCGGTAGGCGAAACTTCCACATTCTTAATCCTCTTAGGGGGTCTATTTTTGATTTTTAGTAAAATAGCAAGTTGGAGGATTATGCTAAGTGCCGTAATCGGTGCTTTGGTAATGGGCCTAATGTTCAACGGTATAGTCGATCAAGGATGGATTGGCGAGACCAGTAAGTTTTATGGGTTGATGAGCTTTCCATTCTGGCAGCATTTGATTGTTGGGGGACTTGCTTTTGGAATTGTCTATATGGCTACTGATCCCGTAACCGGATCTCAGACCAATCGTGGAAAATGGTTTTATGGCTTTTTCATAGGATTTATGTCCGTGATGATACGGGTATTTAATCCCGCCTATCCCGAAGGTGTGTTTTTGGCCATCCTATTAATGAACGTTTTTGCACCAACAATCGATCATTATGTCATTCGTGGTAATGTCAAACGTAGATTGAAACGAATGAAGAACGCTAACGTACTCCCGACGGATTCTGAAGGAGAGAAAAAGAAACTTCAAGTAGAAACTGCATAATTATGGCAATGAATACAGATAAGAATGTATACACGGTAATTTTTGCCGGTATAATGGTGGTTGTAGTCGGGTCTGTGCTCGCCTTCGTGGCTTCCGGACTTAGTAGTCGTATAAAGGAGAACGAACGTTTTGAAAAGCAACAGAATATTTTATATGCTATGGGTGTAAATGAAAACGTTGAAGATGGGGGTGTCAGTTTTATTGGTACCGACGTCGTTGAAGACGAGTTTTCAAAGTATATCAAAAAGCAGTTGGTTATTAAAGGAGACAGTGTCATCGATAACAATGAGGCCTATCTAATCGATATGAAAAGGCAACTGGCACTTTACAAAAAGGGTGAAACGCCTGAGTTACCCCTTTTTATTGGTGAAAAGGATAATAAGATATATTATATCATTCCGATGTATGGTAAAGGCCTATGGGATGCGATTTGGGGATTTGTGGCCTTAGACGATAAAATGGTGGTTCAAGGTGTTTTCTTTGACCATAAGGGCGAAACCCCAGGTCTTGGTGCCAATATCAATCAACGCTACTTCATGGATGATTTCACCGGTGAAAGTATTATGCAAGACACGCGGTATTCTGGCATCAGTGTCGCAAAGGGAAACAACGATCCACTGAACGAACGCAAAGATGATAACAAAGTAGATGCATTGGCCGGTGCGACCATAACAGGAAACGGCGTATCTGCCATGATTTTGGAAAGCGTCAATTTGTACAAAGATTACTTAACCAAATTAAGAAAAAGCTAATATGGCACTATTGACAAAAAAAGATGTCAGTCTTATATCCGACCCTTTGGCGGACAATAACCCCATAACCATCCAAGTATTGGGCATTTGTTCGGCATTAGCTATCACGGCCGAACTAAAGGCTTCCGTAGTGATGGCCATTGCGGTAATGTTCGTTTTGGGAATGGGCAATGTTGTTATTTCCCTAATGCGAAATATCATTCCCTCAAAGATTCGTATTATCGTTCAGCTTATCGTGGTGGCGGCACTTGTTATCGTTGTCGACCAGGTGCTTAAGGCTTTTGCCTATGAACTGAGTAAGACCTTGTCCGTTTTCGTAGGCTTAATAATTACGAACTGTATTATCATGGGACGTTTTGAAGCCTTTGCATTGGCGAACGGCCCTTGGCGCTCTTTTCTTGATGGTATAGGCAACTCTTTAGGCTACGGTTTGATACTGGTTATCGTCGGCTTTTTCAGGGAGCTATTGGGATCTGGAACTTTGTTCGGTTTTGCTATACTAGGCGATCCCATAACAAAAACGGGTTTATACGCTACGGGTTATGAAAACAATGGTTTTATGATTATCCCGCCTGCCGCATTGATTGTGGTCGGAATAATCATATGGGTACAACGTTCCCGTACTCCGGCACTGATCGAGGATAATTAAATAGAGATTGGTTTAAATACATATTATGTTAGAGCATTTAGAATTATTTTTCAGGTCCATTTTCATTGATAATATGGTGTTTGCCGTATTCTTGGGAATGTGTTCTTACTTGGCGGTTTCCAAGAAAGTGGCCACTGCGGTAGGATTGGGTGCAGCCGTTATTTTCGTATTGGCGGTCACCGTGCCTTTGAACTGGTTATTAGATCAGTATTTATTACGTGATGGCGCATTGGTGTGGTTGGGTCCTGAATATGCGGATTATAACCTTAGCTTCTTATCTTTTATTCTATTTATTGCGACCATCGCTACGATGGTTCAATTGGTAGAAATTGTAGTCGAGAAATTTTCTCCGGCGCTTTATAACTCGCTAGGTATCTTTCTTCCCCTGATTGCCGTAAACTGCGCCATTTTGGGAGGTTCGTTGTTTATGCAGTCCCGAGACATTCAAACTTTGGGTCTTGCGTTTAATTATGGTCTTAGTTCAGGTATTGGTTGGTTTCTGGCTATTCTTGCCATTGCAGCGATACGTGAAAAGATTCGATATTCCAATGTTCCACCTCCGTTAAGAGGATTAGGAATCACCTTTATTATTACCGGTTTAATGGGTATAGGTTTCCAGAGTTTTGGAGGTATGTTGACCGGTGGCGATGAAAAGGCTGCGGAAGAACCGAGTCAAGAAGTTAGTCAGAAACTGAAAACTGACGATGCCGATAAAGATAAATTGCTCGGACAGGATGCCACAAAAAAAGTAAAAAAAGAGATTGATGAAAAAGATATCTCATATACTGACGCTATAAAAAAGTAGAAAGATGATGTTAGCAACAAGTACCGGCGGTACCATATTGATTACGGTAGTCGCCTTCTTAATTCTCTTAATGGTTCTAGTAGCCCTTTTGCTTTTTACAAAGGAGAAGTTGTCGCCTTCCGGCCCTGTGACCATTACCATCAACGGAGAGAAGAAAATAGAAGTAGGTTCAGGTAGTTCGCTACTTTCGACCCTAGGTAACGAGAAAGTTTTTTTACCTTCTGCCTGTGGTGGTGGTGGAACCTGTATTCAATGTGAGTGCCATGTACTTTCTGGTGGTGGCGAAGCTTTGCCTACCGAAACACCTCATTTTTCCAAAAGGGAACTCAACGCGGGTGCCCGATTGGCTTGTCAGGTCAAAGTAAAGCAAGATATGGAGATTACGATACCCGAAGAGGTATTCGGTATTAAAAAATGGCCTGCCAAAGTGGTCCGTAATTATAATGTAGCCTCCTTTATTAAAGAATTTGTAGTCGAAATTCAAGAGGATATGGGCTATAAGGCTGGTGGGTATATTCAAATTGAGATTCCCGCCTGTGAAATCAACTATAAGGATATTGACATTACCGCACACCCAGAGGAACACGAAACACCAGATAAATTTCAAGATGAGTGGGACAAGTTCAATTTGTGGCCATTGACAATGAAGAATCCTGAAATGGTAGAGAGGGCCTATTCCATGGCTTCATTTCCTGCGGAAGGAAAAGAGATTATGTTGAACGTTCGTATCGCCACACCCCCGTGGGACCGTGCTAAAAATGGATGGATGGCCGTAAATCCTGGGGTCGCTTCTTCGTACATATTCTCACTTAAGAAAGGCGACGATGTTACCATATCCGGGCCTTATGGTGAATTCTTTATCAATGAATCCGATTCCGAGATGTTATATGTCGGTGGTGGTGCAGGAATGGCGCCAATGCGATCTCATTTATATCATCTTTTCAATACGTTGAAGACGGATAGAAAAGTGACGTACTGGTATGGTGGTCGTTCGAAACGAGAACTTTTTTATATCGATCACTTCAAAAAACTGGAAGCAGAATTCCCGAACTTCAAATTTTATATGGCTCTTTCAGAGCCTGCAGAAGAGGATAACTGGAAAGTAAAAGAGGATATCGATGCACCAGGTGATGGCTTTGTCGGTTTTATTCATAATTGCGTAATCGACAATTATCTGAGCAAACATGAATCTCCAGAAGATATCGAACTGTATTTCTGTGGACCGCCGTTAATGAACAAAGCGGTACAGAAAATGGGTGAGGATTATGGAATTCCTGATGAGCATATCCGTTTTGATGATTTTGGCGGATAAAGAATATTTTAATCAAACTTATCCTAAAGCTATTTTAGTCTGATTGCTAGAATAATCTAAGGAACAATACAAAAACCGATATGTAAAGTATCGGTTTTTTAGAATAATATCATTGACGATGCAAAAGCCGCTTACGGAACAAGAACTGCACAACTTGGCCATGAATATAGTAGGCAAGCAGTTAGAGGCAGATGGATTTGAGTTTATGGGAGTGAACAGTAAGCCTAAAAAGAATCCTCAATTTGTTTGTTTTAAAGAAAAGCAGCTTCATTTTATTGTGGTTCGAATGGTTTCGTACCCAGAAAATCCACAAAATTACGATGTTAAATTAATGGAGAAAATTAAGAAGCATGCTATTGGCTTTAAGGGAAAAGCGTATTTTGCCGGAGTAGGCCTATCGAATGCGCAAGACCAAACATTGCCGGTATACCTGAATGAAGATTATATTGTGGATTATGACGGTCTGATCGAAATTTAATCCCTTTGCCGTTGTTCCACATATTGATGCTTTCTAAAAAACGAACGTAAATTGTTTAAATAAGAGAATCGATGCGTTTCGTTATAGCGTTCACCGGAATTCGGCAACACTATTGAAACCTTATTTAGTACTCTGAATTGGAAATGAAATACCCCCTTATAGCCCTCATTTTTATAGTGCTGATAGCTTGCACTCCCGACGATTCCGAAATCAATAAGAACCAAAATGTAGGTGCTGCGTTAGGAACATCCTACAGTCTCATTTACCTGTCCGACAAATCCTTGGATTATCAGAGGGAAATCGACTCGGTATTTGATCAGGTCAACCATTCGCTCTCCACTTATATTCCAAATTCGGATATATCAAAAATCAATCGAGGGGATTCTACCTTAGTGGTCGATGCTATGTTTCGGGATGTTTTCAACCTATCCAAGAAAATTTACGAAGAAACTGATGGTTATTTCGACCCGACTGTGGGGGTCCTGGTCGATGCATGGGGATTTGGCCCTGGAAAATCTATGGAACTAGACAGCACCCGGGTAGATAGTTTATTGGAATTTGTAGGTTTTGATAAGGTAACCTTGACCGATGACAACACCATCAAAAAAACAAATCCCGATATTCACTTTGATTTCAATGCTGTCGCCAAAGGCTATGCTATAGATAGATTGGCCCTGTTCATGGACCAAAAGAATATTCAAGACTACCTATTGGAAGTAGGTGGAGAAATAGTAGCCAAGGGCACGAACCGTGTCAAGAACAAGGAATGGGTGGTCGGAATCGATGATCCACAAATGGAGGAGGAACGAGAACTCAAAATAATGATAAACATTAAAGATAGGGCCTTGGCCTCTTCCGGCAACTACCGCAAGTTTAGAATCGACTCTGTGACCGGTAAAAAATATGTGCATACGGTGAACCCGAAAACGGGATATACCCGAAACGCAAACACGCTAGGGGTGACCGTTTTGGCGGAGAGCTGCGGGAAAGCTGATGCCTATGCCACGGCATTTATGGCCATGGATCTTGATGATGCCCTCAAATTATTGACCGCCCAGCGCGACTTAGATGCCTACATTCTCTATCTTGATGAACAGGGGGAAGCGCAGGAATTTATGACCGAGGGATTCAAGCTTATGATTACAAAGTAAGGGGATATCATGTTTTGGGTTTAGAAGACTACTTGTTTGATTTTTTCGTACGCTCTTTGCTTTCTATTTGTCCAGTTTAACTTCGATATAGTATAGCTATTTAGGAAACCTATTTTGAATCGTCAAACAGAAAGTACAATAGTTCTATAAGCTAAAGCCTAAAAGTTTAGGATGCTCTATCTTGGCAGTTTCTGCTTCACTTTCGGACAACAGGAATGATTTCTTCCTTAGCCAGACGGTAGGTATCGATTTCCACTGGCGAGAAGGTCGCGGTGTAATTATTCTCTTCGACGACATAGCCAATACTTCTCAGTTTTTCAAAGTAATCCCGCCCATAAATTCGCACATGGTCGTACTGGCCGAAAATTCTAGCGCGTTCTTTTTTATCGGTTATGGAATTATCCTCGAAGGTCTTGGCCCGTTGAAGATCTTGCGGAATTTGAAATACCCCCCAGCCGCCTTTTTTCAGTACCCTGAACATTTCTTGCATAGCCTTGGTATCATTGGGGATGTGCTCAAGAACGTGATTACAGAGAATCACGTCATAGCTATTATCAGGAAATGGCAGATTACAAATATCAGCCTTAACATCGGCCAAAGGGGAATTCAGGTCGGTGGTTGTATACTCTAGATTTTTGAGTTCACGGAAGCGTTTGTAAAAAGCCTGCTCCGGGGCAAAGTGTAGTACTTTTAAGGATGCGGTAAAAAAGTCGGTCTCATTGATAAGATATAACCACAACAGCCGGTGGCGTTCTAAGGATAGGGTAGAGGGCGAGAGCACGTTCTCACGGGGATGTTCGTAGCCGTATGGTAAAAAACTTTTAAACTCCCTGCCATCAATCGGATCCTGATAGGTGTCACCGCGCATCCAAAAAGCTAACAACGGACGAGCCAAATAGCTGAGCTGTATCAGAAGTGGCCTTGGAACAGCATTGAGAAAGAATTTGAAAATACGTTTCATCCGGAAACTCAGGGCTAAAAATGCTATTATTGGCTTTTAGAAAGGTATTGAATGCTCCGAAACCCTTCAAATTTTTTAAAAGGTATTAGCGTACTAATTTAGTCTGGCGAAACTCATCTTCTTCATTACTTTCAATACCCAATGCGTCGTAGATGTATTGAAATGTGGACAGTAGTTCGGGCTTACCGTCTACAATGGCGACATCATGTTCAAAATGTGCGCTAGGTTGGCCATCGGCGGTAAGAATGGTCCACCCGTCTTTTAATTGTTTGATGCGTCGGGTACCGCGATTGATCATAGGCTCTATAGCAACTACCATACCTTCAACGAACTTTTTGCCCCGCCCTCGTTTGCCATAGTTTGGCATTTCGGGCGATTCATGTAGTTTTTTTCCCAATCCATGACCCACTAATTCGCGAACTACCCCATAGCCGTTATTTTCACAAAAGTTTTGAATCGCATAGCCTACATCACCAACCCGTTTGCCGACTCTGAACTCCCGAATCCCTACATACAGTGATTCTTTGGTCAGTCGTAAGAGCTTTTCGTTTTCAGGGTCTATCTCGCCTATACCAAAAGTGTATGCGTGATCACCATAATATCCATTTTTAAAGGCACCACAGTCCACCGAAAGAATATCACCCTCTTTCAGTGGTTCTGTATTTGGAATACCATGCACTACTTGGGCATTGGGACTCATATTCAACGTATTCGGGAAATCGTACATGCCCAAAAAACCTGGCTCGGCATCATGGTCGCGAATAAAGTCTTCCGCCAGTTTGTCAAGATAAAGCGTAGTGACTCCGGGTTTGATTTCCGAAGCCAACATGCCCAAGGTTTTGGAAACCAATAGGGCACTCTCGCGCATTAATTCTATTTCTTCGGGTGATTTGATTTTTACCATAGTTAGCAAAGATAGGGATTACCTTAAATTTGAAAAAGGAATCATTTGCGATGGACTATTTTATGTTTTACTGGTCATAAGCATGCTTGTAGCCATCTCCTGAAAGTATCTTAAGCATGTCCTTTTCTAAAGAGACAATTGGATATTCTACAATACGACCTAATTCTACATTGTTTTTATAAAATATAATCGTAGGTACCCGTTCAATATGTAAACCCTCCTCTAAATTGGCGGGCGTTTTTTTTGACCGATCCATTGCTATTAGGGTAGAATTTTCGGAAGGAAAATCCAGTTGATCCAAAATCTTGTAAAAATGGGGAACTTCCCTTTGGCTATCTGAACACCAGGTTCCCATAAAAATTTTAACGTACACACCGTCGAGCAAGGGTTTTAGGTCGTCTTTTATGCTATCTTCAATTGTATACGTATCGTAACCTTTTACAAACCATTCGGAATAGGGCGCTTTTTGGAAAGCGGATGCTGAGGTTTTGCCGATAAGCATATCTTCGGTGTCTTGAGCCTGGGTTGTACCCACAACGAACAGGAAAAACAAGGGTATTAATTTCATCATCGTCTTTTTTTTGGAGATAACTTCGCGCACTCGACCCTACAAAGATTGGGCCATTAAAAGATATACTTTTTACAAGCCATTTGCCTTAAATAAGGGTTTAGCCTTAAACCAACGCCTTTCGCGTCATCAATTCCGGCTGCGCTATACCCATCATCTTTAAAATGGTCGGAGCAATATCACCTAAAACACCGTCCTTTATTTCTTTTAAATCCTCATCGACCAAGATAAGCGGTACTGGATTTGTTGTGTGTGCCGTATTCGGGCTACCATCAGAGTTAACCATGGTTTCACAATTTCCATGATCGGCGATTACGATGGTGGAGTATCCGTTTTGTGTCGCCGCTGTAATAACATCTTTAGCACATTTGTCAACCGTCTCACAAGCTTTAATGGCCGCATCCATATCACCGGTATGACCTACCATATCCGGATTGGCAAAGTTTAAACATACAAAATCCACTTCACCTTTTTGAAGCTCGGGAATAATCTCGTCGCGAATCTCGTAAGCACTCATTTCCGGTTGTAAATCGTAGGTAGCCACCTTAGGCGATGGACATAACAAACGTTGCTCACCCTCGAAAGGTTCTTCCCGTCCGCCATTGAAAAAGAAGGTAACGTGCGGATATTTCTCGGTCTCGGCGATTCGAATCTGTTTCTTCCCATGTTTTTCTAGAACGGATCCCAAGGTATCCTTGATATTGTCCTTTTCGTAGATTACATGTATGTCCTTAAACGTCTGGTCGTAATTAGTCAGTGTCACGTAGTGAAATTTCATGTGGTGCATATTCTGCTCATGAAAATCCCTTTGGCTCAGGGCTTCGGTCAATTGTCGGCCACGGTCTGTTCTGAAATTAAAGAAAATAATGACGTCGTCTTCTTGAATTTTGGCTACAGGCGTACCGTCTGCATCTGTCATTACGATAGGTTTCAAAAATTCGTCTGTCGTGCCCTCATCATAACTTTCCTGAACCGTAGTAGAGATATCATTTGATTTTTCTCCTATACCGTTAATCAATAGGTCATAGGCCATTTTGGTACGCTCCCATCTCTTATCACGATCCATGGCATAATATCTACCGATGACCGTGGCCAATTGTGCATTTTTATCCGAACAGAACTGCATCATATCCTGTAAATAGCCAATTCCGCTTTTTGGGTCTACATCCCTTCCGTCAGTAAAGGCGTGGACGTACATCTGATGTACTCCAAGACTCTCACCGGCTTTTATGAGTCCTTTTAAATGCTCGGTATGGCTATGTACCCCACCATCGCTTAAAAGACCAAGAAAATGTACGGGTTTATTATGCTCGTTAGCGTATGCAAAAGCTTCCTTAAGAACTTTCTCGTCTTTTAAGGTGTTGTCCTTAACGGCCAGGTTCACTTTCGCCAAATCTTGGTACACGATGCGTCCTGCGCCTAAATTCATATGGCCCACTTCACTATTTCCCATTTGCCCTTCCGGTAGACCAACATTCATACCGTCGGTCAATAAATTTGCATTGGGATATTTTGTATATAGGGAATCTATGAAGGGTGTGTTCGCATTATCTACAGCGGAGACCTCTGGGTTTACTGCTTTGCCCCATCCGTCCAAAATCATTAGAAGTACTTTCTTGTTCATTGTAACTTGTTTTATCGGTTTCAAAAATAAAGCTATCCGCTTAGTATACCAGTAATTCTATGGTCTTTTTAAATAGGTTGATAAATTAAAATGTTAAAATTATGTTATATGAGAGAAAATTTGAAACAATTATGAATCGGTGTCGTCTTTATAATATGGTATTCAAAATGAAAGCCATATAATTTTATTAATTCATCAATCAAAATCATTAATCATGAGAAAAACAGTAGTAACAGCAGCCGCAGTATGTCTTTTAGCAGTTTCAGGCCTTAGCGCCATGGACATTACAAATGATATGAAAGTTCCGAGCTTGCATTGGGGAATCGAGAATGTCGATATCAGTTCCTTTTGTAAAGCCATCGTTAAAGGCGATTTTGAAACCGTAAAAAGTTTGATCGAACTTGGAGAGGATGTCAATCAGAAAACTTTGGGAATGACCCCGGCCATGTTTGCCGCTCGGTACAACCGGGTCGATATTCTTGAACTGCTTATCGAACATGGAGCGAATCTTAAAATGCGCAGTGATTGCGGATTTTCCGTCAAAAAATATGCGGAGTTATCCAACGCAACAGATGCACTCCTTATTTTAGATACGACAGTAGGTAGTTAATTTCTAGGCTATAGGTTTACAAAGAACCCGATTATTCTTTTCGTAAAGGATAATCGGGTTCTTGTTATGTTATATCTGTTGGCGGGGCGGTTGCTGTGTTTATCCATTAAAATTCAAATCCGTTCAAGGCTCTGTCCATAAGGGCATAGATGGCCAAAAACAGCATCAGGGCGCAGAATACGGAATATACTTTTAATAGTACCACAATGATTTCGGGCTTACAGTCCTCAAAAGCGGCATTATAAATGTTTCGAAAATGTGCGAAAGTTCCCATATAGAAATACTTTAGTATAGCTAACGGGTTAATTTATAGGAAGTAAGATTTGTATCGGGCTTTAGCTAATGTACGAAAATTGTAGTCCGTATTAGCTCTAATTAAGGAATTTAACTGTGTAGTGATACATCAGTGAACGATATCCAGAATGGTCATTAGTAGTCTTCCAACTTTAAAACTTTTCTTAGTTGCTTTTTGTAGTGTTGGATTCCTTCATTTTTTCGATACGCCTATCCGTGGCTGGATGGGTGCTAAGAGCTTCGAATTCCCGTTCGTTACCCTTCTATGTGGCCTTTAAAATTTGCATTATCCTGATTATTCCAAAGAACTCATAACCGGATTACATCATAAACGGTTCACGAAGATTGTGGCTTTTCCGACTTGTCGCTACGATAATTTTTAAATAGTTCAATTTGTAGACCGATTGCAATGTCCTGAATAGGGCTTAAATTCATGGTTTGCTTTCCGAGGGTATACGAATATGCTTCCCTATGGCTACAAAGCACTACATAGCCAACAATTTCAAGATACTAGCCGCACTTTTTAACTACTAACGCATTATATCCTATTTCCAATTTCGAAGAAGAAAGTATGGAATGAAGTTAATTGTCCGAACGCAATTAAAATGGCGTCTAATCTACAACTCATGGAGTTTGGTTTATGTAGTCTTTAGCGCTTGGCGTAGTAGAAGTTTTAAATAGACCTTTAACAATGTGAATCAGGTCTAGAATTTTCCAAGGACTGTGTAGAGGTTGGGCAAAAGGATATTTTCCCTCATTAAATTATTGTTGCTTACGAAAATTTTTCCTGTGGAAATGGGATGCTTCTTTGGTGTAAATCCTTAAAAAAGTAAGCCTACAAAAGCTCTCTATTAATATCCAAAATATTGTCTTCGATGTAGTTGGTCAGAAAACCTTCCGTAAAATGCTCACAGCCGTAGAACTGTTCGTCCTGAAGCAGCCGCATGATATTTTTCTTACGGAATTCGGCGAGCATAGGTTTAGAAATTGGGGCATAGCTATAATGCCAGGGCTCGTATTTAAAGCCTCGGCGGCCCGGGGTATCGGTATAGACCAAATAAAAGCCATGGGTATTTGCATTTTCGTCCATCCATTTTTTGAAATCCGCAAAGGGTTCTCCCTCCGCAAATTTGCTAGGTACCAATACATCGCCATCTACTTTACGATAGCCGTCGACAATATCGATATCGGTGCCCCAATGGTGTCTGCTTGTACCGGGAATGGTGGAGTATTCGACAATCTTATCGATGGCAGCCAAGGGCTCCATATCATTATCATCCGTATAGTTTTGAAACTTCCGTTCCCAAATGGAACGTTGTCGTTCAAAACTACGGAATGCCGATACCACCTTAAGATCGATGCCTGCCTTATAGGCCTCTTTTTTCATCGCTAAAAAGGCATCGTTTACTTCTTTTAAAAGCTTATAGCCATCGCCGTACATCTCGACATCGGCTTTGCCCATCAGTTCTAAAATGGAATATTCAAAATCTTTTGTAAAAGCCAAATGGGGGAGTGCGGTCAGCGCCAGACCGGTAAGTCCGGTTTTTTGGAGAAAAGATCGTCTTTGCATGGTGTTGTTCGTTTTATGAATGCAATGTTGGGATATAGTGTAAACGTTTAGGGTCTTCGGATAGTACGTTGCCTATACTTAAAATCTTCTCAATAGTATTTGCGAACAAATGGCTTGTTGAGGATTTCTATAGTACGAAAATAGGGATTATTCCCCGTTTGATTTAAATTCGGCAAATGATATGGATGCAACCTTTGATAGGTCAATCGCGACATGCATTGTCAAAATTTCAATCCGAATCAATCGTTCGCTAGATACAGAAAGCCTTGAAATGTTAGTCCTACCTCGTCTAAAGTGACAATATAAAAATAAACCCCAGAAGGTAGGCCTTTATCGCGAGCGATAACCAAATTATCTTCGGACGAAAAACCGTTAAACTCATTCGTGTAGTTGACCTTATCAAATACTTTCGAGCCGTTGCGATCGTAAATCTGCATATGGTTATCGGGATATTGGGCCAACTCCGTTATTTCAAAGGAATCGTTGATGCCGTCGCCATTCGGACTGACCAAATAATCCTCAAGGTCTAAAAACTCCCTCGGTATTCCGGCCGCAGCGAAGGTGATGGCCGCATAGTCATCGGGAATGAAACTACCGGAAACAGCAACCCCCTGATTCACATCGCCCACAGAAGCGGGACCTTCAAGATTCTCCCATGCATTCGATGCTTTGTTCCAGCCCAAAATCACGATTTCGGATATATCCTCGGTCAAACTGCCCATGTCGCTGCGTTCGTTCCAACTGAGCTGTACGGTCGAGGGCTGCGCGCCTTCGAGCCGCCAAAATTCCATTATACTAATGGCGCTTATGCCATCAGGCAGCACACTGGTATTAAATGCCGTATCAAAGGTAGTCGGGGCATTGGGGTCTTCAAAAAAGTAGGCACATTTACTTACTGTGTTCACTGCTGCAGAATTCAGGATAAGCGGACGTAGCTGTTCTGAATCGCCCACCGGAAAGGTAAAATTCTGCTGCCCGGTCATACTGGCGTAGCCATCGACCTTACTAACATCATTTTCCCCCGTGGAAAAGGCGGTCGCCAGATAATTCAGTGTGGTAGCCGGTTCGTTTCTAGGCGTAATCAGGTTGCCGCTTATAAAATTGGTATTATTACTAATATTTACGGTCGTATTGAGAACAACCCCATCGCTGGTAATACACTCCGCATCAAAAAAGGAGGTAATCAGCGCCCCGGAGATAGTGCGTATTGAATCGCCATAAAAGCCGACCAAGCCCTGATTTTCATCAAAGAGGCCGTCATTGACCAAATCGGTATGAAAGCCCATTTGTCCGTTTTCGTGAATGCGCAGGTTACCCGTATTTTGCAGGGCGGTTTGAGCGTGTAGGCCCGAACCGATTGCTAGGAGTAGGATGAAAAATTTTACATTCATTTGCGGTGTTCATTTTGCACTGATGGCCTCATTGCAATGTTTGTTCTTTAGTAGGGAATTATGCTATTATTTCCCTTACTTGGCTTTAAATCTACTTCAGCATTAGCATTTAGTTCAAGGATTCATTTTTTCCAGTTCAAAAGGCCACTATTCTGATTTTTTGAGCATGGCCTTGATTTCTTCCATATCGTTTCGTAAAGCTTTGACTTCTTCGGATAGGGATTCTTTTTCGGATTGCAATTGATTGATTTTTTTCTCCTGTTCTATGGTATGGAGGTACAGTTCTTCGATTTTCTCTAGATTTTGTAGGTTGGATTCACCCAAATTCCAAGATCCCTCTTTATTGACATCTGCTGCGGATTTAATACCGGGCAGGTGATGGTGTTTTTTTACGAAGGATTCGATTTCACTTAAAGATTGAAAATTATAATCCTCTTTTAAATTGGAAGTACCTAAATAGTATTTCTGGAAAACAAAGTCTGGGTGAACTTGGGTGCCTGCAACAGAAACTGTACCAGCTTCAACATTTCCAGCTACGTTTAAATCAATACCTACCTCTACGTTCCCCGTTACATTTATTTGACCTGCAGCAGTTATATCGTTTGAAGCAAATATACTAGCGCCGGTAATATTACCTGATGTTGATATAGGATTTACTCCAAAATTTGGATTGATTTTTGATCCGCTAATACCTCCATCTATCCCGTTGATATGCCTATCTAGAATTGACCCATCTGCAATTTCAAGGGTGACGTCCGCGAACGTTGCTCCCAATCCTCCGTCCACGGTGATGCCGTCGCCCGTGATGTCCCCAGTTCCATTCAGGGTCGATGTGTCTATTTCAAGTGCCCCGGTCTCTGCGTTTTGAATGATGCCGTCCCCTGCAACATCTGCCCCGAGTTTGTCCGCCGTCACGGCACCATTCTGTAATTCAGTTTCACCAACGGAACCAGCTTGAAGCACTCCTGGAGCAGACCATTCGACTCCGGTACCTGCCGAGTTGACGGTTAGTACATCTCCTTCTATGCCTGAACTACCAATAAAATCTATAATTGGTCCGTCGAGTTCCAAACTCTCATTGATAATGACATTTGTAGCATTTCCAGCCTCAACCATATGCAAAGCCTCTTCACCGCCAACCGAAAACCCGATTTGATCTTCAGCTATTCGATACATACCTGTATCTGTATCGTCGTTTGTATAAAAACCATAGGAAGGCTGGCCTCTTGAACCTTCTGTAGCGGCAAATCCTCGTCTAGCCCTTATTTGACCGTTTACATCTAGTTTGTCAGTCGATTGAACCGGTTCAGTACCACCGAAAATTCCTATGCCAACACCTCCTGAACCTGCAAAATTTAAATTGCCTCCATTTAAATTATAAGTTCGATCTTCTCCAATTGTTTGTGTAAGATTGGTGTTTTCAAGATTTGCGCCACCTCCGGCTGCCGCGAGTTCGTCTATTGCCGCCTGTGCATTCGTCGCCGTTAGTTCGGAAACCGCGTTGTCGTAAGCTACCTCTCCCGCGTTCTGGTCATCGGACCCCCCGGCGGCCGCGAGTTCGTCGATCGCCGCCTGTGCATTCGTCGCCGTTAGTTCCGAAACCGCGTTGTCGTACGCTACCTCACCCGCGTTCTGGTCATCCAAAAAGGAAGTAAGGTCGATTGGAATTCCGCCCTCCTCCAATGTGAGTAGGTTGCCCGCCGAGAGCGTTAGCTGTTGATCATCGGAACCCCCGGTAGCTGCAAGCTCGTCGATCGCCGCCTGTGTATTTGTCGCTGTTAATTGCGAAACCGCGTTGTCATATAATACCTCCCCCGCGTTCTGGTCGTCGGAACTCCCGGCCGCTGCAAGCTCGTCGATCGCTGCCTGTGCATTTGTCGCCGTTAGTTCCGAAACCGCGTTGTCGTATAATACCTCCCCCGCGTTCTGGTCGTCTGAACCCCCGTCCGCTGCAAGCTCATCGATCGCCGCCTGTGCATCGGTAGCATCGAGTCCTGAAGCCGCGTTATCGTAGAGTACCTCCGCCGAAGTTTGGTCGTCTAGGAAAGGTGTTAGGTCGATTTCGGTTCCTCCGTTCTCCAAGGTGAGAAGGTTTCCGGTCTCCAATGTAAGCTGTTGGTCATCGGTTCCATTTCCACCACCTGCTGCTATAGCTGTGGCCAGTTCTGCCTCTGTGGCGAAAATACCTAAATCTATGTCATCGGAAGTTCCTCCCTCTATGCCTATGTTCAAGGTTTGATCGTTGAGTTCTCCTACAATAGTGCCGCTAGTCCCACCGATACCTTCATTATCATTAGCCGCTGCCCATACCCCGCTATTAAACTTTAGCACCTGGCCATCCGCGGCTCCCATATCGCTTAAATCTTCAAGTGCTATGGAGCCATCTGTAATTTTATCCGAGTTCACTACACCACTCGATATGGATAACACGCCCAAATTATTTAAGAGCGCATCTCCACTCAACAGAACCGGCTGACCAATTCCAGTAGCATCACCGACTAATATATTGCCGTTCGGTATTCCGCCAATTGCACCAGTACCTCCGCCCGTAACAGTCAGCTCAAATGGTGTATCAACAGATCCATCACCGGAAACCTCCACCGTCTCAGTTGAATTTATTAATGTTGAGTTTCCTCCATTTCCAGCGGCCAGAGCCTCGTTAATTCCAACTAAGTGCGCTTCTACATCCTGAGTGGCGGCTTCGTAATTGGTGGCAGCTAATGTAACCGGGACTTGAGCAGCTGTTTGATTACCTCCTTCACCGATAGGAGTTGAGGCATCAAATTCATCCTTCAGCTCTGAAATGGCTTCTTGTACATTGGTACTTTCAATTGTTAGATATGGGGCAAAAGGGACTTCTACTGCCGTTTGGTTGTCAGCGCCGCCACTTCCTAAAATTGGTGTTAAGTCAATGGTATTCCCATTTTCAATACCCAAATTATTACCGTCCAAGGTTAAATTTTGATTAGTACCACCGGTCCCGGCCGGTAAATCACCCCATTCGACCGCTGTTCCATCCAAGCTGGTACGAAGAATCTGATTAGAACTTCCCGGGGCTATTTTCGAAAAGGTGACATTGGCGTCCGCAATATCAGCCGTTTGGACTTCTCCATCCAAAATTTTTGTAGATGTAATCGCATCTTGTGCTATAGTCAGAGCACCCGAATTGTCCAAGGTCGCATCTCCACTCAAAACAACGGGCTGTGCGGCATTCGCAACGCTACCGACCAAAATATTACCATTTGTCAAAGTTGCACCTCCCGAGGTAACGGCACCATCGACATAGGCCTTGGTAGCGGCATCCTGATCATCCACGGGATTAAGAATATTCTTAATCAAAGCAGCACCCCCATCATTTCCCAGCGCCAAAACCTGACCTAAATTCTGATTGGCACCACCGGCCCCCGCCGGCAAGTCAATCCATTCGACCGCAGTTCCATCCAAGCTGGTACGAAGAATCTGATTAGGGTCTCCAGTTTCAATTTTTTCTGTCGTGACGGCTGCCCCTGCTATCATATCCGAAGTTATACCCCCTTCGGCAATATCCAACGCAATCGCATCACCATCACCGGTAATCGTTGCAGGATTAACGGCTATTTGACCACGAGTCAAAACATATGGACTAGCTGTGGTTCCATTCCCTAGAACCCCGACAGTCGAAGCTTCGGCATCGATAATGGTCTCGGAACCATCAATCACATTCCCAGTTCCATTAGGCGTAGCCCACACAACATCACCAGCAGGATTTGTTGTTAAAAGTTGACCATCAGTTCCGGGTATTATGGTATACGGATCGGTAACCGTACCTATTCCGTTAAGTGTTGTACCGTCCACTACTCCCGGAGTTCCTCCTGCGCCTCCGCCAGCAAGAGCACTTAAATCAACAGTGGTCGCGGTGCCGTTTTCAATAGGAATGGTCAGAATATTGTTTTCATCCAGTATCGCCTGCAACATGTTTTGATTGTCGTCGCCGCCAGCTCCTCCGCCAGCGAGCGCACTCAAATCAACAGTGGTCGCGGTGCCGTTTTCAATAGGAATAGTTAAGATATTGTTTTCGTCAAGTATGGCCTGCAACAAATTTTGATTGTCATCCCCAATGCCGCCGCCGCCGCCGCCTGCAGCTGCCAATGCAGCGTCTATACCAACCAAGTGCGCTTCTACATCTGGGGTGGTTGCCGCATAATTGGTCGCAGTGAATGCAACCGGTATGTCTGCGGCCGATGGAATTAAAATTCCACCGCCACCTCCACCGCCACCTACTGCTGTAAGTGCGTAGGGTGAACCAACGGAGCCATTCCCAGATACCGTTATACTTGGAGTAGAAGTGATAACTGTCGAGCTAGCCCCAGTGCCGCCAGCAAGTGAACTTAAATTAACACTGCTACCCGGGGTCGCCGGATTGGTCAGACTAAGAACATTGGTAGCTATATCAAAATTTAAATCGCTCAATTCATTAGTTGGATCTCCATCCAGTTCCGCTGCCGCCGCAGGTAAAGTCACCGTTTGTCCACTAAGGGAAAGGGAAAGTGTTCTAGTGGCAGCATCGAAATCCAAATCCTGAATTTCATTAGTTGGGTTTTGGTCGCCATCCGCAGCAATATTAGCTGTATTCGTTACTATGGCATTCTGCAAATTTGTGTCATCGTAAAACGCACCACCATCTGCGCCAGGGGTTATCACATTACCCGCATCGCCACTCACGATATTGGCACTTGTAATAAATCCGGCATCGTTCTCGAAAAAGCTAAGCGGAAAACTATCGCGTTGTATGGCAAAGGGGCCGATGGAATTTTCCCTGAATTTATCCCTGGTTATCGAATTGGGCACTAGGGCAGCGCCATCCAGCGCTCCAAGGTTGAGGTCCTCCGCAAAAATACTACCGTTGGTAATTTGATCTGTCGTAATGCTATTGGGGGCCACCTCAAAGTTGGTGCCGGTTTCCGTGGGTGTAATTACGATAGTGGGCTCACCGCCTACATTGGCAATGGCATCCGTAGTAAAATTGCTGGCATCGACGCTACCGTTGCACAGGTTTATCCATTCGGTTCCATTGTAGTAGAATACACAATCCGCCGAAGTATTGTATACGAGGGCACCAGGATTAGGTGCAATGGCGGCCATCTGAAGGGAATCTACCCGCGTGATGACCAATACGCGATCTGTACTTTCGAGCTCCAATACGGATGCCGGGTCTATGGTCTGTGGGTTATCACCGATCTTTACTTGAGCGGAAACAAAACTCCCGACAAGAAGAGCTATAATCAATAAGGGAAATGCAATTCGTGTTCTCATACGATACCTATTATAAATGGGTAATGGCAAAAATAAAATTATCCATCCATAAATCTAATTTTAAGGATGAAATACTATGTAGCCTAGGTAAATGGCCGAAAATCTGGTCGCAAGGTAGGTCCGGTTTGGTAGTGGTACGGATCGCAAATTAACAAAAGTTTATCCGCTCCTGTTTTTTTTAGATCGAAAGTTGTATTTTCTTTATGAACTCATTTTAGTACCCTTTAGTTTTTCCGCATGCGGAAAGTAACCTGATACTCCAGTTTCAAAACAACTCAATGAAGTATATCCCTACCTTACTATGCCTTCTTTTCATGACGGCTTCCGTATGCGCGCAGCAAAATAATCAAGATGATGGTCGTGAAATTTTACGTGGAACCGTTTTATATCGCAATATACCGGTGCCCAATGAAAACGTAATCAATATCGATACGGAAAACGCGGTAATATCAAATACTGGCGGACAGTTTGCCATTCCGGTTAAAGCGGGTGACCAATTGGCTTTTTCTGCCGTGAACTATCAGCTGGAGGTGATTGAGATTACCGAAGCGATGCTCGAAAATGAGCGCTTGGTCATCGAAGTAAACGAAAAAGTGACCGAATTGGACGAGGTGGTGGTCAGTCCCGAGAACCAGGAAAAATTTCTGGAAGTCCAAAATGCCCGTTTTGCCGAAGTCGAATATGAGACCGATCGATCGACCGAAGTGGACAATATTGCGCTGACCCAACAGGAGAGGGGCATGAAAAACGGCATCAATTTCGTAAATATATTCAAGGCCCTGGCAAAATCGGGACAGAAAGATACCGATGAAGACCGCCCACGTTTAAAAATGAGCGAGGTGTTGCGACAGGTCTACGATGACGAATTCTTTGTGGTCGATCTAAAATTACCGCAAGATAAAATAAACGATTTTCTCTTTTATGTCGATGAGAGCCATCCTCAGTATTCCTTGTTATTAAAGGATAACGAATTCGAGCTTTTAGACTTTTTGGTAAATGAAAGTAAGGCCTACCGAGAAAAGTCCGAGCAGAAGTAAGCTTTCGGTGCGGTTCAGTTTATCCATATTACATATACATTTCTTTTTTATCCTTCTTTCTGCCACTTCCCTTTGTGGGCAAGACCTTATTTCCGACAATTTGGAAGGCCAAGTCTATAGTGAGAGTGGGGATGTGGCCGCTACCCATGTGCTCAATGTGACCACGGAACGGGCGACGATTACCGATACCAATGGCTATTTCTCCATCCCGGTCAAGCTGAACGATACACTGGTTATATCCGCAGTACAGTATAAAAGGAAGCAAATCATAGTTACTTCAGCAATACTTGAAAGTAAGCGGGTAGGAATCCCTTTGGTTGCTGCTTTGGTCGAACTCGATGAAGTGGTCGTCACCCCGTATAACCTATCCGGAGATATGGCAAAAGATTTGTCCACATTAATTATTGAACCCGTTGTGACGGCATCTACATTGGGGCTACCGAATGCCTACGTAAAACCAATGAGCAAAGCAGAAAGGGAGCTATTTGCCGCGACGGCCAACTCCTTTATGAGCCTTGACCCCTTAATCAATACCATCACGGGTCGAAAGAAGCTACTGAAAGACCGTGTGGCACGGAACAAAACATACGCCCGTACCGAAAGGGTCAGGTCGTTTTATGTAGATTCCCTCTACACCACCGAATTACGGATTCCCCAAAATAAAATCGAGGACTTCCTTTATTTCTGTGAGGTAGACACTATTTTTCAATCCCTCGTAGACACCCATGACCGTTTAGCGATATGGGAATTTATGAAAGGGAAGAGTGTGACTTATTTAGGTTATATTGAGGAAAGGGAAAATCGGAAAAATAAAAAGTAGATAAGCTGCGCTTTGCTTTTCGCAGATGTGTAGTTATATACTAAGCCATCCTCTTAGATTAGAGCAAACTTACCATTGACTTCTTAAAATAGGCACATGCAACTTTATAAAAAAGTTCTGGTTCTAAAAGTTCTCTTGACCTTATGCTTAATTAGCAATGCACAATCACGGACAGAACTCGAAGGCCGTGTCTACAGTATCGAGGCAGAGGTAATGGGTACACATGTCGTAAATCGAAGCAGTCAGAGAGCTACAATTACCGACGGGAACGGGTTCTTCACTATTCCGGTTGAAATGGGAGATACGTTAATTTTCACTGCGGTTCAGTTCAGACGAAAGGAACTCATTCTAACGCAGGAAATACTAGACTTGAAAACAGTAACTATTTTGCTGGAAGAAACGCTTACAGAGCTGAAAGAAGTAGTGGTAACGCCGTATAATTTATCGGGAAATATTGATAAAGATTTGAGTAAAATTAAAATTGGGCCTTTGGTCGATGCTTCATCTCTAGGCCTGCTAGACAAAAACACAAGGCGTATGGCAAATGGGTTTTTACAAACGCTCAGATTATCAAAATACGCTGATTTGGTCATTGGTTATGACACGCTTACGTTGGAGCCGAAAATATACCTAGTTCCAAAAATCATAAAAATATATGACGATATTTCAGGGAATACCAAAAAATTCGAAACGTATGCTGCCATCGAAAATGAGATAACTTTTGTCGAACATCTTCGACTACAGTACACTGATGCGGCCTTTACTCAAGACTTGAAAATTCCCGAACAAAACATTATCGACTTTATAAACTACTGTAGCTTCGCTACTGGTTTTGAAAAAATAGTCTCGACCGATGACCAACTAAAACTTTGGGAATTTATGAGGGACAAAAGTTCAGTCTATCTTGCCAATACGAAAATGGATGGTGAATAAGTACAAAATACAGGCAAGAAGTCCTGAATAAACAACGTCTTATTTTTAAAATTTACTCGCGATGCATCAATAAAATATTACCGTCTTATTGGCATAGACCATGGTCTTTCGCTGCACGTGTAATTTAACAGCACGGGCTAATACGATTTTTTCGAGGTCACGGCCTTTTGCGATAAAATCTGCAATACGATGGGCGTGGGTCACGGAGGTCACATCCTGTTCGATAATCGGGCCTTCATCAAGGTCTTCGGTAACGTAATGACTGGTGGCACCGATGATTTTTACCCCGCGTTTAAACGCAGCATGATAGGGTTTGGCACCGGCAAATGCAGGTAAAAAGGAATGATGAATGTTGATGATTTTATTGGGATAGCGACTAATGACCTTTCCACTAACAATTTGCATATACCGGGCCAGAACAATAAAATCTACGGCATGCTCTTCCAAAAGTTTTAACTGTTGGTCCTCGGCCTCGTTCTTGCTCGCTTTGGTAACGGGTATATGATGAAATGGGATATCGAATTGTTCCGCAATCGGTCGAAGGTCGTCGTGGTTGCTGATTATAAAAGGGATATCTACCGCCAATTCCCCGGCATTAAAACGGCTCAATAGATCGTAAAGACAGTGATTGTACTTTGAAACGAAAAGGGCCATCTTGGGCCGTACACCGGCTTGGTGTAAGCTCCACTTCATGGCATAGCGTTTAGCAAGTTCTTTTTCGAAGTCCGCCCGGAAGGTAGTTTCCGAAAAAAAACTGGAGTCGAAATCACTTTCCAACCGCATAAAGAATGCGTTGGCCTGTTGGTCGACATGCTGATCGAGATAGACGATATTGCCGCCTTTACCGTGAATGAATCCCGTTACAGTACTGATAATGCCTTTCTGATCGGGACAATGAATGAGGATGGTGGTTATCAAAGAATAGCTATTTAATAGCCAAATTTAGGATATTTAACCAAGAATGTTACTCCCCCGAAAAAGAACCGCGCCATATTTTGAAAGATTTACGAAAGCTTTTGACCTCGTGGCGGAGCAAATCAAGGTATTCCTGCTCTTTGACCCCCTCTTTTTCAAGACCCATACAATACGAATTCATATTTCGTATCATAATATTGATGAACGTAGCAATTTTCATTCGCTCGGTATAGCAAGACGTATTTTCCGCCAACGCAATTTTCTGGGGAATAAGGATGGCATCGGTCAATAACGAATCTGCAATAAGATCACGGTGGCTGTTCGATTGGTACAGCTTCATCAAATTTTTGTTGAACGATACGTACGACGCAATTTCCCGACTCATGTGACAGAGTTCTAGGGCTTTTCTATATACCGGTAAGGAACCGAAATTGCGATAGGTCATTATTGGGGTACCAAAATTTAGAAGTATAAAGTTACGCAGGAGTTGTACTATTTATCTTTGCAATCGAAAGCAAAATTGTAATTTAGCTTTCGATACTAATTTTTAAATTGTATTTACTTTGAATTCAAATATCGACGCTCTAAATTGGAAAATACTTGAAAGTCTACAGGCCAATGCACGGGAATCTTTTGCCAGTATAGGCCGTAAAGTGGGACTGACCCCACCGGCCGTTGCCGAACGGGTAAAGAAGATGGAAGACCTTGGAATCATCGAAGGCTATAAGGCGAAAGTGTCCCATGCCAAAACCGGACACCAGCTCAAAGCTATCATCACGCTACGCGCGTTTATGGGTAAATTAAAACCCTTTTTGGCCCTTGTGACGACCTTTAAAGAGGTGGTCAATTGTTATCGAATAACCGGCAATGAAAATATTGTTATGGAGGTGGTACTCAAAGATCAGTTCCATCTTGAGGAATTCATTGACAAACTCATCCAATACGGTGAAACGCGCACCCACATTATACTTTCGAACGTGGTGACGAATGCGCCGATAGGGCGAAAGCTGTAGCGTTTGACTGGTTTTTACCCGAGTTTCTGTCAGCTTTTGTGCATCAATAGTCATCGGTTTCTTCCAAACACCGAAACGGACGAAAGACATAGCATCTTCCGGATTTTGGTCATAGTAGGTTATGATTTGCCGGTCAAAAGGTCGGAATCAATTCATGACATATCATCCAGTATTGAATTCTTCACCAATTCGGCAAATGGTAGCCAGAACTCTTCAAGTTCTATGAATAGCTATTCCAAATGACTCGAACTTTTTGAAGCCGCACTATGTGAGGGTTATACAATTGGTCTTTATGTGTTAGGATGCTTTCATTTGAATGGCCTGGTTTTCCATACGTAAATACCAAAACGTACTGACTTAGGCACCTCTTAGTATGGTGGTAAATAAATGGCGTTTTAAATGTTAATCCCACAACTTCACCTACAATATCGCTATCGACAACTTCTGAAATTCCTTGGCCATCTCAGATACGACGGCCTTATTCTTATTGGTTAACTCCTGGATTTTCATTACCTAAATGTCCGGTAGGATACGATTATCCTCTTGTAACCTCTTGTTAGTTTTTATCATTTTTACACTACTTTCTCAACTATGCGCTATCTATAAATTTTGAAAGGGAATGTACATCCCTTTGTCGATTAAACGGACTTTTGAATAGAAACTATATAAGGTGTTCAAAAGGAGTTCACTATATTTAGCTCTCGTTTCTCGAGAAAACGCTATGAAAATTGTTGTGCTTATTATTGGTGTATTCTGCATGGGTACCTACGGCCTCTTCGCCCAGATTACGGTCGATGATTCAGGTTATACCGTCGAGGAACTCGTGCGTGATGTTTTGATAAATAGTAATTGTGCAGAAACCTCGAAGTATAGTTCCTTTACCGGTAAAGACCAAAATATCAATGGCATAGCCTATTTCGAGGCTAACGGCACCGATTTTCCATATCAAGAAGGTATTATTCTATCTACCGGTCGCGCTAGGGATGTACGCGGGCCCAATATCGGTATCATGGATTCGGGTACTGAAAACTGGCCCGGAGATAATGACCTCATAGAAATTACCAACACAAGCAATCTGTACAACGCCTCTTTTATACAATTCGATTTTGTACCGCTGACCAACAGCATTAGTTTTAATTTTCTTTTTGCTTCCGAGGAATACCAAGAAAACTACCAGTGTATCTATTCCGACGTATTTGCCTTTATTTTGACCGATTCCAACGGTATTTCTACGAATCTGGCCATTGTTCCGGGTTCGAACGAAGCGGTAAGGGCGACCACCATACGCCCCGGTATCGATGGACAATGCGCTGCACGAAATATTGATTTTTTCGATAAGATCAATGGCGAAGATGACCCTATCTCCTTTCATGGGCAGACCAAGAGCCTTATAGCGGAATCTTCGGTGATACCGGGGGAGACCTATACCATCAAATTAGTAATTTCAGACAATCAGGATTCCCAAGTTGATTCCGCCGTTTTTTTACAAGCGGGGAGTTTTGCTTTGGGATATGATCTCGGGGAAGATAGAACAGTGGCCAATGGAAATCCCGCCTGCAACGGTGAGCGTATTCCACTGGATGTGACCGTAGAGGGCGTTCAGGATTATCGCTGGTATAAGGATGGAAGCCCGATTACGACATGGAACGGTGAGCCCGAAGTCGTCCTGTCGGAAAGTGGTACCTACCGGGTGGACCTTGTTTTTTCGGCAACCTGTATATCCGAGGGCGGATTGGAGGTCGAATTTATAGTTCCTCCTGAAATTGATGCTATACCTGAAAATATAACGGCTTGTGACCTAGACGGCGACGGTCTTGAAATCTTCAATCTTACCGCTAATGGATTGCGAATGATGGGTAATCAAGATACCGCCATCTATGAAGTTACTTACTTTACCTCGGAGGCCGATGCCAATGCTTTTGTCAATCCTATCGAGGATACCGATAGCTATCTGGCCGATGCTACCGAAACCATATACGCCCGTATTTCTTCGGGTAAGAGTTGCTATGAGATTGCGTCATTTCAAATACAGGTACAAAAACTTGATTTTGAGACCTCGCTCGAAACGTCCTATACACTTTGTTTGGATGCCGAGGGAAATATATTGGAGCCGCTACCGACCTTGGATACAGGTTTGCCATCTTCCGAATATAGGTTTACGTGGTATCGTGAAACGATCGCCCCCGAAAATAGAATTGAAGAAGCCACCGGACCATCGTATGCCGCATCGGCTATCGGCATATATCATATCGTTTTGGTAAACCTGAACTATGGCTGTGAATTTTCCATTGCCACAACGGTATCCGTTTCGCAGCAGCCGGAAAGTTTCAGGGTGCAATTTCTGTCCGACCTGTTCACCAATAATAACGTTATCGAAATTGCCGCCGAGGGTAATAGCGACTATCTTTATGCGGTCGATGATCAGGATTTCGGGGTTTCGAACCGTTTCGAAAATCTAACTTCTGGGGAACATACCGCCTACATTACCGATGTTTATTTTTGCAGTGTGCAATCGGAAGAATTTTTGGTGGTCGATTTCCCTCGATTTTTTACACCTAATGGCGATGGTATCAATGATATTTGGCAAATCGTAGGTTTCCCGGAAATCGAAAGTTCTGAAATCGCTATTTTTGATCAATACGGGTCCTTACTGTATCAGTATACTAACGATGGTGGATGGGACGGTACCGTAAACAATATACGAATGCCGGCTAACGATTACTGGTTTAAAATCAGCTACGTTAAGGATGAGGTTCAGAAGGAATTTAAAAGTCATTTTTCATTAAAGCGATAGTTCCGATTAGGAATAGTTAAGAACTTGTCCTATGCTGGAATTTCACCTAGTCTGTTTGGCTAGATTTTTGATGCTTATGGGTACTATGAAGCAATTTTTTACCGTACTGGCATTTGGCCTGGCGATGACCTGCTCAGCGCAACAGATGACCTTAAAAAAGGGAGTCGTCATAGATTCCCTACCTGTATCCATCAATGATACTATATCCGAAACTTTCTCATTATACCTTCCGAAAAAATTCGAAGTATCCGGTACGTGGCCTGTACTTTTTATTTTTGATTTACAGGGGCACAGTAAGCAAGCGCTTAGCTTGGTTGCCGCGGCCGCTGAGGAACAGGGCTATGTTCTGGCCGCTTCGAACGACCTACGGGATACCTTGCCTATTGCCAATAATGTTCTTATCGCGAACCGAATGTTGAATGCCGTGACCAATTTTTTACCCATTAATCGAAATCGGATATATGTGGGCGGATTTTCTGGCGGCGGCCGCTTTTCGACCTTGATTCCGACATTTATTAAAGGAATACAAGGGGTTTTGGTCTGTGGCGCATCCGTAGCCAATACCGAAGTCCTGACCTCTAAAAATCCGTTTCACCTTATCGGTCTTGTCGGTAATGCCGATTACGCCTATCCTGATATGTTGGATGTGGAAGATATTTTGAATAGGATGAAATTCCCCAATCAGCTTCTGGTTTTTGAAGGTGGCCATGAGTGGCCCGATACCGATCAGTTGGGAAATGCGATGGAAATATTTACTCTAGCCTCCATGGCCAAGGGACAAATTCCCAAAGACGAGTCTTTTATAAATGCGAAATACAACGAAGGTCTGACTGCCGTAAATATCCTATTTACCGCTAATAAGCCCTTGTTGGCCAACAATCTACTCGATGAAATGTTGGAAATATACCGTCCCTTTCGCGATACTGATTCCATAAAACAGAGTCAGAAGACACTAAAGCGCAGCAAAATTTATAAGACCCACAATCGTAACCAGACCGCCGTATTATTTAAGGAATCCTTAATCAAAGAAGATTATGTCTATTATTTGGAGGAAGACATCATCACCTACAATTATAACAACCTCGGATGGTGGAGCTATCAGATGGAGGAAATTGAAAAATATAAGAAGAATCCCGATGTGCTTCAGCAACAAATGGGAAAACGTCTAGAGGGTTATATTAATGCTTTGGTCGCGGATAATATCGATATTTTAAAATCAATCGAACCTGTAGACGAGGAAGCCTTGAATTTATTATGGATGTTAAAGACCGTCGTCAATCCGAAAGATTATGATAGTTACTTAAACATTATATCCCATAGCGCCAAGGTGAATGATACCAGTACCGCACTTTTTTACTTAGAAGAAGTGCTCAAAAATGGATACACCGACAGGGAATCACTCTACAAACTTGAGGATACCGCTTTATTGCGACTCACACCGGAATTCAATGCCATTGTAGCAAACTATTTGAAAGGCGCACGCTACGATTTGGACTGAGGATTTAGTTTAACGTATCGGGAAGTGAAAATGCCGAGGTTTAATATAGTTTGGGATGGCGCTCTTTGGAAAATTGGAATACATAGTCTCTAGTGAAATCATAGTGGTTTTGAATAAGATGGCTTCCAAATTTCTTAGATTTACTCCCTATTTGATTTAGACAGCATGAATCATAACTACATGACGAAAGCCACAACGTACCTCGTGCTAGCCGTTATTTTATTATCTGCAGGATGCAAAGAGAAAAAGAAATATCACGATGTCCGAAAGGATAAAGCGATAGAGGCTCCAACCGATGCCTTGGCCGATATCCTTAAATTTCAAAAGGAGTTGAACCAAGAATTCAAAGATCCGGAAGAATCACCTTTACCAGACCGTTACCGGAAAAATTTTGAAACTTTGGATTTTTTCGCTCCCGATACTACGTATGTAGTCGACGCAAAATTTGTTCGTACGCCAGAATCACTTCCATTTTTGATGCCCACCACGACCGATAGAACATCGAAGGAGGTCGTTTATGGCATCGTCCATTTTGAACTGAATGGAAAACAGCGGCAGTTAGAGGTATATCAAAACGAAGAATTAATGAAAAAGGAAGGATACCTTGATTATCTTTTCTTACCGTTTACTGATGAAACCAACGATACCGAGACCTATGCCGGAGGGCGGTATATAGATCTTCGTATTCCTGATTCCGATGTCATTCGCATTGATTTTAACAAGGCTTATAATCCCTATTGTGCTTACAATAAAAAGTATTCATGTCCGATTGTACCCGGCGTCAATGCTTTAGATACAGAGGTTAGGGCAGGAGTGAAGGCCTTTGCGCCTGAAGGAAAATAAAAAACCCCGAACAGCACCGGGCTGACGGGGTCTTTCTTCGTTAAACACTTAACAACTATTTCATTTAGAAAGAATAGATGGCGGCTAGTAGAAAAGAAGATAAGCTCTTTTGCGCCATTAAATCGTTATCAAGAAAATACGCGGAATCATCAGAGGCAGTGTCCAATCGTAATTCCGGTTTTATCATAAGATTACCAATTGTTGCGCTACCGGTCAATGTAACGGCAAATACGCTTGCATCACCATCGGCAGAGTCAACTCCAATTGCGCCGAATCCATCAGTTTCCGAGAAGTATTCCCCACGTAGTCCAATAGTGAAATTTTCAGAAGTGGCGTATTGCGGATAAAGGGCAGCACCAGCAAAGCTACCGATACCTTGATCTTCATCGCCGTCAAAATAGGCAGCGTTGATGCCTAAGAAAAAATCATCCGACAAATCGAAACCTCCCGTATAATCAATTTCATAAGAACCGTTATCGATCAACAGATTAAGATATTGACCACTATATCCCAGTTGTGCACCATACGCATACTTCCCAGTTAGATTTAGTTCTGTAATATCCGTTTGGTTCATTACAGCTAGCATCAAGCTAAAATCTTCTGATAGGGTGAAATCAGCTTTCAAACCAGTATGACTAAAAGGTCCGTATGAAAATAAATAGGAAGTACTGTAGTTAAAATTGGCAACCGGTGAAATAACTTCATAGCCTAAGAAGGTATTGAAGTTACCTAAAGTCAACTTGACGTTTTCTGAAACATTCCAGTAACCATACAATTGGTTGACGATATTTCCGGTTGCTGAATAAATAGGTGAAGCGAAGATAGCATCTGTACCACGGGGTCCAAAGACCAAATCCGCTACAAAACCGGCTTTTTCACCATCGTATCCAAGTACTACGTTCGCCATACCAAGTGCAAAACCGGGTAAGTTGGCAAATGATGAACCAGGAGCCGTATTTGGAACGCCGTCAGGGGCAGAATTATCGCCATTTAAATTTGCACGATAGTAGGCGTCAATGGAGCCACTAATAGTAAATTTAGGAGTGGTATCCTCTGCTTCCTCCTCCTGTGCAAAAGTTGCGGTCGTGGCTAGGAGCATTAATCCCAATAGGGAGAAATTTTTTATGTATTTTGTATATGTTATCGCTTTCATAAGTTTTGATTTAAGTGATCCACCGCATGGCGGATGATTATTTTTAGTGACCTACCGGCAGGCAGGAATCTGAAAGGGTTATATAACGGAGCGTTCTGCAAAACGCTCCGTTAGTTTTTATACTATAGTTTATTCATTGGTGAAATCCGGGTAGGCATCCATGCCATGCTCGTGAATATCGAGACCTTCGACTTCCTCTTCCTTGGAGACCCTTAATCCCATGATAGCTTTAAGCGTACCTAAGATTATTAAGGAACTCACTACACAAAAGGCTCCGACTATCAAGACACCGTAAAGCTGTATCAGAAATTGTCCGCCACTTGCCATAGATCCGAAGAGTCCTACGGCCAACGTACCCCAGATACCGCAAATCAAATGCACGGCTACGGCTCCAACTGGATCATCCAGTTTTAACTTATCGACAAAGGCGACTCCGAGCACGATAATAATCCCTGCTAAAAAGCCGATGATGATGGCTTCATTGGGAGACATCAAATCTGCTCCGGCCGTAATACCTACCAAGCCTCCCAAAATACCATTGAGAAACATAGTAAGATCTAGATTTTTATACATAAAAAAGTTAAAGAAAACGGCGCTAATACCCCCTGCGGCAGCGGCCAAACTTGTAGTGACCAAGACTAGGGAAGTCAGTTCAGGATCTGCAGAAAGTACCGATCCACCGTTAAATCCGAACCAGCCCAACCAGAGAATCAAGACCCCTGCGGTAGCCATAGGAATACTGTGACCGGGAATGGCTTTGGGTTTACCATCTTCCCCGAATTTACCGATACGCGCTCCTAACATGGCAACAGCTACTAAAGCGGCCCAACCACCAACGGAGTGTACCAAAGTAGACCCTGCGAAATCGTAAAAGCCCCAAGAATCCAAAAATCCACCGCCCCATTTCCAGGCACCTACTATTGGATATACAAGACCTACATAAAAGACAGTGAAAATCATGAAAGAAAAGATTTTAACACGTTCCGCGACAGCACCGGACACGATAGTGGCGGCTGTAGCGGCAAACATGCCTTGAAACAGAAAGTCGGTCCACCAAGTGTATCCGCCGTCGGCATATTCAGGTGTCATTCCGTTTTCAGGGGGAGCGATACCAAATCCTGCAAAACCGAAGATTCCTGAAGACCCCTCTTCGAATCCGGGGTACATCATGTTAAAACCCCAAGCGTAATACAGTAATAGCCCTGAGGTAATGATAAAAATATTCTTAAATAAGATGTTGATTGTATTTTTTTGACGGGTAAGCCCAATTTCCAAAAAGGCAAATCCGGTATGCATGAAGAATACCAATGCGGTAGCTATCATCATCCAAACGTTATTAGCCGTAAATAATCCTGCGTCCATATCTTTAAATTTTAAGTTTAGTTGGAGACGGAAAGAAGTAGCATCCGCCTCATTTTGGTTTTAGTTGATACCTGCGTGTCCGGATTCCTTGGTGCGGATTCTGTACGCCTCCAGTACTTCGGAAACAAAGATTTTACCGTCACCTACGTTACCGGTGTAAGCGGCCTCTAAGATGGTGTCCACCGTTTTTTGGGCAAAATCATCGGAAACCACCACAGATATGAAGCGCCTTTGGATATCGCTCGTACTATAGGAGATACCCCTATAAACGTGCCCTTGTTTTTCATTTCCAACCCCGGTTACATCCCAGTAACTGAAGAAGTTTACCTCTATCCGATGTAGTGCTTTTTTGACTTCATCAAACTTCGATTTTCTAATAATTGCCTCGACTTGTTTCATTTGTTTAGTTTATGTTAACAGTCCCAAATATATGTTAATAAAAATATAACCCCCAAAAAAGTAGGGGTTTGGTGTTCATTTTTATGTTTATTACAATTTATACCCTTAAAATTTTAGGGTTAAACAGATTTATATCGTTAAATTATGGAATTGACTATCCTAATTTTCAGGGAGATAGAATATCTGGACAAATGGAAAGGCAGTATGATTGAATGCGTAGTTAAAACTTTGGCGTAAAGACAAGGGGGGATTTTGCCGATTACCATCAGCTGTAGAATTAGGTAATTTCAGCTAAATATCCTAGTCGTTAATAGACTGAGCGTCTATAAAATGGGAATTGGTTATTGTCCTATAGTATTTTGGCAATCCAAAGACCTAGCGCAACGGAAGCTATGCCAACAACAATACTGGCAATTAAATAAAAGGAGAAGTGAAAAAGTTCACCAGCAGATAGCAAAGAGTGTTTTTCGAAGGCAAACGTAGAAAAGGTGGTGAAGCCGCCACAGAAACCCGTGGCCAGTACTAAGGTTTGATTGGTAGAAAGATAATCCCCTTTAAATGAAAGACCTAAAATAAGACCTATAAGTAAACAGCCAATACTATTGACCAAAAATGTACCTAGATAAAAATGTGTGAAATAGGGATTAAAGGTCTTCGAGATGAAATATCTCAAAACGCTGCCGATACCGCCTCCTACAAAAACGAGTAACCATGGTTTCATCGCTGCAAATTAAGAAAATTATCTTTCCCGCTAAGCGTAAGATGCCGTTAAGGTTTAAAAGGAATACGGATTACGGATAACTAAACCGTCTTCTTGAATTTTGCTTTAAGCTCCTTCCAAGTTCGGATTCCCGAAGAAGCCAGCTTTGCTGAATGTTGTCCGGACTTCTTGCCCCAACCGGATAGTCCGATAAGATTCAATGCCATGAAGAGTAAATTCGCCCCGACCAGAATTAGAAGTACTGTAAAAAAGCTTAACATAGTTTGCCCCTAGTATTAAAATTGCAATGTAAAAGTACATTGTTTGACATGATATACGAGTTAAAGATAATTTTTGTTGTCGTAGCTACCTTTTTTTTATTTCGGCCAATAACCCGATTCAGCGTTTGAGTGCAAATTTGATTAGGAACAAGATGCAGATAAAAATCACGAAAGCAATGGCGACCCACTTTACGCCCTTATAGTTTTTGAGATGTTGCCGGCTGTCTTTACGATAACTGAAAATGATTATTGCGATAAAGCCAATGGCGAAAAGAATGGCAAAAGTAATTTGACCCGTACTGAACATTATTTCGTTTTCGCAAAATTAGGGTATTGCGGCCATTTCTTAAGATATAAGATGGCGTACGCAACAGAAATTTGAATTTGGCCTATCTCCAACAGAGAATCATAATGAAAAAATTACGCCAATTTGTCACTCTTATACTTTTATTAGGTGTCAAATTGACACCTAGTTCGTGTTGGTATACATTTTGAAAATGAATTATCAAATCTGAAGTTTAACTAAAATATGCATACTATGAATACGATTAGAAGAAACACTATGGTTTTCCCCTCATTAATGAACGAGCTTTTAAAACCGGATTGGTTCGGCGGTACTGAAAATGCGGTTGGTAATTCACCAGCTGTCAATATCAAGGAAAGTGAGATAGGTTATGAATTGGAGATGATGGTTCCCGGAAGAAAGAAATCTGATTTTAAAATTGAAATCGACAACAACCTTTTGACCGTTTCAACGGAAGTCATTAAAGAGGAAGTTCCGGAAAAAGAAAATTATACGCGAAGAGAGTTTCGGTTCGCATCTTTCAAGAGAGCTTTTGCATTGCCTGAGACTATCTCCAATGATAAAATTGAAGCGAATTATGAAGACGGTATTTTGAAATTCAATCTTCCCAAAAAAGAGGAAGCCTTACCTAAACCGAAGAGAATGATAGAGCTTTCGTAATAGGATTTTAATACCCGTTGTTTCTATTCTTTTAGCAAGAATTTTTTTAAGTTTAGTTAGTTGTTTGGTTGAGAAAGCGTCTTGAAATATCAAGACGCTTTTTTCGGTTTTCGGCATACTCGATTTTACTAAGGAATGATGAATTATCAATGAAACTGGCTATTTTATAATTTTTAGACAAGTCTAAAAATTATTTATAAAGTATTGTAATCCAATTAATTAATATGGTTTATATAAATTATAAATTATAAATTTAAAATTTGAATTTAAGTAGGATTTTGAAAAACTTGAATCTTTTCTTCAATTTTTCTTTACTTATTTCAGGTTTTTTTTGAATTCTTGTGGAATTTAATGCGGATTTTCTTGTGGAAAAAATAGCTAATTTTCAGAGCTGAAGACGTTTTAGAATCGTTTCAAATTGTCAATAATTTGAGAGAAAAAGAAGATTATGGTCTAGTTATCTATACTTGGAAAATTGAATTTAGATTCAATTATCTACTGATCTTGAGCTCATAATTTGGCAATAGCATTCTACTTTTTAAACTATACTCCGATTTGTAATAGTACACTTTGTGGGAGTAACCTAAGTGTTCCTATGGGTAGTTTTGGGATTTAGTATTTGTTGATTTGAGCGAGGATGATGAAGTTATGTACTACTTTTATTCCTGCTCCTGTAACATTTTGATTTCGTCTCGAAGTTGTGCGGCCTGCATAAAATCCAGCTCTTTTGCCGCTTTTTCCATAGCCTTTCTTTTGGTTCGGATCAACTTCTCGATTTGTTCTTTGGTCAGGTACTCCAAATCCGGTTCTGCGGCACGCAATTCCTCTTTGACAAAATGATAGGTCGAAACGGAATTTTTTGCCAGTGCGCTATCCAGATTCTTTTTCAATGCTTTTGGAACGATATTATGCTTTGCGTTATAAGCGGCCTGTTTTTCACGGCGGTAGTCCGTTTCGTCCATCGTCTTCTGCATACTAGCTGTAATCTTATCCGCATACATAATCGCCTTTCCGTTGAGGTGCCTTGCTGCGCGGCCAACAGTCTGAGTAAGGGAGCGGTTGCTCCGTAAAAATCCCTCCTTATCGGCATCCAGGATGGCTACCAATGAGACTTCCGGTAAATCAAGGCCTTCCCGGAGTAGATTGACACCAATAAGCACATCGAAAACCCCTTTTCGTAGATCTTGCATGATTTCCACACGTTCCAACGTGTCGACATCACTGTGAATGTAACGACAGCGGACATTTATCCGGGTCAGGTATTTTGCCAGTTCCTCCGCCATTCGCTTCGTCAGCGTAGTGACCAAGGTACGTTCATCCTTTTCTACCCGTTGTTGTATCTCTTCGACAAGGTCATCGATCTGATTTAAGCTTGGGCGGATTTCAATAATGGGATCTAACAGTCCCGTAGGACGAATGACTTGTTCAACGAAAACGCCTTGACTCAGCTGTAATTCATAATCCGCGGGAGTGGCACTTACATAGATAACCTGGTTCTGCAGGGCTTCAAATTCCTCGAACTTTAAAGGGCGGTTGTCCATCGCCGCGGGTAGCCGGAAACCGTAATCCACAAGATTTACTTTACGTGAACGGTCGCCGCCATACATCGCATGTACTTGGGGAATCGTAACGTGGCTCTCATCCACGATCATAAGATAGTCATCGGGAAAATAATCCAAAAGGCAAAAGGGGCGGGTGCCAGGAAGGCGTCCGTCCAAATATCTGGAATAATTCTCGATACCGGAGCAATACCCGAGTTCGCGAATCATTTCAAGATCAAAATTGGTTCGTTCTTCCAAACGCTTCGCTTCCAAAGGCTTTCCGATATCCTTAAAATAATCGATTTGTTTGACGAGGTCATCCTGAATTTGGTGGATGGCATTTTGGAGGACATCCTGTGAGGTAACGAACATGTTGGCGGGGTAGATATTCAAGTTGTTATACACCTCGATGACCGAATTATTGAAGGGATCGAACGCCTCGATTTCCTCAATCTCATCCCCAAAGAAATGGATACGGAAAGCGTGATCGGCATAACTGGGAAAAACATCCACCACATCACCCTTCACCCTAAAATTCCCATTTTTGAAATCCGCCGTAGTTCGAGAATATAAGCCTTGAACCAGCTGATGTAGGAATTTCGTGCGCGCTATAACTTGATCTTTTTTAACGGAAATCACGTTTTTCTTGAATTCCACCGGGTTTCCGATACCATAGAGGCACGATACGGAAGCGACTACGATGACATCACGCCTTCCCGAAAGTAGGGAAGAGGTCGTGCTTAAACGTAGTTTTTCAATATCCTCATTAATCGAAAGGTCTTTTTCGATGTAGATTCCCGAAGTGGGAATAAAGGCTTCCGGCTGGTAATAATCGTAATAGGAAACGAAATATTCCACCGCATTTTCTGGAAAAAACTGTTTGAATTCCGAATAAAGCTGGGCGGCCAAGGTCTTATTATGGGCCAAAACCAAAGTTGGGCGCTGCACCTGTTCCACAACATTGGCCACAGTGAAGGTTTTGCCCGATCCCGTCACACCGAGCAGTGTCTGATACCGCTCTCCGGCCTCCATGCCCTCAGTCAATTGCTTAATGGCCGCCGGCTGATCGCCCGTCGGTTTGAACTCGGAAACTACCTTAAATTTCATCCTCTAAAATTACAAAAGATGCCTGAATTCGAAGGGACGCCCTAGACAATAATTTGAATGCTATCGTTTTAGGGTGAAGTGCCCCTTAACTTCCTCACCATTTACCGCAATCGCCCGGAACCAATAGTCCGATGACGGTAATTTTCGGCCGATAAATGTGCCGTCCCACCCCTGTGAGTCGGGGTCGATATCGGCGAGCAGATTACCGAATCTATCAAAAATGTGGAGGGTCGTTAATACGATTTCCTGCTTTATTTCGGGTACAATGTACTGCCAGTAGTCGTTTACATCGTCCCCGTTGGGCGTGAAGAACTTGGGAAAATCGTTACTACTTAACTTTCGTTGCACCGAGCTTTCGGTGATACCGCATCCATTTTGATCTCTGACATAGATAAAATGGAAGTCGCTGGAGACGTTTTCGAAACTATTAGCAAACTGATACGGTCCTTCACTATTGTCCAAGGCGAATTCGTAAACGCCGTCACCTGTAATGTTTATTACCAAGGTTCTGCCGAGTGGGGCCTGAGTGTCTTCTACAGAAGTGATAATGGCGCTTTCCGAGGGAATAACCGTGAAAACCTTAGACTTGGCACATTCTACCGTGCTTGTTGATCTCGTAATGTAATTATAGGCCTCGTAGCGGTAGGTGCCCACACTAGGCAATTCAACTGAGCGGTTCGAAGATATCAGTGTTTCGGCACCGTCCGAAGTAAAGGAATACCACCGATAGCCATCGGCTTTATCCTCACTTTCTACGCTTAGTGTTACCTGATCTTTGCATAACCCGATAAATTCAGGGAAGTCTATTTCGGGTCCTAGGTTAAGCGTTTCTCCCGTTCTATAGTCAAAAAACGGACCGCAGTCGATGACTACCGAAGTTGTGGAGAAACTTTCTACCGAGCACGATGAGGCCCTTCCCACATCATTATAAGGGGTCAGGGTTACGTAAACGCTTTGGTCTGCCGGTAATCCTTCCGGGGGTTCGAAACTAAGAACATTGCCGACATCCAAATTATCGAAAACATCGTTCAGGTTTGGTGCAGTGCCTACGGAAATTAAATATCCTGTGGCCGTTGGGGCGTATTCCCATTCCAATTTTGTTTCGGCAGCGATATTAACGGCAGCGTTTAAAGGTTCTGTCAACCTAGTGCATCCGGGCGGTGATGTTATGGGAGCTGTACGGAAAGTTTCCGTTTCACAGGTGGTAAAATCCTGACCCGCCTTATAATAGCTTATGGTAACATAGATTTGAGTGTCGGCTGGTAGACCGGTCTGGGGAACATAGAAATTGTTTAAACCGGAAGAGCGATTCCGAATTATATCCCCATCACCAGGAGTAGTGCCAAAAGAGACTACAAATCCTATGTTATCCGTTATTTCAGACCAGGCTACCCTGGTATCCACTGGAATATTAACAGCGCCGTCCCGAGGTTGTGTCAAGGTAGAACAGGTTTGCGCATGCCCTAGTAAAGCAGTGACGAAAAATAGTACGAATAGCAATCCTCTTTGCATCCTAGACAATATCAAAATGTTTTAATATGCTAAATCTACAGGAAACTTATCTATAGTAAAAAGTAGTATATTATATTTATTCCCATTACTCATCGCTTAAGTCCAAAATGCGCCTAAATTCTTGTTGTTCACTTCCCAGCGCATTAAACCAATAGTTTGAAGACGGTAAGGGATTTCCATTATCAGCTCCGTTCCATTTTGAGATAATCCTACTGAAAGGGAACTGGACAATAGTGTTTCAGTATTTTCAGGATGTATCATAAACCATCGATACCCTTCGGCCGTATCGTTGGTTGATACGGTAAATGGAATTTCATTTTGGCAAAAGAATATTTGTTCGGGTAGCCTAATTTCGGGTCTATATGACATACCGCTAAATATCCGTACGCCATCGATTATATTGTTATTTCCGGAAGCCGTGCCCATACTGAGTTCGTAGCCTGTCGCCTTCGGGACATAATCCCACGAAATAGTTGTACCCACTTCAACATTCATCTGACCGTCTTCAGGATAGCTGAGATTTGTCCAATCTGGCCGTGAGGTCACAACCTCAGTTCGAAAAACCTCGCTACCACAGTCGATATTATCCCTATCGAAAAAAAATAAAGTGATCGTAATGTATAGGTCGGTATTGGTAGGCAAACCAATTGGTGGTTTGATTGAAGTAGCTATACCTACATTTCGCTGCCTTAGGATATTATCGGTGCCGGGCGCCGTGCCTATTGCTACGAGATAGCCAGGAACTCCCTCTACTGGGGTCCATGAAATAAGTGCATCGACAGGTACATCGGTATCCACATTTTGCGGAGCGTTGAGGGTGGGACAAGTAAGCTGTAAAAAGGCTTGGCCACACCAAATAAGGAAGATGAAAATTAGAATTGTTTTCTGCATCTGAAACACCAATCAAAAGGTCTTAAGATACTAAATCTCATGTAATATACTATGGCAGTAGTATGGATTCACGACCAAAGACCTATAAGCTAGCGTAAAGGACTAAAATGCTCCAAAGCTTCCGTATCACTGACCTGATTTTTGAGACAGATGTCGGACCCCGATAAGGGTATATGGTATAGAGTTCGTCCCATCCTTGCCTCATAGGCTATGCTTATCCAAAATAGTGGCCGCACAGTCGGTAAAGGATTTCACCGCACAAACCTTACGGTTGTAAAGCTACTTCTTAAATAATGCTGTAAAAGGGAATTTCGACGTTGGGAATATAGGCCGACCAAAAAGATTAAAACTGAAGCATGTCTTGGATATAGATTTCCTAAAACGGTCGGTGAAGAATAGCAAGGGGCTTGCTGCTATATTTCAAGAGTGTTGGAACGGACTGCCGGTTGAACTTTAAAAGGTTCTCGCGAAGGTCCTTTTCTACAAATCGCGCTTTTTAAGCAGGGCGTAAGAAAGATACACGAATAGGGCCGTCCAGCAGAGTACAACTACGATTTCATACCAATGAACTTGATAATCCAGATTTACCTGTTCACCGATTTCGTTGGCAATCGATTGTACCGCCTTAAGTCTTGAAAAGGGTTCTGTAATGAGATTGGACATCGCCTCGAGCGGTAAAATTCCTTTTATAGCGCTTGCCGTCTCCCAAGAAACAAGTTTCCATCCCAATAGTCCGAATATAATTTGTTCAATAATAGCCCATAGAATAAGAAATCCCAATGCAAAAGCGGAACGTTTCACCAAAATTCCCAAGAAAAGACAAAATGTAAAAAAACCGACCAATTTGACGAAATACGCCAATAGGAATTCTAGATTGGAAAAAATAATGGATAGTTCATCAAAATCAGAATATGTAAGCCCTAGAACAAAGGATACTATAAATACGAAAACTGTTGAAATTAGGGCAAATGAGATAACGGTCAAGAATTTGGAAAGGATAAACTCCCTCTTCGAAAGTCCATCGATCAAGTTCTGTTTAATGGTTTTATTGCTGTATTCGTTAGACATCATCGACACGATAACGATAGCTAAGAAAAGTTTGAAAAGTGCCGCAATAAAGGTGTTAAAGTGCCAGATATACGGAAAATTGAAAATACCTTGGTCGGCAAGATGAAATTGTATGGGGCCTATTTCAAATTTGATGGCAGCTACGAGGGCAATGGAAGTTAAGAGCACAAAATAGGATATAATCAATATCTTACTGGCCCTGTTATTCCAAAGTTTTATAAATTCAATCTGTAAAAGTCGTACCATTGGTTATGTAGTGTTACTTCTTATTTTCCTACTCAGTTTGATTTTCAGTAATTTACTTTTGTCAAAGGTTTGGATATCTAGAATGCCAGAGAAACTCCTAGTAAATTACAAGGCCACTTCTAATTCGCCTGATTCTTGGTCAATTCCAGAAACTGCTCTTCCAAACTTTCCTTTCGCTTGACTAGATGAGAGAGTGTTATTCCTTGATCAAAAAGAGCTCTGTTAAGTTCTGTTGCATCCATTTGCTCTTTGAGGATAGCCGTAATCAATCCATTTTCCTCTTTAATTGCTCCAAAACTGGCGTGCTTCCCTAGATAGTCTTTCAATAGCTCCGTGTTATGTGTCCGAAGCTCAAAGAAGCCATGACTGGCAAGCATGCCATCTACCCGACCGGAGTACAGCTTTTCCCCTTTTCTGAGAATGACTACATGGCTACATACCTTTTCCACTTCATCCAAAAGGTGCGAGGCCAATAATATGGTGGTGCCTTCAGCAGCTATTTTTTTAATAATCTCCCGAATTTGATGAATGCCCTGTGGATCTAAGCCGTTTGTAGGTTCGTCCAAAATTAATATCTCCGGGTCGTTAAGTAGGGCAGAGGCGATTGCCAAGCGCTGTTTCATACCTAATGAAAAAGTACTGAACTTGCTGTTTTTCCGGTCTAAAAGTCCGACGAGTTCAAGTTTCTCTTCAATCTTTGTATTCGGAACTTCTTTTATCTTACAGACCAAATTTAAATTTTGAACAGCGGTCATGTAAGGGTAAAAATTAGGGCGTTCAATTATAGCGCCCACTTTTTTCAACGCATTGTGGGTAGATGTTTTGCCATCGAACCATGCAAATTCGCCTTTGGTACGGTTAACAACATTCAAGACAATACCTAGGGTCGTAGACTTTCCACTACCATTCGGACCCAGAATTCCATACACATTTCCCTTTTCGATAGTAAATGAAAGGTCGTTAACAGCGAGCAGCTGCCCGAATTTTTTGCTGAGGTGGTTGACAGTAAGTATTTTTTCCAAAATTTGAAGTCTTAATTAGGATTAGGATTTTCTCTAAATATCTTGTGCGCTACTAAGTTGACGACAAAACCTTAGCTTTGTTACAAATAAATGCAAATTATGTCCGAAGAACGATTGATGTCCAAGAAAAAGCCGGCTTATCCGGTAAACGATAGGCTCGATGCCTATCTGGATAATTATAATCGAAAAATTGAAATTCCCATCTTTTACGAAGATTTGCTCCGCTTTTCCGGTTCCGTGGTAGTATATGATTCAAACGATGAGGATACCCTATGGATTCGTGTATATTATCCGGAATTCGAGCGGAAAGAAATCGATAATAGCCTGAAAAATGTGTATTCTATTTTGCATTCCGATGGTAGTAATAGCATCCACCAATACTTGAATGTCGATGCCGTAGACTACTGTACCTTTGGTAATTCAAAACCGTTTCGAATTCGTATTCGGAATATTCTTAACGACAATTTCACTTATTTTTATATCAAAAAAACCGATGCTTCACGGATTTATGGCCTAGAATTGGAGCATATGTTATCGCCCTATAATCTTAACTTTTTGGTGTATAAGGATACCTTGATCGAAGAGCATATCGCCGGTATTCCCGGAGATGTTTTTATAAAGGATATGTTGCCCAACTGCACGGAATCGGAAAAGGCACAATTGGCCAAGGAGTTCGTAAAGTTTAACGAGCGGTGTATGATTCGGCTGTTGGGCGACATGCGTTCATACAATTATGTGATTGTGCCCGTACATGATTTTGATCATGTGGTCTACCGCATTAGGGCCATTGATTTTGATCAACAGTGTTTTGAGGGCAAACTGAAAGTCTACCGGCCCCAGTTTTTTAAGGAAAACTATCAAATGGTCGAATTGGTACGGAATAAGTTATTGCGAGATTCCGTGGATCAATATAAACTCGAAGAACGGTCTATAGTTGCGAAGCGCATTTTAAGTTCGGGAAACCGAATCAAAAAATTGCGATCCATCGCAAAATCGGACACCATTTCTACGGATGAAAATACCAAAATGCTTCGTGATAGTATTTTTGAACTTACCCTAGATCCCAATTTTAAGAAGTGTAAAACTATGGGCGAAGTACTTGATTTAGCACTAAACTTCGTTAGGCGTAACTATCAGGATGTAAGTATGAAACAGATTATTGAACAGCGGATAAAAATATGACCAAAGGAGTCTGAAGCCGTTGGTCATACGTATTTTTTAACTATGGTTAACTCTTTTCTTCCTTGTTGAAATACACCAAATAATAGTACATCTGCTTTTCCTCGTCCCAACCTTTTTCAACAAACTTTTGTGCCGACTCGGGATTTATAAAATCCATTTTAATTTGAATATGGGTGTCGAGGTTAATGACATTCTTTATTTTTTTTCGGGCGTCGCTTACCGCTTTATTGGCAATGTTGAAGTTTGAGACATCCTCAACGCTGTATTTGGGTCCCTTTTCAACTTTGTAGTTCTTGAATTCTGGTATGAACTCCGGGTTTTCCATGACTTCATTAAGAAAATTGCTTTCCTCAAAACTATCGTTCTTGGCAAAATGGTTGACCGCTCGATTCATAAAGAGCACTTCCTGTTGCTTGTCCTCCGCGGGTAATACAACGTCTTTGGCGAAATTCTGGCAGAACTTTAAGTAATTTTTTGTGTAGAAATTTTCGTCTGCCAAGGGAGTTACTCCCAAGAACTCCTCTAGCCAGTATTTTGTGTCATAGCGGTTACTATCGACCGATAGCACCTTATAGCCTTCCTCTTTGCCAACATTGAAAATCAAGCATCCCTTGTCCAGTTTGTTGATATTAATACCTTGTTGGATGACAATATCAAGGTTGCTTCCCTTTTCTTCGAATTGTAGAAAATCGTGCTTGAGTTCGCTTTTGAATATGCCGATGGCATCCGTCTTGACATTATCCAACAAAAGTCCTGTTAAATGGGCAATATAGACTTCCCCACTTTTGATGTGCGGATGGTTTGATTGTTCAAAGAGATGCTTTGCAATTTTTCTTGAGTTAGGATGTGTGGTATCGGGACTATCGAATATTGCGGATGCGATTTTAAAAAGTTCATTGAACTCCACATCCACTTCGTTGGAAAACTTAAAGTAGTTTTCTTCCTTTTCACGGAAGGGTTTGAAAAAGTATTCTTTCAGCAAGCCAGTGGTCTCGTCATTGAGTCTAAACGGTTCTTCGGAAAGAAAAAGGCCTTCTGCTTTATTTTTGTTCCCTACGCGGTGAAGGGAAATTGTTTCGATTTGGGCGGAATATAGATTGATCATTAAAAAATGCAGTTTTTGCCGTTCCAATAGAGTGGAACATCTATGTTATTCTAGAAAGTTTTCAGTGTATTATATGACACGAAGCATTTGGTCGCTCTTGCAATCAATTCCAATTCTCATCAAAATCAAGGTCATCGTAATTCTCAAAGGTATCCTCAAAGTCATAGGAAGTTTCAGATTTAAAATGGGTTTCCGGAGGATTTTCCGGTAGTTCACCAAAACTGAAAAGGACGTTAGGATACGAGATGCCCGATTCTGGCTCGACAATATCCGCCAGCTCGACCAAGAATGTCCACATACTTAAAAAATCGTAGACGTAAATCAATTTTGGGTTGTTTTCCGTCATCACATCCTCCAAGAACGTTTCGTTCATCAGACGTACATCCGAATCGCTGTCGCTCATATCAAAAAGAGCGATTTCTTCATCTTGCTTCCACTCTTCATCACAGGTATAAAAAGAGGCCATTTCATTTCCAAGAAAGCCGAACGATTGCGCGATGGCATTGTGAAATTCTTCCATGGTACTACTGTCCTGAATCTCGATATCCCGAAAGATATCCTCCTTAGCATCCAAGATTATTCGAATTTTATAAATCATGGTGTTCGTTTTTGTGGAAGGGCAAAGTTACGAAGAAATATACGTTTAGGGGGGGATAGGTTTGGGAGTTTATCAAGATTATTACCGATTCGGTCAGCCCGTTAAAATCAATCGAAATAGTGGGTTCAGCTATTGCCTTGGTGCGTGGCGTGTAGCGGTTTCAGCTCAATTGTACCGATTTGGCCTTGAACACCTCCAAAACCAAATAAAACTGTACCCCGAACAATAGGGATGCGATAATCAAATGAATCGGCTGGGTGCCGAACGGAAAATCAAGATAAAACATACTGACACCGGTCAGGAGTTCAACTCCCAAGAAAAACAGCACCCAGTTAATTTTTGAATAGCCCAATGTATGCTTCCAGATTTTTCTGGCGATAAACAGGTTTAACAAAACCACAGCTATGGAAAAGGAGCGATGTACGTAAAAGGCCCAATCGAAATCGGACAGCCAAAGCTGTTTTGCGCTTTCCCCTACTATATCTATTTGCTCATCGACAATATGGCGCACTTGGGTGCCCAGTATAATTTGCACCATCGTAACTATCAAAGCTACCGATAGCAATGTACCGAGATTCTTAACATAGGTTTGATTGGTGTACTCCTTTTTCGTGGTGTGTATCAGGTAAATCAATACGGCCACAATGACAAGCGCCATTATCATGTGGATAGTGATTTTTGCGGGGGCCAAAACAGAATAGACTACGGTAGCCCCTAACCAAGCCTGAAAGCCCATGCCGAACACCACCAGCCAAGATAGGAGGGTCACTTTTTTACGGGTTTTCCAAAATCGGACGGAGAAAAAAGCTAAAACCAGGGTTGCAAGACCGGCCAAGGCTCCAAAGAGCCGGTTTATGAATTCAATCCAGGTGTGCCAGGGATTGAAAATCGCGTAATCGTGTTTGGTGTAGGCCTCCCAGTTTTTTCCGTCGTATGCCGCTGAGGTCCTAATATCCATTTTGGCAACCTGCAGGGTGCTGTCCACAATTATGACTTGACCCTTTTTAAATTCCCTGTCCGGTTGCCATTGTAGTTGTTCAACTTCAGTAGGAGGGATGTAATAGCCAAAACATTTAGGCCAATCCGGACAGCCCATACCACTGCCGGTCATGCGTACTACTGCACCAGCTATAATGACCAAGTATACTAAGACCAAGGTTACTTTAGCAAGGTTTCTGAATTTCATCTGCATTGCGGATTTATACACTATGCAAAAATACGGCTGTTACAAGAATTCTTTGAGCTCGTGTATGGTTTCTTTTGAATAATTTGGATTTCTTTTTAAATCGATTAATTATTCGCAAAGTTACCTAGAGCCTATATCCCAAAATTTATATTCCATCCCAAAGAGAGGATTTATACGAATGCTTAATTGATAAACAATTACGGGTTAGGCTACCCCAAATTAGTAAATGTCAATTGCGGGGTATCACGTCTTTTCGCAATTGTAAAGATTTTGATATCGGTTCTAGACTCCTAAATTGATTTTTATGGCACCTTTCTAGTTACCACACTAGCAATCTTTGAAGGATTCGGCATAGATGAAATATGCAATTCCATTTAGGGCTCTTCAAATATTTAGACTGCTTCGGAATTTAAATAAGCCTACCTCCATCCAAAAACGGATTTTGTAAGATGTATGTTTTAAAAGAATCTTGGGGCAACTACTCTTTTGTATCGGGTAAGAAATTCGTAGCGCAATACAACTTCAAAGGAGCCATCGTTGAAACGTTGGCTACCCAATTCAGTGGTTTCCCTATCATAGGCCAGCCCGAGCAGAAACTTGTCGTTAATTTGAAAACCGAAAAGAGCACTTACCTCGGCATCCCAACGGTAAGCGGCCCCTAGGGAAAATTTGTCGTTCAATAGAAAGTTAGCCGAAACGTCTATTTGTAAAGGAGCTCCTTTTATAACCTTTGTCAATAGTGTTGGCTTGAATTTCAAACGTTGATTGAGCTCAAAAATGTAACCTGTAATCAAATAAAAATTCAGTCGCTCTTCCGCTAAAAAGGAGGCACTAGATTCCGAATCATCAAAATGTTTAGTGGTCAAAAAATTGGGAATCGATACGCCCGCATAAAAATTATCGGTGTAGTAATATAACCCAGCTCCAAAATTCGGAGAAAACTTTTGGTCTATATTAACGAGTCCGCCACCGGTAACTTCTTCGTTATAATTGGCAAGTTTAGTAAAATCGACGTTTAAAAGATTACCGCCCGCTTTGAGTCCAAAAGAGAGTTTTCGTTCTCTTGATAGGGGAATGGTATACGAAAATACGCCATCAAAAAAAGTCTCCTGACTAGTGCCATTACCTATTTCATCATTAACTATCGATACCCCAATCCCGACCCGTTCCGAAATCGGACTATGGACGTTTAGGGTTTGCGTTTTCGGGGCGCCTTCAAGACCTATCCACTGCGAACGGTGTAGACCTGCAATACTGAGTACCCCTCGAGAGCCGGCATAAGCTGGATTAATGGTTACCGTATTGTACATATATTGGGTGTATTGGGCATCTTGCTGTGCCACAAGTCCAGAAAAGGATGTCAAAATTAAAACAAGAAGTGTAAAATACTTTTTCATTACATAAATATTGAAGAATATCCATTCCGCTTCATCTTAATCGGTAATGTAAAGATATCCATTTTAAGTTTTGATCTCTTTTGGGTATAAAGCTTATACATAACACTACAAAAATAACAGTACCTAGGTCCATTGGATTTGACGACGTTTAGCCTTCGGTTTCAAACATTACGATAAGCGGTTTTCCATACTATCGCTTTTATTTTCCCATATGCGGACTCGCTCTATCACCTAAGTTTTCTATTCTATGGAATCTAACGCATTTGATCTTCGGTATAAAAATTAGCGAAATATTCTTATTTGTATTTCTTTTGTCGGCCATCGCAAATTACCATAGATTTTGGATTGCCCTATACATCAAAACATTCCATTCCACGACCCCGACACTGATTAACAGTGATTTCAGAGGTATTGTAAAAATTTTTTACATCTATTCGACATTTTTACAACGCTATTATATACGTACCGTTAAGTACGTTTGGCTTTCCTTGTTCCTAATCCAAATGATTCCGTAATGTATACTAGCACCAACAAAATTGACATAGCTATTTGTTGGGAAAGCAATGACGTCAGTAGTAGACTAAAATTTGTGATACAGGATTCTTCTAACACCGAGTTAATAGTGTGCTAGTTGGCTTATACCACCTCGTTTTCGAATCTTTGAGTGTTCTTATTCTGTAGTAATTATTGAAGTTGATAAAATTATCTGGATAACTGGATAAACAGAGGCTAAAGTGTCGTGAGATGGGATTGTTTGGGGCCCAAAACTTTACAGAGTATAAATCTGGATACGTTGATGGCTAAAAAGAAACTTGTGCCATCCTATTGCGACATCCTGATAAGAATTTTAAACCAAGCTGTCATTATCCTTAACCAATACATACAAACCTTCCACAACATAAAAGAAAAGTAGAACTATGATACTTCTCAAACTTTAGTCAGTCCGAGTGCTTTGGCTTTACTAAACATATAGGCTCTGGCAGCTTCATATTCGTTGGGGATTTCACCTTCTAAAATTGCCTCCTTGATCGCATCTTTTATAATGCCGATTTCTCGGGATGGTTTGATTCCGAACGTCTCCATAATTTCTTCTCCACTGACCGGGGGCTGAAAATTACGAACGTGATCACGCTCTTCCACTTCTTCAATTTTTTGGCGGACGATTTTAAAGTTGTTTTTATACTTCTTTTGTTTCCGGGAATTTTTTGTGGTTATGTCCGCCTCGCACAAGGTCATTAAATCATCGACGTGTTCGCCAGCATCGTGCACCAATCGTCTTACTGCGGAATCGGTTACAAATTCCTCTGACAATATCTGTGGCCTCGAACTCATAAGTACCATTTTCTGCACGTATTTCATCTTATCGTTCAGGGGCATTCGCAGTCGTTTGAACAATGTATAGACCATTTTTGAGCCGATAAACTCGTGTGCATGAAACGTCCACCCTATTTTTTTATGCCATTTTTTGGTGGGGGCCTTACCGATATCGTGTAACAAAGCCGCCCAGCGTAACCAAAGGTCATCTGTGGTCTCCGAGATGTTATCAACAACTTCCAAGGTGTGCCAAAAGTTGTCTTTATGGCGTTGCCCTTCTTTTTCCTCTATGCCCTGTAAGGCGATCAATTCGGGAAGGATATACGGTAGTAATTCCGTTTTGTGGAGTAGGGCAAAGCCTTTGGAAGGCCTTGCACTGGCTAAAATTTTATGTAACTCGTCTACAATGCGTTCTTTGGAAATAATCTTAATCCGTTCCTTGTATTCGGTGATTGCCTGTAGGGACTTCAATTCGATTTCAAAGTTCAATTGGGTAGCGAATCTGATCGCCCGCATCATGCGAAGCGGGTCGTCGGAATACGTAACTCCTGGAGCCAATGGTGTGCGGATGGTCTTGCTTTCAAGATCGGCAAGGCCGTCAAACGGATCTAGTAATTCCGCATACGAATTAGTATTCAGGGATATAGCAAGGGCGTTGATGGTGAAGTCCCGCCGTTTTTGATCATCTGCCAAAGTACCATCTTCGACTGTAGGTTTTCGACTGTTTCGGTCGTAACTTTCTTTACGGGCACCGACGAATTCAAGTTCGGAACCTTCATACTTGAGCATGGCCGTACCGAAGTTTTTAAATATGGAAACCTGGGGATTTCCGGGTAATTTTGATGCTACTTTTTTCGCCAATTCAATACCGCTTCCTACGGCCACAATATCGATATCTTGCGGGATACCTCTTTTTAAAAGATAATCGCGTACAAAACCACCGATGACGTAAGTTTCTATACCCAGTTCAGCACCAGCCTCGGCTAGTATTTTGAATATCGGATCTTTTAGGGCTTCGTTCAGCTTCATGTCTTGGATACCTTCGGCAACTTATTTCTAAACTTATACTTTAGGGGTACACGCGATATATTGCGTTTCTATTCGCGAATTACCTTTACCGTACCGTCGCTACCAAGTTTGATGATTGCCGACGGAACTGCGTTCGGACTTTCGGACGCCAAATTTACCACATAGTCGACACCTTTTAAAATGGTTTCCGATATTTCGTGGAAACCGCCGGGGCTAGGATCACCGGAAACGTTGGCGGAGGTAGAGACGATAGGTTTTCGGAATTTATTGATGAGGTACTGACAGAATTTATCGGAGGCAACGCGAATAGCGAGTGAATTATCATTGGCAACCAGATTCTTTGCTATGCCTTTCGGATTGTCATAAATAATGGTTGTTGGCTTGGTCGAAAGATCGATGATATCATAGGCTAAATCCGGTACCTTATCAATATGTCTTTCGAGCATGGCATCATTGGCGACCAAACAGATCAATGCCTTACTGTCATCCCTGTTCTTCAGTTCATATATTCTTTTTACCGCGGCTTCGTTAGTCGCATCGCAACCAACACCCCAAACGGTATCGGTCGGGTAGAGGATAAGCCCTCCTTTTTCCAGTACCTGCAGACAGGCGTTTATTTCTTCCGTAAGATTGTTCACTAGGCTAAATATAGTTATCGATTCTAAATGATACGCTTGCTTATACTATGTTTACTTAACTTTCCTCTCGCAACCGCGCCAATTCTTTATATCGGGAATGGACACCCAAGGCATTGAGATAGCAGATGATGATTCCCTTTTTCCCGTCCAATATTCCCAATCTGAAAATGTAATGGTTGATGAATTTATAAAAGGGCCGAAACCAATAATGGTACAAATTTGGCGAGTAGTCCTTGTCAAGTTCCTCGTAAGCTTTCATTTGACCGTATTTGACCATCTTGGCCTTATAATCCTCATAGTTTTTATATGAAAAATGGATGAGCTTATTTTTCATGGTACCTGATTTGCCATTGATTACCAAGGTTTCATGTACAATGCGTTCTTCTGAAAAATATACTTTGCTCTTTCTAAACAAACGGTAGTTTTTATCGCTTTGCCATCCACTGAAACGTAACACCTCGTTTTTGAACATGAACGTACGTAGAAAGAAATAGGCGTTGGCAGGTGCTTTCTCGAGTGCGATGGTAGCCAAAATTTCTTCTCGCAGTGATTCGGTGAGCCGCTCGTCTGCATCCAAAAATAATACCCAATCGTTGGAAGCCTGTTCCAGGGCAAAAGATTTTTGATCTGTAAAGTTTTTGAACGGGCGCTGTATTAATATAACATCAGTTCTTTCTCGAATCTTTTCCGCGGTGCCATCCGAACTAAAGGAATCTATGACGATAATCTCATCGGCGAACGAAATATTATCCAGTACCGCATCAATGTGAAAAATTTCATTGTACGTAATTAACAAGGCCGTAATTTTATTTTTCCTATTGCCCATGTACCAAATAATTAACCAGCTTTTCTTGAATCCTTTCGCTGTCAAATTGTTCGTTGGCGAAGGCAAATCCCGCTGAACCCATTGCCTTTCTCTTATTAGGATGCGCTATTAAGTACTCCACATTGTCGGCAAAGGCGGTCAAATCATCAACTGGGCTAAGAAGGCCTGTACTTCCGCTCACAATAACTTCGGGATTGCTGCTACAGTCAAAAGCGACGATAGGCTTTTTACAGAGAGCCGCTTCGGCCAATACATACCCGAAGCCTTCCCACAGGCTCGATAACACAAAAATATCACTACTGTAAATCAGATCGGGCGCATTTTTGATAAATCCAGTAAACACTACTTCATTCTGTACCTGTAGCTTTTCCGTCAAATTTTGAAGGTCATCCTTTAACCTTCCGTCCCCCCCGATCAGCAATTTAAACTTTACTTGCCTTCGCTTAAGTTCTGCCGCTAAATGGATTAGAAATTTTTGGTTTTTTTGAAATTCCAAACGTCCTAAATTGGATAGCACCGTTTCATCAGCATCCTTTTTTTCATACACCAGACGCTTTTGTTGGCTTAAAAAGCGATGAATTTCGATGCCGTTGTAAATAACTTTTATGCTATCCTCAGGAAAAAGATGGGCATTGTTAGCTAGTATGGTGGACTTCGTAGCGAACGAATTCGCCAATACCTCCGTCACTATATTTTTGAAATAATACCGGTTAAGAAACGAATCCTTAATCGGAATGGCACTGCCCCTTCGATAAATAATACGCCTTACCCCGGCTCGTTTAGAAGCTAGCCCAGCCAGTTTCAAATCCCTTGAAAGGTTCATAATAATCGTACCGACATTATTGCTTTTTAATATACCCGCTACTGTATTTATTTTAAATGGATTCAGAAAACTGAGATTACTCACGTTTATACCTAAACAGTGTATCGTGGTTTCCGAAACTCTTTTATACAGTTCGCTTTTTAAGTGCGCAATGACCAATACAGAATGGCCTAGTCCATGTAAATGCATGCAGGTTTCAAAATGCCATTTTTCACCGCCTCCCCAAGCCTGTGTACTGTTGAAAAAACAAATCGTCTTCATGTCAAAAGCGATTTATAGACCTCGAAGAGCTGATTTGCTACGGCCTCGTCCGAAAATTTCTGAACGAACTGATAGCCTTTTTCCTCAATCTCCTTCCGTAGCTCAGGATGTTCAAAAAGGCGGACGATTTCGTTTCTTAACATATTTACATCCAAAGGTTCGATGTATACGGAATGTAATCCGCCAGCTTCTGGGAAACAGCTGCCCTTGGAAGTGATTACAGCAGTCTTACTAAAAAGGGCCTCAATAATAGGGATGCCGAAACCTTCGCAAATTGAGGGATAACAGAAAATTGTTGCCATCTGATATATAGCAGCCAGCTCGGTGTCACCCACATTTTTGAGGAAAATAATTTGGGATTCCAGTTTGTTTTCGGCGATATACGCGTGGATTTTTTGTGCATATTTCTTTTCCGAGCCGACCAGGACTAGATGGTGATTCATGCCATGAATGGCCTTGACCAGCGTTAGTGCATTTTTACGTTCTTGCAATGTGCCCACGTTCAATACGAATTCTTCTGGGAGGCCATATTTTTGTCGGACTTCGTTTTTAAAGTCGGCGCTATATTCCTTCTTATAGGCATCGTTGCAGCCTTGGTATACTACCGTAATTTTTTCTGGATCTGCGTTTAGATACTGTACGGCATCCCTTTTAGTCTGTTCGCTTATGGCGATTATTCGGTCGGTATTGGCTGCAGCGTACTTAAATTTTCTTGTGTAAATTATGCGATCGAAAAAGGAGTAATATTTTGGATGGGTCAGAAATATCAAATCGTGAATCGTGACTACTGTCGCAATATTCGTCTTTTCGAGACCGGCGGGCAATTCACCGGTCAATCCGTGAAAAATATCCACCTTATCCTTTATAATCTGATTTGAAACCGGTCCCAAACGCCAAAGCGACGAAAACTTTTTCCAGAACCATCCCTTGGGATATTTAATATAAATACGTTGGAGAATGTCTAATCGGTCAACGTTAGAGGTTGCGGTATTATATAGTATGAATTTATCAATGGGCGTATACCGGTGCAGAATGCGAATAGCGTCTCGGCCATAGTTGCCCAGTCCCGTGCTATTGTGGAATATTCGTTTAGCGTCAAAACCGATATTCATCAACTATTTTTTGGTAGTTTGCCAAATATATGGAAATCCGTTTTCTTGGCTATTCATTTATAAACTCAATGTACCTTCTTTGTTGAAATTTATAGTTCCATTTGCTATCCGAATACGAAGTAGGGGGATGTGAATTTCCATTATCGATGTCCGCGAGAAGCTGGTTGAAAGTCGCTTTATCATAGAATAAGGAATTCTCCCTCAAATCTGGAATAGCCTCAAAAAAGGAATTACATAGCATGGGCTTCTTGTGTGCAAACGCCAAATTGAACGCGCCAGATATTTTAGAGCCAAGATACTCTTGATTGGGTCGTAATAAAGGCATTATATAATCGCAAGCGCTGAGGTACCCATGAAAATCGGGATTATCAATGAATGAATGGAACAATTTGAAATTTTTCAGTTTCCCCGATTTTTCAATACTTTCAATAAGCCGGTTACCATCTGGTGTAGTACGGTCTACTTTTCCCAATATCAGAAAATTTACCCGTTCCAATACGCTAGCTTGTTCTAGGGCATTGATGAGAAAATCATAATCCCGACGTTTGTAATCGATCCTTCCAGGAATCCCAATCCAAATCTGGTTTTGTTTATACACTGGAACCTTTTCGTACTTCGGGAAGAAAATTGGGTAAAAACTCTGAACTTTGATAGTATTCGAAATTTCCCGTGTAGGCAGTAGCGCATCATTAAGTACAAAATAATGCTTCACTTTTTTTGAAATAATACGCTGGGTTTGGCTACTCTGTAATTTCTGGGTATTGTGTAAAACCCCTATGCACTTTGTTTTGACGAATCGAAGTAACACTGCTATGTTTCGTATGACGCTGTAGGAATGTGCCGTGTTCAAAATCAACATATCAAATTTTTTGAGTAGCGTAAACAAGTGCCACTGCATGCGTAATTTTTGAATGGGAGAAACACTTTCGAAATCAAAAAAGCTAATATTATCCGCTAAATGTGCATAGGCTGTAATTTGATTTTCCAGTTTTTTATGCAATAACAGCGTGACCTCATGCCCCGCATCTTTTAAAAAAGAAAGTTGGCTGTAGATGCACTCCTCGTGCGATTCACTGATTTCGACAATAGCAGTTTTCATGTAGTGCGATTACATGCCGCAAGATAAACATTGCTGAAGAATAGCGATTTTAAAAAAGATAGATAGTGGATACTTTACGCATTGTGGACATTCTTCGGAAATACAGATTCAATCGGCTACCGTAGTTAGGGAAGATTCACGTAATGGCTCGATATTTCTGCTTAGATTGCGATATTCGCGGTAGCGCTCTACTTCGCTAAGTGCATTCAGATAACAAATAATTATGCCTTTCTTACCATCAAGAATTCCCAAGCGAATGGTATAGTTGTATAAAAACCTCCAAATCGGTGCAAGCAACATTTTGAGGGGATGTACAGATTTTCCATTTGCGTGGTACTGCTGTGCCTTGAGTTGGCCGTAATGCAGCATCTTGCTTTTGTAATCGCTAAATTTTTTATAGGAATAATGAAGTAAGCGTTCGTTCAACACGCCCGAATTACCTTGAATTTCCAAACATTCATGAACTCTTCGTTCTTGACAAAAAGATACCTTGCTTTTTCGGAAGAGCCTGTAATTTTTGTCTGTCTGCCATCCGCTAAAGCGTAAATGACTATCCTTGAACATAAATTTACGATAGAACCAGTAGGCATTTATTTTAGATGGCCTGTTGACCACTTCCTGTATTTCTAAGCCTAAATTTTTCGTAACCACTTCGTCTGCATCCAAAAAGAGAACCCAATCGTTCGACGCCTGATTCATGGCGAAGGTCTTCTGCTTTGTAAAATCCTGAAATGGATGCTGAATTACTTTTACTTGAGCATGTGCGGACAAATATTCGTAAGTACCATCGCTGCTGTACGAATCAACCACAATAATTTCATCGGCGAAGGCGACCGAAGCAATGCAACGTTCAATATATCCTATTTCATTATAGGTAATTAAAACGGCCGATATTTTCTGATGTTGAGGGGTTTTCAAAACGTTTTTTTAATTCTTGCGAGTCGTCCGTGATTAAATTATAACAGTTAAAAAGCCTTAAAATTGTATTTGGATACAAAAAGAAGCCATAGGAAATAGTATAAATAGAACAGTTGAAACTGTGATTACCCTACTGGCTATATCTTAATGATGCAAATACTAGTAAAAGGTTGCGTCGGAAAGTCTTGTGTTTACTTTAAAAGTAGGTTTGAATTTTTAGGGTAGATAAAGAAGATAATTAAAGATGATATTGGCGTAAGTATATTTTATCGAAAAGCAGATTATATATCGGCATTAGCTTTTGCCTTTATAAGTTTCTCATATGGCGCAACGACAGGCCGGAAAGTGGTTTCTAATTTGCCTAGCTTTAGTATGGATTAGTATCAAGAATCATTTCCATTTTTTTGCTACGGCAAAAATAGTTTTTAGCTACGAATGTCATAGTTACAACAACATAGCTTTTGGAATTAGATAGAACACCTTTTACCTTGTTATATAAACCTCTAAATCCGTATTTTCGCCATGAAAAATGAAGACTCTAAAATATTATTTCCATACACTGTTTGCACCCTCTAAGGACCCGTATCCATCTACTATTCGGACTAAGAATATTATGGATTCCTTCAATTTTTTGGTTCAAGCCTTCAAAACGCATGAACGTCTTTTTTTTGTGCGCTTCGGTGATGGCGAGTTTGTGACCCTGATGCAGCAAGACCATCGGAACTACGTGTTCAACGAAAATCTCGAAAAGGAACTTGCTGCCTCCTTCAGAATTGAGCATCAGGAATACCTTATAGCCTGCCCTATCAATTACCCGTACGATGAATTTCATGCCAAGGGTATTTATCGTCAATTCTCATGGCAACAGCAAATGATAGATGTCATGCAGCAGCGGAATTTCCCCCAAAATCTTGTCTTTGAAAATCCCTGTATTTTTCAATGTCTTGCCGTTTTTAAACCCAAAGTACTTAAAGATTTTTTGGATAATTTTATACGGAAGGAGAGAAAAATGTTCATAGGTTCGACCGATAAGGTCACAGCGGAAAAATTATACGGTCCTATCGAATACTATGTCCAAATCCCGGAAAGAAACGCCTATGAGACCATAGGGGAGTGGTGGCCCGAAGTCGAGCAAAACGTGGAAAAAGTTGATTTGGTCATCCCCTCCGCAGGTAGCACTTCAAATGCAATTGCAGTAAGGCTGTGGAATAAGGGAGTGCGTTGTAAAGTAATCGATTTTGGATCTGTTGTAGATGCCGTTGCCCAGAAAACCTCTCGTAGTTGGATTCGGCTTCAGGGACACAAGGTGTTGAAAACTCTTGAAAATCCTCCAGAACTACCGCTCGCTAAACGTTGGGAATTTTTGCGCAAGGATATCAAGTTCTATTTCAGAAATCAAATAATATAGAACATCATATAGTACACTAACGATACGCTTAATAGCTCTAGTCGAAAGCCCTACATATAGGTTTATATGGCACATACTAGCTTGGAAAGGTCATAGGACAGTATTTGCTAATGACCGAAAATCTTAAACCGACCCAAGCTAAAAAGCAATGTAGTCCGGATTTCCATCGGTATTATTATCAAACCGCCACATCGTACTCCCTCAGTGCTTCGTTCAACGAAGTTTTTTTATTGGTACTTTCTTTTCTAGTACCAATAATCAAGGCACAGGGTACCTGAAATTCCCCAGCTGGAAATTTTTTGGTATAGCTCCCCGGTATGACAACGGAACGGGCAGGAACCCTTCCTTTGGTTTCTTTGGGCGTATCACCCGTAACATCAATTATTTTAGTAGAGGCGGTTAAAACAACGTTGGCACCTAGTACCGCTTCTTTTTCTACATGTACGCCCTCGACCACGATACATCGTGATCCAATAAAGGCATTATCCTCAATGATAACCGGTGATGCCTGTAAAGGTTCTAACACCCCGCCAATGCCCACGCCACCGCTCAAGTGTACATTCTTGCCAATTTGGGCACAGCTGCCGACGGTTGCCCATGTATCTACCATGGTACCTTCATCGACGTAGGCGCCGATGTTGACGTAGCTCGGCATTAATATGGTTCCTGATGAAATATAGGCGCCATGTCGTGCTACGGCATGTGGGACAACACGAATCCCCTTTTCCTTGTAGCCTTTTTTCAACGGAATTTTATCATGATATTCAAAGATGCCAACTTCGAAGGTTTCCATCTTTTGAATCGGGAAATAAAGTACAACTCCCTTCTTTACCCATTCATTGATTTGCCATCCGTTCGCAGTAGGCTCGGCACAACGCAGTTCGCCCGCATCCAGCAAATCTATTACCTTGCGAATAGCATCCTGGGTGGCGCTTTCCTTGAGTAGTTCTCGGTTGTCCCAAGCGTTTTCGATGGTCTGTCTTAATTCGGTCATTGAAAAGATGTATAATAGGTTAAAGAATGCAAATATAATCCCCCCAAGCTGATTTCGGCCTTGATTTTACACATATCACAATTTAATCGGTTATTTTTGCAAAAAAAAGTGGACGATGGAATGCTGAGAGTAATGGCACTGGATTACGGCAGAAAACGAACGGGAATTGCAGTTACTGACGAACTGCAGATGATTGCTTCGGGTCTGACCACCGTGCCGACTTTTGAGCTGCTCGATTTTTTGCGTTCCTATATGAAAGAAGAGAACGTAGGGAAAATCGTTGTCGGAGAGCCAAAACAAATGAACAATACCCCTTCTGAATCGGAAGCTTATATCGGTCCATTTTTAATAAAATTGAAAACTGAATTCCCTGATATTCATATCGTTAGACAAGATGAACGATTCACTTCTAAGATGGCAATACAAAGCATGGTTCAAGGGGGCATGAAAAAAAAACAACGACAAAATAAGGCCTTGGTCGACGAAATTAGTGCTACGATTATTTTACAGGCCTATTTAAATACCATATAATGATATTACCGATTGTTGCTTATGGAGATGCTGTTTTGCGGAAAGTCTGTACAGACATTCCCAAAGATTTTCCAAAGCTTGAAGAGCTGGTAGCGAACATGTACGAAACTATGTATAATGCCAATGGGGTTGGACTTGCGGCACCTCAAATAGGTTTGCCAATCCGTCTGTTTGTGGTAGACACCACTCCCTTTGCCGATGATGACGACCTTTCCGAAGAAGAACAGAAAAGTTTGAAGGGCTTTAAAAAGACTTTTATAAATGCGCACATCACAGAGGAAACCGGTACGGAGTGGGCATTTAACGAAGGCTGTTTGAGCATTCCGGAAGTGCGCGAAGACATTATGCGGAAAGATACCATTAGCATAACCTACGTAGATGAGCACTTTAAGGAGTATACCGAAACCTTTGATGGTCTACTCGCCCGAGTCATCCAACATGAGTACGACCACATTGAGGGCATTCTCTTTACGGACAAGGTTTCTTCCTTAAAAAAGAGGATGCTAAAGGGAAAATTGAGCGGTATTTCCAAAGGGAAAATCGATGTTGAGTATCGTATGCGCTTTCCCAACGTCAAAAAAGCACGTTAAAGCCTTACCGTAATCCATTGAAAAGTGTAATATTTGTGTTCTTCAATTGCAAAAAAATACTATGACATTAGACAAAATTTTAGCCATTGGTGGAAAACCAGGCCTTTATAAATTGGTAACCCAGACACGCGGTGGATTTGTTGCGGAATCATTATTGGATAAAAAACGGACTACGGTCGGTCTTCGCAGTAATGTCAGTGTGCTTTCCGAAATTGCCATCTACACTTTGGATGAGGAGCTGCCCTTACAAGCTGTTTTTCTGAAGATTCAGGAAAAGGAAGAGGGTGGAAAAACATCCGTAGGGCATAAGGACGATAAGTTGAAATTAGAGGAATATTTCTTTGAAATATTACCCAACTACGACGAGGACCGAGTGTACGTCAGTGATATCAAAAAGGTAATCCAGTGGTACAATATTCTTCATGAAAACGGCATCACCGATTTTTCCAATGAAAAAGATGCGGAAAAAGAAGGCAAAACCGTAGAGAAGAAATCCGTGGAAAAGCAGTCTTCAGAACCGAAACCCGTCGTGAAAAAGACGTCTAATCAAAAGACCTCCAGTAAAAAGGTTACCCAGAAAAATCCGGCTGCGAAGAAAAAGTAATAGTTCAGGATTTTTATGAAGACAAGGCGGGAAATAATTATGAACCTGCCTGAATGAAATGGTTTTTTAGTCATTCATTCGACCATTAATCCTTTTTGATTTCTTCGTAGGTATATTTACTTTTCTTCCAATCGATTAGGGGCGAGGGATAGTATTTGACGTCCATTTTATCCAAATAGGGAGCTTGGTTCGCCAATCGTACCTTATAATCCTCCCAATTCCGATTTTCAGGCGTTGACCAGCTGAGTTCGGAATACCCGATAGCTCGGGGAAAAGCCAAATAAGCAAGTTCATCGAACGTCTCTATGGTCTCTGACCATAGGGGCGCTTCTATGCCCAAAATATTTTCAATGGGAATACCCTCATACGATTCCGGATTCCATACATAGGCCGAATCAACGGGTACATAAGCTGCCCAATGCAGACCATAGGTCGAAAGGCTATCATATTGCATATCGAGATACGCTTTTTTGGCGGGTGAAAGGATTATTTTCAAGCCTTTATCCACTGCGGTTTTTGCGTTGTCACCACTGCTCCAGTATTGCGGTATTGCCGTTGAATCTACGTTTGCCGTTACAACTTCGTCCCAGCCTATCATGCGCTTTCCGTGCTTGTTTACAATCTTTTGCACTTTCTCTACAAAATAGTTGAAATCGTTCTTTTTAGTGACATGACTCTCATCACCACCTGCGTGAAAATAAGGTCCGGGTGTCATCGCGGAAATCTCTCGAACGACGTCATCGATAAAGGCATATACGGTATCTTTTCTGGTATCGAAGGTGCTAAAACCAACCTCGGTACCCTCGTAGGGTTCGACTTTTTTACCATTACCGTTCAGGAAGGGATACGCCACAGAAGCTGAATTGGTATGTCCCGGCATATCGATTTCAGGTACGATAGTCATATGATTTTCGGCGGCATAGGCAACCAAATCTTTGTACTCTTCTTGTGTATAGAAACCGCCTTCCCCGCCACCCACTTCAGTATTGCCGCTCACCTCGGTGAGTTTCGGCCAAGACTTGATTTCAATGCGCCAGCCTTGATCGTCGGTTAAATGCAAGTGTAGCACATTGTATTTGTAATAAGCCAATAGGTCGATGTAGCGTTTTACCTCTTCAACGGTGAAAAAATGCCGTGCGACATCGAGCATCGTACCGCGATATCCGAATACGGGGTTATCAATGATTTTTCCCGTGGGGATGGTCCACACTTTGTAGTCTGCCAAAGTATCGTTACTCTTTTCAGGAATGATTTGACGTAGCGTTTGAATACCTCTAAAAGCCCCTTCTGCGGTATTGGAGTTAAGTATAACGGAGTCTGCTGTAATGTACAACTGATAGGCTTCGGGCGCATTGAGTTCGAGACTGTCCGACTGATTGATGTAGATAACGCCTTCAAGACCGGGTACCTCGGCAACATTTACGGGAATACTTAATTGGGTCTTTTCCTTTATTTTATCCGCCAAGAATTTACCAACTTCTTGGAAGCCATCCGCATTTTCCGAGGTATAGATGGCCGTAAATTCATCTAAACCAAAACCACCGTTTGTCGGGGTTATCTTCATCGGTTTAGGAATCATGTTTTCCATAGCCAAGTCGGTTTTCGGAAAATTAAGAACCCGTTTCTTTTTTTCGGCTTCGCATGATAGAATACAGATAAAGGAAAAGGCAATCAGTATACTTTTTAATATAAGTTTCATAGTAATGAAAATTTTTTTAGTCCAGTTTGTTATCTAGTTTTTGAGAAATATGCCGACCTTTTCAATATTCGGATGACATGTAAACCATGTTATATATGTACTTTTTTTGCTTGACTAAGCGTCTTTGCCACTGCTAATCAATTCATGAAAGGTTCGATAACATCATACCAGATTTGGTAGCCCTGATCGTTCATGTGAAGGCCATCCTCAATAAAAATATCTGGTTTTACACTTTTTCCATCGAGCATGGGGTCCCATACATCGGCGTAGGCCACTGCAGGATCCTCTTCGGCTATTTGCTCTAATTTTCGATTAAGACGTTTGTATTTATGGCTTAGATTCCATCTAGCTAAACTGGGTTTTGCAGCTATCAGAACGACTTGGGTAGTGGAATCGTTTCGTTGGATACCGTTGATAATTTGCTTGATCGTTTTACGAATGTTGTTCGGATTCTTATTGGCAAAAATATCGTTATCCCCTTCGTAGATAAATACTTTTTTAGGATTGAACCGAAGTATCAGGTCATAGATGTAGTAGGCCAAATCTGAAGCTTGGGATCCTCCAAATCCGGTATTCACAACGTGTTGGTCAGGGAATCGTTCATTGACATCTTTCCACATTCGGATGCTAGAACTGCCCGTAAATACAATTGTTTCCTGCGATGGGGTATAAATAGTATCATACTGTTCTTGAAGGGCTTGTATCTCTTCTTTGAAACGTAGGGGGTCTTGGGCATTGCCGATAAAAGCTATTGCGTAAAGTACAACAAGGAAAAGGTATTTCATGTGAGGTAGTTTCACTGCACAATATACTTTTTATTTATACGTGTTCAAAGGAAATTTAATGCGCTCCATTACGAATCAATTTTTAGTGTTGTTTCGAGTAATGTAGTAAAGCTATACCAATGTCACTATGGATAAACACCGATTAATCGGACTTTTCACTAAACCACTTTTTTTGGTTTGATAGCAACGCCAGAAGCCCTGAACCCTATTATCATGGATATTTTTTGCGCATCGTTACGGAATTTTGAACGCCTTGTGCGCACCTATTCCGAGTTAAATTTGGAATAGTAAAAACCTCGCAACCAAACGCCTTACGTGCTAGCGTGAAAATTTGAGGTACGTCATGTATGCTTTTAGGGACTCTGGGAAAAGAGATCTAAAAATTAAACTCCTATCCACATATACATAAGGGCGGCCAATGCACCACCCAGTAAGGGACCGACAATAGGAACCCAAGCATAGCTCCAGTCGCTTCCTCCTTTTCCTTTTAAGGGGAGGATGGCATGCATTATACGTGGCCCAAGATCACGGGCAGGGTTGATGGCATAACCAGTAGGACCTCCAAGGCCATAGCCTATGCCAATTACCAAAAGCGCCACTGGTAAGGCGTCTAATGCTCCCAATTTTATGGGTTCGTCGGCCATGGTGCCGCCTGCAATATAAAACACACCGAATACGAGAGCGAAGGCGCCTATGATCTCGGTAACTAAGTTCCAAAGCGGACTTCGGATTGCGGGTGCCGTAGAAAAAGTTGCCAATATCGCCGCTTGGTCTTCAGTGGCATCGTATTGTTTTTTATAGGTCAACCAAACCAATACATTTCCCATCATCGCACCTAAAATTTGCGCCACCATGTAGCCTGGAACCAGGGTCCAAGTAAATTTACCGGCCGTTGCAAGGCCTAGGGTAACCGCAGGGTTAAGATGGGCGCCGCTTACGTCGCCACTGATGAAAACGCCTACGAAAACAGCGATACCCCACGCCAGTGCAATGCCGTTCCAACCGGCATCAGAACCTTTGGTGCCTTTAAGGACAAGGTTGGCGACTACACCGTTGCCGATAAGAATCAACATGGCTGTGCCTATAAATTCAAAAATGTAAGCGGTCATAGAACTGATTTTTTAGGATGTAAAAGTGAAAATAGAGAGAAAATTAAGAACTTTTGAATTATAGTCCTCATTTATTGCATTAAAATCAGATATTTTTTGAGCTGTTATATTTGGCGGTAAGAATTTGCAAAAAAATCATATGCATTGATACTGTACTAAGAAACATTTTGAACCGGTCGGTTAGTGTGAAAATAGCTTGAAATTTCTCGAGCGTATCGGGTTTCAATCCAGCTAAGGAAATGTGGATACCTGTACTAAATAGGGTTCTGTCCTTACTATTTCAAATGAGGTAGATATCAATTATTGCGGTAGTATTTCAGAAAGCCATCTTTTTCGAAGGCATTTTTGAATACACTTTCTTGACCAGCGAAAAAGTTAACTGATAGCTTCCTCACAAAAAGGTTCTTACTAAATGATGAAAGTGATTTGTTATCGTAAAAATCCCTTTCACGGATACCGAATGGAAGTGGGTATCCGTGAGCATTTGACATAGTCCTTAGCTGAAATATTAAAAGTTTTCTGTAGTGTAATTAAACTCCGAATTGTCTTAAGTGATGATCGAGATGCTTTGAGAATAAGATATTCCACTCCACATCGGTTAGGGGGCCGAAGGCGTGTGATTCTTTATCATTAAAATAGGTGCTACCGTGTTTTTGGGTTTTCTGAATGTGGTCGATCAGTCTGTTTTTTTCTGTAGTGAAATCTCTCTCATCGGTAATTAAAAATACGGGTGCCGTCCTCAAATTCCTTTTATAAGGTTTTGGACCTACAACCAATTTTTTGGCAAAAAGTTTAATAAAGAATTTCTGTATACCCTTGGGTTTCGGATGTTTGTCGGTATATACGAGTTCATAGGTTACATTGCAATGCGCAAGCATTTCCGATACGCTCATCTTGCCCCATTGGGGTTGAGATTCAGGCGTTAAGGATTCGATACGTCGAATGGCTTCTTGGGATTCGTTTTCGTTGAAAAGATTTTTATAAGTCATAGCACTACCGGTTATTGTTTGGCACCCGTTGAAAAACAGTAGGGATTAAAGGAATTATTTTGGATTATTTATAATGAAAACGCTCTTCAGAACCCATGGCGTCCAAAGAACAGTTTTCAAAAGTCTAGCAATTTAGAATAAGCTTTTTTCTAATTACTAAGCGACTTTAGTCGTGCGTATTCTATTTCGTATACGTTCCCAAAACATACGACTAGACATGCCTTTGAAATCATTATCAAGAATCAAGGTTCTCATGTCAAAAGCCAATCTTCTACCCGTAGAAATACCAGTTTGTATAGTTCTATCGGAAAGTAACATCATGCCCGCGCCTGGGAATATTCTTTTGTCCCGAGGGCCTTTCCAAAGGACTTCAACATTACTATGGCGCGTATCGTTTTTAATTTCGTTAAAAACCGTAAGAACATTTTTTTTGGGACCTTCTAATATTTGGAAAAAATCGTTTTCGTAATATACCAAGCATCCGCTTACATCGCGTTCGATGTTCTTACTATCAGCATTTTCAATCAAGGCCGAGAGTTCGGAATCCCTTAAGAATGGCGATGCACTGGAACGATAGCTTATTTCGAACATAGAAGACGAATTAATAACAGACTCCCTATAATCCCTTGGTAAAAATCCGTAAACTTCCTTAAAAATTTTTGAAAAGTGACTATTACTTGCAATACCAATGTCATTTGCAATTTGGGATACATGCAAATCTGTAGTTTCTAAAAGTTCACGGGCTGTTTCCAGTCTAAGTTTTTTAAGGAATTTAGCAAAACTACTACCGAATAGAAATCGAAATCCCATCTGCAGTTTTTTAGGAGAAATACCGGTTTTCGCCGAAAATATCTGAATGGTATGCTGCTCATGTAATTTCAGCTGCATGTTCTTTACCGAGCTCAATATTCTTTCAAGCTCATCGTTGGAAAGGGGGGACGTCTCCAATTCTCCTTTTATATTTTTCTCGTGCGTATCAAGTTGGGCTACCATCGTATTAAGCACTGCAGCGCGGGTAATCAACCTACCCAGAACATCCGTTCGTTCATTTTCAATAAGTACGCGTACATATTGATCAATTGTGGAATTGATACCTCCAAAATGACGAAAACGCCCTTTTGAACGAACTTTTAGGTACAAATCATCCAAAATAGATTCTAAATCCGATTTGGAGATATTTAAATCCTCCGGCAATTCCGGTTTCTCTATGATAATCACACTAAGCTTCAAAGCGGTATCTTTTGGCAGCGTAACCACATTTAAATCGTTATCACGTGCGGAAAGAATAACGTTCTGACCCCTAGAGATTCTTTTGGCTTCATCCTGTTCCGAAAATCTGTGGAAATAGTGACCTTCGATACAATACAGCATATAAATAGGTGCATCGGCACCACCACCGATACGAAAAGAAAATTCTTTTTTAAAATTGATGTTATAGCATCGTACAGAAAGTCCTTTTAGCATTTCATAGGTGAAAATTCTCCCCTTTGCCTTTTCATTGTCCACTTTGAGAAGCGCTGCGTTAAGACCCTCCTGAAAGTCGCCTTTTAAATATACGGACATGATACGCAGTTGTTCAATTGGCCTCTTTTCGTCTATTCTTAACATCCTTTCCTTGATTCAGATGTTAACAAATTTAAATAAAAAAATGACGAATTTAGAACCCTATGCCATCAGCAAAATTTGAATTTTTATTATATCAAACTGAAAATTGGTTGATAAAATTTCCGATATACACTTAACTATTACCAATTTTATTAGAGTTATAAATTTTAGAAAAGTGTAAGTAAACGCCTAATAATCAAATAGTAATAGTCTTATTTTAACTGATTTTTTCTATTAAAATAATTTTAATTACAAAAAATTTTTAAGAATTTTTTGTAATTAATTAAACCATGAATATTTAGCAATTTATTTCATATCCGTTAAAATCTGTGTGTATATTTACATTTCAGATTGTGAGAACATAGTGATTTTGATTGGCTTATTTTATATTTTAATGAGTCAATTGCAAGAAGACCGCAAAGTTAATTTTGGTATTTAGATTTACGATTATGATTAGTGCCGCTGCAAGTTGTAGCATATCGCCTTAGATAAATACCCGTAATTTTAAATTCGGTCATCCATAGAATTATATGGAATCTATGGACAGCCAAAACGTTTATATTGCAAATAAATGAGGTCTAGTTGACCTTATAAAAGTATTTTGAAACCAGTATACGCAGCACTTCAATCAAATTTTTCAGTTGGGAACGTGAAAGTTTGAATATCTTAAGATACGGACGATTGCCCAATTTGATTTCTGAAAATTGTGATTAGTCTTTAGGCACATTTGGAAAAGATAACTTTTACATATTGCTGGGTAGGATACAAATCAAGTTTAATCGAAATCATTTCATCCGTATTTGGTTCGGAAATGATTTCAAGGCCTAAGGATGTAAAATTTACATCGCCCGAAGTTGACCACTATTGCCTTGATTAAAGTAGTTACTAAAAATATTCTCTATATCACGATTAGATATAGGCTTGGTAAACCAACCCTTTATAAGACGATGTCCGTCCGCTTTTTTCATATGCTCGGGGACGCCATAGATAGAAAAAATATATACATGTGTTTTATCGGAGAGGAGTCCGTTTTTTTCTAAATTTATAAGGAAAGCAAGACCATCCATTCCTTCAAGATCAAAATTTACCATGATAATATCAGGAACACCATCGATATGTCTATAATCGCTGGCCAACATGTTGAAAGCTGCAGAAGTGTTGTCAAATGACTTGGTTCGATGTTTATATGATGATTGGTGAAGTCTAATTTTGATATCGAAAATTGAAATTAAATCATCATCGATTATATAAAGTAAAGGTTCATCCATTTTACTTCGTTTAGGATTTTATTTGCATTTCAGAGAAATCATACTACATATTGCTAATCTATCCAAGAGATGCATGTTTTAAAAATTTAATTTATCAATTTACTTACAATTTTATGTAATAAATAGTATTTATATTGACGATTTCAGGTACAAAATTAGTGAATTTGTTTATCCTTCTATAGTTAAATTGTTTGATGGAGTTCATATCCTACTTACGTTCTAAGGGGTAACAAAATAATTCAAATTCAATTTAGCGCATTTAAATTATTTGAAAGTAACCACGATACTTTTACTTGATAAAATTTTAATCAACCGTTTTCGAATAACATATGTTCATGCTAATCGATTTTACAGTTTTATTATACACCCCTTCTCTATATTTTGGAAAGGTCTTACATATATAAAGAAGTTAAAAGAATCGGCGGAAGAATTAAAATCAGAATGTCAATGCAAATTCTTTTTGAACAGATATATTTTGCAATTAGCTTATAATTAATGAGCCTGGTAAATAGTATATATATACCCTCAATTACTTAAAAATCAAAATCTTTAAAAGGCTTGAATTGCTACAGCTAGATGATAAAGAACTGGACTCTATATTGTAAGGGCTTAAATTGACAATTGTAGTCTTGAAGCATTAAGTTCTTTCATAATCTCGCTGAATAATAGGATAGATGTTAGACGGTCGCTGTGGTTATAAAAAGTTGATGAAGTAATAATTTCATCCACTTTATTTTCAGAAATAAAACCTGCAATTTTATCCTTGACCGTTTTCTTGCTCCCGATAAACGTAAATTTAGTGAGCTGGTTTACTTGAGGATGGCTTCTTAAGGCTCGTAGTTCATCAGTCATTTCTGAAGGTTCTTCTACATATTCACCAATTTTCCCCGTTAAAATACCCAATATGAATTTTAAGTTAGAGGTATATAATCGTTCAGCTTCCTCATCGGTATCTGCAACAAATACATTTATGGCAGCTAAAACATAAGGTTTTTTTAGAGTATCATTTGGTTGAAATTTTTCACGATAAATTCGAATAGCTTCCTCAAAATGGGAGGTAGAAAAATGACTTGCAAACGCATAGGGTAAACCTTTTTCCGCAGCCAAATAAGCACTATCAGTACTTGAACCCAATATATATAAAGGCATATCAACGCCTTCGGCCACGGGAACCCGCAAACTTGAGGAGCTGTTTTCGACAGAGAAATAGCGCTGGATTTTCTCAATATCGTTTGGAAAGGAATGCGCGCCCAACGTATGGCCCTGTCGAATTTCTTGACTGGTCTTTTGATCCGTACCGGGAGCCCTGCCCAGACCCAAATCGATACGATTCTGGAATAAAGTACCCAAGGTGCCAAACTGCTCCGCAACAATTAGCGGTGAATGATTGGGAAGCATAACCCCGCCTGATCCAATTCTCAAGGTACTGGTGGCCTGTGCAATATGGCCTATTAAAATCGGACTCGCATTACTCATTACGCTGGGCATATTATGATGTTCCGCAAGCCAGAAGCGTTTGTAACCATAGGCTTCTGCCTTCTGTGCCAATTCAACGGAATTCGCATAGACCTGCGCTGGAGTGCTGTATTTTGGAAGTGTGGCGAGCTCCAATATAGAATACGGTATATTTTTAGTATTATCCATGTATTTAAATATGTCAATGTATTTTTAAAATAAAAATTATAATTTATTTATTTTGTTTATATAGTCATCCAAGACTTTTTGATTTAAGGAGTAGAAATAATGACGCCCTTCTTTTTGGGGTTCAATCAGCTCGGCTTCCACTAATTTTTTCACGTGATGGCTGATAGAGGGTTGTGATAGATTTAAAAATTCCATTATAGTACTGCATTCCAATTTACCCGTATGGGACTGTACAGCCTTTAAAATTTTCAAGCGACTTTCGTCTCCCAGCGCTTTCGATATCTTTTCTACCTTTTTTAAATTCAAAATTTCAAGTATTATATATAGACGTATGCAAATGTATAGATATTATTGTGTTCTTCCAAACTATGCCCTAGTTTGTTATTAATCCATGTTTTTAATACGGGCGGCACTAGTTTTCGAAGCGATTTTATATCTAAATAGCTTTATCGATATCCAGAAGGAGCAAGTTTAAAATGGACAAAACTTTATAACAAAGCTGTGGTACATAAAGAAGTATACAAAGTGAAGTTCAGAAAAGCGTATGGTTATTCATTGACTTTTCCTCAATGGGCATAAAAACAACAATGCAAACTTTCAGTTCAATACGATTTTATCACTTTACGTAGTTTAAATTTCAATTTCAATTATTGATGCAATCGGACGGTTTGAAATGTTTGCTTCTGATTTAGTTTTCTTTATGTGCTTTCTTTCGATGGTGGAAGAAATGATAGCTAGAGTATAATAAACGAAGTAAGATCCATCTAACCTCTCGTTTTCATTGATAAAAAATGTCAAGGTCAGGATGCAGTTTCTTATTCAGGAAAGTTTTTCGTATTCCGTCCTGAAATCGTTGAACATTGAAGTTATAATTTCTTTAGGCTCGCCATCCGTTAATCGTTCGAAAGAAATATAACCGGTATAGTTTATGTCCTTCAGAATTTTAGCGATTTTCTTCATATTTACAGGTTCCGGAATATTGTTCACATAGACCATCTCCTTAATTAACCAGTAATTTGCGTAGGGAGCCAATTTCTCGATTTCTTTATACGGGTCCCCTTTTCGTAAGCTTTCAATATCTAAAACTAATCCGAACCATGGCGAATCAACCCGTTTCAAAATATCGATCACTTCATCGGTTTCGTATAAAAAATCATTGTGTGGTTGCAAGCCTGCAATAACCCCTACTTCTTCAGCATTTTTGGCACAGTCTTGGAAATCTGAAACCATCCATTGTTTGACTTCTTCCCTGGTATATCCTTCATGTGTACCGTTACCTGCAAAAATCCGCATTATGGACGCGCCCAATTTGGACGATACTTGCAACCAATTTTTTATCAGTTCAATATCGGTTTCCCTTACTTTTTTATCCGGAGTTACAAAGTTATTCCGCACACCGGTCCATGCTATATTTAAGCCCAATTGCAAGGCTTTTTTCTTCAAATCAAATAGGGTTTTATCATCCGGTATTTTTGGAAAATCCTGGAAGTAATATCCAGTCAGGTCCACAGCATTTAAACCTAGCGTGGACGCAAACTCCATCATATCCAAAAATGTCATTTCACCACTGCTCAATAACAAATTGAAACTATACGCATTGATACTATATTGCAATCTAGAGGCGGCCAAGGTTTTGCTGAATGGGTTTGCAAAGAGGACGGGAGAACCCAATAAAATTGGTGCAAGTGCCAGACTATTCAGTACCTTTCTTCTATTCTTGTCCATTTCTTTGTATTTAAATCGCGTTCTGAAAAGTAGGGTTGTCAAATTTAGGATTTGAGCTGTTCAAGGTCTTAAGTTACGTCATTATAGTAACACTCAAGTACATAATTTTCTGATATTGATGGTCTAGTGGGAAGTCCAAAACAAATGGAATTCAAGGTGTTACCAATTTATTAGGAATTTTGCGTTAGCCTTTTACTCCCTTTTTCGTATCCAGAATGTATCTAAAAGCAATTTGTATTATTCTTTCAAAATCTGATAAAAGAAAAGCTTTGACATTGGAACATTATAGTACCCAAGATATTGATTGGTATGGATACCTACTGGCAAAGTGTGAGAATCCATCGTCCTTGGGATGTTGAAACAGGTAACAATTTTACATATCACCTTAACCGAAGTTATCGAATCTAAGCATATATGGATTTTACCTAAAATGGAGATATAACCTTGCTTAAACTAGAACGCTTTAAAGGGATGAGCTTAAATTATCCGATGAAACCTTTTTCTTCTTATACTTACGTCCGTACCACATAAAGACGCCGGTTACGGGTAAGGTCGCCGTCAGCAAACTAACCAAAAAAGCGATAATTTTGCCGGCGATTCCACCAATCGCTCCAATGTGGATATCGTAGTTCATCCGCTGGATTTTATCCGCCAGTTTTGCATTTTCGTACTTTCCATATATACTGGGGGTTTCTATTTCTTTTAATGTGTTCTGGTCAAAAAACCGAAAGTCGGCATCATAGTAAAGTCCTTTACTATTCGAGATCTCAACGTAGATGCTTTCATCGGGAGAAGTAGGGTAGTGCAGTTCGAAAGCTTCTGCCTTCGGCACTTCTTTTTGCAATTTTTCAATTAAAAAATCCATTGGAACTACATCTTGATTTGCACTATTATTACTCTGGTTTTCAGGGATGATGAACTGGGCTTCTTTTTCACCTCCCGTGGATTTATATACCACATATCGCAACCAGTTGTAGGACATTAGTGAACCGGTAAATGCTAATAAAAGGGCAAGCGAACAAATGTAAAAACCCACCACTGTATGCAAATCAAAGTTTTTGCGTTTCCAACCTGTGGATTTTTTCCATTTCAATGTAAGGCGTTGTTTTAGATTTTTTCGCTTTTTGGGCAACCACAAAATAAATCCTGAGATGATGATGAGAATAAATATCAAAATTGATACCCCTACCACCTGTTCGCCAATCGCTTTTGGCAACCACAGCCGCATATGGCCTTTAAGAATAAAGGCAAAGAAGCCCGTAAGGTGATTATCTACTTGAATCGTTTCACCCGAATACGGATGTAAGAAAACACTTTGATAAAATTCTGGCTCTGCATCGTAGAAGATAACCTCAATGGCATCATCCGCTTTTTTAAAAACCGTTCCATGTACGGTGTTATTTGGGAATAGCTCTTTGGCCAGTTCCTTGGCTTTTGTTGGGGTCAAACTAGCTGCATCTTGTGGGACAACTTTTTTATAAATGTCATAAAAGCTTTCTATTTCGTCTCTAAAAGCCCAACCACAACCCGTAATGGCAACTATAAAAACTACCATTCCTGTTGTTAGGCCTAAAATTTTATGAAGCTGAAGTATGAATTTTTTGAAGTTCATGGGTATCTATTTATAAAGAGCAGGCCATTCGCATGTACCTGCTCTTTTTTTACTTGACTGATTAAAATTGATAAGAAAGGTTTGCCAATATGGCCCTTGGCTGTTGCGGACTGATTGTTGACCAGCCTTTATAATATTCTTTATTAAAGGCATTATTTAATTTTATACCTATCCGGTAGTGGTCAGCTTGATAATACACCGAGGCATTGGCGACCGTATAACTGGGCAATATAAACTCACCTGTAGATGCGTAGTTTATGGCAAAGCGTTCGCTTGCGCCATTGAATCCCAAACCAATTCCAAAACCATCCATAGTACCTTTTTGAAATTCATAACTTGTCCAAAAATTATAGAGCGTTTCTGGTCCGGCTTCTAGCGGTCTTCTATTCAAGATTTCCAAATTATCGGATTCAGTAGTTTCACTATCATTTTGACTAAATCCCGCTCTAAGGTTCAGGCCATTAATCGGATTGGCATTAATTTCAATTTCAACTCCATTGCTTGTAACCTCACCACCCTGTATTTTGTTGAATGGGGATGAAGGGTCGGTTATCACTCGGTCTTTTACTTTGATGTCATAATAGCTAATGGTTGCATTTAGCCTATTATGGAAGAGGTTGGTTTTAACCCCAATTTCCATTTGATTGGCTTCTTCCGGATTGAAGGTTTTTAGTATTTGCGGACCTTGATCCGGATTTCCAACGAGTTGGGGCGCCACATTGGTAAAACCATTTTGATAATTACCGAAGATGGAAAGCCTATCTAATATAGGCTGGTATACTATTCCAAATTTTGGTGATACCGTAGTTTGGTTGTAGTCATCTTCCAGACGTACTAAATCTCCCTCGTTATCAAAGTGGTCTAAACGGATACCGATCATTGCCGATAGCTTATCCGTAAGGTTTAAAACATCGGAGGCATACAGACTGTATATATGATATTTAGATTTTATATTACTAACACCTTGCGAAGCTAATACTGCGTCTACTCCTGAAGTGGATAATGGATACGATTCATCTTCAATATCGGTTGTAAACGGATCGTCACCGTTCGATTCGCCATTTGGGCTTATGTTGCCGTAAAAAGCATAGCCTGTACTATTGTCGGTCTGTGTTGCATTGAAGTAGTCTACACCGAGCACCATCCTATTTCGAAGTGAGCCGATTTTAAAATCTCCAACAAAGTTTTGTTGGAGGTCCGTGGTTTGTGTATTGGCATTTTGTTTGTTGATAAAGCGGGAATAGGTATTACCTTCCAAAATACCATAATCGAACAGGTAGGAATAATAGCCCTTTGTTGAGGTTGCACTTTTGGAAAGTAAGGTTTGCGATTGCCAAGTATCTGACATTTTATAATCCATCTCAACCCTATAGTTTTGAGTTGGATTTTGTAGGCTTAGGTCGTTGCTGGTGAACGACAATTTATGGTTATACCCCAATTCTGCTAAATTGGATGCTACCGTGGGAGCGCTTCTGTTTAAAAATAAGAACATGGGATTAGTCTGTTCCGCTTGCGTAATTTCTGCATACAGGGAGAAAGACAATCTGTTGTTTACCTTATACGATAAGGAGGGGGCAATAAAAAAGGACTTTCTAAATCCGGCATTTTGAAAACTTTGTTCCGTGGTGTAGGCGGTATTGATTCTGAAATATACATCATCATCTTTAGCCAGAGCCGTATTAAAATCGCCTACAATCTGATTTAGGCCATAGGTTCCTGAAGTGAAAGATAGTGTTCCGCCAGTGCCCACATAGGGTTTTTTGGTAACCACATTAATAAGTCCACCATACGAGCTTACCGCATTTCCGAAGAGCGTTGCAGAAGGACCTTTTAGTACTTCGATACGTTCAATATTTGCTGGGTTTATAGTGCCATTGGTCAATCCTGGTAATCCGTTTACCAATTGCGGTTGAACCGAAAATCCGCGCAGCGAATAATAACCGGCCCCATCACCACCTCGACCCGTAGAAGACCACAATTTTTCAACCCCAGTGGCATTTTTTAAGGCGTCGTCAAAATTCGTGACTACTTGTGAGTCTAGAAGTTCATTGGTAATTGTACTATAAACCTGCGTATTTTCTATGTCTTTTAAGGGCAGTTTGGAAACATAGGCCGTTGTCTTTCTTGAAAATTTGTTGCGGCGTTCTCCTTCTACCACAACTTCGCTTAAAATCTCATTGCCTTCGTAAAGTGTAATCGACCCTAGCTTTGAGATTTGGTCATTTGCAATTGACAACGGGATTTCTCTTGTTTTAAAACCTAAATAGGATAGGGAAAGGATATAGTCGCCATGTGCTAGATTTGTTATTTCGAATGCACCTTTTTCATCGGTTTGTGTGCCTTTGCTTGTGTTTTTCAAATGGATGTTTACACCGAAAAGCGGCTTTTGATTGTTGTCTTGCACGGTACCGGATAGGATTCCACTTTGTGCCGTGGCAAGATTTGTTAAAAGTAATAGGATAAAGACGGGAAGTATGTTTCTCATTAGTTTTTATTTAGACTTAATATAAATAAATAATTTGAGCCAAATTTAGATGTGAAGTTTGACGTATACAAACTATTTATAATAATTATAAATAATAATTTTTAATGGGATGTTTTCCCGATGTTTATGAATCGATTTTCTAATCGTAAACGAAGTATAGGAGAGAAAAAGAACTTCTTTTGGTAACTAGAATTCTTATTTAAGATATGTAATAGTGAATGTTTTGGAAGGTTCTTGACCTAAAACATCCTGCTGAATCATTAGTTTGGGCTAATAATTTTATCGTGGAATTCGATTCACCTTGATAGGGTATGCATCTAAATTTGAGTCATAACTCAAATTTATAATAAGTTCAAGCAAGGATGTAATGGGGGCGGATTGTGAGATGTAATTTGGTTAGGAAGCGCTGTAGCAATCGATTTTTTTTAAATTTTGCGATTAAAAAATGCTATTCTTTCCAGTTTTGCAATCGGTCGAGGTAGAGATAGCTCTCAACAAATTTTCTGTGTTCCGTATTGGTCATCTTTTCAAGGAGTTGTAATGCGGAAATGTAACTAGCTAAATTTCCATTTGAGGAACTAAATTTCCCGTCTTCGACGAAAGTTGTAGTACTGTCGTTCTGCACCTTTTAATTAGGATATTCTTTTTGTAGTTGCTCGCCACCGCCTATCCACGTTACAATCTTATGTCCGTCTGCGATACCGGATTTACCTATCAATTGAGCTCCCGCACAATTGCTAACCGTGTATTTTGTTTCCTTGTTTTTTTCCTTTATAAAAGCCACAATTTTTTCGTTGTGAACCTGGGCGTACATATCATAAGCGCTGGGCACGAACAAAGCTGTCAATATCGGACAGTTATCAAAGGTATAATCAGGAACAAAGTGCATCCCTTCTTCCGTGGTTATGGGATTTTGAGTTTCTGCGATCGAGATAACATTAAAAAGCTGTTTACCATCTTCGGAGGGTTTGGCGAAAACATCGGATGTTGCAATTACTTCACTTTGTAAGACCCCGTTATACATCAAAAGTCCGATTGTCGGCAATTCCGAATCAAAAGCTTTTAAGTGTTTTGTTAAGGTGTCGGATTCCATTTGGGTAGCACTGAAATCCGGATTGGGTTCTTTGGATTTGTCCGTATTACATCCAACTATGACAGTTGCTATAAGCATAAATAGGCTAGCGAATCTTCGCATTATATTTAGTTTTATGTTAACTACCTAGCTTTTATTAAACCTGAAACTATATAAGCATCAATTAATCTGTTGTATTCCAGCAAAAGTTTTGGTCCCGTATTTTAGGATTGAATCTTGCATATGTAACCATAAGGTAGTCTGTAAAATTAGCTCCGAAAATCCGTATAATCGAAACTTAAGATGAATTGTTGCTACATACATTTTAAATATAAATACCAGTCGTAAAAGTTAGGGTTGTTCTATGCTTTTTATTCGCCTAATGTATTTAGATATAATGCCAAAACTAAACCAATAGTGGTTGCAACTCCAGTCCAATATTTATCCTTTTGAAAAGATTTTGGAAAGACCTCCAGGGCGAGCGACGCAACTACCGCTCCACCAGCGAAACATTTGATATAATTCAAATATTCTTTAGAAACGTCTGCCAACACATAATTTCCGATCAATGCAGCGGCCGAAAGAATCAGCGCTGTACCTACCCATAGCCAGAGAACCTTCTTTTTTGAATTAGTATCGTTTGACATTTCTTTCGCTCCGCCTGCTGCCTCAGGTAGATTGGATAAAAGTATAGAACCCGACAAAGCGGCAACGGATAAAGGGCTTGCCCCGATTAGGGCAACGCCCAGCGCCAAATTTTCGGGAATCCCATCGAGCGTAATTGCGGCGAGTAATCCACCACCACTTTGAGAGCCCCACTTTTTTTTGACCAAGTAATCTAAAAGGGTAAAAGTAATGGCCCCGGCAAAAACCATTGCCAATGTAATCGGAATCGAGTTTTGATTGAGAGCAGGATTAATCAATTCGAGCAATGCTGAAACTAAAAGTGCTCCACCTGCCATGGCCACCAGAAAACCTTCCAGCCGTTCAGACAAGTTGCCATAAATGCCCCACACCGCACCTATCACAAGTGCTCCCGAAACTATGACTACTACGATAATCGTCATCATTTTTAATGGGTATTTTGCTTTCGGCCCAAGTGTCTTTTATAAAACCAGTTCAACGTACATGGGAAAATGATCGGACCCTATTTTCGGTAGTCTTTCGAATTTTTTTAAACGGAATTCCTTAGTTACAAAAACGTGGTCTAACGGCCATCGCATCAGAAAATTCTCTGCATTATAACTGTTGAAAAACCCCCTGCCAACTCTAAGGTCATTCAGCATATTCTTTGTTCCGGTCAATGCATCCACATAAGACCAAACCACATCATTCAGATCCCCAGCGACAATAGTGGGTAATTTTCGTTTTTCGATTTCCTTCCCTAATTTTTTTAAGGCATTTTCTTCTTGACCGGCATTGTCAGGTAAATTGTTAAAGTGGGTAGGTGGAACGGGATGTATCGCATGGAAACTGATTTTCATATCATTGCCAAGGCTAATGGTGCTTTCAAAAGAAGGTACTTTTTTATTGGTCAGGTAATCCACTTCTACCTTTTCTAACGGAAACTTACTGTATAATACCATTCCGTAAGTAACCTCGTTGATGGTATGTTGGGCGTAGGGATAATCCTTATCCAAAACTTTAAGTTCTTTGTTCCAAGTATCGTCTACTTCCATGGCCAAAATCATATCCGGATTTTTTTGGTCAATTAAATCAAGTAAGGGTTCCGGTTTTCGATTGGTCATTTTAACATTGAACAAAAGAATGCTTAATTGGTTATCCGAGCTTTTAATGTCTTCTGCCGTCGGAACTTCCACAGAAACAAGGCGTGTATAATGGATTAGAAAAGTGCTATTAATACACAATCCACTAAAAAGACCAAAAAGTAATAGATAATTGTACCATCTCCATTTTTTTATAACTATCAAAAGAAGAATAAAGCTTATCAGCGAAAGGATAAATAATTGAATGCGTGGAAAATCAAGCATTTTTATATATCGGATTTCTGCATTTCTAAATAAGGAAAGTATAGAGCAAACCGCCAAAACAATGGCAATGGTATAAAGGATACTTATAAAGGTTTTTCTTATCTGTCTCATAGTTTTTTTTGATACAAATGCTGTATAAAGAAGGTTACGTTGCCAATAGCATTACATAACTCCCATTAACTGTACTACAAGTTCACCTTCGATTTTGGCCTAAACTTAAGGCGTTTTGAGATTAGTGAACTTGGTCAAAGCCCCAATATTGCTGGTAACGGCTATTGGCAATAGTACATTGCAATGATAAACTTAAATTATCAAATTCTTTTTGTTCAAGAAAACGATTCGTATCAGCGTTAAAGGCTTTGGTTGCATTCAAATTTAGAAAAGAGAATTATTTTTGACCATTCAAATCATTGATTGTTTCTTTCTTTGCAAATAACTTGCAACAGCAAATACCGGCACCGGACTTCAATTCTTGAATCCTCATGATTCTCAACAAAGGCATCGCTTGACTTTCAACAAATTTCTATGAAAAATGATTTTGACCAATATACCCTTCAACTAATGCGAGATAGATAAGGCTTGTTGATAAATCGTGTTGATCATTTCATCTATCAGACCTAGATTCTGCTGGTTTATTAAAATTAGTAGTCCCCAATTTGATTGTTTATCATAAGCCAGTAAGGAAGAGCCCGAAAAAGTATTGCCTGTTTTAAAATAATAGGTGTCATTTCCGATCCGTTCTATTTGTGGTCCGAAACCTACTTCCCGAATGGTGTTTTTATAAAAAGTTATTTCAGTGGTTATAGCTGCTTCCGATACTTTATTCTTGGCATACATAGTATTCTTGAGAAATTTAACCATATCCAGCGTATTCGATTTCAATAAGCCCGCTGGGGCGGATAGGTCGTTCCAATCCCACAAGATTTGTTCGGCACCATTAGGGTCATAGCCTAAGACTCTATTTTGTACAGCAAAGTCGGAAGTTAGGGTTAAATCCATCTGGATAGGCTCAAATATTTTTTCGGTTACAAGGGATGCAAAATCCTTGGCATACATATCCTTAAGAATCATACCTAAAAGCACGTAGCCGACATTTGAATATCTGTAATTACCATAGTCTGACAATACCGTACTATCGTTCACTATGGAGTGCATCGTTTCTAAGTTTATATTTAATGGCTGTTTAGGATGTATTTCCATTAACTCGGTAAAGTTAAAGTTTGGCAGTCCGGATTGATGGGATGCTAGATCTGAAATCTTTATTTTCTTCTGGATATCTTTTGACAGGATAAAGTCGTTTGGAAGATAATCATCTATATAATCTTCGATGTTCAATTTGCCTTCATTCTGAGCTTGAACAATTAGATTAGCTGTAAAAAGTTTGGTTAGGGATCCAATGGGATAAATGGTTTTTTCATCTACTTTGGAAGTACTTTTTCTACTGATAGTACCGTAATTAAAAAAGTAGTCCTTTTTATGGTCGACAAAGGCGATACTCATGCCTAATTCGGGATGTTGTGAATGGATTACCGAACAAATGGAATCAATTATTTGAGCTCGGGATTGGCCGAAGGCAAACGAATTAAAGATTAGGGCGAATATAAGACTTGTAATGAGTTTCATTGGGTTACGGATTGGTGATCAACAAAATCCCACACCGTTTGTATAAAGTCCGCATTGTCTTCATAATAAAGCAAATGGCCACCATCAAGTACCTTTGTAGTTTGATTTGGAAATTGGAACGTTCTATAATGTTGTGTGCCTACCGCGTGGTCATCCTTTCCTGTAATCACCAAGGTTGGTGCATTAATTTCTTTGGTTAGGGGTGCGTAGTCTTTGTAATATTCTGGATATTTATTAGGTTTCATAATAACATCCATTCCAAAGTCACTAATTCTCGGGTGTAACGAGTCTATTTCTTCCATTTTAATAATGGAATTTACATCATCGGTGATAAAACGATAGCCTAACTTTTTTTGGCTCAATGCTGTACGCAGGTTTAGGAATATGGGCAATAAACTGTCTTTATCTACCGTAATCGTTTCCGTCTTCTTATGTAAAAGGGAATCTGCAAAGCTTATTTGCTCCTTAGTATTTTCTACATTAAAAAAATGAAGCGTGCAGTTGGCCAAAATCAGACCTTCTACACGTTCAGGATATTTTTTGGCATAGGCTGTGGCGATGATACCACCAAAGGAATGGGCGAGGACATAAAATTTCTGGATGCCTAGATGTTGGCGAAGTGTTTCAATATCACTGAGCAGTCTATCCATATGGTAATTGTCGGCTTTTTCGGACTTACCGGAACCTCGTTGGTCGTAATAAATCATCGTTAGATTTTGTTCAAGACCGTTACCCTTCATGAGTTCAAAAGAGTCAAATCCCTGGCCGGGTCCACCGTGAATATATAAGCATGGTAGTCCTCTGCCAGAAACTTTATACCTTATTTTCACAGAATCCTGAGTGGTTAAAAAGCCTTCCCCTCTAAAGGCTACGTCGTCTACGTTTTCAACTTTAGCCTTAGAATCTGATGTTGCGTTCTCTTTTTTATTTTTAGCATCCTGGCAGCTAACTAGGGCAAGAATGGAAATCAATAAAACCATTTTTCGTATCATACTTTTCAATTGCTAGTTATTTTAGCTTTTTAAGGTCGGTTGGATTATGCACAGCACGTTAAAAAATTGGCGATTCCTTTCCTCACCTGAATAAAGCAAAATCATATTTTTTTGAAGTTATTTTTTGTCCAAAGTAAAATCCAGAAGAATTTACGACGTCATAAAATTACGTAAACCTTGGGATAAAGCCCGAAGTGTGTATGGGGTATTGGCTACCTAGTGTTTGCTTTAGTATCAATTAATTAGAGTACATTAGAACCAAATAACTGACTATCTAAATTATGAAAATCTCTACCAACACTCTTATTACGGCTTTCCTTTTTATAGGATTGGTTGCCATCGGACAGACAAAATCTCAAGAACTATCTAAAATAAATACGGAGGGCTTTCAGAAATCAGAGGTCATGCGTCTGATGGCTGACTTATCGGATGTGTATGGACCTCGATTAACCGGAACAGATCAATATTTCACTGCGGCGGAATGGGCAAAAAAAACGCTGGAAGATTGGGGATTGGATAAGGTGTATTTTGAAAACTATTGTGATGATTGTATGGGTTGGGAGGTGCAATCCTTTAACCTAGAAATGACCGAACCTGCCTATATGAAAATTCAGGCGTATCCTTATGCATGGACAGAAAGTTCGAAAGGGGTGCAAACTGGTGATTTGATTTGGATTGAAAAGTATACGGATTTAGAAAAGGTTAAAGCACAATGGAGCGGAAAATTACAAGGGAAAGTCATATTGATAGGAGCTGTTCCAGAGCAAAATATGTTATTTGAACCCCTTTCAACCCGATTTACGGATGACCAAATTGCGGAAGCGGAAAAATCAATTGAACCGGTGCCGAACAATCCTTTAGGGCCATCGGCAGGTAATATGCCTTTAATTGAAGATTTAGATGTTCTTTTCAATACGATGCTTAAGAAAGATGATGCCTTCTTTCAATTTTTGAAGGCCGAAGGTGCCTCTAGCATGTTGGGAACTTCGCCCTATTTCCCCGGAGTCATTCATCCAAGCGGCACGTACAATTTTCGGGAAAGCGATGAAAAGCCGATTCCATATTTTGCGATTTCCCCCGAAAATTTTGGAAAATTGACCCGTTTATTGAGTAGGGAAATGACTCCGAAACTAAAGTTCCATCTAGATTCCGAACTATACTTAAAACCGGATAATAACGTAAACATCCTTGGTGAAATTACAGGTTCAGATCCCAAACTAAAAGAGGAAGTTGTGATGATCGGTGCCCATTTTGATTCTTGGCATCCGGCATCGGGAGCAACGGATAATGGTGCAGGATCTGCAGTGATGATGGAAGTTATGCGCATTATTAAGGCAACGGGCCTAAAACCTAAGCGAACCATCAGAATTGCACTCTGGGGTGGCGAAGAACAGGTGTTTTTAGGCTCAATGGCCTATGCTGAAAAGCACTATGGAAAAGTTAGTGAAACAATGCGGAAAAAAGAGGTCGAAAAAATTTCGGCCTATATCAATATGGACAATGGGGCTGGTCAAATGCGAGGTATTTATTTACAAGGTAACGAAGGCGTAAGGCCTATTTTTGAAGAGATGTTAGCGCCATACGCACATTTGGATGTGAATAATTTAACCATTCAAAATACCGATTTCACAGATCACGATGTATTCGATTATTTTAAGATACCAGGATTTCAAATTATTCAGGATAAATTGAACTACAGTACCATAACGCATCATACCAATTTAGATGTATTGGAATATGTTCCAAAACGGGATATGATGATTAACGCCACGGTGATTGCAGCGCTTGTGTATCAAATTGCGCAAATGGATTCGCGTTTGCCCAGAGAGGATTGACTATTTCGTAATGATGTATTCAAAGGGATTGAATTTTCATAGCTAGGTTGCTCGCTGGGCAAGTATCCAGACCGATTAAGTAGGTAAGAAGTACTTATGAAACTTATTGTTTGCTACAATCTGAAGCGGTAGCTGATATTGGAACAAATCCAGTGAAAAGGAGGGAAGCGACACATGCTCTGGCTATTTTACTTAATAGCGTCATTCCATATGGATATAATCCCCATTTTGCGTGATGGAAAATGAGTTTTGCAACTTGAGGGGAAACAACTAAACCGCCTAAAAGGACTTATAATGTATTATATTTCGCAGAACTTAAAGGCTTGTACTAAGGCAACAATTTAGCAGGTAACCTTGTTACGCATTCGGTTCTATATGAATTAGTACGTGTCCCAAATTCGGTATTTCTTTACGTAGATGGTCCTTTAATTCATGTGCGATATCGTGACCTGATTTTACGCTTATTTCACTATCGACAATGGCGTGTAGATCAGCGTGAAATTTCATTCCGGATTTTCGGATAAAGCATTTCTCGGTGTCCAAAACACCCTTAACCTCCAATGATTTTTCCCTTATTTCAAGTATTAGGTCGTCGTAAAGTTGTTCGTCCATAACCTCTCCTAATGCTGGGCGTAAGATCAAATAGCTATTGTATAAAATAAAACCAGAAGCGAATAATGCGGCCCAATCATCAGCAGTTTCATAGCCTTTTCCAAATACTAAGGCTATTGAAATTCCGATAAATGCCATCATAGAGGTTATGGCATCGCTTCTATGATGCCAGGCATCTGCTTTTAGGGAAGAACTATTGGTCTGTTTGCTTTTTTTTAAAACAATCTGAAATGATATTTCTTTCCAAATGATGATGAGACCCAAAACAATCAGTGTCCAAGATTTCGGAATTTTATGCGGTGTTTGAATGTTTTGAATACTTTCGTATGCGATAACCGTAGCAGAAACAACGAGAAAAGCTACAACGCCGAAGGTAATTAAGGGTTCGATTTTTCCGTGGCCATATGGGTGATTTTCATCTGCGGGTCGTTTCGCATATTTGAATCCTAATAAAACCAAAAACGAGGCGAATATATCCGTTGTCGATTCAATCGCATCGGCAATGAGAGCATAAGAATTTCCAAAAATCCCCGCAAGTCCTTTTATTAAGGCTAAAGCCGTATTCCCGAGTATACTGAAATAAGTTGTTTGTATTGCCGCCTGTTCGTTATCCATTCGTTTTTTTAGCTTGTAGACAATCGAGTACCATCTTAATAGTTGCGCTTGTCGGCAGCTAATTTACCAAATAAGCGAATAGTAAAAAATTGGAAAGGATGATTGCTGACCTTACCTGTTAGGGCCATTGATTTTATCGGGTAGTAAGATCGCTTTATTATCAGGTATTTAACTTTGCTCGATAGCTAATTCCCTAAAAAATAAGGTACTCCATTTGCCAGCAAATCTGTTACCTCCGTTGCTGCAAAATGTTTACTATTAGGTAGTACATCCCAATAGGTCTTATGGCAATAGATATATTATCAGAACCTGGTACGCAGAGAAAATCTCATGTCAAAAATAACGTATCATCGAATAAGGTTAGAGCGAATGATTTGTAGAATACAGTTTCAATCTACGTCTAAAATATGTCATTGACTTTCTGTTTCTGCACCCAGTTATTTAGGAAAACTATGGCGGTAGTGGCTACAAGCGTTTTGATGCTATGGCCTTGTTACATAGTGCTTAGTGTAATATATGTTAAAGCTGATTATTTTGTTTATTATATTATGTTTTGAAGTGTTTTTCTAACAATTCGTTAAACTTAGTTGTTGTCAAAGGTTTGGTAACAAATCCTTTGTTTGCTTTAATGGCCCTTGCTTTTTCCTGGTCGGCAGGGTTAAAGGATGTGGATAACATAACCACCACCATTTTCGCTTTCCGTTTCACATTTAACTTTTCATATTCCTCCAAGAATTCCCAACCATTCATGCCAGGCATATTTATATCCAAAAAAATCATATTAGGATTTTTGTCCAGATTTTTTTCATTTATTTTGAGATAACTCAGCGCTTCTTCTGCCGACTCCATAACCACAATCTTATTAACCCGCTCCGTTCTATTAATTACTCTCTCATGGATAAAGTTATCATCAGGGTTGTCATCAATGAGCATTAGACAATTTAGTTTATCAATCATAGCCCCGGTTGTTTGCATATTGTAAAATAAAAAGTACTTCCTTCGCCTATTTCGGATTCTACCCAGATGGTTCCGCCGTGTAGTTCCACAATTTTTCTGGTATTTGCCAGTCCAATGCCGTAACCTTCATATTTTTTATTCAAATGGAGCTTATGGAAAATTTGAAAAATACGCTCCGTATCCTTTGAGGCAATTCCAATGCCATTATCGGATATCGAAAATTGGTGAAAATCCTCCACCTCTTTATAACGTATTTTGATTACAGGAGAAATATCTTCCTTTCGGAATTTTATAGCGTTTGTCATAAGATTTTGAAACACTTGCCTAAGTTCTGTTTCGTAAGCACTTAATCTTGGTAAATTATCCACTTTGACCTTGGCCTTTGTTGATTGAATGGAATGTTGCAAATCATCAATAACCTCGACTATTATTTTTTTTGAATCTACTTCAATACGTTCTCTATTGCTACCTAACCTTGAAAATTCCAACAAGGCAATAATAAGGGCTTTCATCCTTTCGGCGGACTTGCCGATGGTCTGAAGGTAATTGCCTATTTCTTCGCTTAGATCATTTTCAAAGTCCTCTTGAATAACGGCAATGTAATTGGATATAGTGCGTAGCGGTTCCTGCAGGTCGTGGGAAGCAATGTAGGCAAACCGCTCCAGCTCCCGGTTTTTGTGTTCTAATTCCGCTGTGCGTTGCTGCACTTTAATTTCAAGTTTCTTGTTGATTTCAGCCAGTTCCTTTCTTGATTTCTCTAATTCAGCTGTACGTCGCTGTACTATTTTTTCAAGGTTCCTGTTAATTTCAGCCAGTTCCTTCCTGGATTGGTCAAGCTCAGTTACATTTCTAAGCATCACATAGACGTAATTCTCTTGAATAGGATGTACGGAGCATTCATAAATTCCGGCTGTCTGTTCATTGGAATATTCTACCGTTCCCAGATTCACAATGCCTCCGTTCACGGCCACATCACGGTAGGTTTCAATAACCTTTAAGCCCACTTCACTTGCAAATGCTTCAGGAGCAACATCAACTATGAGTTTTCCATATACCTCCTCGCGGCTTTTCCGCATTTCATCCAAAATGATTTTGTTCATAAGAACGTAGCGGATACTTTTTAAATCCTCTGGATCTGGTACGTGAAAGATTCCAATACCAACAGGTAAATTATATAAGGTATTCGTAAAAAATTCCTGATGTAGTACATCTTTCATGGCGTTAACTTTTAGGATGATTTCTCCCAAGATTCAATCCGCGAAGGGTATTTCGATTTAATTTGTTAACGGCTTATTTTCTAGCATGAACTAGGGAATCAACTTATGAAGCCGGGAAATTATTCCGTAACAGTGCTCAATTTTTCCAAAGATTACTTCTGGATAAGCGATAACTTGAATTATTCCCTACCTACTGATTGCGCTTGATAAAAATACAGAATTTGAAGCTAAACCCCTATTAAAAAAAGTTGGTTAGACTAGCAAAGTCTATTCTTTATGTTCAAGACCAAATGTTTATGAATGATAAACAAGTATTTAAAGTACGAATCGGAACAGTAGCTCCAGATGCTTTGTAAGGGTAGATGCTGATGGATGGTGGTATTTTCGGAATGTTTTTTTTGTTTAAAAACCCCTTGTTGGTCAAGCTTTTTGAAAAGACATTATTAGCCAAGGTTGGGGGCTCTTCTGAACAATGCCAAAGTAATTTGAAATTAAAAATTTTACGATTCATCTTTACTAAATAGTGCCTTTACCTGTGCCCGAGGGCAAGGTGATACTTTTCAGGAAATTGTTTTTAGATAGCGGTAAAAAGACCAAGGAGAAAGTATTCAGCAAAAAATCAAGATTTGCAAGGACTCGCCTCTCAAAACGGGCCGTTTGGTAAGGATGAGCGCAAAATAGTTCTCGATGACATATTACCGATAGTGGGTCAGTCACAATAAGGTTTAAGAAAACTAGGTATTTCTATTATATGGAAGTTTACATTTTTTTGATCAATTTCTCAACCATCATCCTATGCTTACGCTGGAGTAGTATAGGATAGAAATTCAATGCTATATTTATAGGTTGCATCCAAATAAAAACATTTTGGTGTCCTTCAAACAATACTACTAATGAAATTGCAAAAACTAGAAATAAGGATATTAGGTGTCCGAATTCAGATTGCCTGGTATTGAAATCAAAAAGGGAAAGTCCTGTCTTTGTGCCATTAAAATATTTTTTATTCTCTTTGTTTCGATAGAATGTTTTCAAAAGAAATACTCTAAAAAAGGCAACACCCAGCCATTTGTACCAAAAAGTAAGTGTTTTCGGATTTTTAATTTGATAATAGGTATTGCCTAAAATTTTGCTTGTTGGATATACAAATCCTAAGAAAGCGACAGCTCCGGTAATCAAAAAATTGAATGCAACTGCTGATATAAGTATAGCAAGAAGTGAAAATTTTTCAGGGGATAACTCAAAGAAGATAGTTAAGAGCTTGTACGTATTGTAGGTCAATACTAGCGAAAGAGCCGTATATAAAATCTTTTTTGCCATTTAGTTACTCTTGAAAAATACCGGAAATTTAACCAAAAGCGTTCAGAAAGTGGGGCGTTGCTTGCTCTGGTAGCCTTGGCCGACTGCATACTTGATTACCTGTTCGGCTTCTTCATAGAGCAACGGAAATTGAACTTGCACATCTGATTCAATAGAACTTTTTTTTTAAAGCTTAGATGGAATCCATATTCAGAAAATCATAGGCTTGTGCAAGGGTTACCGTTGCTGGCACGCGTTTTCTTCTTTAATAAACTCCTCGAATATGCTTATGAACTTTGTTATCGTAAAACGCTTCTAAATCACTCATTAGTTTTTCAGATAGATGTGGTAAATTACTTGCTATAGCATTTCCTTTAATATGGATTGGGGAACTTGCTCCGGGTATAATAGTAGACACCTCTTTGTGATCTAAAATCCAACGAAGAGACATTTCTACCATTGACATATGTTCAGGGCAAAATGTTTTTAATTCATCAGCTAATTCTACTCCAGTTTCAAAAGGAATTCCGGCAAAAGTTTCACCGACATTAAAGGCTTCTCCGTCACGATTAAAATTTCTGTGGTCATTTTCTAGAAATTGTGTTTCCTTGGTGAATTTACCTGTAAGCAAGCCGCTAGCTAAGGGTAAACGAACAATAATCCCTACACCTTTTGCATAAGCTTGGGGTAATAATTCTTTGGTTAATTTTTGTCTGAAAATATTATAAATTACTTGAAGGGACTGAAGCCCTTCTTGTTCAATGCATAGTAAACCCTGTTCAACACTCTCTACGCTTGCTCCAAAATGCTGTATTTTACCTTCCTTTTGTAAGATTCTTAACCAGTCAAAAATTTCACCTTTTTCCAATACCTCTGTGGGTATACAATGTAACTGTACTAAATCAATACATTCTACATTCAATCGCTCACTAGAAGCATCTACACTATCTCTTAATGCTTGTTCTGTATACTTATTAGGAAATACATTTGCTCCCCGTCCAAATTTTGTCGCAACTTTTATATCTGCCTTGGAATGCTTTAAAAACTCGCCAATCAACGCTTCACTTCTTCCATCACCATATACATCGGCAGTATCTAAAAAAGTAATTCCACTGCTGATAGCTTCATCCAGAATTTTAAAAGCTTTTTTCTTTTCAATTTCATTACCCCAGTTGGCGCCAATTTGCCAACACCCTAATCCAACTTCACTTATTTCAAATCCATTATTTCCTAGATGTCGTTTTTTCATTTTGTTTGCTATAAGTTTTCTGTTAATGCGTGCCAACGTTTGGTGTAGGAACTGTGGCGTGGGTCCGTTATGTAACTTACCAAACCGATATTTTCCAGATGAGCTAGGACAAGCCATAGCTTATCCATGGCTTGTTGTGTATAGGTGTAATTTCAGTAAGCCGTTCCGTATTGGTCAATTTCTCGTTTTCCATTTTCGGGAAGGGAAAAACTCAAATCAGTCCAAGCAGTTCCTTCAATACCTTTTAGTACAATTCCATTTTCAGTTCTAGTTATTGTGAATAAGAAATCCGCAAGATTAGCGTCTTTGTCCGAAGAAATTTTATCCAATTCGGTCATTCCATATTCGTCAATTGCCTGTAGTCGGTCGTTATTTAGGCTAAATGATAAGTCAATCCACGCACTGCCTTCTACGCTTTGCATTTTAATTCCATTTTCCGTTTTCTCTACGACAATTTTAAAGTCTTTTAAATCGGTCGATTTTTTTTCTTGAGCCAAAAATTTAGAACTTGCCGTTAGTACGAATACAGCGATTAATAAATTTAGCATTGGTCTGGTAAAATTCAATTTTGCTTTCATATTTATAGTTTTAAATTCTAGTTCTTTTTTTTCACTTACACACGGTAAGGCAAAAGTTCGTTGCGGTGATTCGCCCGCAGGACAAAAGAGCCGAACTCAAAGTTAACTTTTTGGCCAGGATTTCCACTAGGAAATCCGCAAGCAATGAACTTTAGGTATTGTTGTGCGTTCGTATTTCATTTACCAAGGTCCTCTCTTTGATACATTGATGAATTTTCCATTTTCTAATCTAAAAGCTCCGCCAAAACCAACGAACCAAAGTCTATTGGCTTGGTCTTTAAATATTTGAAAAATTACTGGACCTTTATTATCTTCTGTTTTTTTGTACTCAATTATCCTTTCCCGGTTGTATTGAAATAAGGAATGTTGATTCGAAACAAACCATAGATTGCCGTTCTTATCCTCTGCTATACTTCCTATTCCTTTACCTTTTTCTATTTTCCCTTCGGTAATATTCTTTGCCTTATTATCTTTTAAATTGTATAATCCATCTTTTGTCGACACCCATAATTCACCATTTCTATCTTCAAATATTTCGTTGACAAAATTCGTTTGAATTCCTACTTTCTCTGAAACATTTAAAAGTGAATTTTTGGCATATGAAAACAGGCCAGCATTTGAACTAAACCAGAGGGTGCCTTTACTGTCCTCGAATATACTGTGAACCATTTTTGTACTTGAAATACCCAAAGTAGCGTCTATCTTTCCTTCTGGAAGCGTAAATTTCGTGAACTCCTGACCGTTAAAAACACAAACTCCATCTGCAGTTCCAATCCATATTTTACCATTTTTATCAGCCTCAATCGTCCAAACATCATGGTTAATTAATCCATCTGATTCATAATAGTTCGTTACTAACCCATCGTCAAAACTACTAATACCACTTTCGTGGCCAAACCAAATTTTCCCATCTTTATCTTCTGCGATGTCTTTTATTGTCACCCCTATTCCAGAGTCACTTTTTATACTATCCATATGGATTAACGAATTTCCGTCAAGCTTAAATGCTCCGTTTTGGGTTCCAAACCATAAATTCCCTTTGCTATCTTGGAAGATAGTTCTGACGACTTGACTTATCTGATTGTTGAAATCCGAAAATAAGGAGTACTCATTGATTTTAGCATTTGATTTACGCTCTTCTAATTTTTTTACTGAAGTTTCAGGTAGTAGGTCACTTTTATTTTCTTGTCCTTTACAAGAGCATATAATAAGTGAGATGGTGATGACTGTAAATAATTTCATTTTCATCATCAATATTTCAGTCTTATGTTCGTAAAGGCATTTAGCAAAATCTTTTTGCCTGCCTGCCGGCGAGGCAGGTTTTGTTCTATTTTTCCCTATTCAGAGCAAAATCCCAAAGATGTTGCGGCCTTCATAAAATTACGCAAACCCTACGAATAAGCCTGAAGCACGTATTGTTTATAGGTGATGTGCCTGTTGTACAAGTTAGCAAAAAAAGTTATTGATGATCATTACCGATCCGAAATCCGCCAGCCCAACGAGGTGATGCACCTCTCGGCCATCGTCTACAACCTGAAAAAGTACCTGAAATTCGAACAAAAACCGGTTAAAAGCGGGGCAGAGATTCTTGCTTTGGCGGCATTGGTGAAAAGAATCTTTCAATTGTTATTTGGCGCCTACATAAAGTATCGGAAATTGGCTTACAACTTCTAGACCGACAAGAAAAAAGCCCCGTAAAAGGGCTTAAATTAATCCGTTATTTGGCCGATCAGGGGCTTGTGCAACGGTTACTGTTGTTGGCATTAGTTATTTCCTCGTATTTGGCTCCTCGGCATCTAAAACAGATTCCATTTTCAACCTTAAGATATTCCGGAAACCAACCAGCTCCATGACAGCGATAACAATTAGTAAGTTCTCCAATCAACTCTAGTTCGTTACTGTAGACTGGTACTTTCTTATTTTTATGTAGCTCCTCGTGACAGTCCATGCAAAGTGTTATTAAGGCATCATTTTCATAATTCCATGGAAGTTTGTTCTTTATATAGTACTCATGATGGATATGTAGGCCGGTCATAATTTTCCAATCAAGTTCTGAGAATTTGGTTTCTACCTCTTTTAATTTAGAAATCCAAGAGGCTCTTATTGTTGTCAATTGTTTGAATTTAGCCTCTAAATTATCTTCAAATGGGTTTTTGAATAAATGCTTCCAAGCACTTGCATATGATTTGAAGACTTCCTTTTCAACAGGGTTCAATGTTCTAATTCCGTAGACTTTTTTTTGACCTTTCAATGTTTGACCGTAATAAATCATAGAATAGGAATCTAAAAATTTTGAAGTTTCTTCATCAATAGTCGAAACGGTACCAATGCCGTCTTCAATAGAATCTATTTTGACCAGTTTGTGATATTTGGTTTTTATAATATTTGAATATTTACCACTGTGAAGTTGGTTGATTACCCTAGAATTATTGCATTGTTGACATTGAAATAAATCTCTTTTAAGGATAACTTTACGTTTCTCCCTCCACTCCTTCGATTCTAATAGTTGTTGATATGTCATAATGTTCGTAAAGGCACATAGTTTACACAAGTTATAGATTAAGGTTTACACTAAATTAATTTCTAATCTTGTTGCCTGTTCTTTATTTCTTAGATACTTTTCATCAAAGAAACCTAAAAATACGTTTCTATAAAATACTCTCCAAATACCGTTTCCCATTTCCTGGACACCTACATATTTCCCCATTAATGACGCGGTCACATATACCCAGTAATACGGTTAAGAGTAAAATGTCTGCAAAACGAGTAGGTAATAGTATCTTCAAGTTTCTGCGAGACAAACTCCGACTGCCTATAAACAGGGAGAAAAGTGGCATACGTAAACCTTTAAGTTTCCAAGTATTAGGGTTTGGTTTTGTACCGCCCTACAAGAAAGGAGAGAAAGGCAAATATCAACTCGTGGTAAAACCGTCCAAATGGAAAGAGTTTAAGGCAAAACTTAAATATCTGACCAAAAAGACGATACCGGCAAGTTTTGAAGAACGTGTCGACCGTATCAATCTGTTGATACGTGGTCGGATAAATTACTTTAGACCGGCATCCATTCAAGCAAAACTTAAAAAGCTAGAAGAGTGGCTAAGAAACCGATTACGGTATTGTATATGGCATCATTGGAAAAAACCAGAGCGGAAACGGAAAAACCTGATTCGCTTAGGAATTGACCAAGACCATGCCTATGCGTGGAGTCGTACAAGAATGGGAGGCTGGGCAGTAGCTCAAAGTCCTATTTTACGGACTACCATTACCATAAAACGGTTAAAGAGGAAAGGTTATGTTAGTTTAATCGAATACTACAAACGATAAGTTTCATTATCGAACCGCCGTATACAAGACCCGTACGTACGGTGGTGTGAGGGGTGCACTCCGTCATTTGATGGCGGAGCCATCCACTCGATTGGCAACTGTGCTTATTACGATTTATAGTTTTCAACTCTGTTTTTCAAATCGTAAATTTTAGATAATCCAATGTGCAGATTTTCTAAATCCTTTAAATTTCTCACTAATGATTTTATTGGGTGCGCGACATTATTCCTTATGTTTTTTATATTTCCAGTATGTTTGATAAAGTCAGATTCATTTGAGTAGTCAAGTAATTTATATTTACTCTCAAATGATATTAACCATAGCAAATGGTGTAGATATAAATATTCTTTATAATTATTTTCCGCATCATTCAGTTTATCTTTATTGTACCTTTCAATTATTAAATTCAGCTGTTTTTTTAAATCTTCATTGTCAGCTTTCTTTCCTAATAATATAAAAGCTTGTTCGTCTTTGCTGTCTATTAATTTGGCAAGCTCTTTTTCGATATATGAAATGAGACTGAAGAGATAAACATAAAATTCTCTACTGTTAAAATTACTTAAAGATAAAAGTCCAACAACATCATCTTTATCTTTTCCATTACTCAAAAAATAATGCTTTCTCTTTTCATTATTCATTTTCCAAATAGCATCCGAAACGTGCGTTAAATAATAAAGTCTATCATCTTCTTTGATATTTTCGACTTTCAATTCATTATTTTCTTCGAGGCAATAATACTTATTGAATTTTCCTTGCTTATTTATAATAGGCGCAATGTCATAACCATTCATTATCATAGTTTCTTTAATAAATTCGGTTTTCATTCCTGGTTTATGACAAAACCAATCATCTTTATTTACGCCTAATGTAGCTACTGAAATCTCAATATTCATTGGACGCTTGAACAAGTATTTTTCTATCATTCTATATTATTCCAGATTTTTTTTGCATTGTTGCCAACGCCCGAGCTATTTGCAGTGCGGGGTCGCTCCCACTTTCATTCGGAACTTGAAATTAGCGAAATATTTTGGTTTCGGTTTTTAACTTGTCCCGCGACAAAGCAAAATCCAAAAGATTTTGCGGTGCAGCTCTCCACTCCCGAACCTTCTGTATAGAACCTGCGCCCGCATTGCCCATAGGTTTTGTGTGTGCCCAGTATGGGCGTCTTCTAGCTACAGAAAGGTAGCTAATTCATTTAGAGGGTGCAAGTCCCTTATGGGCAGGGGTAACGCCTTGAACCATTAGTAAGCTGCAAGGGTGGTAACCGTGAGATTACATCTGAAGAAAGCAGGACTACAAATTCTGGTACTGACGAACAGGAACCTAATATGAGGCTATTAGGTTGGATAAGCAAGCACATAATTGTAAAGTCCAAAACACGTAAAGTGATAACCGAAATAGTAGATAAGGCAGGGATCAGAAGAAAGAAGACGCTCTTACCTGGGGAGGTCTCTACAACCACGAGTTGGTTAAGTAGAGAAGTCAGCCGAGGTCATAGTACCCACTAGAAACGAGTTGCATAAAACTGCATAGGCCTCACAAGTGGGGAAGGACCGAACGCAATCCTTCTGGAAATTGTTCAGGGAGCATTGATTTTCGTTAATGGGCAACCCCCATAAAATCTGTAGCCCTTTAAAAAAGTACAGAATAGTTTCGATTGGTGTAAAGAGCGATTGAAAAGATGGATTGCGAACCGCCGTATACGAGACCCGTTCGTACGGTGGTGTGAGGGGTGTACTCTGTCATTTGATGGCGGAGCCATCCACTCGATTCTCTGCAGTTTTTTTTACTTTCAAATCTTTTTTTAAGACTTTCGAAATAGTATTGAACCCGTGTTTAGTTAGAAAATTGTGGGCACTAATATTATTTATATTGCTCTCTGCATATAGATTAGTTATATTTTTCTTTTCAACCTCTTTGAATACCCAATTTACCATTTGATTACCTATACCATTTTTTCGATAGGCGTCAGCTACTACTATATCAGCCAAAGTAGCATAAACCCCATTTGGTGAATCAAAATATTCTAACAATATCAGACCTACTAAAATATTGTCTTGCGTATGTGCAGAGATTAAATTTCCGCGCTTTTCGTTTTCTACTACAGTATTGAAATCACTTATTAGTTTAGACTTGAGGTTTTTAGACCATTCATTTGCACTAGTAGCCCTTCCGAATTGTATTTCTCCGTGAGATATATAGTTTTCAGTAGTATTTTTAATAAAAAAATCAACATATTCTTCTATTTCTGTAGTGTCGCGAATCCAGTTGATTTCAATTGTGCTATCAATTTTATATTGAGATTTACTAGTTAATTCCTTTTTCTCAGATTTTCTAAAATTGTTATAAATTTTATGCTCGTTTTCTGAAGTCCAGTGCTTAATGATTTTGCATTTTAATGCAAAAGAAACGTATTCATAAAATTTTTCCTCAACTATTTTTGGATTTGAATTCTCTTTTGAAATTCTAATGCCTCCGTACATTATATTTCTCAAATCTATAATATAGTGTAAATGAATATCGTCCCATATATATTGAAATCCTGGAGCAGTAGCTAGAGAATGAAACCAAGCTACCCAAGAACTAAAAAGGTCAGGTGGTAATATTTTATCTTTGGATTGTCTAAATTTTATTGCTAATTCAAATAAGTTAAGAATTTGACAGACATAATTCATTATTACTAAATATTCCGCTGTACCTTTTTTAGGCATTTCAATATTTGCTTGCCATATAGGTCTAATAATTTCAACGTTAGTAGCCTCAAATCTGAACAAATCAATTGAAGCTAATTCAAGCTTAAGATAAACTTCTCTATTAGCCAGCTTTTTATAGATTTCTTTCTTCTTTTTTTGACTTACTCTAAAGATAATTATGGTAATGATAAATCCTAAAATTGGTATAGCATTTGACCAAACATCTAAATTTTTTAAAATCTCATTTATGTTCATAATTTTCAAGTTCGGTTAAATTGCAGAGAACGCCCGGGCTATGTGCAGTGCGGTGTCGCAGGCACTTGCACTCGGGCCCTGAAATTAGCGAAATCTTTTTGTTTTGTTTTTCCTTTTATCGACGAAAGCAAGATCCAAAAGATTTTGCGGTGCCGCCCGACACGCCCAAGCCCTTGGTAAAGTACCGACGCCCGCATTGCCCATAGGATTTGTTGAAAAACGTTTTTCTTTTTGCGCCCGAGTAAAGGCCCGCGTTCCGCTTGCGCAACCGTTACGTATGAGTAAGAAAGTATTGCGTACCGCTCCGAAGCCTTCCGCAAACCCGCTAAAATCCATTTGCGCATGAATGGCAGGTCCGTCCTGCGTACGAGTTTTGGTGTACTGAATCATGTAGCATGCCCTGACTTTGCTTGAACAAAATGTTTTTCAACAATTGTATATAAGTACTAGTACCTATACACCTTTTATATCTACACTACTAATCTAAAGATTTTCTTATTGTTTTGAAATTATATTTCTCAACAAGCATTTAGTATTCAATCCTTTATCTGTTACTGTGGCACAAGAGTATCCGTGTCCAAGTCAGTTTCACCTAAAACTTGAGAAGATTCATTATATCTGTTTCAGGCCTGTATGTTATCAAAGACGATTAAGGAGAATAGGCGAGAAAATAGATTCCGTACAAGACGACAAAACTTAGCACAAGTAAATCATCTCTATTTTAGCATCCTTTTGGTGGTTTACATCAAATACTGTTTAGGGTAGATGTCGAGAACATTTTATGTAGATTAGAACTACCCGGCTACGTAGCCTGAAGGTGTATATAAACACCCATACTTTCCGGTGTAGAAGATTGCTTGATTTCTCTAAGCCTCCGTATAGCATATTTTATCAAAGACAGGCCCTATTACCGTACCCCATGAACGTTCATATCCAGCGTATACACTGAATCCATGGCCGTAATAAAAAGGGTTTTCTGATCCGGTCCGGCGAAAGTAATATTGGCCGTCCAATTTTCGGGTACGGCAATATGTTCGATTTGTTTGCCGGATGCGTTGAAAACAGTGACGCCATCGCCCGTTAGGTACACGTTGCCAAGGTTATCGAGCGTCATACCGTCGGAGCCCATGTCGGCGAATAGTTTTTTGTTCGATAGGCTGGCATCATCCCCGATGCTATAGACATAGGTTTTTTTGCTACCGTTATCGGATATGTAGAGCGTTTTGCCATCGGGAGATCCTATAATGCCATTGGGCTGGTCGAAATTATCTTCGGCTACGATGCGCGGGGTATCGGTTCCGGGTGCCAAATAATAGACGCGACGGGCCTCTTGTGGGGCTTCGGTATGCATCCACCAACTGCGTTGGTAAAAGGGATCTGTAAAGTATACCCCTCCTTTTTTATCGATCCACATGTCGTTCGGACCATTGAGCTTTTTGCCTTTAAAGTCGTCGATGAGTACGGTTACATTTTTATCCGAATCGATACGCCATAGCTGGTTCTTTTCGTCCGCAGCGGATAGTAGGTTGCCGTCGTTATCAACATAGAGTCCGTTCGAGCGGCCTGCGGGCTTCATATAATCGGCTACGGAATTATCGGCTGCGGTCCATTTTACGATACGGTCGTTGGGTTGATCGGTAAAATAGACATCGCCGTTGCTGTCCATGGCCGGCCCTTCGGTGAACTCGTACTCGTCGGCAACTAAGGTAAGTTCTGAGCCATCCGCAATGATGGATTGCTGCTGTGTTTGTTGCGCTTTGCACGAACTGGTCATCACCAGTGCCAGTAGGCCAACTTGTAGGCGAAGGCTCGATTGTAATTTCATAAGCTTGAATTGCTTCTATTTTTTTAGAAGGCTACTAGCGAAATGCCTGATTACAGCTTCCGCAAGAAGGCCATGTTCTCTTTCATACTCTCGAAAGGCGTACTCGCATATTCTTCCTGTTCGATATAGATATGTTTGACACCTGAATCCTTTCGATGTGCGATCAGGTTCGCAATATCAAGTCCGCCTTTACCAAATTCGGTACTTTCCTTTTCCTCCATGTTCATATCCTTCAAATGCCAAAGTGGGAAACGCTCGGGATATTTTGCAAAATAAGCCAAGGGATCTTTGCCGGCTACGACGACCCATCCCAAATCCATTTCCATGTGTACCAGATTTTCGTCCGTATTGTCCAGTAAGACATCATAGAGAACGGTTCCGTTGACCGATTCGAATTCGTATTCGTGGTTGTGGTATCCGAATTTAAGCCCTAGCTTTTTACAGTCCTCCCCGGCAGTGTTGAACTGGTCTGCCACTTTTTTATAGTTATCCAAGGTTTGGCCATCGCTGGGCATTGAAGAGCAGATAACATATTCCTGTCCCGAAGCTGCGGCCTGTTCCATCGTATCCTGAAAATTGTCATCTAGGGCGACGTGCCCACTGGTCAGTTTCATCCCCAAATCCTCGCAGGCGGATTTCATGTCCTCAGGCGACAATCCGTAGTACAGGCCTTTAGTGCTTCGTGCGGACTCGATTTCCACAATACCAATGTCCGCTATTTTTTTCAAGGTACCAAGGGCATCCTCGGCCATGGCATCCCGAAACGAATAGAGCTGTACCCCGAATTTTTGCTTTTTGGCTGCGGTGAAGCCTAAATTGGGGAGTAGTAGGGCACCTACCGAAAATGCGCTGGATTGTTGTATAAATTGTCTTCGTGTTTTCATAAATTCTGTTCTTGAACCGATGAAGATACAGAAATTTGGGGAACCAAAAGACTTGGGTCCGTCGGTAATTTTAATGGCCTTTGTATAGGGCTAATGTGTAATTTTGCCGCATGAAAATATTTCGATGTCAGAAGTGCGAAAATCCTTTGTATTTTGAGAATACGAAGTGTGAGGTATGTAAGTCTACCTTAGGCTATAGTGAGAAAAACTCCAGCTTAGCTGCACTGGTACCCTCTCCGGATGCGCCGGCTGGCCATCTGAAAAACGGGTATACTTTGTTCAAGGATGACGGTAAACACTACCGATATTGCAAAAACGCAGAACACAAGGCCTGCAATTGGCTGCTTTCCGATGAGGATGATGGCGATTTCTGCACGGCCTGTGCCTTGAACCATACCATACCCAATTTACAGAAAAAGAAAAACCTAAAGGAATGGCGAAAACTGGAGCGTGCCAAGCACCGTTTGGTCTATGCCCTGCAACGCTTCGGACTTCCGGTCATCGATAGGGATGCTGCACCGAAAGAAGGATTGGCCTTTGATTTTCTATCGGATAAAAATGCCTCTGGAAATGCACAGCCCGTGCGTACAGGCCACCTAAACGGATTGATAACCATAAACGTAGCGGAAGCCGATAATGTACACCGGGAATACATGCGCAAGCAGATGGCGGAACCTTATCGCACCCTTATCGGCCATTTTCGACATGAAGTTGGTCATTACTATTGGGAAAGGCTCATTCGGAACCGTCCTGAAATCCTAAAAAAATTTAGGGATACGTTCGGAGATGAGCGCGCCGATTATGGCGAGGCCCTGCAGCGGCATTATAAAAATGGCGCTCCGAAAAATTGGCGGCAAAGCTATATCAGTAAATATGCGGCCTCGCATCCTTGGGAAGATTGGGCCGAAACTTGGGCGCACTACTTACATCTGGTCGATGTGCTGGAGACGGCTTTCTATTTCGGTATCAATACCGGTGCGGCTTTCGGTGAAAATTCCCCTTTAAGAATGCGTGCGGATTTCGACCCGTATCAAGACGGGCGTTTCGCTAAGCTCTTAAAGGCCTTTGTGCCCTTGACCTTTGCCCTAAACAGCCTGAACAGGAGTATGGGGCAACAGGATGTCTATCCGTTTGTCATCCCTAAAAAAACAGTAAAGAAATTGCGTTTTGTACACCGATTGCTACACGAAAAACTATAAGCAAATCTTTTTTTTAGGCCATCAAATCTGCAGTATACTACCATCCGAATCTATCGGTAGTATTCGGGTTTTGGAATTTGGTAGTGGACGTATTTGAATTGTCAAGCTTCGGGTAATCTGCTATAGATTTGCCCGATAGATCTGTATCTTTGCCAAAATTTTTAAAAGGATGAATTCTAGAGAGAATCAACTTCAAGCTTTTGACCGTTTATTGACCATAATGGACGAGTTGCGCGCTCAATGCCCATGGGACAAAAAACAGACCATGCAGACGTTGAGGCACCTGACCATCGAGGAAACCTACGAACTGGGGGATGCCATTTTAGATGATGAACTTGAGGAAGTGAAAAAGGAGTTGGGCGACGTGCTGCTGCATATCGTTTTTTACGCCAAGATCGGTTCGGAAACCGATGCTTTTGATATCGCGGATGTATGTAACGAAATCTGCGAAAAGCTGATCAATCGGCATCCGCATATTTATGGTGATGTGGAGGTAAACGATGAGGCCGATGTCAAGCGAAACTGGGAAAATATAAAGCTCCAAGAAGGAAAAACTTCTGTTTTGGAAGGGGTTCCAAAAGGACTTCCGGCGCTGGTCAAGGCGAATCGTATACAGGATAAAGTGGCGGGAGTTGGCTTTGATTGGGAAAAACCCGAACAGGTTTGGGAGAAGGTGAACGAAGAGCTGCAAGAATTTCAAGCGGAAATCGAATCCGGTGATGCTGAAAAAATGGAGGCGGAGTTCGGTGACGTCATGTTCTCTTTAGTCAATTACGCCCGCTTTTTGAAAATTGATCCCGAAAACGCGCTGGAGCGGACCAATAAAAAGTTTATCGGCCGATTTCAATATTTGGAGGAAAAGGCCAAAGCCCTGGGCAAACCCATGAAAGAAATGACCCTCGCAGAGATGGACGTTTTCTGGGAAGAAGCGAAACGGCTAGGCGATGGTCGGTAGCGGATTATAAATATCCTACGGTTTCAAAGCGTATAGCTGTCAGCTTGCTCACTGTATACACTAAAAGCATATTCAGAATCAACAAGTTTACGAAGAGCAATTAAATACCCCGAACCGGTCTTGAAGCACTAACTAGTAATCTTTATAGCCTTGCCCCGCCGGCAGGTGATATAGAAATTGTATCCCTAATCTATGTTACCTAACACTAGGCCAAGCGGAACATTCAAAAAAAACGATTCATCCTTTTGAAAGCATATACCAAAGAATTCCGTTATAATATCAAACTGGCCGTACCGGTAATTATGGGCATGTTGGGGCACACCTTTGTGCAACTGGCCGATAATATTATGGTTGGGCAGCTCGGAACGGCAGAATTGGCCGCCGTATCCTTGGGCAACAGCTTTGTATTCATTGCCATGTCCCTCGGTATTGGTTTCTCCACCGCAATAACCCCACTAGTGGCGGAAGCCGATGGTGCTGGAAATCAAGCTGGTGGTAAAAGCGCCTTGAAACACGGACTGGTACTTTGTACCGTTCTCGGTCTGGCGCTGTTTGGCGTGATCCTACTCGCCAAGCCTTTGATGTACATGATGAAACAGCCGCCCGTTGTGGTCGACCTGGCCATTCCCTATCTTGATTTGGTCGCTTTCTCCCTTGTACCCCTAATCATATTCCAAGCCTTCAAACAGTTTTCGGAAGGCCTGTCACAGACCAAATATCCCATGTACGCCACCATATTGGCCAACGTGGTCAATATCGTCTTGAACTATCTGCTTATTTTCGGCAAATTCGGATTTCCCGAATTGGGCATCGTCGGTGCCGCCATCGGAACTTTGGTCTCCCGTTTTATCATGGTCGCCCATCTCTGGTATTTGCTCAAGCGAAGGGAAAAGTTTAGACCTTACGTCACCGGTTTCAATTTTCGAAAAATCGAGCACGGCGTGATGCATAAGATTATCGGACTTGGCTTTCCCTCCGCTTTGCAAATGTTTTTTGAGGTGGCCATCTTTACCTCGGCCATTTGGTTGAGCGGTGTGCTGGGCAAAAACGCACAGGCCGCCAACCAGATTGCCTTGAACTTAAGCAGCATGACCTTTATGTTCGGTATGGGCCTTGGTGTCGCGGCCATGATTCGCGTAGGCATCCAAAAAGGCCTGCAAAATTTTAGGGAACTGCGGCGTATTGCAAAATCCATTTTTTTACTGACGTTTTTCCTGGAAATTGCATTTGCGGCGCTATTTCTCTTAGGTCGGCACTGGTTTCCTGCCCTTTATCTTGATGTAGACGATATGACCAATTTTGCCGATAATACCGAAGTGATTACCTTGGCCGGGGAACTGCTTTTAGTGGCCGCTTTTTTTCAGATTTCCGATGGCATACAGGTCGTAGTTCTGGGTGCCTTGCGTGGGCTACAGGATGTCAAGATTCCCACATTTATTACCTTTGTGGCGTATTGGGGTATTGGTTTCCCGGTCATGTACTACTTGGGCCTCGAGACCGTTATGGCGAGTACGGGCATCTGGTTCGGACTCTTGGCAGGCCTATCCGCTTCCGCGATTCTGTTGTATATTCGCTTCAATTATCTCACGAATAAACTGATTGCGCAGAAGGCGGACGCCACATTGCCCAAAACAAAAGGACAAGAAAATTTCTAAAACACTACCTATGGAATTCCCAAAATTTCTACTCGGTGACAATACCGATTACCCAACGGCTATTTTCGTGGTGCATACCGAGTATCCGCGATTTATTATCAATCTTGAGGACGACGAAGTAGAATGGCTTGAAGATTTTACCAAAGAAGATGAAAAGGAACTGGAATCCGAAGCGGAAAGTTTGATCGACGCGGCCAACGCGTTCTATGATCGCGAAGTCTCCCGTTACGAAGACTAAGCTCATGTTCGACCAGCTTTTACAGTATGATAAAGAGCTTTTCCTTTTCCTCAATACCATGGGAAGTGATACTTGGGATGGGTTTTGGCTTTTGATGAGCAATAAGGTAGGGGTGGTCAACATCGCCGTGTATATTTTGCTGCTGGTATTGTCCTATTTGTATTTAGGATTAAAAAAAACCCTAATTGCTGTCGTTACCGTAGCGCTTATGATTACCGTTACCGATCAATTGGCCAACCTTTTCAAATATGGCGTAGCACGGTTGCGCCCATGTTATGATCCTGAGGTAAGCGAGTTGATGCGTCTGGTCAAAAGTAACTGTGGTGGCAAATTCGGATACTTTTCTGCCCATGCGGCGAACCATTTTGCAGTGGCGTTTTTCTTCACTTCGGTCTTACGTGCGAAGTACCGTTACCTAGTATTTTTTCTAATGTCTTGGGCAAGTATTGTCGCGTACAGTCGAATTTATATCGGTGTTCACTTTCCCTTGGATATACTTTCCGGTGCCGTATTCGGATTGGTGCTAAGCGGGTTGTCCGTAAAGTTATTTACATTTGCCATTGCTAAGTTCCCCAAATGATATCCAACCGCAGATACTGGTTTTTATTGGTTTTGATCCTATTGGTATACGTTGCCGGTATGTTCGTTACCCTAATGGAAAACGATTCCGCCCAGTTCGCCGTAATGGCCATGCGGATGTACCAGGAAAACGATTTTATCAATCTTTTTAAGGGGCCGCAGGAGTATTTAGACAAGCCCCATATGCATTATTGGCTTGCGGGCCTTTCCTATAAACTGTTCGGACTCCACGATTGGGCCTACCGCATTCCCGGAATTTTAGTAACCCTATTGGGTGCCTACAGCTGCTTTGGCTTGGCCCGGCTGCTGTACAATGTGGATACTGGAAGATTGGCCGCCCTGGTCTTTATGACGGCGCAGACCATCATGTTGTCCGTCATCGATGTCCGTACCGACGCCGTACTTACCGGTTTTACCATTTTCGCTATTTGGCAGTTGGCCACCTACATAGAGCAAAGGACCGTTGTGCCCATAATTTTAGGTGCCTTAGGTGCCGGGCTTGCCTTTTCCACCAAGGGGCAGATTGCCTTACTCGTTATCGGAATCGCTATACTGTGCCATTTGGCCTATACCCGAAAGTGGTCCGCTCTATTCAATTGGAAAGTCCTCATAGCGCTGTTGGTCTTTGCCCTAGCGATTGCTCCGATGCTTTATGCGTATTACCTGCAGTTTGATTTACATCCAGAAAAAATCATTCGGGGAAGGGGAGAGCGTAGCGGCATCTTTTTTATATTTTGGGAACAGAGCTTCGAGCGCCTCAGCGGTGATGGCATGGGCAGTAACAGCAGTGACTATTTCTTTTTCTTCCATACTTTCCTGTGGATTTTTATTCCTTGGACCGTTTTAGGCTTGGTGGCCTTTGGAACCCGCATCAGAACCTTGTTCAGGATTCGGTTCGCCTATAATCCTAAATTTGAATTTTTGACCTTGGGCACGATTAGCTTATTCTTTCTGATCGCCAGTTTTTCACAGTTCAAACTACCGCATTACCTGAATATTATCATCCCGCTGTTTTCTGTACTGACAGCATCCTACATCTACGATTTGTATCGTACGAAGCTTGTAAATACGGTTAAAGTATTGTTGGCCATTCAGTATTTTATTTTAAGCATTGTTTTCGTCGCTACGCTATTTATCTGCTTTTACGTATTCCGGTTCAAAGAGCTATACCCATCGGTGCTACTGATTATCCTCTTATTGATCATCACGTATTTTTGCCTAAAACGCGAGGCCTATTATCTTCGCATGGTCACACTTTCGGTGTACAGTTCGTTATTGTTGAACGCAGTGCTAAATCTTCATTTTTATCCTAACCTATTGAAATACCAAGCGGGCTCCGGAATGGCCGAAGTGGTCTTGGAGGAACAGATTCCGGTAGACGAAATTTACAAATTGGGGGATTTTCATACGTGGTCACTCGACTTTTATATGAAGCGACCAGTTGCTATGCTATCCATGGATGAGCTTAAGAAAAAACATAATATCTGGCTTTACGTGGATGACACTGAAATGCGTCAATTGCAGCAACAAGGTCTTGATTGGGACCGCCAATATTCCAAGCCCCATTTTAGGATTACCAGATTAAGCAAGAAATTCTTGGACCCGTCTACCCGCAAACGTACCTTGGATAAAATGCATTTGATCCATATTTATTAGGTGTAATTTTTAGTGTTTCCACCGTACTTAGGTCCGTCCATCTCATAAGGATAATAGGATGGCTCCGGCTAAAGTGTTAACTCTTAGTGCCTAGCACTGATGTCTTTATCAAGCTTTAGGGCCGGTTTCTTAAAATGGTAATAGATACCAAAAAGGGATACCACAGCCGTAATCAAGAAAAAGGTCATACTAATGCCTATAGACGTATCTTGGTGCAAGCCTAGCCAAATAGAACCGTAATAGAAGGTAACCTCCCTACTTCCAATACCTCCTATAGTCAAGGGTACTACGGAAACAATAGAGGAAATCAAAAATATAAAGAGATAGGCAAGTATATTATTTTCTATGGATAGTCCACACAAAATACAATACAGACTGATTAGTTGCAGGCCTTGTACGATAGCGGAATAGCCTGCAGACGACCAAAATACGGGAACCGCATAGCTAAAAAAGCGTTTGTTCAATCCCCAAAATACGAATACCCCGATGAGGATGGCTAAACCGAATAGGATGCGATAATCGCTCAACAAATGGTCTTTGAGTCCCATGGCCAGAAGACAGGCATAAACGAACAACAATAACATGCCGCTCAAGCGATCAAGCAACAGCACCGCAATTACCCTTTTGGTAGGTACCTCGAACTGCTTCCTGATTTGATAGCCCTTATAGGCGTCCCCGCCAATACCACCGGGTAAAAAAAGATTGTAAAACATACCCAACAGATACAGCTTCAGGTTGCTTTTTTGGGTGAGCCCAACACCCAATTGATGAAAATAAAGATTGAGCCGAAAAGCGGAAACGACTTTTGAAACAATGAAGAAAATAAGTGCCAAAACGATATAGCCCGGTCGGGAATCCCGAAGTATCCCCCAAACTTCGGAAAAATTGACCTTGGTGAACACAAAATAGACCAAGAGCAGACTGATGGCAACTTTAAGTAGGGCGATGCCCTTTTTACGCCATTTTCCCACCGACTGCTATTTTTCTGATTCGGTAGGGTCTTTTTTGCTGCGATTCGTAATAGGTGCGAATCAGTAATTCCATGACGATTCCTATCGTAAACAATTGAATGCCGGCCAGTATAAACATAAGTCCGAAAATAAGCAGAGGCCGGGTACCGATATCTTCCCCAAAACCGAACTTGACGATGAGTAGATACATGTTGATGAAAACTCCGACTATGATGAGAAAAAATCCGAAAATGCCAAACAGATGAATCGGCCTTTGAAAATATTTACGGATGAACAACAGCAACATCATATCCGCCACCACTTTAAAGACACGTTCGAGTCCGTATTTCGAAACACCGGAATGTCGGGCGTGGTGCTTTACGGGCACTTGTTTAATTTGAGCGCCTTCCAAATGGGCGAGCAGGGTAATAAAACGGTGCATTTCACCATACAGATTTAAGTCTTTGGCGACTTCCTTTGTGAAAATTTTTAAGGCACAGCCGTTGTCTTTTATATCCAATTGAGTTACCCTTCGTACTAAAAAGTTAGCAATTTTAGATGGTATCTTTTTGACCAGGGAATCCTTTCGCTTCTGGCGGATACCGGTAACAAGGTCAAAATCCTGATTGACCGCATACTCGAGCATTTGTGGAATATCGCTGGGATCGTTCTGTAAATCCCCATCCATAGTAATAATATACTCCCCTTTTGCATAATCGATACCTGCAGCCAAGGCTAGGCTCTGTCCGTAGTTCTTTTTGAGGATGATAAGATGAACGGTATCATCTTGCATAGCGTTGATTACATTGCGGGTAGCATCCGTAGAGAAATCATCGATATAAATAATTTGATAGGTGTACCCTACGAGCGCGTCATGAATTTTTTGCGTCAGCAACACTACATTATCGGCTTCGTTATAAAGCGGTATGACCAAAGAGAGTAGGGAAGGGGTTACGGGATGCATCGTTTAATATCGGTTTGGCAACAAATTTAGCTTTTGTTTTTAAACATACCTATCAATTGCTCCGCAGCCTGAAACGGAGAGATGGTTTCGGCCATTACTTTCGAAGCGAATTTATCAAGTTCCGGGCCGATGGTTTCATCATCAAAAAAATCGGATTTTAGACGTTCTTCGATAGATTCATAAAGCCAGTTTTTATTTTGCCGTTTCCTTTTTTCAAGAAAATGACCTGATATTTTGTTCTTTTCGATGTAATCAAGAATTAGGTCGCGAATGGCTTCTATGCCTTTATTCTCTAGAGCGGAACAGGTCAAAACGGTCGGTATCCAACCATTCTCTTTTGGGGGATATAAGTGCAATGCCCTTTTAAATTCCTGGGCAGCAGCCTTTGCCTGTTTTATATTTTTTCCATCGGCTTTATTGATAACAATGGCATCCGCCATTTCAATAATGCCCCTTTTGATACCCTGCAGTTCGTCGCCTGCCCCCGATAATTTTAGCAAAAGGAAGAAATCGACCATACCGTGTACGGTAGTTTCGCTTTGCCCGACGCCGACCGTCTCCACTAAAATGATATTGAATCCAGCGGCCTCACATAAAATGATGGTCTCTCTGGTCTTCCGGGCGACGCCTCCCAAATTTACGCCCGAAGGTGAAGGTCGTATAAACGCGTTGGCCTCTTTTACCAGATGTTCCATTCGGGTCTTGTCGCCAAGAATACTGCCTTTACTTTGCGTGCTGGTCGGATCGACTGCCAAGACGGCTACGCGGTTACCATCCGCGATAAGCAACTTGCCCAGGATTTCTATAAACGTACTTTTCCCGACGCCGGGTACTCCAGTTATCCCTATCCGTATAGCATCCCTCTTCTGGGAAAGGCATTTCTGTATTATGGTATTGGCCTTTTCGAGATGGTCTTTACGCTGGCTTTCGACCAATGTTATTGCCCTGCCCAAGGCTGAGGTATCCCCATTTAGAATACCCGCTACCAAAACATCCGAAGTAGGCATGTGCTGTTTTGTCATTGGTTGTGAAGATATTCGTTCTGTCCCTTTATTTTCCTGATTGTGCAAAATTGGGGCTGAGAGAGTGGTTAAAAGGTTTTGACTTTCAAATCACAAATTACGGAATACTTTGGTTTTAAGTGGTCGATTAGCCTTTTCACATAAGTTTAATAGTTCATTTTAGTTTTTTTAGAGGAGCAAAAGTATATTGGTATCATAAACAATACACAAATATGAAAACTATTTTCAAGACAAAAGCAACGAATACCGGCGGTAGATCCGGACATGTCAAAAGTAAGGACGGTGCCATTGATTTACCCATTAAAATGCCGAATGCCGAGGGCAAGACGGACGGAAAATCGACCAATCCCGAACAGTTATTTGCGGCCGCCTATGCAACATGCTTCGCTGGGGCACTAGAGGTAGTTGCCAAAGAACATAAGGTAGATGATTTGGGAGACTTCAAGGTGACTGCAGTAATAAGCTTTAACAAAGACGATGACGGATTCTTTATTGGCGCTACGCTAGATTGCCTTTTACCCACTGTGGATACGGAAACTGGTGAAAAATTAGTAAATGCCGCCCATGAAATTTGCCCTTATAGTAAGGCTACACGTGACAACATCACCGTAAAATTGAATTTATTGGTAGAGTAATCTAAACCGATCCGATGTATAAAAAACCTGCCTTGTGCAGGTTTTTTTGTTGCGTAAAGTTTTATGACCAAGAATAGCGCTGAGGCACCGATGGCCTAGTGAACCTATATTCCGACGCATTGCGATATTTTTCACCGGGCCGCAATACCGAATTTGGAAAATGGGTTTGGTTCGGGGCATCCGGAAAATTTTGGGTCTCTAAACAGATGGCCGGAAAATCCGGTGGCATATATACTATTAAAGCCGGTTGGTTCGTAACAACTTCCATAGTGATCTTCGATTTTGGAGATTGCACCTTCGCCGCTACTTGCGATTGGGGGTCAATCGCCATAACGCTATCAAGCCTAACCTCACCGATTGGCTTTTCGATCAGAAAATCATGATCGGTCTGAACAACGTCAATTAGCTTTCCGGTTGGCAGCAGATTTTCATTGGCCTCGGCGTACCGTGAACAATTGAGCTGCAAGCGATAGTCGTCGACAGTTCCGGAGTCGTCGAATTTAAAATAGGAATGGTTGGTCAGATTGACCACGGTAGTCCGGTCTGTCGTGGCTTCGTGAACAATCCGCAGGGCACTGTCCATCAATTGATAGGTGACCGTGACCTTGAGATTTCCGGGGTAACCTTCTTCCAGGTGCTTGCTGAGGTACGATAGTTTTATAAAAGGATTATTCCCATACTGTACCTCCTCGAAAGTCCAATATTTGGTATGGAACCCATTTTTACCACCATGTAGGTGTATGCCTTTCTCTGAATATAAATGATAATCCTGCCGGTCAAGATTAAATTTACCCTGTGAAATCCGTCCGGCATAGCGACCTACACAGGCACCCAAACATGTATGGTCCTCCAAATAGTCGTTCGGAAAATTAAAGCCTACCACAAGGTTTTCGTAATCACCTTTGTGATTTTTCAGCAACAGTTTTTGAATGATAGCACCATAATCCAGTACCACTAGGGTTATGAAATCGTTACTGATGGTTACTTGCTTCAAAATTGGCTTTATATTTCGGTTATCATCTGATTAAATGTAAACTACAATTAACTTCCTCAGCTTCAATGTGTAAAGCACCTTTTATATGGTATTATTGGAATGTCAAGTGCACTTTCGTAAAAATAATGTCTTTTTTGCAACAATCGATTTTTTATCTCGTCCTTATAACAAGAAAACCAACAACGAAACCTACCGATGTTTTCCATTGAATTAGTAAGTCGCTGTAAAAAAAATGACCGCTTGGCCCAGCTAGAGCTGTACGAGAAGTACTGCGATGGCATGTTCAAGGTGGCCATGGGGTTCGTGAAAGATCCGGATGATGCTGAAGATGTCGTTCAGGAAGCCTTTATCAAGGCCTTTAAAAAAATCGACCAATTCAATGCGGAGGTGACGTTTGGGGCTTGGTTAAAACGAATCGTCGTACATCAGAGCATTGATTTTCTAAAATCGAAAAAGCGGGAAATACTACCGCTAAATGAAAACCTTATTGTGGTAAAGGAGGATGATGACTGGTCGGTAGATAATTCCGTCACTGTTAACGAGGTAAAACTGGCCATGGAACGCCTGTCCGAGAAATATAGATATGTCGTGATGATGTATTTAATAGAGGGATTAGACCATAGTGAAATTTCACAGGTGCTGGGCATTACGGAAACCAACTGCCGCAGCAGACTTTTCCGGGGAAAGGCACAACTTAAGGATATTTTAAATCAAAAAGCGTATGTCACAAGATCTTAGGGAAGTTTTTAAAAAAGAGCGGGAGGACACAAATCCCGGTCTAAAGCCCGGACATAAGAAACGATTTCAAGAACGTTTGGAAAAACAATTCCCGCAGCAACGACACTCATGGATCCTCCCTTTAAAGATAGCTGCTTCCATTATCATTGCCCTAGGTATTGGTAGTTACTTTTTGACCAAAAACAGTGTCGAAATGACGCCGCCTAGCCGTACCGTAAATCAAAACACTACTGTTGAAGGGAACAACACTATCTCTTTGGGCGACCTTACCCCTGGCCTTAAAAAAATGGAGCAGTATTATGTTACCAATATAAATTATGAACTGTCCAAAATAGAAATTTCGTCGGAGAACAAGACTATGGTAGATGGATTCATGCAGCAGTTGGGCATTTTGAATGCGGAATATGTAAAGTTGAATACAGAACTCAACAGCGTGGGGCCGAATGACAAGACGATAACCGCTCTTATCAAAAATTTGCAGTTACGCTTACAATTATTGCAAGACCTAAAAAAGAAATTGAATTATTTAAAAACAGTACCTCATGAAACACTCAAAACAAGTAGTATGTAGGTTTTTAGCATTCGGACTATGCTTCATAAGTATCGGTGTCCATGCCCAAAAGCAAAGTAAGAGCTATTCGGAAAAATTTACCGTTGATGACGAAGCCATACTTGATATCAGTACAAGTTACGCCGATCTCGAGTTTGAAACCTGGAACAAAAATCAAATTGTTGTAGAAGCTACGGTTGAATTAGAGAATGCTACTACAGAAGAAGCACGAGACTATTTTGTGAATAATGGCATCGAAATTCTTGGTAATAGCGATAAGGTCAGCATCACAACGGGTACCGGTCATCCGTTTACTACCGATTATTTCGAAAATATAGGAAATCTGCAAATAGAAATTCCGGAACTACCGGAATTCGAATCCTTTGAAATGGATTTCGATATGGCCGAACTTTCAGATATTCCTCCCGTTCCGCCAACCCCGGATGCGAATTTCGATTACGAAGCTTTTCAGAAAAACGGGGAGGAATATTTAAAGCAGTGGCAAAAGAATTTTCAAAAAGAGTTCGGGGAACCATATCAAAAAAGTATGGAAGACTGGCAGGAAAAAATGGCGGGCAAGCAAGAGGAAGTAAGGGCCAAAAGAGAACAGATGCTCGAAAAAAGAATGGAAGCGCATTCCGAAAAAATGGAAAATATGGCAAAGGCTAGAGTAGAGGAGGGCAAGAAACAAGCCGCGGCAGACCAAAAACGGATTGAATTTTATGCATCCAGAAAAGAGGGCGATTCAACTTCAAGCAAATTAGAAGGTTATAATAGGGCGGGAAGGGCAAATACTTTTTACTTCAATTCGACTGAACAAAACACTAAACTTAAGGTAAAGAAAACTATAAAAATAAAAATCCCCAAAAACACTAAGATACAAATGAACGTTCGACATGGTGAAGTGAAAATGGTGGGAAATACTAAAAATATGAATGCAACCCTGAGCCATGCCAGTCTACTTGCAGCAGTGATAGAAGGCGAAAAAACGAAGGTTACCGCATCCTATTCACCCGTGAGTGTACAACATTGGAATTATGGCGCTTTAGAGGTTGATTATTCGGAGAACATAGAACTACAAGAGGTTTTGAACCTACAGCTATCTGCAACCTTTTCAGAGGTTACGATTGCCAACCTCACCACATCAGCAATCGTAAAAAATAATTTTGGCCCTTTGATTATAGAATCAATATCAGATGATTTTGAGAAACTAGAGGTTTCAATCCAAAATGCAGCTTTCACCTGTAAAGTGCCTAAAACTGCTTTCGATATGTATATAAGCAGTGAGCAATCTGAATTGGTTTCGCCGGAATGGCTGCAATTGGATACATTCAACAATCATGAAAGCACTGTCCGTCAAGGATTTAACGGAAAAAAGAACAGCGGCAAAACGATACATATCCTCTCAAAATACAGCGAGATAGTCTTGCAATAAAGGATGTTTTTGCTAAAGCTTGTATGACTTTCCAGTCCTGATTCATTTATAGGTTTTTAATTCCTATGAACCATGCTATTGTAATCAGTGTACATCCTCTTTTAAATATTCTCCAAAGTTAGCCTTGAACCGATTTAGTCTAGGAATTGAGACATTGGTTATATAGGAGTTGTCCGGATGTTTTCTTTCATAATCCTGATGATACTCCTCAGCATCATAAAATTTGGTAAATGGAGTCACCTCCGTAGTAATCGATGCCCCTTGGTAAACATCTTGATCTTTCAATGCCTTGATGTATCCCTCTATGATTTTTTTCTCCTTTTCATTTTTATAAAAAGCAATAGATCGGTACTGTCTTCCTCTATCCGGTCCTTGTTGATTAAGGGTAGTAGGGTCGTGTGAGCCGAAAAATACTTGGACAAGCGCTGTAAAGGAGATCACTTCTGGGTCGTAATATACTTCGACCGCTTCTGCATGGTCAGTGCGACCCGCACCAACTTCTTCGTAGGTCGGGTTTTCGCTGGTTCCGCCCGCATATCCCGACACCACTTCTTTAACGCCCTTCACGCTTTCAAAGATAGCTTCAACACACCAAAAACAGCCGCTCGCAAAATACGCAGTTTCTAAATTTTCCAATTCTTGCGCGGAGGGTTTAACAATTTGCGCCATATGCGTATTCGATGACGCCTCTGTCGTCTTTTTAGTATTTGACTGACATGAAGTAGTTAAAATCAAAAACAGGGCTAACAATGTCGTTTTAGCGATTTTCATAGTTTTATTTTTTGTTTTAATAGTCTCGATTATATACGATAACTTACTTAAAAGGTTTGTAATAAAAAAAACTGTCCGGAGTTATTCCGGACAGTTTGCTGCACTTTTTAAGTTTTGCTTAGATGTCAGCTCAATTCTTTATACCAAAGGTATTTGAAAGAGAAATTTTATAAGCATGAAAATCTAAATCATCATTACATTCCAACCGTACCTGTACCAAGCACTTCAATAGCTGAAATTTTAGGCTTGTTCACACTAGCTTCAAAAGTAATGGTCAATATACCATCTGTAACTTCAATATCGTACATTCTCTGATCTGCAATAGCAGGGTTAATGTCCTTTACTAAATCATAGCCAGTAAAAACTTCAACATCTTCGATTGTGGTATTAAAAATCCTACGGCCCTCATCACCCTCGAAACCTTGAGGATTTTGGACACCCCAATAAATTTCAGCAAAATATAATCTCACACTGTAGGTACCGTTAGTAACTGGAATGTTGTAAGAAAACGGGCCTCTGATATCTGTTCCATCTTTAGTAATTCGTTCCGTTAGATATATATCCTGCATATCAGTTTCCGCAATCTCAGTTACGAAAGGATTACTGTAGGCAACGGTATTCTCTTCATCAAAATACTGATCTGCCAAAAATGTGATATCACCGTAGGTAACCTCAGGTCCGCCACTGTTGATTCGTATTAGGGAAGGTCCTAATGGAACAGTGGATTGCGTTACTTCCTGTGCGGGATTCGAACCGTCAGGGTTGAATGTGATATTGGCGGTACTGGTAATATCTGTACCATCCAAAGAACCTGAAACAAGTACGTTTTGTTCTTCATCGTTTGTAATGGTTGCTGTATATGTACCATCTCCATTATCGGTTATTTCAGAAATTACTGCAGAACCAGTAGCGTTCAGGGCAACGGTACCACCACTAGCCTTTAATTTCTTACCATTCGCATCGGCCAACTGAACAGTTACCGTTGACGTAGAAACATTCTCGACCAAAGTTGCTGCAGTTGCCAAAATAGTGGTATTCTCATTAGTCGGGTCGGGTGCTGCGGCAGGCTCTGTTGGCTCAGTTGGTGTAGGATCAATAACCTCAGGTTCTACCGGATCTCCATCATCACTACTACACGCGATAGGTAATACCACACAAGAGGCAATCATCGCCGCAAACAAAAAATACCTTTTTAACAAATTGAATTTCATAGATTGATATTTAAAATTAATAATTCACTTTCTTTTGCATGAATTTAAGGTCAAAATTATCTAAATCACCTACCACTACCAATTTTAGACTCACAATATCGGTGAAATACCGATGTTATCGATAGGTTAATCAATTTATGATTGTAGGAAAAGTTTTATTCATAAAAAAGCGCAAATGCAAACGGTAATGAGTCGAAATTAGATTTTAATCCAAATTTTTAATTATGTTGATTAAATTAAATTCAGAATATTTACTTTAATATACTTCAGTCATATCACCTATTAGTAATAACAATTTATCCCCAATTTACCCTACTCACGAAGTGCAACTCATCCGATTTATTACGCTTTGACGAAAATCTCTACGTTTGGGCGAAATTTACCTATTAAAAATTCATAGGTGCCGTTAGACTAGTGTAACCATTTAAACATTGTTATACTATGCGATTAATCTTAACCTTGATAGCTATACTTTTATTTAATGCTGAAGCAATAGCCATGACTTTCCGCCATAATCAGGAGATTAATACAACAAATGTGCCACAAGTGGTAGTAAATCCATTGTATTTGAAGATTCTCAAACCTACATCGGATACTGAAATCAAAATAGCAATACTTTACAAAATGAAGGAAAATATTATTCGCAGGGAGCTATCCTTTATACCCAAGAAAAAGTGGATGAAATGGTCTTAATCAATAGTAAGACGTTCAGTTCGTAGCTAATTCTATATTTCTTTTCCGTGCATTTTAAAGAAGCTATTTGCGAAGTATTTCTAAGGGAGCGGTAATGTGAAGCGTAAATTTCTAGTACATGTGTTTTGAAATTAGCTACTTTATTTTCGATTTCTAATATACAATTCCTTCCTACACAGAATAAGCCTGTAGTCCGTAAGCGACGTTTAAAATTTAAGAAGGATTGTTATCTTCTATGACATCGACTAAAATATCCCAGACATTTTCGCGTACAATCTTTTGACCCTCGGCTGTAGGATGGATTCCATCTTCTTGATTGAGTTTCGGATTACCGGCAACTCCCTCCAATAAAAAGGGAATTAGTAAAACGTCGTTTTCTTCTGCTAGTTCAGGAAAGAGACTTTTAAATTCCGAAGTATAGGCAAGACCCATATTGGGAGGAATCTGCATACCTGCCAAAATAATTTTAGTCTCCTTGTTCTTTTTCCGAACCAAATCTATAATAGCTTGAAGGTTGTCCCGGGTTTCTGTAAGCGGCACGCCGCGTAATCCATCATTGGCGCCAAGTTCGAGCACAAAAACATCTACGTTTTGATTTAAGACCCATTCCAATCGGTTGAGTCCGCCCGAAGTAGTCTCGCCGCTCAGTCCGGAATTAATGGCGGTGTATTTGAGTCCTAATGAATCCAATTTATTCTGAATCAGGGCAGGAAAGGCCTCTTCAGTATCTAGCCCATAGCCAGCAGTCAGACTGTTTCCAAAAAAGAGGATGGTTTTCTCTTCCGGGGTCTCGTCGGACTCGCCTACAATATCGGTAGTTTCTACTTGCTCAGTCTTTACTTCCTTTTTTGGTTCGTTTCCGCAGGAAACAACAATGAAAACCAGTAAAATATAACGAAACTTTAAGAGGTTGTGTACGCTCATAGGGTATAAAAATCGAAATCAATTGTCTATTTTTCCATTCTTCACTACCTAGGTGAGGCAGCTATGAACGAAATCTGAATAATTTATGCCAAAGATATTAAACATAAGCCATTTGGGGAAGACTTACACAAACGGACCCAAACGTTTAACCGTATTAGATGATATAAGCTTTGACATCGAGACCGGTGAAACTTTTGCCATTGTCGGTCCTTCAGGCAGTGGAAAGACAACTTTATTGGGACTTGCCGCTGGACTAGATAGTCCGGATTCAGGAACTGTTGAACTTTGCGGAACCGATTTGGCAACCTTGAACGAGGATCAACGTGCCGCCTTACGTAATAGGGAAGTGGGGTTTATTTTCCAAAATTTTCAACTGCTGCCCACATTAACGGCTTTGGAAAATGTCTTGGTTCCTTTGGAATTACAGGGTGCTAAGAATGCCAATTCAATCTGCATGGAACTTTTGGATAAAGTGGGCTTAGCCGATCGTTCCGATCACTATCCATCCCAGCTTTCCGGGGGTGAGCAGCAACGTGTAGCCATGGCACGGGCTTTCTCGAGTACTCCGTCTATATTATTTGCCGACGAGCCTACCGGGAATCTGGATGAAGAAACCGGTGAAAAGGTCGTACAGTTGCTTTTCGAACTGAACCAAGATTCGAATACCACATTAGTTATGGTCACCCACGATTTGGAACTGGCCCAACGAAACCAACGTATACTGCGGTTGAAGGGCGGTAAGATGATTGCAAACGAAAGCACCATACGCCTGTGAACGATACTGATTTCAGAACCCCCAATAATTTGAATACGCCCAGAACAAATCTGGGTTGGTTGTTTAAGATGGCGTGGCGTGATGGCAAGGCTAGCGGTAAACGTATAGTCCTGTTTATGGCGTCCATTGTTTTGGGTATTGCCGCGGTGGTCTCCATCCAATCCTTTAGTGAAAATTTGAAAGAAAATATTGGCCTGCAGTCCAAGGCCTTGATGGGTGCGGATTTTGTCATCGATAGCAAGCAGCCTCCGAATAAGAGGGTGCTTGACATCATTGATTCTTTGGGTGGTGCCGATGCCAAAAGTATAGATTTCCCCTCAATGGCGGTATTCCCAAATAGTGGTAATACCAAATTAGTGAGCGTAAAGGGTATTGAAGGTGGATATCCATTTTATGGGAAATTGGAAACTGATCCTATTTCCGCAGCTTCCGAATATCAAGCATCCGGTGGAGCTTTGGTAGATGCTACTTTAATGATGCAGTTTGGTCTGCAACCTGGCGATTCCATTTCCATAGGCAAGATTGTACTTCCAATTTCGGGCACTCTCATTTCAGCGCCTGGAATCACAGGTGTGTCCGCTTCTGTGGCGCCGCCTGTTTTAATTCCCTATAGCAGTATTGAAAGCACCGGATTGGTGCAAGTAGGAAGCCGGGTGGGCTACGACTTTTATTTTGTGGCCGGACCGAAACAAGATTTGGATGCCTTGGATGAAAAAGTGGACCCGCTGCTCGACGCCGAAAATGCTGATTTAGATACGCATACCTCAACCGGTGAGCGATTGGGGAGGCGTTACGATAACTTCGGTAAATTTCTAAATCTGGTCGCATTTATTGCCTTGCTTTTAGGTTGTGTCGGTATTGCCAGTTCAGTACATATTTATATAAAGGAGAAGCTGCCATCCGTAGCAGTGCTGAAATGCATCGGCGCCAGCCGTAAGCAGGGTTTCTTAATTTATCTGATACAGATTGCCGTTATGGGGATCATCGGAGGACTGATCGGCACATTGACCGGTCTGCTCGTTCAACAATCCTTCCCGCTATTGCTACAAGGTTTCTTGCCTTTCGAAGTGCAAATCTCATATGCAGTAGGGCCTATTGTAATGGGACTTTCGCTAGGTCTGTTTATGTCTGTCTTATTCGCCTTATCACCCCTATTGCGCACGTGGTACGTATCACCTCTAGAAGTACTTCGTATTCAAGAAACTACGAGCCAAAAATCTCGCACTGCGAATATTTTGGTTCTTTCAAGTATACTCATCTTTATCTTCCTTTTTGCTCTATGGCTACTAGGTGACTGGAAATATGCCCTATCCTTCACCTTTGGAATTTTGGTAGTTTTCGCACTTCTTGGCGGAATTGCCCTCCTTTTTATGAGAGGGATAAAAAAGTACTTTCCAAAGCAGTGGAGCTTTACCGCCCGTCAAAGTCTATTGAATCTTTTTCGGCCGAACAATCAGACCATGGTTTTGATATTGGCCATCGGAGTAGGGACATTTTTAATTAGCACCTTATATTTTACAAAAGATATTTTACTGGCTAAAACTTCGATGGAAGCTAATAAAAAAGCACCCAACCTTATTTTATTGGATGTGCAGACCGATCAGCAGAAAGCCGTAGCAGACCAGATTACAACAAAGGGATTGCCTTTGCTAAATAACATTCCCATTGTTACGATGCGGATGCAAAAAATTAAAGACCGCACGGTAAACGATATACGTGAAGACACTATGTCAACTATTAACGGATGGATACTGAATCATGAATTTAGGGTCACGTATCGCGATTCATTGATTTCTTCCGAATCCCTTGAGGAAGGTAATTGGCCTGAGATAGCACCTAAGGAAGGAGTAGTGCCAATCTCGCTTTCCGATAATGTGGCCCGTGATGCGGAAGTCGGAATAGGTGACAGGTTAGTATTCAATGTGCAAGGTATGCTTATGGAAACCGAGGTAGCCAGTATTCGCGCGGTAGATTGGGGAAGAATGCAACTTAATTTTTCCGTTCTGTTTCCTTCTGGGGTTTTAGAAAACGCGCCTCAATTTAGAGTACTTACCACCCGGACGCCAGACGAAGGTACTTCAGCAGCGCTTCAAAGGGAATTGGTAAAAGCATTTCCTACGGTTTCCATTTTAGATCTGCGCCAATTGCTCAAGGTCGTAGATGGCATACTTGAAAAAATCTCTTGGGTGATAAATTTTATGGCTTTTTTCAGTATCCTCACCGGAATTATCGTGCTTATCGGTTCTGTACGAACCAGTAAATATCAGCGTATCAAAGAAAGTGTACTGCTACGGACTTTGGGGGCAAAAAGCGCGCAAATTTTAAAAATTAACGCACTCGAATATGCGTATCTAGGTATATTGGGAAGTACCATTGGAATTTTATTATCCTTGGTCGGGAGTCAATTGCTGGCGGTATTTGTATTTAAGACCGCTTTCATTCCTTCACTGATTCCATTCCTCGTTGTATTACCTGGCATTACGGCCTTGGTTCTAGCCATAGGCATTTTGAACAGTAGAAGCGTGCTGATGAGCCCTCCCTTGGAAGTATTGCGGAAAGAAGGAATCTAGATCTCTTCCATCCTTGTTTGCAAAAAATGTTGGTATTTTTTACTGGGATACACCAAAATAAAATACGCCCAATAATGAAAGGAAAGTAGACTTTTAGCTCTTCTCCTTGGTGTTGCGCACAAGCCCAACGCCCGAAAAAAAGAATATCGCTCCAAGAACACCGTAAACAAGCAACATTTTGGTAGTGCCTGAATCATTGGCGAAAAGTATAGCAGTATATATTAGGCCTCCAATGCCTAATAAGGTAAGTACGGTACCGAAAATCTTCTTTAAATCCATACCGATAAAAGTAAATAAAAATACATATGCTGCGCAATAGCTGAAAAAGATTAAGCCAAAATAAGGTTGAAATGCAGATTGTTCAGATAAAGTGTTATTGAACATAAATCCGTTCAGCGATGCTTTTTTACCTTTTGTCCCATCGGATGCAGATTACCGAAAATGATATGGCTTTCAACGGTTTACAACCCTCTAGAATACCCTCTATGGCGTTCTATATATGTAAAACGTATCTTATGAAAACTATAGCAACTTTACTAATTTTTCTTTCAATCGGATTTAGCGCACAAGCCGAAACGGTCGCTAAAAATGTTCAGGATAGTAAAGTCGAAGTGGCTATCGTAACAGAAACTACTTTTGAGGAAGTTACACTAGAAACTACCAGTGAGATTACTCGTCTTTATAAACGTGTTGATACGAGAGTTAAAAAAGAGCTTACGTTTACAACAAAAGCAAATCGCGCAAAGATGGCGTAACAATCATTAAAGCCCTTAACCAAATATTTATAAGACACAGCTACTAAGAACACCGTTTAAAAGTACATTCTTCCGATACCCGGTTTTGAAGTTATGAAACGCTAATCGGATAAAATTTACCGTTTGACGTAGTTTTTTACATTTACCGAAAAACATTGGTTTACAACGGATTAAGTTCATGTCAATAGTCGTTTTCATGTTATATTTATGTAATTAAATGCAAACTATGAAAGCTATTATAACCTTATTCTTTATGCTAACCTTTGGAGCTACTGCTCTTGCAAATTTAAAAACAGATGTTAAAGTTGATGGTATTGAAATGGGCATTGTTCTGGTTAATGGCACTAGCTCTGCTAGCATTACTCCGCAAATTAAAGCTAGCACCGAGAACACTATAGTTCGTTTGTATAAATTTCAAAATGCCCGTATCGTGAAGGCTTTGGAATTCACTACTAAAAAAACGAATCCGAAATTAGCTTAGCAGATTGATATCAACATATGCCGGACTTCCGACTGTCTGCACCAAATCTATATTAACCTGTTTTCATCGCCTTGCTCGTCATTGCTAGTCTTTATATTTCGTACCCACTTGATTTGATAACATAAACGCATTCCCAAGACACCGGCAATAGAATATAATTTGAATACCCCAGTACATCTATTTCTAAGATGGTCGCCCCAACCTTGAGACTTTAGCTTTCTACTATATCTTCCGTCTCTTTAGATAAAAAATAATGTAGGTAACAATGGGAAGCTGAATTTTTAAATGCCCGTTGAAATCATTATACTGTTGTTTCATGTAACGGAAGGGGTCTGACCCCGAATCTGTTTAAATTTCATTTCGTAGTGCGTTCCTTTTTTCGAAAGGTCACGCTCAATGGAACCTTGCAACTGTCGGGTCAGGTTATGAATCAATTTTAATCCTAATGATTGGGAATTTTTATAGGTAACATCCTCAGAAAAGCCTTTGCCATTATCTCCTATATTCAAAACAAACTGATGGTCCCTATCTTTTCGTAATTTAACGTATATACGACCTTTTTCCTCATTAATAATGCCGTATTTAAGGGCATTGGTCAGTGTCTCATTTATCAAAAGACCTAAAGGAATGGCAGTATCTATATTTAGTTTTATTTCAGGGATATCTATTTCTAGACTAATGTTACTGCTAGTACCCTTTATAGAGCGTACTAAATATTCTGCAAGTTCTTGAACGTAAGATTGGTACTCGATGTTGGATAAATCCTCGCGCATGTAGAGCATTTCGTGAACCATAGCCATAGATATAACCCGATTTTGGCTACTTTTAAGAAGGTTCTTGACCTCGGGGTCTGTGGTATTTCTTGATTGTAGACTGAGTAAGCTAGAAATTGTCTGTAGATTGTTTTTGACCCTATGGTGCACCTCTTTTATCAAGGTTTCTTTTTCATTGATCTTTTCCTCTAGTTCGTTTTTGGTCTTATAAAGATTATGATGGGCATGTAACAAATTTTTTCCGAAAACCCCTCCTAATAAATATACCGAAAATAGAATGCTGAACAGTGCAAAAAGGTTTTTAGATTTCTCGGGTACGACATTGCTGACAAAACTGAAGTCTACTATACTCTGCGAATAGATTAATACTATAATGAGAAGATTGAGGTTAAGGTAAACTGTTCCATACGCTTTGGTCGTAACATATCCTGCAACCACGATAAGGGCAAGAACGAATATGAAAGGACTGTTGATGCCACCACTGTAGAGCGTGATAATAATAGCTCCCGTCAAGGTCATAATCGAAACAATATTATAAGTCAGGATAAGACTGCGGTGATAGTTGTAACATAAGGTGTTGATTAAGTTAAGGACTCCAAAAATTAAAAACACATAAGGTATAACCTTCGTTATATCCAAAAGAAAAATACATATTAAGCCGAACAACAAAGCAAAAATTGAACTGAAATAATTGACTTTAATGACCAAACGAGCCTTGTCTTTCAGCCGGTCTTCCAGTTTTTGATTTTTTTGCATATCCGTGCAATTTTACCTTCCAAGGGAAAGACCTCTATTCATAGTTTCGAAATATGAGTAAATCGAAATTAGGTAATTTTACCCATGTGTCTATTCACATCCTTGAAAACAACTTGATAATTGGTGCCTTTTTCAGATGGTTTGCGCTGTACAGAACCCCTAAGTTGACGTGCTAGATTATGAATCAATTTTAAGCCTAGCGATTTTGAGTTTCTGAAATCTAAATCTTTCGAGAACCCTATTCCGTTATCACAGATTTGTAAAAGATATGAATTTTCGCCGTCTTCTCTAGTTAATGTCAAGGTTATCAGTCCTTCTGCATCAGGTGGAAATCCATATTTAAGAGAGTTGGTAACAGTCTCGTTAATAAGAAGCCCTAGTAATATAGCAGTATCAATGCCTAATTGTACTTCGGGTATGTCGATTTGAATGTGTATGTTTTTGTTCTTTATTTGGTTGGAATTTATTAGATAATCCGTTAACTCCTTAACATAACTCCTAAATTCGATTTTTGAAAGGTCATTTCGAATATAGAGCATTTCATGTATGATAGCCATAGAAATTACGCGATTCTGACTGCCTTCAATCAATTCCTGAATTTTTTTATTGCAGGAGTTTTTGCCTTGAAGACTCAAAAGACTGGAGACTGTCTGTAAGTTGTTCTTTACGCGATGATGCACTTCCCGAAGTAGGAACTCCTTTTCAGCTATACGCTTTTCTAATTCTGATTTCGATGTATTCAAGGCCCTATGCGCTCTCAATATGTTCCTTCCAAATACGCCGCCCACAAGGTAGACAGAAAAAAGTACACAAATTAAACCGAAGTGTGGTTGAGATGCGATAGGTACTTCATTGATTAAAAATTTAGGGCTCCATTCACCCATACCATAGATCAATAGTACGGCAAACAGTACGGCGTATAAATACACGGTTCCGAAAATTCGCGCTCCGGCATAACCGCCAAGCACAATAACGGCCAAAATGAATATAAACGGACTGTTTATACCACCGCTAAAAAGAATAATCGCCAAGGTCACTGTTAAGGAGATAATGGCAGAACGTATCGCGGTAAGTTTTAATCCACCGAATTTCTTAAATAGTAGGATGTTGATAGGGGCAAAAAGGGTGTAACAAAAAAATGCCGTAGGCACTACACCATAAATTCGTAGTGGGTAAAGGCATAGCAAACCAGAGACAGCGGTCAACGCTGAAGAGATGTAGACGAACCTATAAAGTAACCTGGTCTGGTCGGTCGTTTTATAACTGATTTCTTTTGAATCTTGCATCGATAGGTTTTAAAAGAAATCCTTTAAAAGAGCAATAACTGTATAAAAAATCACCTGTCCTTGCATAAAGTAAGTGAATTCATCGAATAAAAGGAAATTTATCCTAAAATAGGTTTGCCAATTTTAGATCATTATAATGGAATGCGCAAGCGTATAATCGTCCAAAAATCCATGTATGAGCAGGTTGATGAATTTTAGAATGTAGCTGTATACTGCTTTGAATTCTTTATACGTATTGCTTTTAATGTACAATTAAAGTAAAGACGTGTTCTCAGTGTTTGAGATTTAATACACATTAAACAGAGTGCTGAAAAATAATAGCGCGAAAAAAAACGGCGACCTATTGGGGTCGCCGTTTAAATTAATGCATAAAGATATATTTAATCCTCGGTCAAAACCCATTCGCCTCTATCGATTAATGGTTCTGCCTGTTTGTATTTTACGCTTTTACTCTCGCCGGAAAGAACGTTCTTAATAGTTACCCTGTCATTACGCCCTATTTTTGGACGTTCACGAACTACTGTTTCCGTTACTTGCGGTCGCTGTCCCTGTGTTTGACCTGCAGCCCGATTTTGTGCTGCAAGCTCATCACTGTTCGGAATTTCGGCTTTACTAGTTTGTAATTCTTCTTTCGGCAGTCTTAATTTTCGCTCTTCTTGAATTTCATTAGGGTTGCCACTTGGCAGTTCACCTTTAAATAGAAAAGAAACGACTTCTTTATTAACCTTATCGATCATAAGTTTAAAGAGTTCGAAAGCCTCGAATTTATAGATTAGAAGCGGGTCTTTTTGCTCATGGACCGCAAGTTGAACGGATTGTTTTAACTCGTCCATCTTTCGTAAATGCGTTTTCCAGGCTTCGTCGATAATAGCTAGACTGATGTTCTTTTCAAAATCGGTAACCAATTGCTTTCCATCACTTTCGTATGCTCCTTGCAAGTCAGTGACGACATTCAAAGTTTTTACCCCGTCGGTAAAGGGAACAACGATTCGCTCGAACTTATTCGCGTTGTCTTCATATACTTTTTTAATGACTGGAAAAGCTGAGGCAGCATTGCGCTCCATCTTTTCCTGATAGTGTTGATATATGTTCGCGTAAATTCTTGTAGCAATGTCACGCGCGGTCATTCTTGAGAAATCGGCTTCTTCGATTGGTGACGTAATCGAAAAATATTTGATCAGTTCAAACTCAAAATTTTTGTAGTCATTGGCAGCCTTGTTCGTTTCTGTAATCACCTCACAAGTGTCGTAGATCATGTTGGCGATATCCACTTTTAACCGCTCGCCTTGTAAGGCGTGACGTCTTCTCTTATAGACAACTTCACGTTGTGCGTTCATCACGTCATCATACTCCAACAATCGCTTACGAACTCCGAAGTTGTTTTCCTCCACCTTTTTCTGGGCACGTTCGATAGATTTGGTCATCATACCGTGCTGAATGACCTCACCTTCTTCCAAGCCCATTCTGTCCATCATCTTGGCTACCCGTTCAGAGCCAAATAGGCGCATTAGGTTATCTTCAAGAGAGACGTAGAATTGCGAACTTCCCGGATCACCCTGCCGACCTGATCGACCGCGCAACTGTCTATCTACTCGACGGGAATCATGGCGCTCGGTACCAACAATAGCGAGACCACCTGCTTTTTTAACGGCATCGGAAAGCTTGATATCCGTACCACGGCCCGCCATATTGGTAGCAATGGTTACAATGCCCGACTTACCGGCTTCCGCGACCACATCGGCCTCCTTTTTATGGAGCTTCGCATTCAATACATTGTGTGGTACCTTTCGGATATTTAGCATACGGGACAATAGTTCCGAAATTTCAACTGAGGTGGTACCTATCAATACGGGCCTTCCAGCATTTGAAAGTTTGGTCACTTGGTCTATAATTGCATTATACTTTTCGCGCTTGGTCTTATAGATTAAATCGTTTTGGTCATCACGTGCGATAGGGCGGTTGGTCGGAATCTCCATTACGTCCAATTTATAGATTTCCCAAAGTTCGCCTGCTTCGGTAACTGCCGTACCGGTCATACCTGACAGTTTATTGTACATTCTAAAATAGTTCTGCAGGGTGACCGTGGCGAAGGTTTGGGTCAATGCCTCTATTTTTACGTTTTCCTTGGCTTCGATAGCTTGGTGCAATCCGTCGGAATACCGTCGGCCATCCATAATACGACCGGTCTGTTCATCAACGATCATTACTTTATTATCCATGACCACATATTCCACATCCTTTTCAAAAAGGGTATAGGCCTTCAATAATTGGCTCAGGGTGTGTATTCGCTCACTTTTTATCCCAAAATCTTTAAAGAGCTGTTCCTTCAATTCAGCTTCTTTTTCGATTTCTAAGTTTTGGTTCTCGATTTTGGCAATCTCACCACCAATATCGGGCATTACAAAAAAGTCGCGATTTTGTTCTCCAGAAATATAGTCCACACCCTTATCAGTGAGTTCTATTTGGTTGTTCTTTTCATCGATTACGAAAAGCAAATCTTCATCTACCTTAGGCATTTCACGATTATTGTCCTGCATGTAGTAATTCTCGGTCTTCTGCAGAAGTTGCTTTACACCCTCTTCACTTAGGAACTTAATCAAAGGCTTATTTTTTGGGAGACCTCTGTGTACCCTCAAAAGCTGAAAACCGCCCTCTTTGGTATCACCCTCAGCAATCAGTTTTTTTGCCTCGGCCAATACACCGGTCAGATGCTGCCGTTGCTTGTTGACAATATCACCTACCTTAGGTTTGAGCTCGTTGAATTCATGGCGGTCACCTTCGGGTACCGGTCCAGATATTATCAATGGTGTACGGGCATCATCTACCAATACGGAATCGACCTCATCAACGATAGCGTAATGGTGAGGGCGTTGTACGATATCCTTAGGTTTGTGGGCCATGTTATCGCGCAGGTAATCAAACCCGAATTCGTTGTTTGTGCCATACGTAATATCCGCGTTGTAAGCAGCTCTCCTTCCAGCGGAATTCGGACGGTGGTGGTCGATACAATCTACGGTCAGACCGTGGAATTGAAAGATCGGGGCCATCCAGGCACTATCCCGTTTAGCCAAATAATCGTTTACGGTTACCAAATGGGTTCCCTTGCCGGCCAGTGCATTTAGATATAACGGAAGGGTAGCTACAAGGGTTTTTCCTTCACCGGTCTGCATTTCGGCAATTTTACCTTGATGCATCGCAATACCGCCAATGAGCTGTACATCATAATGTATCATATCCCAAGTGACTTCCTTACCCGCAGCATCCCAAGAATTCTTCCATATGGCCGATTCGCCGTCCAAAGTCACATAGTCTTTCTTACCGGAAAGTTCCCTGTCATATTCGGATGCGGTAACGGTCAATGTTTCGTTGTGGGCGAAACGCTTGGCAGTTTCTTTTACGACGGCATAGGCAACCGGTAAAATTTCATTCAAAGAATTTTCAGTGATGGTGTAAGCCTCTTCCTTTAATCTGTCGATTTCAGCATAGATGTCTTCATTTTTATCGATATCGTCCGATGCCTTTACTTCTTCCTCCAAAGTGGAAATTTGCTTGGTTATTTCACCAATATCTTCCGCAATCTTAAGTTTGAAGGTTTTAGTCTTATCACGCAGTTCGTCGTTGCTTAAGGGTTCTAATTGTTTTTCGAAAGATTTTATCTGCTCGACTATAGGTTTAAGGGCCTGTACGTCTTTTTTCGACTTGTCGCCAACGAATATTTTTAAAACGGAATTTAGAAGACTCATTTTATATGTGTTTATATTATACCGCTCTCTCCCTATGGGTGTATTTAGCGGTGAAGTATCTTTTCAAGACTGATGTTAATATTTGAGCAAAAGACATTCCAACAATGTATTTCGGACAATAAAAGATAGTCTGTCTGCCAAAATTACATAAAGAACTCCTTTATTCCTTCTCTTTTAGCTACGAATAAAACAGAGGTATGTCGGCTGAGCGGTTCTTAGTAAGCCAGCCATAATTACTACATAGTCCTGAATTATTTTAAAATCCATCTCCAAAAACTAATTAAGGAGTAATCGGTTTACCGTATTATATGTGATTCTACAACAAATTAAGGTGGTGTGGTAGGGAATTGCTTGGAGCAGGTAATTATTTTCACTGGTGTATATAAAAAAAAGTCTCCATAGAGACTTTTTTATTAATCAACGTACCGTGATTTATCAGTATTCATCCTCGTTCCAGAGGTAATCTTCTTCGGTCGGGTAATCAGGCCAGATTTCTTCGATTGATTCGTAAATCTCTCCACCTTCCTCTTCCATAGATTGTAGGTTTTCAACAACCTCCAATGGTGCGCCGGTGCGAATGGAATAATCAATTAATTCGTCCTTTGTTGCCGGCCAGGGTGCATCGCTCAAATATGATGCTAGTTCTAATGTCCAATACATGCTATTATTGTGATTTTAATTTTTTGCAAAAATAATTTTAAAAAGCACATAGGCAAGTAAAATTGACGTTTTCTGCTAAAATTTGTTAGTTAATACTGCGATAACGAATAAATACTGTTTTTATTGGAGAAAAGCAAAAACAATTTTAATTTTCTTTGGTATCAATACTTTCGGGTATCCATTTTATCTCTTTTGCTTGTAAATCTTGTGACAATTTTCGTGCCAGTACGAACAGATAATCGGAAAGTCGGTTAATATATTTGAGTACGTTTCCGTCGAAAGGTGTGTGCTCATATAGTAACGTACACATACGTTCGGCCCTGCGACACACTGTTCGCGTAATATGACAGTATGACACCGTTGTATGCCCACCCGGAAGGATGAAATGGGTCATAGGGGGCAAAGCAGCTTCCATAGCGTCTATTTGCTTCTCCAAAAAACGTATGTCCGCTTCGGTAATTTCCCTTATATTTAAACGTTTCTTTCCATTTTTTAAAATAGCCTTCTCGGGATCTGTAGCCAATATGGCTCCAATCACAAAAAGCTTTTGCTGTATTTTACTTAGAACTTCTTTTAGATCGATATCGATTTTTTGATCTCGTATCAGTCCAAGCCAAGAGTTCAATTCGTCGACCGTGCCATAGCTTTCAATTCTGATATGATGCTTTTTGACCCGTGTACCGCCTATTAATCCCGTAGTGCCGTCGTCACCGGTTTTGGTATAGATTTTCATAAGAATGTTTAGTGTTAGTTAGCGTGATGACCAAAGTGCAAAGTGTAATCCATTATTTAGAATATCACCGCTATGAATTCTTGTCCCGCCTTTTGTAGTCATCCATAAATTTGCGGTCTTTGCGGTGATTCGAACTTCTTTTAGTTGTCAAGGTTATAATTAGATATACTACAACAAGTATCCCTAAAATTGCGTAAATCGTGTATTCGCCCATATTTAGATATTAATTGCTAAAGTTACAAATTCAGGTGCGAATCTTGAAATGCTGCTTTGCTTGCTCTTTTCGAAAAAACACCCCAGCGCAGTAAAACAAATCTACCGTTACCCTAACCTCATGGTGGTTCTTGATTTTTTCCCATAACGATACCAAGGATGGCTTGTCACGTACAGTATAGATAAGGAGTACGGTATCGTTGTGTACTTTATGTTCTTCGGATGTATCGTTCAATAGTTTTACTGCTTCGTGTAAGTCTAGATATAGGATGTCGTAGGGTCCGTGATCAAACGTAACCATTGGAAATTCACGCTGTATACTTTCTTGTAAACCATTGTTTACGGAGGGAATCCAAACTCTTTTCGCTTCGAAATAGCCAATACTCTTTAAAAGGATGTTTTCGGATTTTTTTCGGACATACGTTTTACGAACGTACAGGCATTGCGTGACATAGGTATATATAAAGGGTGAATGTACACCGTGTTGGTTGGTAGCAGATAGTAAAAATTGTATGTGATACCGTAAGTTTCTCAAGAAATTTTTTGTTTTGGGCCTAACTAGTTGTGGGCCTAACTATTAGATACATCAATAATAGCAACTCTATCATAGAAAATTATAAAGTAGACAGAGTCAAACCTACATCTAGAAATTGCACAAATTTCTTCTGTGTTAGCTAAACCGTAGTGAAACCGTTCAGCTACACTTGGGCTGTATCACCCTTAGAATTTTTAATAATTACTTTTTGGTATATCTAAAAAAGTAGCTTTGGACTTCCAACTTGCTTAACATCTACCTAATTTAGGAGTATTCTTTTTTCTAAAAACTCCCTTTTATTCCTCGAGTATTGCCGATAGCTCGAACCAGCGCTCCGTTTTAGTTTCGATGGCATCTAAGACCTGTTGTAATTCTTTTGATAACGCATCAATATCATCGCCCGATAGTTCGGGATCGGCGAACTTTTGCTGTGCGGCTATTTTTTTCTTTTCTAACTTTTGAATCTCTTTTTCTAAATTTTTGTGCTCCTTTTGCTCTAAATACGTAAGCTTGGCTTTAGAAGGAGTGGGCTTTGAGTCAGCTGAATTGGCATTATCGGACTTATCAGCTAATTTCTCCTTACGTTCTTCGACGATCTTGCTATCTTCATAGGCACGGTAATCGGAGTAGTTTCCAGGGAAATCCTCCACCTCGGCATCACCTCTAAAAACGAAGAGATGATCTACGATCTTATCCATAAAATAACGGTCGTGTGAAACTACGATAAGACATCCTGGAAAATCCAAAAGAAAACTTTCCAGAACATTCAGCGTTACGATATCAAGGTCGTTGGTAGGTTCATCCAATATTAAAAAATTTGGATTTTGAATGAGTACACGACACAGGTACAATCGCTTGCGTTCGCCCCCGCTCAGTTTTTCCACGAAATCGTACTGTTTTTTACGGTCGAACAGAAAACGCTCCAAAAGTTGTTGGGCAGAAATTTGACGTCCTTTTTTCAAAGGAATAAAGTCGCCAACATCGCGGATGACGTCAATAACCTTTTGACCAGGCTTGATCTCGATTCCCGCTTGGGTATAATATCCGAATTTTGTGGTTTCCCCTACGACGACCTTTCCACCATCGGGCTCATCACTACCCGTAAGAATATTCAGAAATGTGGTCTTGCCCGTACCGTTCTTGCCAATAACGCCAATGCGTTCGCCTTTGGTAAAAGTGTACTCAAATTTATCAAGAATCGGTTTGTCGGGGTACGATTTTGATATTTTATGCAGTTCGAGAATTTTGCTCCCGACACGTTCCATATTGATTTCCAACTGTACCTCATGCTCTTTGCGGCGTTGGCTAGCCTTTTCCTTTATCTGCTGAAAATCGTCGATGCGGGATTTAGACTTTGTGGTACGTGCTTTCGGCTGCTTGCGCATCCAGGTCAATTCTTTCTTAAAAAGCTGTTCCGACTTGTGTTGTTCGGCAACTTCCTGTTCGATACGGGCTTCCTTTTTCTCTAAGTAGTAGCTGTAGTTGCCCTTATAAGGGTAAAGCTGACCGTTATCTAGTTCGATAATCTCATTGCAGACCCGTTCTAAAAAAAACCGGTCGTGGGTCACCATAAACAAGGTCATGTTTTCTTTGGCGAAATACTCCTCCAACCATTCGATCATCTCAAGGTCCAAATGGTTAGTAGGCTCATCGAGAACCAATAGATCTGGCTTGTTGATAATGGCGTTTGCAAGGGACAGGCGCTTTTTCTGGCCCCCGGAAAGCTTTCCTACATTAGCGTTGAGGTCTTCGAGTTTTAATTTGAAAAGGATTTGTTTGTAAAGTGTTTCAAAATCCCATGCATTGAAGCGCTCCATTCCTTCGAAGGCGGATTGATAGGCGTCGGCGTCTTCCGGATTTTCTAAGGCTTTTTCGTACGCATGAATGACCTTCAGTATTTCATTATCCGAGGCAAATATAGTTTCTTCAACTGTTAGATTCGGATCTAGTTCAGGTTCTTGCTCTAAAAAGGACATCCTAATCCCTTTACGATAATTGACTTGGCCGCTATCGGGAGAATCAGCACCGGACATGATGTTGAGAATTGATGTTTTGCCCGTACCGTTTTTGGCAATTAAGGCAATTTTTTGGCCTTGGTTGATACCAAAGGATAGGTCTTTGAACAGCACGAGTTCACCGAATGATTTGGAAATATTTTCTACGGAAAGAAGATTCATTTATAGTTTGCGATTACAGTTAAAACCTCGTCCGACGGCGGACAGGTATGTATTTTTGTTGATTTGTAATTTAAATTTTTCGAAGTGAAGCTAAACACCCTTATATTTTCCTTGACCCACTTTTTAAAAATCCAGATTTTTTGTACTGGCATGGTATGACGGAAATTGCCATTGACTTCATGGTATTTAAGTTCTTGTTTGTATGTCACAATTCATATCATTTCGTGAAAGGCTTATCTTTGTAATTTTGGGGTTTGATACGACCAGAACAAAAAGAAGTATCGTACCCCAAGTGCCAACCATACCAAAATCAAAACTGGCGAGAAAACTTGAAACCCAAATAGCCACAATACTGGGGTAAGAACGAGTAATACCAATAAAAAGAGGGCATATCTGGCCACCCAATTCGGTCCTTTTTTCTGTACGGCAATAAAGGCAACGATCAAATTGAGCGGAAAAGCCCATAAAATATTAAGATTGCCCGCGGTCGCGGTATGATCTGTAAAAAACCATAAGAAAATCATTACCACACCGGCAAAACCTGTTGCAAATAGTAGTAAAAAGTCGAGCCATCGTCTTCTTACATTGGACTTAAAGTCGAGATAGGTAAGTATCAATATCCATATTAGGAGAACACCTAATATAAATACAGGGGACAGTAAAAATGGTGGATGGTTATCGACGTGGTCAAAATTTAAAATATTCGATTCGGCGCTCGCTATAGGTTTTGATCCTAATTGCGCCTTTCCCATTTGTTTCATAATATACGACGGTAGAAACATATGCTCCTTGGGTGTGGCCGTACGGTCAATTACGGAACCTAGAGCCAAGTCTATTCCGAAACCGGACCACGAGTTGGTCGGTACATTTTGATGTATAAGCTGACGGTGTGTATACCGTTTGCTAATATAATTTTCATCTAGAACGAGGTCATCACCGTATACCTCTTTAAGAACATCCCAAATTTTAGTTGCACAGTTGTTGTAGAAGAAATCGTATTTATAGTCTCGATTTTCGGGTAGATAATTGGTTTCGAGAAATTGAAAGAGTGCTTTACGTTGCGATAAGGTCAGATCCAGTTTCTGTTCCTTTACCCAACGCTTCTCTTCTTTATAGCCCATTAAAAAATAGGGATAACGTTGCCGAGCCAGGGTGTAATCCAATTTACCCTGCGTGAATTTCGTATAGAAATTAGGCGTTGTAAAATCGAACATTCCGTAATTGTAAACAGCGTCGATGCCCAACGTGGGATCTTTTACCCGAAGGGCACTATGGCCAAAGCTTGAATACAGTTCGTTACCCGAACCCGCAGTAATAACGCTGATTTCGGATAGTGGTGAAAGTTCTACATTCTGAGCCTGACCGAGCATTGAAATGGCGAGAAATAAAACAAATATGATGTTTCTCAATTGCATGGAAATCCTTGAAAAATTATATTGGGCAAATATCCGAATAATTTATGGGCTGGCATGATTCAAGGGAAATTGTATTATTTTTGACCGGTAACCTCACCTATATTGCTTTCCAATGAAAAGACATATCCCAAATTTGATTACGCTGCTCAACGTATTTTGCGGCTGCATCGCAGCGGTATTCGCCGTTTTGAACCGGTTGGAGCTGGCCGCCCTTTTTGTTTTTTTAGGGATATTTTTTGATTTCTTCGACGGCTTGGCGGCTCGAGCACTCAATGTGAAAAGTGAATTAGGTCTGCAACTTGATTCGCTGGCAGATGTAATTACTAGCGGATTGGTGCCAGGTATCGTTATGTTTCAATTGCTGGGCATGTCAATGATGGGAGGATGGAATGCTGGGGATATGTTGGGCTATGATAGTTCTGAATATGGATTGTCAATGATTTTTCACCCATTACCTTTAGTCGGATTTTTGATTACGCTTTCCTCTGCCTATCGCTTGGCGAAATTCAATATAGACGAGAATCAAACCTCTTCTTTTATAGGGTTACCAACGCCTGCGAATGCACTGCTGATACTTTCATTACCACTTATACTACTTTACCAAAACAATGATGTTTTGAACGGAATCATTTTAAATCAATGGTTTTTGATTGCTTTGACCCTACTAAGCACCTATATCTTGAATGCTAAAATTGAACTTTTTGCACTCAAGTTTAAAAACTGGGGCTTTAAGGATAATGCGCTACGCTACATTTTTATCATAGTGAGTTTGGTACTATTGGCCACATTAAAATTTTTAGCGGTACCCATCATAATTATTTTCTACGTTCTGAGTTCGGTGGCCGCTCAATTAGGAACTAGTAAAACATAATTATTTTAGTAGAAGCGATATAGTTTCAAGAAAAAAGGGATAAGTAACGCTTTTAGAGTTCAGGTCCGGTAGATGTAATTTTATATTTGAAAGGGCGGGAAGAATTATAGGCCCTATTTCAAGAAATAGCGATTTAGGAAAGAATTGTTGAGATCAATTTTTTTTGAAATTGTAAACGCGTTTAGTTATCCTTTGGATAAATAATAGAGACAAATTGTACTGTGATATGTACTGAATTTCTATAATGTATTCGTACTAGAAATGTATGAAGAGTATTTTCTGAAGAAATTAGAACTATTTTAAGCTGTAATTCTAAAAATCCAACCTTTTCTTTCGGAGCTCAAAATTTTTGCCCAAATACACCTTTCGTACCATTTCATCGGCCGCTAAATCTTCGGGTATGCCCGATTTTAAAATACCACCCTCGAACATGAGATATGAACGTTCGGTAATGGCCAAGGTCTCCTGTACGTTGTGATCTGTAATGAGAATGCCGATGTTTTTATCTTTTAATTGGGCGACAATACGTTGAATATCTTCGACCGCAACGGGATCGACTCCTGCAAATGGTTCATCTAAAAGTATAAATTTAGGGTCTGTTGCCAAAGCACGTGCGATTTCCGTACGTCTGCGTTCACCCCCTGAAAGAAGATCTCCGCGACTTTTTCGAATATGACCAAGACCGAACTCTTCTATGAGTTCTTCCATCTTCATCAATTGTTCCTTTTTACTCAGCTTTGTCAGCTGCAATACGCTTAAGATATTCTTTTCGATACTGAGTTTTCTAAATACCGAGGCTTCTTGAGCCAAATAGCCGATACCGTTTTGCGCCCTTTTGTACATGGGGAATTTTGTGATATCGGTACCATCCAAATAAATATTACCGCCGTTGGGTTTTATCAGACCCACAATCATGTAAAATGAAGTTGTTTTTCCAGCGCCATTCGGACCTAACAGGCCAATAATTTCCCCCTGATTGACTTCCAAGGAAATTCCCTTGACGACTCTACGCCCTCGATAGGATTTCATGATATTTTCGGCTCTCAATTTCATTGGCAATGTTCAAGGTTCAATTGTTTCTTACCTACTAAGTGCTATTCCCAGCTTGTAAGTCTAGATCACAAATAGAAGGAAATGTACCCGTTTACTTGTTTCTAAAATAATCTTCGTCTTAACTGATTATTTTCGTACCGCTTTTCCTTTCTCCCGAGCTTCCCTTTTTGCTTCCCGTTTCAAGACCATTGCCGAAATATAAATACTTACCTGATATAGAAAGAGTACTGGAACGGCTACGATAATCTGACTGGCAACATCTGGAGGTGTAATAACCGCTGATAAAATCAATACGACCACTAAGGCAATTTTTCGATATTGCTTGAGTATTTCTGGGGTGACAATACCGACTTTGGTGAGAAAGTAAATGATTATCGGCAATTCAAAAAGTACGCCACATGCTATAACCGCTGCCCTTACCGTACTAATATAGGAGTCAAGATCAAATTCATTGAGTACGACTTCACTGACTTGGTAAGTCCCCAAAAAGTTGATGGATAGCGGGGCGACAACATAGTAGCCAAAGAGTACCCCCATGAAAAAGAGAAGCGAGGCAATAAATATAAATCCACGCGAGTGCTGTCTTTCTTTTGGATGTAGCCCAGGACTGATAAATTTCCAGAGTTCATAGAGCACATAGGGAAAGGCTATGATAAATCCGACGTAAATGGAGGTCCAGATGTCGGCGGAGAACTGTCCGCCCATCGTTCTACTTTGAATAGTGAATGGAAGTTCGTCTTTACAAAAGGCGGAGTCAAACCCAAAAGAAGTTGCGACATCGCAAAAGAATCGATAGGTGGGAAAATCCATCCGCGAAGGTCCAAAAATGATAACATCGAAAACGAACCTACTAAATACGAAGGCAACAGTTCCTAAAATTACTACTGCTAAGACCGATCTGATCAGGTGCCATCGCAGTTCTTCCAAATGATCAAGAAACGACATTTCGTCCGGGGACTTGGTATTGGTTTTTGCCATTGCGCTTACTTAGATAATTCCTTCGTTAATTAGATTGTGTAAATGTACGACACCGCTATATTTTTTTCCCTCTACGCCCAATAATTGAGAGATACCTTTGTTCTGCATTAACTTAAGGGCCTCAATGGCCAATTGGTCGACAGATATCGTTTTGGGATTGGAAGTCATAATGTCTCTGGCGGTGAGCCCACTGATATTATCGTACCGGTTGAGCATCCTTCGAATATCACCATCGGTAATGATACCTATAATTTCATCATTTTCGGTAACGGCGGTTACGCCTAACATTTTTTCGGATATTTCGACAATTACCTTTTTTACCGGGGTATCGCTTTGTACATCCGGTTTTTGATTTGTGGATACCAAGTCCGATACTTTTAAGTACAGGCGTTTACCCAACGCCCCACCAGGATGGTATTTTGCAAAATCGGAGCTGGTAAATCCTTTGATTTCTAGAAGACATATGGCCAGGGCATCACCCATCACAAGCTGTGCCGTTGTACTGGTCGTAGGCGCAAGATTATTCGGACAGGCCTCTTTTTCCACAAACGTATTGAGCACAAAATCTGCATGTTGGGCCAGATACGAATCGAGGTTACCAGTCATTCCTATCAATTTGTTCGCTCCCCTTTTTATCAAGGGCACCAACATCTTGATTTCGGGCGTGCTGCCACTTCTTGAAATACAGATAACAACATCGTTCTCTTGTATGGTACCAAGGTCGCCATGAATAGCATCGCCAGCGTGCATAAATATGGAGGGCGTTCCGGTTGAATTTAATGTAGCCGCTATTTTGGTGGCAATGATGGCACTTTTTCCGATACCGGAAACGATGACCCTTCCCTTAGATTCCAAAATACAGTTTACGGCATTTGAAAATTCTTCGTTGAGCAAAGAGGATAAGTTGGCGATAGCGGCACTTTCAGTGGCTATCGTTTTCTCTGCTATGGCAAGAATTGTTTTGGTGTCGGTCAAAATGATGCTTTTAATAAAGCGGACTGCTAAAAACAGTCTTGGTTTATGTATACGATTAAAAGGTGCATTGGGTTTCGTCGGTCATGAGTCCATCCTAAAATAAAATAGGTAAAACTTTTTATTTTTAAGGATGTTGGTACACGTCCGAACATAAGCTACAAAATTACGTAATCCCGAAGGATAGCAAATTCCAATTCCCGAAAAATAAATTATGATTGAATTTTAGGTTCCTCCGGCAAAAAATATGTATCTTAATCCTTTGATATTTAGTATGAACCATGACAAATGACTCTACTGCCCTGAGCAAGACGGATTTACACGCCTCTCTCAAAAAATACTTTGGTTTTTCAGAATTTAAGGGCCTGCAAGAACAAGTTATCCAAAATATCCTCGCTGGTGAAAATTCCTTCGCCATCATGCCCACTGGGGGAGGCAAATCGTTGTGTTACCAATTACCGGCACTAATTCGTGAAGGTACGGCCATCGTTGTTTCCCCATTGATAGCACTGATGAAGAATCAAGTCGATGCCATTCGCGGTATCTCGTCGCAATACGGTATTGCCCATGTTCTAAATTCATCTTTGACAAAGAACGAGGTAAAACAGGTCAAACAGGATATTACCGATGGTATTACCAAACTACTTTATGTAGCGCCCGAATCCCTTACTAAGGAGGATTATATCACTTTTCTAAAATCCGTGCCGCTCTCATTTATGGCTATTGACGAAGCGCATTGTATTTCCGAATGGGGCCATGATTTTAGGCCTGAATACAGGAATTTGAGGTCAATCGTCGACCGGTTAAATCCTGATATGCCCATAATTGCCCTTACGGCAACAGCAACGCCGAAAGTTCAGGAAGATATTTTAAAAAATTTAGGAATACCATCTGCTAAAACCTTCAAGGCTTCTTTTAACCGCCCTAACCTATATTACGAGGTAAGGCCAAAAACCGCGGATGTCGATTCCGACATTATCCGCTTTGTTAAAAAGAACGCCGGAAAATCAGGTATTATTTATTGCCTTAGTAGAAAGCGCGTAGAACAGTTGGCTCAGATTTTACAAGTCAATGGAGTGAGCGCGGTACCTTATCACGCTGGTTTTGATGCAAAAACACGTTCCAAATATCAAGATATGTTCTTGATGGAAGATGTAGACGTGGTAGTGGCAACCATTGCATTTGGTATGGGAATCGATAAACCCGATGTGCGTTTCGTCATTCATAATGACATTCCAAAAAGTATCGAAAGCTACTATCAAGAAACCGGTCGTGCCGGAAGGGACGGTGGCGAGGGCCACTGTCTAGCATTTTACGCATATAAGGACATTGAAAAATTGGAAAAATTTATTTCCAACAAACCGGTAGCCGAGCAGGAAATCGGAAACGCTCTCTTACAGGAAGTCGTGGCCTATGCCGAAACTTCGATGAGCCGTAGACAATTTATGCTGCATTATTTCGGGGAAGAATTCGATGCAATTAATGGTGATGGGGCTGAAATGGATGATAATATTCAAAATCCAAAAGAAAAACAGGAAGCCAAGGACGATGTAATTAAGCTAATAAAAGTAGTCAAGGAAACTAGCGAGAAATTTAAGTCCAAGGAAATCGTTAAGACCCTTAGGGGTGAGGTCAACGCATTGGTCTCTTCACACAAGGCGAATGAAAAGTCGGTTTTTGGAATCGGATCTGATAAGGATAAGGGCTACTGGATGGCACTCATCCGTCAGGTACTGGTTGCAGGAATGCTAAAGAAAGAAATCGAGCAGTACGGTATCCTTCGCATAACCGAAAAGGGTTCCGCTTTTTTAAAGCACCCAGAGTCCTTTATGATGACTAGGGACCATACCTATAGTGAGGAAAAGGTCGACGATATTGTCAGTGCTCCGAAAGCAGGTGTTACCGATGAAAAACTTCTGAAACAACTTAAGGACCTTCGTAAGGTCCAAGCCCACAAATTGAAAATCCCCCCGTACGTCATATTCCAAGACCCTTCTTTGGAAGATATGTCTATGAAATATCCTATCAGTATTGAAGAGTTGACAGCCATTCATGGAGTAGGGGAAGGGAAAGCCAAAAAATACGGTAAGCCTTTTATTTCATTTATTACCGATTATGTAGAGGATAATGATATTATTAGGCCCGATGATCTTATCGTCAAAAGTACGGGAGCAAATTCAGGCTTGAAGCTGTACATCATTCAAAATGTAGACCGCAAACTTCCACTAACGGATATTGCTTCTTCAAAAGGACTCGAAATGCCTGAACTAATTCAGGAAATGGAGCAGATTGTCTATAGTGGTACGAAATTAAACCTAAGCTATTGGATTAATGAGGTGCTTGACGAAGAGCAACAAGAAGAAATTCACGACTATTTTTTAGATGCCGATACCGATGATATCGAAGCAGCTATGGAAGAATTCGATGGCGATTACGAAGATGACGAACTTCGGCTTTACCGTTTGAAATTTTTCAGTGAAGTAGCGAATTAAGTAGATTAGCTATGCCCAGTAGCATTGAAACTACTTGTCTTTATTTTAACCGCTATTATTAGGTTTTACTCTTTGAAGTTAAGTCTTAAGGGTATTTTTTATAAATACCTATTTACCAATACCTATTGAATAGGGTTACAAGAAAATTAGGCCACCGCTTTTTCCAAAAGCTGAAGTGTCATCTTTCGTGTATCCAATTTAGCCTGTATTCCAATGGGAAAAGTAAAGTTATTTTGAACATGACCAAAGCTCATCCCATATACTGCGGGAATTTTTAGTGGTGCTATTCTATCCATAATTACCTGCTTGAGGGTAAATGAATCACTGTCCGCATCACCATCGCATCCCGCGAAAACCCCGAACATAATCCCAGCGGCCTTGGTAAATGACTTTCCATTAATGAGTTGGGTCAACATTCTATCGATGCGGTATGGTGCTTCCTCTACATCCTCAATGCATACAATCGCATCGGTAAAATCAATTTCATGGGGCGTTCCGATCAAAGCGTTGATTAGGGTAAGGCTACCTCCCACCAGTTTTCCAGTGGCAACTCCTTCTGTTATGATATAACGCTCATATTCGGAATCAGTTTTCAATGCCAAATCCGTTAGTTCAACGTTTTCAATAACCACATTTGCTTTGGGGTGCATAACAACTTTTCGCAATTGTTCCATACTGTATGGGTCGTCTAAGGTGCTACCTACCGGACCATGAAAGCCCACGAGTCCCGTTTCAATTTGAATAGCATTCAGTAAAGCGGTCACATCGCTAAAACCGACAAGAACCTTTGGATTGGCCTTGATAGTATCATAATCGATAAGGCTTAAAATTCGTGTACAACCATAGCCGCCACGTGCGCATAGAATACCGTCTATCTTTGGATCGGCGAACATTTCGTTGAGATCTTTGGCTCTTTCCGAATCAGTATTGCTGAAGTAGCCATGGTTGCCCAAGATACGCTGCGTATGATACGGCTTGAACCCCATTTCACGAAGTGCTTTTTTAGCATCGCTGAGCACATTAGGTTTTACCGCATATCCTGGAGCAATAAGCCCAATGGTATCACCCTTTTTCAGATGCTTTGGTAAGCTACGAAGCGGGTTTTCTGACCTTGTTTTAGCCGCCACCAGTTGAGGTGCTAGAATTGTGGCGGTCAGCCCGAGAGCCGAAGCCATAAACTTCCTTCTTAGTATCATAAATATAGAATGATGTGATAAAAGTAGCTTTATGTAATGAATGACCCCTAAATTAAGTGAAATAGCATAAAAAAATCGACTGTTTAGGTCGATTTTAAGATTACAAGTTATTTTTAAGTTTATCTGGCTGAAGTGCCACCGCTGTCATTTGTTTTTCTCAATTGCCGCTGAATTTTTTCGATGGCGGATTCGATTGATTTATCAGGCTCTATTATATTATATTCGCCCCAAAAATCCGGATCTGAAAATCCGACCGCTTCATCGGCCAAAATTATGGAAGACTTCATTCTATCCTTGATTCTTGGATAATCAGTGGCCAGGTTTTTTTCCCAATCGGTGACGGCCATTTCACATGTCATACTATAAACGGAATTGAACAACCTTTTATCCCAATTTATTTTGAACTCCATTAGTACATTGCTATACCCGTAATACCATTTTCCGTTTTTTTCGCGATAGTCCACCCGATATGCCACTTCTGTGGGCCATACTTTAGCATTTGCAGGTTTCTTGCGTACAAATTGACGTGAAGCCAATTCCCTATCGGTAATGTTCAAGGAAAAAATGGCGCTGGTAAGTATTTTATTTTCAGCGTCGATATAAAGTTTACCTTGATAGAGAGGGTCCAAGATGTTTTCTAGTTGTTTAAAATCGACTACATAGATTAAACGATCGTTCACTCGAGTTGAACGATCAAAACTAAATTTATAATTTTTCAAGGTAGTTTCGTTGAAAATATATTCCGGATACTTCATGACATCGACAAACAGCGCGTTAAACGGACCTCCCTGTAGTTTAAGGGCGACAGTATCCAATTTACTATAATCTGTGCTCTTTCGTGCTTTATATAATTTTACACCATCCTTTTTAAGAGAGCTGTACGGAGTTTTATAAATGTTAACCACCGCTTCGGATAAGGAAACATTCGTTCTTCTCTTTTTAATGGTCTCACGATAGAAAGCCGTCATCAATGTGGAATCATCAAAATAGTTTTCCCCTTTTCGATTTAGGGTTTCCCTTACTAAGGCTTCAGCATCTTTGGGCACTTCGACATTTATTTCGGGAAGTTCCGTAACGGAAATGCTCAATTGAATTTTATTGTTTCCGTTCTCATCAAATTGCGCCAAGGGGATAGTCTTTGTACTGTACCCTAAGAAGGAAACCAAAACATTGGCATTTGCCATGTTAGAAACTATCTCACTAGGTACCTTTAACGAGAACTCACCATCTGAATTGGATATGGTACTTACGTTCGTACCTTCAATAGCGATGTTAGCAAAAACTAAGGATTTTTTGGAGTCCGAACCGGTGACTTCACCCCTGTACTGCGTAAAACTCTGTTCTTGCTGTTGTTGTTTCACATCCTGAAAAAAAGCGAATGCGGATTGGGTTCCAAATACAGGGCAAAGTAAAGCTAGAAAAATAGTTGTTGAAAATGCCCTTGCGATATTATAATTGTTTTTCCGTTTCATAATCAGAATTCTTTTGATGCGCAATTTATATTGCTATCTAAGTTAATGATATTTAGTCAAATATGCTGTTAATTCTTTAGAATTTTGTTTGTGGCTTTTACCTACTCATTCTTTGTTCCCCGTAATTTTTCCGACCTAAAATAGCTTTAATCCTATAGGTATATATCCTAAATTTTTTATGAAACCAAACTTCCTTCTCCAGACTTTTCACTTTGTTAGAAACACGATAGTTTTTAATGACGGCATGGGGAATGGGCGTTAGTTATTATGGTTATAAAACCAAGACTTGATTCAGTGCTTTGCCTTTAAAAATTTAGGTTGAACAATTTCAAAAAAAGTAAAGCCCTTACGTCGATGCCCTTCTAAGTTCCTCGAAATAATCCCTCGCCGAATCTATTATACTGAACCTAACCAATTCTAGGTAAAGCGAAAATGGATAAACAAATCCAAAATAAGAACCAGTTTTACATTTGAGCAAAGAGTTTACCCTCAAATTTATCTTTCGGTTTCTTCAAAAACTGAAAACTTTGAAATGCGCTTTTAAAACCATAGGTTTGATAATCAGCCAAATATCATAGCTGGCCCTTGCAGTGTGCTAAAAGTGGTTATCGTTGGCCATCCTAATAAATTTGGAGTTATAGACCTGGCTTGATACGGGAGGATTAAAACGAAACATTGCGGAGGTAGATCCAATAAAGTAAGTTTTAACGTTGAAAGCAATTCTTCGTAACCGGAAGGCAAAGGGTTTTGATAATTAACGGTCCATACAGAGTTGCACAGCCCACGCGCTAAGTTTTAGGTTGAGAAACTTGGCGAAATACATTTTGCCCGACCCAACCTAAGGTAGTTTTTATTGCTCGAAGACGAACAGAAAATAGTAGCATTTGAATATTTGGTTTAGGAAACGGTCGACCTACTTTTAAGTAGCAAGGGGTGTGAGAGAAGTATATTTGTAAATTGAAAATTAAGAAATAGTGGAGAAGCTAAAATTAAAAATCGCTACAGTGGTTAATTTATTTGCATTAGGAATACCCTAAATAAGATAGCCTTTAAACGGTTTTGGACGAAGCATCGACCAGTCGCTTGATTTCTCTAAGTTCCGCTTCCGTCAAATCCCGCCATTTGCCTACTGGAACGTCTAATTTTACATTCATAATACGAATGCGCCTTAACTTTTTTACCCGATAGTTGAGATACTCGCACATACGCCGAATCTGTCTATTAAGACCTTGGGTAAGAATAATTTTAAACTCGTAGTCTCCAATTTGGGTGACCTCGCATTTTTTGGTTACCGTATCTAGAATAGGTAAGCCATTACGCATTTTCTGTAAAAAATCTTCGGTAATGGTTTGATCGACGGTAACTAGATATTCTTTGTCATGATTATTTCTGGAACGTAAGATTTTATTTACGATATCGCCATCATCGGTCAAAAAAATTAGTCCTTCGCTGGGTTTGTCCAAACGACCGATAGGAAAAATTCGCTTCGGGTAGTTGATAAAATCTATGATATTATCTTTTTCTACTCGAGTATCGGTGGTGCAGACTATACCGACAGGTTTGTTGAAAGCTAGATATACCGATTTTTCTTTGGATTCGGAAATCAGTTTTCCATCGACCCTAACTTCATCACCTTCAATAATTTTAGTTCCCATTTCAGGCACTTCGCCATTTATGGTAACCCTGCCCTGTTCAATGAGTTTGTCGGCTGCACGACGAGAGCAATACCCGACTTCGCTAAGGAATTTGTTGATTCGGGTTTGTTTGGAATCTGTCACTTTGACTATTTTTGAAACACGAAGGTAAGAGAAATATGGATGTATTTAAAGACTCATTCTCCGCTATTTCTTACTGACCATGTTCAAAATACACCATCCTTTGGCCAACAATAAAGGACTCGTAATACCGGAAAGTCGTTCTTTCCCCTCAAATAGACACAGTTTTAAAAAAAGGATTAATCGCAAAGCTGTTGCTCCTCTTCTAATTTTTAAGTTTTTAGGTCATTGGTTCTGTTAGAGAATGCTCGAGGAATATTTTTAAGATGGCTTTTGCGCATTCAATTTCCCTGCTTGAAAAATGATAGCCGGTAGTTTAATACTAGCAATCAGCTTGTGTTCATGGCATTTAGCATCGTCCAAATCGATTCATGGCCTGATCGACATAGCTTTCAATACGGGTACAAGACTTTTGTGCTAAGGTTGTTTGAAATGGAATGTTGTTGTTTCCTGCTGAAATTAATGTATACTCAGACTGAGAAGTCAATAAAAGTGTTCGGCACCGTTTCCTAAATTCAGGCATACCTATTTTTAAATGGAAATTTGGTAGCACCAATTTGCTCCAACTGCAACTGTACATTCTAAGAAACGTATCGTTTAATTTCTACCTAGTTCAATATGCACAATAGGCACTTTTTTTTGCTTAATACTATTAAAGTAGTTGATCGAGTAAATTTGACAGAATGTTAAAACTTTAAAATATGTAAACCATGATGGGTCGGAAAATAGAATTATTTCTTTCTATGCATTTCATAATCGTATAACTGACGCCCCAGCTCTGCCAAAAAGGGTATTCCGATTTCATCATATTGGTAAGTGTCATCGTTGAAAATCCCGTTTTTGTTCACCAAAATTGTAGCGGTCAGCATAAATTCCACTTCATTTTGAGTATCTGTGATATAGGCACAATCGGTTAACGTACCATACGCAAATCCTACTTTGTTATAGATTCTTATATTTTCGGGGATGTTTTTTTTGGTATCCCCGAACATGAAAAATTTGCAATAACCATCGTAAAAGTTGTCGGCATCATAACCTACTTTTCTAGGTACCGTATGCATTGCGGTCAGTACTAATTCGCGTTGATCTTCACTCAGGTCAAAGCGTTCCTCAGCTGAAAATATTTCAGGAAAAATGACCCGCTTAAGCAATTCGACTTGTGCTTGAACCGGATAATAGTTTTTAAGACTGAAATCAAATGGCTCCTCAATCAGCGAATCATCTTCATAGTAGCCTATTCCTTTTTTTATTCCTGTCAATTCAAGTGGTTCGGGATCGGAATTGAAGCTTCCTGCTAAAATTGTTGTGGTACTATCATTTTGATATATTACTAAAGGTTTTGTGGCCAAGTCTTCGGAATGATTTCCGAGTCGATGAGCGATGCGAACGGGTTGGACTCCTTTTTCTTTTAATCCTGAATTTATGGCATCTTGACCTAAAAATTCCACCAGTCGATTATTGGCGTCATTATCGCTGACCGCAAAAATTTCAGAAATAGCCTTTGCAAATGTGGTTTCAACCGAATCGCCCTCAACGTAAAAACGGGTATCTTGATTTAAGGAATCAAACCCGTTTAATTTCTCAAGGGCAAGTACCGCAGTAGGGAATTTTACCGAGCTGGCCGGATAAAAATAAGCGTTGGAGTCTACTTGAAAATCATAGTCCGTGAAGAGGATACTATCTTTTTTTCGATTTATTTGTGTGTATCGTATTTGTACTTCATATTGAGACAGACTATCCATAACCCGCTTGATATTCGGATTTTGGGAGGCCAATACACTTTGTAAGGGATTAAGGTTAGGTTTTTGAACCGAAACCGAACATGATACTAAGGTAACAATAAGTATAGCCAGTAAACATAAACCGCTTCTCATTGGTGAAATATTCATTTTAAAGCAAAGGTATTTGATAGTTGTAAAGCCGTTGTTGTTTGAACAGTAGCGTTTAGTTCTGAATTTGCCAAATACAGTTTCTTTTGATAGTATGTTTGCTATTGTTGATAAGTTGAACCCGGTGACAATTTCGGATATCGCTAAATGTCATCCTTTGTTTCCTCAAAAATTTCTCCCCTGTGCGGTTTTAATGCATCTCTTATGGGTATCATCTCACTCTCTTCAACGACCATAAAGGCAAAGCTGAGCATATCATTGACATCGCGATGACCTGTAATGTTCAGGGCAGTTTTTTCAATGGCAATATATTCCTTTAGATGTTTTTCATGATGCTCAGCGGTTTTAGCTGCCGCGGGACCACGAAAATCCCATATTAATTTAATTTTTTTACCCATTTATAATTTTAATAATGCTTAAAATGGAACAATACTCCATCGACCTGCTATTAAGAACGAAAATACAGATTAATCTCTCGCAGCCCCAAAATTCTGTTAAGTAATAATAAGGTATACTTGTGCAGCGTTCGGCTTTTAGTATTTTTGTCCAATGAAATCAGTTATGCCTTCCCTTAAACTTGGTTTATGCGGTCTTTTTGCGACTGTATTTCTAGGCGCCTGTAATTATGCTTGGAAAAAAGAACAGCCAAAGGCATTGGCTAGGGTCGGTGAAGAATACCTCTTCAAAGACGATGTTAAAGCAATCATGGGTAAGAATTTATCCCCTGATGACAGCGCTTCTTTCGTGAACAACTATATCAATACTTGGGCGTCAAAACAACTACTCCTTAATAAAGCCAAGATTAACCTTCCCGAAGAAAAACTGGCTGAGTACGATGCTTTCGTAGCTAATTATCGTACCGATTTATATACCCGGGCCTACAAAGAAGCCTTAATGCAACAGGTTAATGATTCAACGGTCAGCAAGGCAGAGCTTGAAAGTTTTTACGAAAGCGAAAAGGAGAATTTCCGCTTAAAGGAGATGCTGGTAAAACTTAGGTTTGTTGCCCTACCAAAGGACTTTTTAAACAAGGTTGAGGTAGCGGAAAGGTTGAAGAATTTTGGGGAGAAAGATCGAATCGTACTTGATTCTATCAGTGTGCAGTTCCGCAAAACCAGTTTCAATGATTCCTTATGGATTACGGCATCGCGAATCATCGATGAGATACCGCCTTTGACCTCTGAAAATTTGGATAAACAACTAAAGAAATCACAATTTTTAAATTTGGAGGATGATAACGGGGTATATTTGGCTAAAATCCTCGATGTGAGGGCTGTGGATGAAATTGCGCCACTTTCCTTTATAGAGCCTACCATTGAACAGGTGCTTTTGAGCCGAAGAAAATTGGATTTTATACGAAAACTGGAAACTGAAGTTATAGATGAAGCAATCAAAGAAAAAGAATTTGAGATTTATGAATAGGACGAAAGCAATACTAGTATCTACATTATTATTAGGATTTTTTGCAACAGGCTTTGCGCAGCAGACCGATACCTTACCCGACACACAGATAGAACCGGACGAGACCGTTTTGGAAGCAAGTTTAGATGTTGCGAAGAAAGACTCTACCAACAACTTTAAAAAGATTAAATTGGATGGTATTGCCGCCGTGGTAGGCGATTACGTAATATTGGATTCCGATATCGAAAAGACCTTGATCGATCTTAAAAGTCAGGGCGTTGCCACCGAGGATGTGACTAAATGCGGACTTTTAGGAAAACTAATGGAAGACCGCCTATATGCCCATCAAGCGGTACAGGATAGTCTTTTGGTTTCCGACGATGAGGTGGCCGCAACTACGGAAAGGCAAATTCAATCGTTCATACAGCAGACCGGCTCGATGGAAAAATTGCTGCAATTCTATAGGAAGGAAGATGAGGCAAGCTTGCGGGAGGATATTAATAAAATTAATAAACTTCGTATGCTATCCGAAAAAATGCAGAGCAGTATTGTTGAAAAAATCGAGATTACCCCCGAAGAGGTGCGACAGTTTTATAATAATATTCCTGAAGACGAGCGTCCCGTTTTCGGTGCTGAAATGGAGATAGCGCAAATTGTAAAAGCGCCAAAACCGACCGAGAAAGAAAAACAGAATACGATAGATAAATTGAATAAGATTAGAGCCGACGTTTTAGACAACGATTCCAGTTTTAGCGTCAAGGCCATTTTATACTCCGAAGACCCTGGTTCAAAGCCTAACGGAGGCTTCATCGGTAATGTCACTAGGGAATCGGGATACGTGAAAGAATTCAAGGATGTTACCTTCAGTCTCAAGCAAGGTGAAATTTCTGAACCTTTTGAAACGATGTTCGGATATCATATCATATTTCTGGAAAAAATTAGGGGCCAGGAGAGGGACATACGCCATATTTTAATGCAACCAGAGGTTTCCCAAAGTGCCTTGGCCGAGGTGAAAAAAGAACTCGATACCATCCGTCAACATATTATCGACGGTAAATACACTTTCGCTGAAGCAGCACTTAATTTTTCGGATGAAAAAGAAACCAAATTCGATGGCGGACTTTTACGTAATCCTATTAATTACGATTCCCGCTTTGAATTGACCAAGATGGATCCGGCATTATACAATCAAGTACGAAATTTAAAAGACGATGAGATTTCCTATCCATTAATAGAAGAAGACCCTAGGGGCGGAGGACCGAAGTACAAATTGCTTAAGGTAACGAACCGCTACGATGAGCATACCGCTAATTTTGCCCAAGATTATACAAAGATTCAAGAATTGGCCAAAACCGAAAAGCAATATAAAGCCATCAAAAAGTGGATGGATAAATATATAACGGATACCTATGTCAGCGTAAGCGAAGGCAACAGAAGCTGTGATTTCGCTAATAACTGGGTAAAGGAGTAGGTGCATGTCAGACGTAGCAGCAATCAATAAACTGGTAGAAAAGCATAAAGCCCTTAAGTCCGAAATTGCAAAGGTGATTATTGGTCAGACGCAAGTCATCGACCAAATTCTTTTGAGCATTTATACAGGTGGCCACTCTTTGCTGATTGGGGTGCCGGGTCTAGCGAAGACCTTAATGGTAAATACTATTGCCCAAACCTTAGGCCTAAATTTTAAACGCATTCAGTTTACGCCCGATTTGATGCCCAGTGATATTTTGGGTAGCGAGGTGCTCGACCAAAACCGCAATTTTAAATTCATTAAGGGGCCTATATTCGCCAATATCATTTTGGCCGATGAAATTAACCGTACCCCTCCGAAGACACAGGCCGCTTTACTTGAGGCCATGCAAGAGCGCTCGGTAACGATTGCCGGGGAGCAGCATCAACTAGAGCTTCCGTATTTTGTATTGGCTACTCAGAACCCGATAGAGCAGGAGGGTACCTATCCCTTGCCGGAAGCCCAACTCGACCGTTTTATGTTCGCAATCGAATTGAAATATCCTTCAATAGAAGAAGAGATGCAGGTTGTGAAGCGTACCACCTCAGATGTGCAAAACTCCGTAAATGCCCTTTTTAACGCACAAGAAATTTTGGAGGTTCAACACCTCGTGCGTCGTATTCCGGTGCCGGACAATGTAGTGGAGTATGCCGTCAAACTCGTAAATAGTACACGGCCGAATTTGGAGGCAGCATCCGATTATGTTAAACAGTTCATTGATTGGGGCGCTGGTCCACGTGCGTCCCAAAATCTAATTTTGGGTGCCAAGGCTCATGCCGCCATTAATGGAAAGTTTTCTCCTGACATCGAAAATGTACGGGCAGTTGCCATGGGCATTTTGCGTCACCGTATTATCAAAAACTACAAGGCCGAAGCCGAAGGTATTTCAGAGGAGGATATTATTACCAAATTATTATAGCTTCCGACAATTATTGTAGCGGTAAATGAGGTCAATTTTTTATAGCTGGCACGTCTTCGGTATTAACTAGGGATTATCCCTCATGCTTTCTTTGGTACACAAGGCAAAATATAACCATTAAAAAGAGGGTTTGTAGATGGTTGCGCATCTATTTTTCTTTTCTTATTCCATTCACTACACCAGATTGTGAGCTTTACTATTAAGTCAATTTAAAGCCAAGCTTTAAACTTGTTTTATTCCGGCAAGCGCAGTTATTAGGTTGATTATCAAAAGTTGCTTTGCGAATTAAGTCCCCTCGTGGCCTTAGATTACAAATTTTTTACCACACAGGCTATTCCAATAGACAAACCAAAAGACTTCAAACTGCTCTCTTAATCGATGCCAGAATTTAGATTTTACTTTCAGCTGAAGGATTAATTCATTGTGATACGCTAAACTAAAGGCTTTGAAAATGAGCCCTTGACCTTCAAGACTTCGGCAAATCCTAAAAATCACCCGAAACCTAGAAATCCTAGTCCTTTTTTAGTAAATTTGTAAGACTACAAAAACCTAAACAAAACATAGAATGGCATTCGACTTAGACATGATTAAAGGGGTGTACGCCAATATGGCCGAACGTGTTAATAAAGCACGTGAAGTGACCGGCAAGCCCTTGACACTTTCCGAAAAAATATTATACTCCCACCTTTGGGACGGCACTCCTACAAAAGCTTTTACCCGTGCTAAGGACTATGTCGATTTTGCTCCCGATCGAATCGCCTGCCAAGATGCTACCGCGCAAATGGCGTTATTACAATTTATGCAGGCGGGCAAACCTCAGGTTGCCGTGCCGACGACTGTACATTGTGATCACCTGATACAAGCTAAAAGCGGTGCCAAGGCTGACTTAAAATCCGCAAATAGTACCAGTGCCGAAGTTTTCGATTTCTTGGAATCCGTTTCCAACAAGTATGGCATTGGTTTTTGGAAACCTGGCGCAGGTATTATTCACCAAGTCGTCTTGGAAAATTACGCGTTTCCTGGAGGAATGATGATCGGTACCGATTCACATACTGTAAATGCTGGCGGACTAGGTATGGTTGCCATTGGTGTAGGTGGTGCTGATGCGGTTGATGTGATGGCCGGAATGGCCTGGGAATTGAAATTTCCCAAGCTTATCGGTGTTAAATTAACCGGAAATATTTCCGGATGGACTTCAGCTAAAGATGTTATTCTAAAAGTGGCCGGTATACTTACTGTAAAAGGTGGAACGGGAGCTATTGTAGAATATTTTGGTGAAGGTGCCCAGAATCTTTCTTGTACAGGAAAAGGAACCATTTGCAACATGGGTGCCGAAGTTGGCGCAACTACTTCAACTTTCGGTTATGACGATTCTATGGAACGTTATCTACGGGCGACCGATAGAAGCGATATTGCAGATGAAGCCAATAAAGTTCGTGAGCATCTTACTGCAGATCCCGAGGTCTACGAGAATCCTGAATCATATTTCGATGAACTTATAGAGATAAATCTTGATGAACTCAGACCGCATCTTAACGGTCCGTTTACTCCAGATTTAGCTACTCCAGTAGGGGAATTAGGTGTAAAAGCAAGGGAAAATAATTGGCCTATTAATGTTGATTGGGGTCTGATTGGGTCGTGTACCAACTCTTCGTATGAAGATTTGACCCGGGCAGCATCCATTGCGAAACAGGCGGTGACCAAAAAAATCAAACCAAAATCCGATTTTGGTATCAATCCCGGTTCAGAGCAGATTCGTTTTACCGCGGAGCGAGACGGTCTTTTACAGATTTTCGAAGACTTGGGCGCCACCATTTTTACTAACGCTTGTGGTCCTTGTATCGGACAGTGGGACAGGAGTGACTTAAAGGGTGACGAAAAGAATACTATCGTTCATTCCTTTAATAGAAACTTCTCTAAAAGAGCTGATGGGAACCCTAATACACACGCTTTCGTAGGTTCACCTGAAATGGTTGCCGCCATAGCAATTTCCGGAAAATTGGATTTTGATCCCATGAACGATACGCTGATTAACGAAGATGGAGAAGAAGTGAAGCTTGACGAACCAATGGGTATTGAATTGCCCCCAAAAGGTTTTGAAGTAGAGGATGCTGGATATTTGGCACCTCGTGAAGATGGTTCCAGCGTAGAGGTCAAAGTGGCGAAAGATTCCGAGCGTTTACAGCTTCTGGAACCCTTTGAGCCTTTTACGAATGAAGAACTACAAGGTGTAAGATTACTGATTAAAGCTTTCGGAAAATGTACTACCGATCATATTTCAATGGCCGGACCTTGGTTGCGCTTCCGTGGACATTTAGATAATATTTCGAATAATACGCTTATAGGAGCGGTTAACGCTTTCAATAAAAAGACCAATTTCGTTAAAAGTCAATTGACTGGCGAACATGGTGGAGTGCCAGATGTACAAAGAGCGTACAAGGCAAAAGGAATCAAGACTATCGTTGTTGGTGATCATAACTACGGTGAAGGTTCATCACGTGAACATGCTGCTATGCAGCCTCGTTTCTTAGGTGTTGCTGCCGTTCTTGTAAAGTCTTTTGCTCGAATACATGAAACAAATTTGAAAAAGCAAGGCATGTTGGCCTTAACGTTCGCTAATGAAAAGGATTATGATTTAATTCAAGAAGACGATACGTTCAATTTTGTCGATATAGCCGACTTTTCCCCTGATGTTCCATTGACCATTGAGGTAGTGCATGATGATGGTAGCAAAGATAACATCAAGGCAAACCATACATACAATGCCGCACAGATTGGTTGGTTTCACGAGGGTTCTGCTTTGAACGTTATTAAGCGGGAGAACGCAGAATAGTTCTTTATTATATACCATAAAAAAACTCCCTTCAGTTTTAGGGAGTTTTTTAGTTTAGAGCCTATGAAGAAAAATACTGTAGCAACGTTGGCCGTAATTGCCCTGGTACTGTCCTTTTTCTTGACGCCTTTGGGAGATTTTTCGAAAAGTCTTTTGATGCGTTCTTTCGCTTCCTCACCAGATATTGTTTCGGTTGAAGACCAAGAACGGCTATCGAGCTACGATTGGAGGTTACGGGACAAGAACGGAAACTATTTTAACTTGGAGAGGTCAGTAGGCAAAGTAGTATTCGTCAATTTTTGGGCCACCTGGCATACCCCAAGCGCAGCTGAATTGAGCAGTATTCAAAAGCTGTATACAAAATTTTCCAATAAGGTCGATTTTTATATTGTTACGAACGAAGAACAGTTTCCAGTTGAAGAATTTATGGAAGAAAAGGACTATTCATTCCCTATCAGCTTCCGTATTATGGATGAACCTTGTCCACTTGAAATTCCAGATCCTTCAGGAGCTTATGTTATCGATAAAGCAGGCAACATCGTTATAGCATCCAAAGAGATAAAAGATTGGTATAATGAGGAAGTGGTGCAGCTTTTAGACAGTCTGATTGTGGAGTAAAACAAGAAATAGTAATAACTGTACTTGTAGATTCAACAGATCATGTCAAATCTTTTAAGCCGTAAATTAGGCTTATAGAAAAGACACATTAAATAGTAGCAAATGAAAAAATCTACTTGGATAGTCCTATTAATTTTTGGAATAATTGGCCTTGGTATTCTCCTATATGCCCCTTTAAGAACCAAAATAAGAAGTAAAGTAGTACGGGTTTGGTCAAAAAACGTCGTAGCCTCAAAAAAGGATGAACAAGTTCCCGAATCCGTATACAAATGGCCTTTGACCGATGCGAATGAACAGCCCCTAACTTACGACGAAGAGCGAGGTAAAATAGTTTTCTTAAATTTTTGGGCTACTTGGTGCGGGCCATGTATCCAAGAAATGCCAAGTATTCAAGAGTTATATGATCAATACGGAGACAAAGTCAGCTTCTTATTGGTCACAGATGAGGATAGTTCAAAGGTGCAAGCTTTCCGAAGGAAAAAAGGGATTACAGTACCCATGTATATCACGGATAAGGAAGAAATTCCCGATGCCTTTTACGCAAGTACTATCCCGACATCCTATATTATCGACCACACCGGAAAAATTAAAATGGCAAAATCCGGTATCATCGATGTAGAAAAAGATTCTATAGAGGCGGTGTTAGAGGCATTGATTCAAAATGCTTCGCGTTAAATAGGGAAGGATGCAGTGATGAAAAAAATTAATATTAGGATTTCTTTTTTAATATTCTAAAATCATAAATGGTTGTATGTCTCAAATCACGACGCTTAGCATCTTTAAATTCTCTACTTTGAGAACTAAGTTGTGGGCCTTTGGGATGATGCAGTTCGCGCATAAACCCCTTTCCAAGATTAGTGGCCAAGAACTTTATAAACTTATGGGCAGCGGAAAGGCAAGTTTTAATCCCTTACCCGATTGGTCGACATATGCGATTCTACAGATTTGGGAAAATGAAACTGCTGCCGATTTATTTTTCAAAAATAATCCTCTGGCACTCCAATATCGTCAACAGAGTAGTCGACATTGGACATTATATATGAGAAATATTTCAGCAAAAGGAAAATGGTCAGGTGAAAATCCCTTTGAATCAAGTGATTCCCTTGATGACACAAATTTGTATATAGCGGTTATCACTAGGGCTACGATCAGAAAGAGATTGCTCTATAAGTTTTGGAGCTATGTTCCCGAATCACAGAGGAGCCTTGAAGGCAATGAAGGTTTGGTTTACACCAAAGGCATTGGAGAAGTACCCTTTGCCCAAATGGCCACCTTTAGCCTTTGGAAAAATAAAGCCTCGCTCATGAGGTATGCATATGAAAGTGAGGGCCACAAGAAGGCCATCTCAAAAACGCGACAGTTGAATTGGTATAGGGAGGAATTATTCTCAAGGTTTCAGCCTTATCGCTCCGAAGGGGCATTGGAAGAAGGTAATTTTGGACTAGATTTCTAGAAAATATAGATACACAAAGAATACAAATTGCGCTACGTATAGGTTTAGGGAAAATAAGCGGTTCCCGATAAGCTTCATGTAGTGAAGAATGCCTTGAAAGAGTAAAGCGAGTATGAACCATGTGATATAATTCTGCATGCTAGCTATCCCACCTTCGAATTCCCAAAAGTCAAATCGGTGGGCATTGAATTCCATAAAATAATCCAATAGCGTCATCAAGGTCGCAGCGATAAAAATCTTGGCTATTCTTGATTTGGCAAAATAGTCCGATACACTTGCTGTAATAAACGGAAGGAGTGCCCAATATGCTCCGATGAGGTAGGGAACACCATCAATCTTTAGTCCGAAATTAGCCCCATATTCATAGCTTCCGAATAAGATTCCATAGTGTACACCTATCCACTCTGCAAGCATTCCTCCAATGAAAAATAGTAGAAAGGCCGCAACATGACGTATACTACGTATTGGATACACCCAAAGAAATAAAACAAGACAAATACAAAGGTTTAATGGGGTTTTTTCAATGAACCAGTCCACATAGCCTAATGTAATGCCGATAAGTGCCGATATGTGGAATAACCATATTATACCCAATGCGATATAAACCTGAACCATGGAACTTTTATTCGTCATGCGAGAGAGGTTTTGGTACCAGCTCGGCCACAATTTTGGCTGATAGTAGGCAGAGCGGGATGCCCCCTCCAGGGTGCACCGAACCTCCGCAAAAATATAGGTTTTCTATATGTTGTGAAAAATTGGGATGTCGTAAAAAAGCTGCGAATTTAGTATTACTTGCGGCACCATAAAGTGAACCACGGTACGAACCCGTGTCCGTTTGTATACCAACAGGATCGAGAACATGTTCTATACTTATCAGTTCCTCCAGATTTATTTTAAGAAGCCGATTGATTTTTCTAATAATGTTCTTTCGCGCCTTGTCACGTAATTTATGCCAATCTTGACCATAGTCACCCGGTGCATTAACCATAACAAACCAATTTTCATGCCCATCAGGTGCATCTGATTTTTCATGCTTAGAGGTAATGTTGATATAAATTGTTGGATCATCGCTTAGACTTTTCTCGTCGAATATGGCTTCAAATTCACCTTTATAATCGTCACTGAATAGAATGTTGTGCAAATCTAATTCTGGAAATTCCTTCCTAATACCCCAATAAAAAATAAGCGCAGAACTTGAGCGTTCCTGTGATAAGGTTTTTTTTGGTTTTTTCTCATGCGGCAATAGACGCTGGTAGGTCGGAAAGATGTCCATATTACTAACCACAATATCTGCAGTATATTTATGTGCATTTGACGTCACACCAATTACTTTTCCATCTTCGACGTTGATGCTATCCGCACGCTCATCAAAGCGAAAACGAATACCTTGATTTTTGGCTAAAGCAAAGAGACTAGTGGTAATTTGGTGCATGCCCCCTTTTGGAAAAAAGGTACCATAGTGCATTTCCAAGTGGGGTACCATTGACATGATACCTGGTGTTTTATATGGTGATGACCCGTTGTAGGTAGCATACCGATTAAATAACTGACGCAATTTAAGGTTATTAAAGCTTTTCTTGTTGAGGTTGTTTAAGGAAGTGTTTACATCAAGTTTACCGATCTGTAAGAGTGCTTTTACGGTATCTAAGCTTAGGTATGTATTAAGTTTATGGAGAGATTTCTCTAAAAATAAGCTTGCAGTAAGCTCGTATTTTTTAGCATTTGAATCCAAATACTTGGAAATACCTTTTTCAGGTTCATTGAATGTCTGAGCGGCATTTTTGACAAAAAGAGTTTTTTCCGATGGTGCAGTAAATCGGGTACCGTCTTCCCAAAAATAATTACAGATGTTTATTTTCTTCGAAAATTGAAAAGATGGGGAGGCGTCCATCCCAAAAAGTTCAAAGAGCTCAGTCACCAGATGCGGCATTGTGAAGAGAGATGGACCAAGATCGAAACGATAGCCATCAAGATCAATGGCATGCAATTTACCACCAGGATAACTGTTTGCCTCTAAAACCTCTACATCATACCCTAGTGCTTTTAGGCGTAAAGCCGCTGCAATACCGCCGATACCAGCGCCTATCACAATCGCTTTCTTCATGCACCTTATTTTTTAAAATACTTGAAAGGCACAATTAGCATTCCGAAGCATTCACTATCCTCTTTTCCTAAATGCTTATGGTGCATTTTATGTCCCCTTCTTACACCTTTCGCGTACCAATGGTTAGCGTTACGAAATAACTTAAAGCGTTGGTGAATAAAAATGTCGTGCACTATAAAATAGGCAATTCCATAGGCAAGAATGCCAAAACCTAAGGCGTAGGCCCACCATACACCATTCGATCCGAAATAAAAACAGGTCATGCTTACTATGGCATAAAAAATAAAAAAGGCATCATTACGTTCAAACCACGAATCGTGATCTTTGTGATGATGATCTTTGTGTAAGGTCCATAAAAATCCATGCATAATAAACTTATGGGTAAACCATGCCATAAATTCCATGATACCGAACGTGCCTAAAAAAATCAATATCCAAAGGGCTGTCTTCATCTTCCGATTAATTACTGATAAACATTACTTAAATATGATAAGTAAATCATTGCTAGTCACAAAGTATTAGACCATGTTTAACTTGCATTTGACATAAGAACGCGCCAAAACACCGAACTTTTGATAATCAGGCACACGGATACGTGCGGTTTTGATTTCTAATGGCGGCGTGTTCTGTAATTTATTCAGCAGTTTATGGTAATACTTATAAGCCGTATAAACTCCGAATTTAGCGTCATTGGGTAACCGAATAATTCCGGAGTAGCCTAGTTTAAAATCGGCCTTTATTTCATTTACAATACGATTTTTCGATTTTTCATCCAGTTCCATTAGGTTGGTATTTGGGAAGTAGCTACGGTTCAAGCCTTCAAAATCTGCTTTAAGATCTCTTAAAAAATTTACTTTTTGAAAAGCCGACCCCAATGCCATAGCACTCTCTTTTAAGGCCTCATATTTTCTCTCGTCCCCTTTGACGAACACTTTTAAACACATTAGGCCAACCACATCGGCAGAACCATATATATAATCTCGGTATTCCTGCTCGGTTCTATATACACTTTTGTACAGGTCCATTCGCATACTTTTTAAAAAAGCCTCCACCAATTCGTAGGGTATATTATAACGGTGATAGGTTTGCTGAAAGGAATTTAATATGGGGTTCAAACTGATTTTATCGGCAATAGCATTTTCGAAGCTTTCAACGAATCGATCGAAGAGAATCTCTTTTTCAAAATCATGAAACGTATCCACAATTTCATCCGCAAAACGCACAAAACCGTAAATATTGTAAATATCTGCCCTTATCGAAGTAGAGAGCATACGTGTGGCTAATGCGAACGAAGTGCTATACGACTCGGTAACGATTTTACTACACTGGTATGATACTTGATCAAATGTGGCTTTCATAGCTAGGGAGCGTTTATATGTGTTTTAAAATCAAGTCTGCAACTAGTTTTCCAGAAATTAACGCTGGCGGTACCCCGGGACCGGGCACGGTCAACTGCCCTGTAAAGTATAACTGTTTTACTTTGCTGCTTTTTAATTTCGGCCTTAAAAATGCGGTTTGGGTTAATGTGTTCGCAAGTCCATAGGCATTACCGTTGTACGAGTTGTACTGTTCGATAAAATCGTTCACACAGAATGATTCTTTAAATATAATATTATTTCTAGCATCCTGTGCCGTTAGGGTTTGGAATCTATCCATAATAAGTTCGAAGTATTTGGATCTCAACTCAGGTGTATCTGAAAGTCCGGGGGCAATAGGAATCAGAAAAAATCCGGCTTCACAACCTTGTGGCGCCATTTCATCGTCCGTGACAGAAGGAAAATTGGCGTAGAACAAGGGATTTTTAGGCCATTGTGGATTATCATAAATCTCTTGGGCGTGTCTTTCAAAATCCGTATCAAAAAATAGATTATGGTGTTCTACATTTTTGAGCTTTTTATCGAAGCCTATGTAAAACAGAAGAGAGGAAGGGGCAAAGGTTCGACCTGACCAATAGGCTTCGGAATACTGTCGGTATTCTGGGTCAAGCAGGGTTTCGGAATGATGATAATCTGCACCGCTCAAGACAATATCGGCGTATATTTTTTCTCCGCTTACTTCAATGCCAATTGCCTTCTTATCTTTCACTAGGATTTTCTCCACCGGACGCTCTGTATGAATCCGAACTCCTAGACTTTGGGCTAACTGCTGCATTGCCACGATGATTAGATACATGCCCCCTTTAGGATGCCATGTCCCCAGACCGAAATCGGCAAAGTTCATGAAGCTGTAAAACGATGGTGTGTCACTAGGTTTCGCCCCTAAAAATAATACCGGAAATTCTAGTGTGGATATTAATTTCGGATTTTTAAATTTCATGCGTACCTGTCCGCTTATAGTCTTAAAAAATTGATCGACCCGCATGGCTGTTTCTGGAGTGATAAGCTCTAGGGGCGAAAGGCCCGGGCGAAGCACTATTTTATTAATAGCTATGTCGTAATTTTTTTGCGCTTTGCCAATAAATTTTTTTAAATGTTTCGCGCTTCCCGGTTCTATACGCTCAAATTCTGCGCATATTTTTTCCATGGAGTCTCCTATGGTAATGATATCGTCTGAAAAGAAAATCTTGTAAGCGGGGTCAAGCTTGTTCAAGCTATAGTAATCGGATGTCTTTTTGCCAAAATCTGCAAAAAACGTATCGAAAATATCGGGCATCCAATACCAACTGGGACCCATATCGAAGGTAAACCCGTCCCTTTTCAATTGTCTGGCCCTTCCTCCAGCTGTCGTGTTTTTTTCAAAAATCGTTACATCGTGGCCAGCTTTTGAAAGATGGCAGGAAGCCGCCAATGACGAAAATCCCGAACCGATTATTACAATTTTTTTCTGCATGTGTTTTTAGAAATTTCCAATATAAGGTTATATAGTGGCCTAAAGTCGATCTATGACCTGATCCATGGAAGAAAAGGTTTTAACAAACTTTGGAAGTTTCTTTTCTTCTATGTATTGGACTTGATGGCCTAATAACCAAAGATTAGGGTTGGGATAGGCTTTGGCTATGGACGCAAAATCGGCGATGTAGCCGTCGACCTTATCTTTTGATGGTTTTGCACTCAGATAGGAGATAAAGTGAAGATTATCGAAGTACTTCATGATATCCGCCAGATTTTCTAAAGGCACCGTCTGTCCCAAATAAATGGACTTATATCCTCTCAATACGATTTCATAGTTGAGATATAGTAGACCGATATCGTGAATTTCGTTTTCAGGTAAAAATGGAACAAAAATTTTATCTGTATTGACAGGTTCTATGTGCTGCAGTTTTTCTGTATTCGTCAATATTTTTTGCTTAATCAAATTGGTGATGAAATGCTCATGCGCGGCACTTATCGTATCGGTCTGCCATAACATCCCCAATTCTTTGAGCAGCGGGATAAAAATCTCCCGAAAAATCTCCCGAAACGACTTTTCAATCAACAGAGCATTATATGTGCTCATAAAAAGGGTCTGATCAAAATTGATCATAGCCAGTTTAAGTGCATTTATAGTATAGCTTTTAGTGCTGTTTTCGGCAATCATTTCACGCACCATCAGAGGGATATCCTTTTCCGGAATTTTTGCGATTTTCGATATTTTGTAGCCGCCGTTATAAAGTAGAGTAATATTAAGTAGTTTTTGGAGACTCGCAAGGCTATAGGTTCGTATATTGGTACGGGTTCTCTCGGGTGATAATAAGTTATAGCGCTTTTCCCAAATTCGTATGGTATGTGCCTTTATCCCTGAAAGGTTCTCCAAATCTCGGATGCTAAAAAACTTTTTTATATTGTTCATTTATTTCGTTCGAACGTTAAACAAATTTACGATTAAATCATTTTAGCTACAAGTATTGGCTAAATTTCTATATAAGTTTTCACTTAGCTTGTATTTTGTTATATAAAAAAAACCCATCCTCTGTCAGAAGATGGGTTTGTGCGCACGAGAAGACTCGAACTTCCACGACCTAATGGCCACCAGCCCCTCAAGCTGGCGCGTCTACCAATTCCGCCACGTGCGCAATTTTTCAAAGGGATTGCAAATATAAAATTTACTTTCCATATTTTTCGAAATTTTCGTTCAATCTGCAGGATAGTAATTATTTCCGTAATTCCAAGGTGCTACAAATTATGTTTATGTTTTAAAAATTAAATAGCCTTACTCTAAATACTCTTCAATAAATCGGAAACTATAGATGTAACGAATGCAAGTCAAGAAGCTTGTAAGGGGTTTATTAAAAATTAATTCACACGCTTCACATTTAATATTACTAGTTGTCCGTAGAAATAGATTTGAGTAGTGTTGGCCATTTAGATAACGCCAACTATACTGGCCTCAATTTTTCAGTAAGTGAAATTATACTTTGTATATTTTGTGGTGTAATCGGCTTGACAAAATAGCCCTTGACCATGTGATTCGCATTAGCTCTTCGCATATCGGCCGAAACTCTAGAGTAACAAGTTAGGAAAATGTCTGGATATACCTTCTCATTGAGAATTGTACCAAGTTGCTCAATAAAATCCCAACCGTCGATTACAGGCATACCTAGATTTAGTAATATGATATCAGGCAATCCATTTTTGGTTATTTCAGGATCCATCAATTCCACAAGGGCACTATGGGCATTGTCAAAACAGAAAATATTACAATGAATACCAGCTTGCCGTATTTTAATCATTGCGTTGAATTGTGCAACTATATCATTATCAATGATCCATACAGAAGGTGCAAGCATAGTGCTTATTGTAAGATGAAATTCAGGTTTCGGGGCGGTCTGCTAATAGCTGACTTAGCTTCAAAGTAAAAGAATAGAAACTTTAAATGCAAGAAATATCCTATATAATACTGGTGTATAAAATGCCTAAAACAACGGTTTTATTATTGAAATTTTAGGGTTATTTTGAGGATTCATCCAATAGGGATAAGAACTTAAATAGTGAACGCAATTAATATTCAAATTCCAGTATCTATCAAGGCTTTAGTTATTTTTATTTATATAAAAAATGTATTAGCCCTTGGTCTCAATACAATAAAAAAACATCAAAAAGAAAGATGATATTTCATTTGTATAAATATTCTAAGCCTTTTGAAAAATTGAATGTATCAAATTGAAAAGATTTCTTTTCTGAGTAATTATAATTCTATTGGTTTGTGAGACTTCCCACCCACAGCTTGTTGAAGCGGTCAGTAAAATTTTAATTTTAAGGAAATTAGTTCTTCACTATGACTTCCCTTATATTCAAAATGTTTAATCATGGATGAAAAAGAAATAATTTAAATCAAATGGCTTCACTAAAATTAAAGGGATGAATCAGGACTTTAAGGGTAAAATCCCAACTATGGGATATGTAAATCTTTTAAGCTTTACAAAGGGCAAGAATAAAAATGAAGACTAATTCGTAAATAGGAGGTTTGCAAATTATATCGAATGATTAGGATAGTACTAATTTCTAAGCGTTTTTTTGTATTATCGCTTTTCCATTAAATGAAGGTTTTTAAATGTTCAAAAAATTAAATAGTAAAGAAATTTCTGACTTGGATCGGTTCTATAGGATTAACTTAATCAACAAGATTTCAGGTTATAAAAGCGGAAATTTGATTGGTACAAATTCAAAATCTGGGCGTTCAAACTTAGCCGTATTCAATTCGGTAATCCATGTTGGTGCCAATCCACCTTATCTGGGATTCTTATTAAGACCACATACCGTGGAGCGTCATACGTACGAAAATATTTTGTCAACGGGATATTTTACCATCAACCAAATTACCTCCGAAATCCATAAGAAAGCACATACAACCTCGGCAAGTTATCCGCGGGAAGTTTCTGAATTTAAGGCATGCAATCTAACGGAGTGGTATTCCAAAGATTTTCCGGTGCCTTTTGTAGCTGAGAGTGCTATTAAAATAGGGTTGTCTTTTGTTGAAGAGAATGCGATAGACTGTAACGGGACTATTTTTATAGTAGGTAAAATCGAAACGCTTATAGTACCAGAATCCGCCATCTCCGACGATGGTGACGTACGATTGGAAGAGCTTGATACAGTCGCTTTAGGTGGTTTGGATACCTACTACACCGCTAAAAAGCTTGGTAGGTACAAATTCAGTAGACCCAATATCGATATAGAAGAGATTCAATGAAATCACCCCATATCGCAATGTCAAAACATCATAATTCCAATATCCCTTTCAAAATTAGAACTCTTCTCTATATTTTGTCGATTTTACTAGCTGTTCTCAGTCAATACGTTTACGGTTTCTTGGTTTTAACCACGTTTTTGAATCATTCAAAATCACGTAGGTCATTTATAAATATGATGTAGTTGCGAACAGTCTTTTAGACATTAAAAAACTTATTCAATATGTTATCAATTTTGAAATTGTTTTACATCATCACTTAAATCGTACACCGTCACACCCTCTAATTTTTTCTGAAGGATACTACTACCGGCTGCGCTTCGGTAACCGCCCGCACAATGCACCACCACTGGCTTATCTTTAGGAATATTGCCCGCCGTTTGACGCAATTCACTCAAGGGATGTGAGAGCGCGCTATCAAAAAACTTGCCTTCGTTTACCTCACTTTTGTTCCTGACATCTATGATAGTGTAGTTTTTGGGATGGGCTTTAAAATCCTGAAGATCGAGAGAAGCGCTTTCGGTCAAATTTTGTCCGTTTAAGGTTAAGACCGATTGCAGTTGTTTTTCATAGCCTATTTTTCCCACCCGGTTCAACACGGTTGTTAGATTTTCAGGACTATCAATGATTAAATGGAATTCCTCGTTGGGTTCTATGATGGAGCCCAGCCAGGTCTCAAAGGTATCCTCTTTCGAGGTCGCCTGTATATTTATACTTTTTTCTAAATGACCCTTTTTAAATTCATCCTTTTTCCGTGTATCTACTATAAGTCCTTCTGCCGAAGCATTCAATCGGAAGGGAACATCCGCAAGGGCGTTCCGTAGGTTTTCAGCACCTATTTTATTGGTTTCGACATCGAAGCCAAAATAGGAAGGAATAAACGGTTGGCTATCGAGTAACGTGTTCACGAATTCTTCTTTGGATTGTGCCTTAAAGGCCCAGTTTCCCGTCCGCTCGTCACCCAGGGTGCTGCTGTTGTCACTGCTCAGGTTTTTACCGCATAACGACCCGGCACCATGCGCTGGATAAACTACAGCATCATCCGGTAAACCCTTAAATTGGTTTTGAATGGTGTCGTACATCATCTCTGCCAACTCCTGTCGTTTAGCCTTCATGTTCCCCGCCTTCTCCCGTAGATCCGGACGGCCTACATCACCAATAAAAAGAGTGTCTCCCGTAAAGAGTATGGTCTCGCTTCCTTCCTCGGCAACAATAGTAATGCTATCTGGCGAATGACCTGGCGTATTGATCGCCTTGAGTGTTGCGTTTCCTATTTTAATGCTATCACCTTCATCAAATGTCTTATGAGGGTAATCCGCCCCTAACTTTTCGCTATTATAAATAGTCGCACCCGTCTCCTTATGTATTTGTAAGTGCGAACTCACAAAATCTGCATGGGGATGGGTTTCAATAACCGCAACGATGCTGGCATTGTTCTCTTTGGCAAGTTGGTAGTACTGCATCGGGTCACGTTCCGGATCGACAATGGCCATTTCACCATCGCTTATAATAGCATACGAATAATGCGCTAAAGGTTTGTATTCGAATTGTTTTGTTTTCATGGGGATGGATTGATTTTACACAAAATTAAAACATGTGGGCGGAAGGTTCAGTAACAAGGGTTACACATCTTCTTTTCAACAATTTGTTCGAACGGAGTTTGACAAGTCCATTTCGTTAAACTTCCATAAATTACGATGCTCTCTTTATCTTTCAAATCCGAGTTATTGTGCCGATTTGCAATCCGTAGGAATTTAATGTTTACAATAGAATTTCGCCAGTAGTTTTATACAGCCCTTATTACTAATGGTTTTGATGCACCTGTTTTTTGTGCCATTCGTCTGATTCAAACTGGGAAGTCGATATTTTCGAAGATAATAAAACTTGTTTTCCAATTATCAACTGGTAAACGGAAAATCAAGAGGCCAATTTGCAAAAACTAAAATAGTTAACTATCTACTTAAGATTAATCCAAAGTCCATCTCCATACGAAGTCAGATATGAGATTGAATTCCTTTCATTCCGCTATCCGCTAAAAATGGCTTGAAACACTTCCTTATAACCTATTTACTAACCTTGGTGCCTACAGCAATGAAAATGCCGGACCAGGACATAATTCACTGTTAGTGTTTGGCCATTCTTAAAGTATTGTTCCGCACCCTTATCAATATGCCAAATAATAAATCAATGTTTTATTTCGAATACCACAGATATAAAAGCACCGTTCTATGTAACCTAGGTTACTGGGAGTTCTAAAAACTAGCAGTACTTTTATATTTAAAAGTTTTGGACTTATGAAGAAGTATATCGATGCCTTTATCAAGTCGTTTAATGGAACCTTGGATTGGACTTGGAAGTCGATTATCTTCGAGGTGCCATGGTATACTAATTATTTTTGGGGTCTCATCGTAATTTCATTAATGGTTTGGCTAATGGAAATTGTGTTCCCTTGGCGTAAAGAGCAGTCTATTTTCCGAAAAGATTTTTGGATGGATGCCTTTTATATGTTCTTCAACTTCTTTTTGTTTGCATTAGCTATCAGTGGTTTTTATGCCCTTTTGGGAATATTTTTCAAGGATATCGGCATTACCGCTCAGCGTTTAGCGCTTATTGATCCGACCCGATGGCCGATGTGGTTGCAGCTGCTCGTCTTTTTTGTGGTTCTAGATTTTGTGCAATGGTTTACCCACATCTTATTGCACCGATACCCATTTCTTTGGAAGTTTCATAAAGTGCACCATAGCGTAAAAGAAATGGGTTTTGCAGCTCATTTGCGATACCATTGGATGGAAAACGTACTCTACAAACCCTTAAAGACTTTTGGCGTAATGATTCTAGGCGGATTTGAACCGGAACAAGCTTATATCGTACATTTTATCGCTATTACCATCGGGCACTTCAATCATGCCAATATTAAAATTACATGGGGCCCGCTGAAATATGTATTCAATAATCCCGTGATGCACCTATACCATCACGCGTACGACCTGCCCAAAGGCAAGTATGGTGTGAATTTCGGCATTAGCTTAAGTCTTTGGGACTACATTTTCAAAATGGATCATATACCCGAAGATAGTGGAACGATAGAGCTGGGTTTTAAGGGAGATGATGAATTTCCAAAGCATTTTTTGAAACAAAATTTGTATGGATTTAGGAAGGGGGAGAGATAATTATTGCGTCAATCTTTAAGTAGCAAAATAATTTTTTATTTTCAAATGTAGGTTTGACAAAATCTATATGTCTCAAAGCATTTTCCGCTTCTATTGTTAATTTTTGATTTCGTTATATCCATTATCAATAATCGTCATTGTTATAAGATATAAGCCTGAGAACGAAATTTTTTAGTCGCTTGTGAGTCCGTTTGCTTTATACAAACACTTGATAATTTATGGATTTAGATTTGTCCGATTTTTGGATTTCACAAGTAAAGATTCCAATTTAAAACAATGATGTTGAAGCATTGGAATGCTTTTCAAAATTTTATAAGCCGTCCGTACATCTAGTTTAATATAATAGTTTTTGGTAAGTCTGATTTTTATAACGCTATTATCAAAACAAAAAGGCTTCAAATTAAACATCCCATAAAAGGATGTATTTAAAACTCGGTAACAGTAAATATTGACCTATTTTGAGCCGGTATATTAAGTTATCGAAGCTTTTTTTGATTGCAATGCAATCCTATTTTCTATTTCCGTTTTTCCGCTGTGTTCGCTGCAATGTTCGAAAGCCTCGTAGGTAGTAACAAAAATGTGCTCGGTGCCAATATCCTTGATGAGACCGCTACTATATAATATATCGCGCGTCGGACCTATAGCTCCGGCGACTACGAACTGTATTCCCTTGTTCTTTAGTTCCTGAAGCGTTTGTCGTAGCAGGTGTACGGCGCTGCTATCAATGTAATTGATGGCCTCTGCATTAAGTATAATGAATTTCAAAGCTGGTCCCTTTTTCTCGATCTGTTTCTCCAGTTCATTCTTAAAATAATCTTTGTTGCCGAAATAAAGTTGTGCATCGAAACGAAGTATTAGAAAGTCGTCATACATTTGTACGGTATCATTAAAGCGTTCTACATTTTTGAAGTAATGGGTATTTGGAACGCGGCCTAAGACGGCAATGTGCGGCATAGAGATACGATAGACCAGTAAAACTAAAGATAGTAGCACTCCCAGTAAAATGCCTTCCTTGATGCCCACGGTCAGGGTAATCAAGAAGGTGGCCAATAAAAGAAAGAATTCATCCCTTCTGTTCTTGAACAGTTCTATCGGAAATTTTAGATCTATCAATCCGAAGACTGCGACCAAGATTATTGCTGCTAAAACGGCATTCGGTAGGTAGTAGAATAACGGGGTTAGAAATAGAAGGGTCAATCCCACAACGAAAGCACTTACCATGGGAGCGATTCCCGTTTTAGCCCCTGACAAATCGTTTACAGCTGTTCTGGAAAAGCCGCCGGTGGTTGGATAGGACTGAAAAAAAGAGCCGATAATATTGGAAGTTCCCAGAGCGACCAATTCTTGGTTGGGGTCGACTTTGTAATCAGTATGTCGCTCCTCAACCGCTTTCGCTACCGATATAGCTTCCATAAAGGCGATAAGGGAGAGTGTGAGGGCAATCGGAAGCAGTTCTGAAATTCTTGAAAAATCAAGGGTCGGGGTTTTGAATCCCGGTAATCCACTAGGTACTTCTCCCACGATTTTGACCCCGATATCGTTTAATCCGAAAAAATAAACGGCTGCAATCCCAAGGGCAACCACAACCAGCGCGGCGGGAATATTGTTGTTGATTTTCTTGATAAATTTGATACATAAAATGGCTGCAATTCCGATAGCTAGCGTAATAAAATGCGTATCCGTTATGGTGTCAATAGCGTTCTTTAATAGGATGTGGACTTGGTTGCTCCCTTCGATGTTTGTGCCTAAAATATGTTTCAACTGGCTCAGCCCGATAATGATTGCCGCCGCGGAAGTAAAACCGCTAATGACCGGGCGGGAGAGGAAGTTGACTAAAAAACCCATCCGCATTAAACCTAGAGTCAACTGAATCGTTCCCATAAACAAGGCCAAGAATATGGCCATGGCAATGTATTCATCGATACCTGAAAGGGCAAGAGCTCCCAAACCCGAAGCTACTAAAAGGGAGTCCATAGCGACCGGCCCTACCGCCAATTGCCTTGAAGTGCCCATTATAGCGTAAATGATCTGAGGTATTAGCGAAGCGTACAACCCAAAAACGGGTGGAAGTCCCGCAATCATCGCATAGGCCATTCCCTGTGGAATCAACATAATACCCACGGTCAGACCGGCGGATATATCCCCAGATAGGTATGATTTTTTATATTTTGGGAGCCATTGAAATACGGGGAAGTAGCGTTTGAACATATCGAAAGACTTTGATGTCAAAATTAAAGGCTATCAAATCCCTGTGCAGTAACAATAGTTACAGAATACTTTGAAATACGGGGTATCAAATTTGATTACAACGCGGACTATATATCCAATAATTTTATATGGTTTCTATGCAATTCTAACCGCCCCATCTGTTCCAGTTTTTTAAGAAGCCTTGAAATTACTACCCGAGAGGTATGTAGGTCGTAGGCAATATCTTGATGGGTATTCTTAATGATATCGTGATTGTTTACCCTTGATTTTTCTTTCAAATAGGCGATTAGTCGTTCATCCATATTGCTGAACGCGACACTATCAAGGGTTGCAAGCAGTTCGTTTAACCGACCATGGTAACTTTCAAAAACGAAATTACGCCAAGATCGGTATTTAGTCATCCATTCTTCCATTTTTTGAATGGGTACCATGATGAGTTTGGCATCGGTCTCCGCAATGGCCCTAATTTCACTCTGGGAATTACCCATGCAACAGGTCATAGTCATGGAGCAGGTATCCCCTTTTTCAAGATAGTAGAGCAAAAGTTCGTCACCGTCCTTATCCTCCCTTAAAATTTTGATGGCCCCTGAGATAAGCAAAGGCATACCCCTAATGGTATCGCCAATATCCATCAGTTTTGTTCCTTCTGAAATTTCCTTAAAAGTTCCGACTTGAACGATTTCATTTATAAGGTCATCCTCAAACTGTTTACCATACCCTGCTTTCAATTCTTGAATCATATGACTTTGATTAACCTTAACAACTTATTTCCAATCATAATTAAAAAATGTTCGCCCTAATCCACTAAGATACGGTTCCCACATAGAATCGCCCTATACCAAGGTAATGATCCTACTTTTAAAAGTGGAAGTATTCAAGTGCGAACCAAAAATCATGGTAGAATAATGACCGTAACGCCGACCGGAATACGGACAATACAAAATAGGTAAACTGAGCTATATTTTAAATTGGGATACATGCTATATAAATATTTCCTTATATATATCTCGGCCGTTCCTTGTTCAATTTACCCTTATTTTACGGATAAAACTTCAAAAAGTCCCCTTTTGAAATCTTGGACAATTTCAAATAAAATTTTGCCGTCTAACAAAGTCTGGATATACGTCCTACTTTTTTATATAAAATAGCTTTACATCCTAAATATATTGATAATATGGCATACGTATGGGAACTATGAGATAGCATAAATTTGCCCACTTTTAAAATTTATCTTTGCATTTTAAAAGAGGAAAAAAACAATGAGCATCACCATTGAAAACATATTACTAATAGGATCACTGTTACTTTTCTTAAGTATTATTGTTGGTAAATCTACCTACAAATTCGGGGTGCCCACACTCTTGATTTTTTTAGGAATAGGCATGTTGGCAGGTTCAGATGGCGTAGGGGGTATCTATTTTGACAATCCAAAGGTGGCGCAGTTCATCGGTATTTTGGCGCTCAATTTCATCCTTTTTTCGGGCGGACTCGATACGCACTGGAACTCGGTTAAACCCATTCTTAGAGAAGGGCTTGCGCTATCGACTTTGGGGGTCATGCTGACCGCCATATCCCTCGGAACTTTTGTATGGGCCATTACTGATTTTACCATTTATGAAAGCTTGTTGCTAGGTTCGATTGTATCTTCAACGGACGCGGCAGCCGTATTTTCAATCTTACGCTCGAAGAACCTGGCGCTACGGGAAAACTTAAGACCAACTTTGGAGTTCGAAAGTGGCAGTAACGACCCCATGGCCTATGTCATGACCATTGCTTGTTTGACCTTGGTCATCAATCAAGATGAAGGACTATTATCAATAATTCCTTTTTTTCTACAGCAAATGGTGTTGGGGGGGCTGGCAGGTCTCGGATTCGGAAAACTGAGTAAAATCGTTATAAATAAGATACGTCTTGGCTTCGATGGGCTTTACCCTGTACTTATGATTGCGCTGATGTTCATAACCTTTTCCGCTACCGATTTCGTGGGAGGCAATGGTTTTTTGGCTATTTATATCTGTGCCGTGTATTTGGGCAACCAAGACTTGATTCACAAGAAGACCATTATACGTATGTACGACGGTCTGGCCTGGCTGATGCAAATCGTGCTTTTCCTAACGTTGGGGCTACTAGTTTTCCCTACCCGCATTCTTCCCGTTATGGGCATTGGCATATTAATTTCCCTCTTTTTAATACTTGTGGCAAGGCCTGTAGGTGTTTTGATCAGTCTGATTTTTTTCAGGATGAAATTAAGAAGGCGGTTCTACATTGCCTGGGTAGGGTTGAGGGGCGCTGCGCCCATCGTGTTCGCTACCTATCCGCTCTTGGCGGGAATCGATAAGGCAGGAATGATATTCAATATTGTGTTTTTCATTTCGGTCACCTCGGTCTTAATTCAAGGAACGACTTTAAGCTTGGTCGCCAAATGGCTGAATGTCGATTTGCCCGAAGAGGCCAAGATTCTTACCCCTACCGATGAATTACTTGCTGAAAATCCAAAGACTGCCATGAAGGAGATAGAAATCACCGCTCAGTGCTATGCTGTCGATAAAAAAGTCGTAGAACTTGGTTTCCCCAAAAACGCAATTATTGCCATGATCAAACGAAATGGAAATTATGTAGTTCCCAACGGTGCGACCAAGATAGAACCAAGGGACACTTTAATCGTACTTTCCGACACCGAAGAAGGACTCGACCAAGTCGACGATTGTCTATTAAAAACAACCGTACCGATTAAGGGTTGAACACCCCACATTAAAAGCGTTTTAATAGCGGAGTAATTCTATTGACTTTAGGTCGACTTTTGTTGCATCTCAATAAATAGTCTTTAAAACCATTACCAACTCAATTAACCATAACCGTATTGGTTTTCAATAAAACTTTATGGATACTTCCTTCTTGGTACTACTCAGGTAAAGTGCTCTTCAGATTATAAAATAAACAATCGAAGTACTTATCGTCGATGATTTTTTTCGCTTTTTCAAAATTCTGGTCCCGGGACAGCAATAAGCATACTATGTCATAGTTTTCAATCTTAGCTCATAGTATATTAACCTAGGGTAGTGCGGTGATAAAAGTAGGACATCGGGTTACCCAAACTTTAATAAGATAGTTTTGCCCTGAACGCTTGGATGGCTAATTGCTTATTTCAGAAATCCTCTTTGGTTTTTTTAATGTCGAGATTTCCATGAGGTGTTTCTGCACGGACTCGATGTAGGAAGTTGATGACTTAAGTATGTTAAGCTTTGATATAAAGCCTAACGGCAAGTGCAATTATATTCTATATTCGATAAACCGTAACGCAGTTTTATTTGCATACGTTATGGGCAATAAAAGTTTACAGATCGGATTGTACCATTTGTAAGGCTGGCAGTTCATACATTTCGAGTTTAAAGTAAGGCAATGCGGCCAAAAGATGGTCAAAAATATCGGCCATGATATATTCATAGTTTTCCCAACGCTTATCGGTACTGAAAACATAGATTTCTAGAGGAATGCCCTGTGGGGTAGGGGGTAGTTGCCGTACCATTAATGTCATTCCCTTGTTCACAGCCGAATGATTTTCCAAATACGTGGTTACATATTTACGGAACACGCCAAAATTGGTTAGGTTCCTTCCATTTAAAGGCAACGTCTTATCGGCTTCATTTTGGGTATTGTAGGCATCGATTTCGGCAGTGCGGATATCAAGGTATGGGGTTATCAATTGTATTTTTTTAAGTGTGGCCACATCTGCGTCCGATAGAAAACGGATGCTCTTTTGACTGATTATTAAGGCCCTTTTGATACGTCTTCCACCTGATTCCTGCATGCCGCGCCAATTTTTGAACGAATCGGAAATTAATGCGTACGTCGGGATGGTAGTGATGGTCTTGTCAAAATTCTGCACTTTCACTGTGGCCAAGGTAATCTCGATGACATCGCCATCGGCTCCGTATTTATCAAAAGTAATCCAATCGCCGATACGCACCATATCGTTAATACTGACCTGTATGCTCGCGACCAGACCCAGAATAGAATCCTTGAAGATTAGAAGGATAACGGCGGAGCCTGCACCTAGCGCGGTAAAAAACTTCCAGATTTCAACCCCTGTTATTATGGCAAAAATAGTAAAGATGCCCACGACCCAAGCAAAAATCATAAAGACCTGGATATAACTGTCCATCGGCTTGTCCCTAAACCTCGGCTTCAGTTTTAAGTAGTCGTTGGTACTCCTGAAAATACTTTTGACCGTGAAAAGGATAAGTGCCACGAACAGAATTTGAATTATTTTAAGGGCAATTCCACCACCATATTTAAAATCGATAAAAGCCAAAGGAACCAGTTCGAATAGGACCAATAGCGGAATGATATGCGCCACATAGTGAGGTACCTTGTGCGCTACTAAAAAATTATCGAAGTTGGTCTTCGATTTTCGCGCCAACCTCAAAGATACCGATCGTAGCACTTTCCAGATAATCAGGTCGAGCAGCCAGGCTAGAAGCAACGCACCGACCAAAAGGATAAGAAAATTGAGGTAGGTGGCTAGATTCACGCTGATACCCGTCTTTAAAAGATAGTCGTAAAGTAACCGGGTCAATCCGTCATTCATTGTAGTGCTTTTTTGGATGTTAGCATGTAAAAAGTACGTCAATCCATTTGCCACATGAAGAGTCATTACGTTCACAACTTTAGCATATTCAAGTTTGCCAAGAACAAAGTATAGTACTACTCAGAATGAAGTTTTATTTTACATGTAACTGTTGAGATTGTTAGGAGGTATTTCTGAAAACAACTCAATGCGGTCAAAATTTCAAAATAGGTACTTCGTTCAAAATTTAAGTGAGATACTTGATTTATTCTTATAGCTTTCTTACTCTAAAACTATAATTCAACTATTCATGCAGTACCAAGAACGGTATTTTTGTATGGTAACTGATTTTCTCCACATCCGGTTTAAAAAGTATCCGTTGAAAAAAGTTCAGGTTTTTTGCCACCATGGCAATCATATCGATATCCCTGCTTTCCGTAAAGCATTGAACCGCACTTTCTAAATTTTGGCCGGTAAGGGAATGAAAACTATGGTCTACATTTACAAGATAGTCATTAAGAAAATCCTTATTTTTTTGCTGTTCCTCGCTCAGTTCCTTTTCATTTTTTGAAATGTGTACGATATGGATTTCAGAGGTGTTGATAGTTGCAATCTCGATTAGGGTGTCCAATACATTCAAGTCGTATCCAATCTGGTAATCGGTGGGAAAAGCGATTTCCTTAAACCCATTTGATCGGGAATCTTCAGGAACGGCCAACAGGGGGCATTTCACTTTTGTGATAATATCACCCGTATTGCTTCCGATGGTTGCTTTTTTGAGCCCCGTTGCGCCTTTGGTACCCATTATGATCAGGTCTATCTTTTTGTTTTCGGATTCCCTTTTTATAGCATCCACAAAAAAATCATAAAGTGCAACGGGAATAAAAGTATGATTGAGATCCTTGGGAAATTCTTTTTTGATACGCGCTGACAATTGGTACAGTTCTTCTTTACTTTGTTTTAAGATCGCGTTCTTAAATTTGTCTCCATTAGCGTGTAGCGATGAACCTGCGCCGGAATATGGCGGAATAGGGTTGACGTGTGTTAAATAGAACGTACATCTTGTTTTTTTGAACATTTCAAGGCCGTAAACTACAGCGTTCCATGCGTTATCGGAAAAATCGGTGGGTATCAATATGTGCTTCATGCCAGTATATGTTTTGGTATACTACCACAAAACTAGAGCGATCGGACTGGGCATAGCATGATAAAAGTCATATAGACTAAAAGAAAAAATCAATCCACTTGGCGCAACCGATCAATTTCAATAATTTTAATACTTCGGTCTTCGATTTGAATCAATCCTTCTTTTTTAAAACTTGAAAGTGTTCTGATTAATGTTTCGGTAGCTATACCGGCGACACTGGCAAGATCGCTGCGCAGAATATGAAAATTTCCCTTTGGATCTTTTTGAATTTTTTCTGCAAATTTAAGGATGGTACTCGCCGTTTTACGACGTACCGAACCGTAGGCCATTTCCAACAGCTGTTCCTTGGCCTCGGAAAGATTCTCGGAGAGTAATTGTACCAGTTCCAAGTTCAGACCATGGTTTTCCAATAATAGCCTTTTGAATTTATCCGCGGAAATGGCCACCAAACCGGTTTCTTCCATAGCGGTGGCGTATTCGCTATGAATTGTATTCGGGGCAAAACAGCTAAAGCCGAAAAAGTCGTAACTTTTGTAGATTGCCGTTATCAGTTCTTTACCATTACTATCCAATTTATAGGTCTTTATGACTCCCGTGAGTACAAGGTATACCCTATTGGAATGCATGCCTTCTTGAAATAGGGTTGTTCCCGTTTTTAAATGCTGCTGCTCTCCATTTTGGATAATGTAATTTTTTAGGTCGGGTATGCTTTCTATCTGAGTTTCCGATTGGGAATCCCTTTCAGCTTGCGTAGACCTGTTTTCTTTTAAAATTGCCACTTTCGCCAATCTGCTCTCAATCGCGCCGATCAGTTCGGTTTCCGTGAATGGTTTGGTCAAATAATCATCCGCACCATGTTCCATGCCCTTGCGAATATCTTTATGTTCTGTCTTTGCGGAAAGAAATATAAAGGGAATTCCCTTTGTTCGGTCATCTTGTGACAAAGCCTTTAAAACCCCAAAACCATCGAGTTCGGGCATCATGATATCACAGACGATAACATCTGGAAGATAGTCCTTGACAAGCTCTAAACCTTTCTTTCCATTTGCCGCTAAACGGACCTCATAATCTGAAAGTTCCAACAATTCGGCTGTATTTTCCCTTAAAACGGTATCGTCTTCTATAAGAAGTACTTTTTTTAAAATCATAGTATTTCACTAAAACCTAAACCTTTTTGAGCGCTGCCACGCAGATTTCCTGCTTACCTTTCCAAAGGTAGTTCTACGGTAAAAGTACTTCCTTTATGCTCAGTACTCTTAAAGCAAATTTTTCCGCCTAGATTTTCTACGTGCGCCTTTACTATATTAAGCCCGATACCCGTGCCTTGGGTCGTCAATACATTTTCTGCCCTAAAATAGCGATCGAAAATATACTTTTGGTCTTTTTTGGGGATGCCGATACCCAAATCTTTGATTTGAAAAATAATTTTGTCCATCATTATGTCTACCTTCAAATCGATTTGTGAATCCTCCGGCGAATATTTTACGGCATTGTTCAAAAGATTGGTCAGCATGAGGTCCGCTATTTTTTCATCTTGATAGATGCTTACATCGTCTATGTTTTGCGGATAACTGATATGTTGTCCGCTCTTTAGCATCATATTGGCATTATATACGACCTCATTGACCAGCTTGCTTAACGAGAATTTTGAATACCGGTACACCTCTTTCCCTTTTTCCATACGTTCCATGGATAAGAAATCATCTAGAATATGTGTCAGGTGGTGTACGCCGCCAATGATAGTGTTAAGGTGCTTGTCCCTTTTTTCCTGCTGGTCTTCCTTCTTATATTTACCTACCAACGTAGCAGAGGTCAATATACCGCTCAGGGGTGTTTTGAACTCATGGGAGACTAGAGATAGGAACTTGGTCTTCAGCTCGTTCAGTTCTTTTTCGGTTTCTAAGGCTTTTTCTAATTGCTTCGTTCGATGTTCAACCGTTTTTTCGAGCTTTTGAGTGTAGTTTTTTCGATCAGAAATATCGAGAATTATGGCTATGATCATTTGCCTATCGTTTACCCTTGATGATTGCAAATGCACCTCTACAGGATACGTGGTACCGTTCTTTCGGCGTTGTACCGTCTCGAAATCGATTTTTTCTTTCGTACCATCGAGTAGGGGAGCTATTAATTTGCGAAAGCTGGTTTCGGTAAATTCAGGTTTGAGATCCAACGGGGTCAATTTTTTGCATTCCGCCAGTGTATATCCCGTATATTTCTGTGCGCCATGATTGACATTGACGAAAAGTAGCGATTCCGCATCGTAAACATAGATTTCGTTTAAAGATTCATCAAAGATACTGGCCAGATGCCCTATTTCTTGCTCCGCCAAAAGTCGATCTGTAATAGGGTTTTGAATGCCTACGAAATGTGTCGTTTTTCCAGTTCCGTCCAGTATTGGGCTTATGGAAACCTCGTTCCAGAATAGGGTGCCATCTTTTTTGTAATTACGTAATTGCACACGGCAGCTTATACCCATTTCTATGGCATTCCACATTTTTTTCACTCCTTCTTGATTGTTGTCCTGACCCTGCAAGAACCGGCAATTTCTGCCTAGTGTTTCTTCTGTCGGGTATCCCGTAATCCGTTCAAAAGCGGCATTGGCATATATGATAGGATGATCAGGTTGCAAAGCATCTGTAATGGTAATACCGTTAAGGGCAGCATCAAGTGCCGCAGTTATCATTTTTTGGTTCTCCACGATTTTTTCTCGTTCCGTAATGTCTATGACCAACGCCATGGTATAAGTGTTGCCATAAAGAGAAAACGGATTGAGGCCGACCTCTAATGGAAATTGCTCTTGGTTCTTACGTAGACCGAAGAGGGAACGCCCCAGGGCCATTCTCCTTTTTTCGTGTTTTTGATAATAGGATTGGATGTGTTCTTGGTGTGCTTTCCGATAGGTTTGTGGTATCAAAATTTGTAATGGCTGTCCTACGAGCTCTTCATCGTCGTAACCGAACATATCGTTGGCCCACATATTGGCCGCCACAATTTGTTGTTTTTCGTTGACCACTATGATACCTTCAGATACTGCATCTGATAACAACTTAAAAATAGTACTGTTTTTTTCGAAAACCTGCATTGCTAAAATTACCTTTTTTAATCGTAATGATTTCTATAGGGCTTCGACTCGGTTTTAGCTTTTGTTCTAACTTATCTTTTTTTTTAATAATTTCTGTAAAGACGGTATAAGCTTCCTTTTTCAGATAGGTATAGGTGCAAATAATTCTTGGGGCATCACCCAAAACTAAGTATTCAAAACCGAATGTATCGCTGCGTTTTCCCGTAGACCCTGTTCATTTGATCGTAAAACTACCGGAGTCACCCCAACGTATGATTTACCCGAAAATTCACTGTTGAATTTCACTTCCCTGTATTCCAGTAATGAAGTATACTTTTTACCTTATCCGTGAATGCACGTAACTTTTGCTTTGCCGCGCTAAATTCAAGGGCGTCAAAAATACGTGTACCAGGGCAGACTCCCAATCATTTATGAATGCTGTTTTTTGATCTTGTATCAAGATCGATATGTTATTTAGAATACCCAATATACAATGGTCTTCCGCCAAATAATTGATTAGCGCATGGGTCGAAATAGTTGGTGATGGGAATTATGTAAGGCTAGCCTTGCGATACAAAGCTGGGGTGATGCGTGTACTTATTTGTGATAACCTTCGTGCTTTGGCTAAGGGTCAGATTTGTTAAAATCTTAATTTTTAGGAGTACGAATTTCTTTTGCTATAAGGATG
>DRGL01000023.1 GCA_011050085.1 Pricia antarctica | reverse complement strand
CGATTACAATCTGCAGACTACTATCGAAGGCTGTTATAGTGTAGGTGAAGCGAACTTCAGTGACCACGGTGCAAACCGATTAGGTGCATCTGCTTTGATGCAAGGTTTAGCCGATGGGTACTTCGTGCTTCCTTATACCATTGGGGACTACTTGTCAAATGATATTCGAACAGGTAAAATTGATACGGATTCCCCTGAATTTGATCAGGCCGAAAAAGAAGTGCGTAATCGAATTGAAAAACTGATGTCAGCCGGTGGAAAGCACTCCGTCGATTATTATCACAAAAAACTCGGATTGATCATGTGGAATAAATGCGGTATGAGCCGAAATGGCGAGGAGTTGCAGGAAGCCATTGACGAGATTGCAGCGCTACGTGCCGATTTTTGGGCGAACGTAAAAATTCCTGGAGAAGGAGATGCGATGAATTCCGAGCTTGAAAAAGCGGGAAGGGTAGCCGATTTCTTAGAACTGGGGGAACTTTTTGCAAAGGATGCATTAACCAGAAATGAATCTTGTGGAGGTCATTTCCGTGAAGAATATCAAACCAAGGAAGGCGAGGCTCTTCGCGATGATGAAAACTTCAAATTTGTTTCTGCATGGGAATACAAAGGGGAACCAAAAGATGCGGTTTTACACAAAGAAGATTTGAAGTATGAGAATATTGAATTGAAGACCCGCTCCTATAAATAAAAAGCTATGAAGTTAAACTTGAAAATTTGGCGTCAAAAAAATGCCAAGTCCAAAGGAGAAATGAAAGATTATCCTATCAAAGGTATTGAAGGTGATATGTCTTTTCTGGAAATGCTGGATGTACTGAACGAAGAACTTATAAATAAAGGAGAAGAGCCGGTACAGTTTGACCATGATTGCCGTGAAGGTATTTGTGGTTCCTGTTCGTTGCAGATCAATGGTGAACCTCATGGCCCTGATCGATTGGTGACCACTTGTCAATTACATATGCGAAAGTTCAACGATGGTGATACCATCGTTATCGAGCCTTTTAGGGCGACGGCTTTCCCAGTAATTAAAGATTTAGTAATCGATCGTAGTGCTTTTGATAGAATTCAGCAGGTCGGCGGCTATATTTCGGTAAATACTTCGGGGAACACCGTTGATGCCAACGCTACGCCTATTGAAAAAGAAAACGCTGACGATTCTTTTTACGCCGCTACATGTATCGGTTGTGGTGCTTGTGTTGCTGCCTGTAAGAACGCCAGTGCGATGTTGTTTACTTCTGCAAAAGTATCTCAGTTCGCTCTACTGCCTCAGGGTAAAGTCGAAGCGACCGAACGTGTACAGAGTATGGTACGACAAATGGATCTTGAAGGTTTTGGTAACTGTACGAATACCGGTGCTTGTGAGGTAGAGTGCCCTAAAGGAATTTCGTTGGAGAACATCGCAAGAATGAACCGCGAATATCTGTCCGCTAATTTAAAAGGATAGGTCTTACATAATTTACTATATCCTGGCTATTTCAGAAATATCCAAAACAAATATAAAGTCCCAAACGAAATATAGCGTTTGGGATTTTTTCTTGGCTTTTACTTAACAGCATTTTTTTTTGGGGATGCTTATTTTTAAACTATGCCGAAGAATTATTCCGAAGAACGTATAAAAGTCCCACGCTTTAACGAAGCATCAGGATTTTATACTACCCCAAAGCGCTCAAAGATTATGAGTAAAATTCGGGGCAAAAATACAAAGCCTGAACTTGCTTTTCGAAAAGCTTTGTATGCATCAGGCTACCGCTACCGGATAGACTATAAAAAGTTGATAGGTAAGCCTGATATTCTTTTAAAAAAATATAAGACTGCTGTTTTTATAGATGGCGAATATTGGCACGGCCACAATTGGGCAGAAAGAAAGCCAAAAGTAAAGACCAACCGCGAATTCTGGATTGCAAAGATAGAGCGTAATATGCAACGCGATGGTGAAGTCAATACAGAACTAAAGCGTTTAGGCTATACCGTTTTCAGATTTTGGGAATCGGAAATTAAGAAAGAGCTCGATACCTGTCTTCAAAAAGTTATTGCACATTTAGATTCGGTTCAGGTGCGATAGTCTAAGGTAGGTCGCAGAATAATAGTGAGCATCATTCAAAAATGAGGTATAATAAAAATTGCGAGATAACTTAATATTTTGTTAATTTACAGTCAATTAACCAACTTTAGTTTTAGGCCCCGAAAGTTTTTAAAACCTTCGGGGTCTTTACGTTCTTAAGGCTCTCATTAATTCTTATTTTTGGGATCAATCTATTTAATTATGAAATACGAACAGATTCCGAACTCCCTATTTAAAAAGAACCGAAAGAAGTTTATGGCTCAGATGAAGCCCAATAGTCTTGCGGTCTTTAACTCCAACGATATTTATCCAATTAGTGCCGATAGCGTTTTACCTTTTGAGCAACACCGCGATATTTTCTACCTAAGTGGTGCCGATCAGGAAGAAACCATACTTGTGCTTTTTCCAGATGCTTTAAACGAAAAACATCGAGAAATTCTATTTGTACGTGAAACCAACGACCATATCGCCGTTTGGGAAGGTGAAAAACTAACAAAAGAAAAAGCTACCGAGGTAACGGGGATTCATACAATATATTGGTTAAAAGATTTTGATACCGTGTTTTTTGACTTGATGACGGAAACAGAAACGATTTACTATAATACCAATGAGCATTATCGCCAAGCTGTGGAAACACAGACTCGAGAGGCTCGCTTTATCGAAACATATAGACAAAAATTTCCGGCACATCAAGTGGCCAAGAGTAATCCGATTTTGCAGGAAATAAGAGGCGTAAAGGAACCTGAAGAAATAGCATTGATGCAAACGGCCTGCGAGATCACTGAAAAAGGCTTCCGACGGGTTTTAGCTTTTGTAAAGCCTGGTGTTTGGGAGTATGAAATTGAAGCCGAACTAGTGCATCAATTTGTCCGTAATCGCTCTAAGGGATTTGCTTATCCACCTATTATCGCTGCAGGAAATAATGCGAACGTGCTACATTATTTAGAAAATAATAAGCAGTGCCAAGATGGCGATATGATTTTAATGGATACCGCTGCGGAATATGCCAATTACTCCAGCGACCTCACACGTACAATCCCAGTGAATGGAAAATTCACAAAGCGCCAAAAGGAAGTCTACGAAGCAGTTCTTCGTGTTAAGAATGAGGCGACAAAATTGCTCGTTCCTGCTACCCTATGGGCACAATATCACAAAGAATGTGGTAAACTCATGACCTCTGAATTATTAGGTCTTGGATTATTGGACAAAGCGGATATTCAAAACCAGACCGAGGCCAAACCGGCCTATAAAAAATACTTTATGCATGGCACGAGCCATCATATCGGTCTTAACACTCACGATTATGGCGCATTAAAAACACCTATGAAGGCCAATATGGTCTTTACCGTTGAGCCTGGTATTTATATTCCCCAAGAAAAAATGGGAATTCGGTTGGAAGATGATGTGGTAATTCAGCCCAATGGAGAACCTTTTAATTTAATGGCCGATATTCCGATTGAAGTCGGGGAAATCGAAGAGTTGATGAATGCCTAATATTCAAATGCCAATATCAGAAGCGCATTTAAATTCATAGAAGTATATTGGAGGTTAACAGTATTTGTGCAAAATGTACTTAATGAGGATTACCTTATAACGCAGCTGATAGCGTTACGGTTTGAAGCGAGTGGGTTTTTCAAAAATAAATGTGGCATTGGCAACTATAAAAATAGCAGCTGCCGGCAACACCCACCCCATACTAAAACGACTCAATGGAATGTAGTTTTGTATTCCCATAATAGCGTCCCGTAGCCCAATACTCCCTAAAAAATCGGGAATGCTAAATAGTATAGTTGTAATTACCACGGCTTTAAAAACGCTGTTAGAAGCAAACCGTTCCGGCACTACATTTAACAAGATTAAAGCAATAGTAATCGGATAGATGAACATTAGCGCGGGAAGAGCGACAGCGATGATGTATCCGACATCGAACTGACCCATGGTGATACCTAGAACACATCCTATAACTGCTGTAATCAAATAGGCTTGTTTCGAATCATTGAAACGCTCCCTAATAAAATCTGAGGTACCCGTGACGATTCCGACAGCGGTAGTAAAACAGGCCAAGCTGACTAATATGCTCAAAAAAAGATTACCCGTGTTGCCCAAGGTTAGGGTACTTATACCTTTTAAAAGGGCCGTTCGAGAAATATCAGTGTCGAAATTACCATGCATAAGGGCTCCTGTAAATATAAGTCCGGCGTAAATGAGTAAAAGGCCCAAACCTGCCAGCCATCCGGCGTTTCGTATTAAAGTTCTCTTCTCGGCATAATGCACATCCTTTTTCTTTAAATTAATGGAAATGATAATTACGCCACCTACAACAACAGCCCCGATGGCATCGAAGGTTTGATATCCTTCCAAAATACCATCTGTAAAAGGACTGGCAAATACGGTGTCCCCAAAGACAAAATCATAAGAGAAAAGTGCGGTGCCAATAATAAGCAATAAGATAAGTATGATTGCTGGCGTCAATAGTTTGCCTAGAATATCCAGGATTTTAGATCGATTGACTACAAAAACAAATACTAAAATAAAATACACGACACTTGTAATAATCGATGGCGAATCGAAAAAAGGCTGTACTGCCATTTCATGGGTAACCGATGCTGTTCGTGGAGAAGGTAGGCTTATCGATATGGCGTAAACGAGAAATGAGTAAACCAAACTAAAGGTAGGCGACACCTTTTTACCAAAGTCGTATATAGTACCCTGCAATCGTGCGTGTGCCAGAATGCCCAAAATTGGAATCAGAACGGCCGAAACACAGAATCCCATAGCGATAAGCCACCAAAACTCTCCGGAACCAAATCCTAGTAAAGGGGGTAGAATAAGGTTTCCAGCGCCAAAGAATAATGAAAAGAGGGCGAAGGCCGTTACTAGGGTCTCTTTGATCTTGGACATGTTTATGAGACTTAATCTTTTAATATAGGAAATCAAGTGATAAGAGGCGAAAGATAGAAGAAATTAGTCGCACTGCAAAAGTGCATTTTAACCGCTAAAAGTGTGATTTAACCTTCAAAATGTCGCTCCTTGTCGAAAAAAATGTCATTCATCGAAAAAATGAACCGATAACTTAAAGATGCCCAATAAATAAAGCTATGGTGTCGTTAATACTATGAAGTGTCCCAATATAACACTATCGAACCCAAATCTCGAACGCAGCATTACTGGTCTCCAAAGCCATCGATGCTTTTTAAACCTACAACCATGAAAAAAATATTCTGTAATCTATTCGGTCATCACTATACGGTCTCTAAAAAAGTAACGCTACATATCAAAGAATATGAATGTATACATTGTGGGAAAGAAGTTACCACTGATGTTAGCGGAAATCTATCGACACTGACCCCAGAACTACAGGATATAAATAAAACTTTAGAAAATATCTTCCAGAAAAGACATAGGGCCGCACAAGAGGCCGCTTAATACATTTGCCCAATTGATTAAAATACCAGTCTTGAACAATTTCAGGTAAATTGTGTTTTGGCAAAGAGTTCCAAACCCATTGGGCATTAATATTAAAATAGTATTCCCGAATTAAATAAGCAACCTTTTTCTTCACTGTCGTTTGCCCCACAACAGTAAAGTTTGGTTCGCCTTTTTTTCGGGATTTTTTATTTTAAAAAGGCTACTACTCAAGCGGGAATTCAATAATTGGCCTAACAATTTCTTAACCCTCAAAACTTTTAATACAACCTACATTTCATACATTGCTACCTAATTAAAGCAAGTATGTTTAAAATAGTTCTTTTTCTACTAGTATTGACGAACGGCCTGATGGCACAAAACAGCGCATCGAGCCGAATACATTCCCATAATGATTACCTGCAAAACGTTCCTTTTTGGAAAGCCTATGCAGCAGGAGCAAGTTCAATCGAGGCCGATGTATTTTTAGTTAACGACACATTGTATGTAGCACATACAATCGAAGAAATCGACATCGGGCGTACGTTGGAAAGAATGTATTTCGACCCTTTAAAAGAAGTTCTAATGCTTGGTTTGGAAGGTCCAAATCAGCTGCAATTGCTTGTTGATATTAAATCGGAACCTTACGCTACATTAGAGGCAATCGTAAACAGCTTAAAAAAATATTCATCAATTTCTCAAGATAATGCTATATCGATTACTATTTCCGGTAATCAGCCAAAGCTACCGGACTATCTAAACTATCCGGACAATATCTTTTTTGATTACCAAAGTTTGAATGCTATTGAAAATACCGCGATTCTTAATAAAATAGCTTTAATAAGTTTAAGCTTCAAAATTGTTTCAGAGTGGAACGGTAAAGGAAGACTGACTGCAGACGATTTTAATAAGGTATCTCAGGCTATCGATAAAGCACATGCTTTAGGTAAACCATTTCGCTTTTGGGCCACACCCGATTCAAAGACCTCATGGAAGGTCTTTTCGGATATGGGGGTTGATTTTATCAATACAGACATGCCTTTCGAATGCGCACAATACCTTAATACCTTGCCGGATAGATATTATCAAAATTCTGAATTTTCAGAAATTTATCGACCAACTTTTGCAACAGATGGTTCTGATAAAGCCGTTAAAAATGTTATTTTAATGATTGGTGATGGTAACGGCCTTGCACAAATCTCTGCTACCGCATTGGCCAACAAAGGTTCTCTTTCCCTGACGCAACTCAAAAATTTAGGCTTTTTAAAAACGCAGTCCTTCGATGATTTTACAACGGATTCAGCCGGGGCAGGTACCGCAATTGCTACTGGAAAAAAAGTACCTAATCGGGCAATCGGAACAGGTAATGCTGGTGTTCATGAGGAAAATATTATGGAGTTACTCAGCAAAAGGGGTTTTGTTTCCGGTATAGTTACAACGGATGAAATTTCAGGGGCTACGCCATCTGCGTTCTATGCACATCAAACGGATAGATCAATGACCGAAGAAATTCTCAATGACCTTTTGAAGAGTCCACTTTCTCTATTTATATCTGAAGGTAATAGGGATACGATAAAGAATAATGCGATGGGTGAGTATGCCATGCTTGCATCCTTAGATGAGGTCGCAAACTACAAGAAAGAAAAAGTAGGATATTTCACTAATGGCAATACAACTTCTAACAACAATAGCCAACTTGCCGCAGCTACCGATAGTGCACTTCAATTTTTAAAAAATAAGGACAAATCCTTCTTTTTGCTTGTTGAGGGCGCAAAAATCGATACCTACGCCCATGAAAATAGTATTGGAGGCGTTATTTCTGAAGGTATCAGCTTTGATAAGGCCGTAACAGCCAGTTTGAAATTTGCAGATTCAAATCCCGGTACTTTGGTTATCGTCACGGCAGATCATGAAACTGGGGGTCTTACCCTACCACAGGGGAATGCTGAAAAAAATGAAATTGAAGGGGATTTTACCACTCATGATCATACTGGAATGATGGTTCCTATTTTTGCATACGGCCCGCAATCTGATGAATTTCAAGGGGTTTACGAAAACACTGAGGTATTTAATAAAATTCTTAAGATCTTAAAACAATAGATATAATCTTCTGGCAACACCCCTCTAGTTTTCTGTAGAAATCTCTATTCTATTTCGCAATTTGGTATTAGCGAGAATAGAGAAAAAATGTATATCAAATCACCCTCCGTATTAATGCTACTGACATTTGTTAAAGCAAGCCTAATGTTTAGATAACATAACCTAGACCTGCACTATGCTATTTTTGGGCATTCTTAAAAAGCTCTTTATCAACAAATATGTATGTAAAACGGTTGATAATTAATTATAGGAAATTATCAATCACCCAATTTATTATTTATTTTTCCGAAGTTTTATCAGTAAAATAACCCAAACTATATGAAAAAAGTAAAATTCTTGATGTCCATAGGTTGCCTTTTAGTTGCCTCAAGCATTTGGGCTCAGACAACTGTAACAGGTACGGTAACAGACCTTGATAATCTACCATTGCCCGGAACAAGCGTCGTCGAACAAGGGACTTCCAACGGAACTACTACTGATTTTGATGGTAATTTTTCGATTGAGACTTCGGAAGATGCCGTTTTGGAATTTTCTTATCTTGGTTATGCCACTCAGGAAGTTCCTGTAAATGACCAAACTAGCCTGCAAGTGTCTTTAACCGAGGATGCTGCACAACTCGATGAGGTCGTCTTAGTCGGATATGGCTCGCAGCGTAAAAAAGATTTGACGGGTGCAGTCACTTCCGTCAAGAGCGAAGATTTTAATCAAGGCGTCGTAACCTCCCCGGAACAACTGATTCAAGGAAAGGTTTCCGGTGTAAATGTTACGGGCGCTAGCGGTGAACCCGGTAGCGGTCAAAATATTACTATCCGCGGAGTAGGCAGTGTTCGATCCGGTAGCACCCCACTTTTTGTAGTTGACGGTTTTGCCTTAGATAATTCTAGTACAGGTGCACCAACAAATCCTTTAAATTTCATCAATCCTCAAGATATAGAATCGATAGATATATTGAAGGATGCTTCTGCTACCGCTATCTATGGGTCACGTGGTGCGAATGGTGTTGTTTTGATTACAACGAAAAAGGGGAAATCGGGGATTTCAACTATGCAAATATCCTCTAACATCGGCATATCGAACATCTCTCGTGAAATCGACGTTTTCAATGCTGAAGAGTTCAGAACCAACGTAGTGGCAATAGGGGGCGAATTGGTGGATCTTGGTGGAGATACCAATTGGCAAGATGAGGTCACAAGAGCCGCGCTGTCGCACAATCAAAATCTTATTTTTAGTGGAGGAACCGATAAGCTTACTTATTATGCTTCCCTTGGAGTACAAGACCAACAGGGAGTTCTATTGAAAAGTGGCTTAAAACGGTATTCGGGGCGGGTAAACATTACGCAAAAACTATTTAACGACCGATTGAAGATAGACTTTAATATGAATGTTACCCGAACTAACACTGAAAGACCGCCAATAGGCACATTGGTAGGCGATGCCTTGACCCTTAACCCTACCTATCCCGCGCGTGATGCCAACGGAAATCCGGCTATTTACCCCGATGTATTCAACCCGTTAATTCGGTCGAATCTGTATGATGACATTACAAATACCCGACGGATTATAGGAAACATTACCCCATCTCTTGAGATCATCGATGGTCTGGTTTACAAACTGAACTTCGGTATCGATAATTCTTCCGCCGATAGGGATGTGCAAAATAATCCCAGCACAACTCCTTTTGAGCAGGGATCTTTAGAGTCTTTTTTCAATAATAATAGAAATGTGCTTATCGAAAATTATATTACCTATAATTTTGATCTGAATGATGTTCATGCCTTCTCAATATTGGCGGGACATTCATACCAGAATATATTTGTGCAACAACGGAGGTGGTATATTGATAACTTCGCGGATACCGGCATCGAACCTCGATATAACCCCGGTCTGGGTCAAGAGATTGATTTGGCTGATGATAATGAGCGCCCTTCGGGATATGCGTTCAAAAATGAACTGCAATCTTTCTTTGGTAGGGTGAATTACAATTACAGGGATAGGTATTTGATTGATGCCACCGTACGTGCCGATGGCTCTTCAAAATTCGGGGAAAACAACAAATACGGTGTCTTTCCATCCTTTGCGGCGGCATGGCGTATTTCAGAGGAAAACTTTATGGGAGATTCATCCATTTTTAGTAATCTAAAGCTTCGGGCAGGATGGGGGCAAACCGGTAATCAGGAGATTCCTCCAAAAATTACCAAGGCCCTCTTTACTTCTGAAGTAAGCGGTGGCACGAGTTATCCTCTAGATAATTCCGAAAACTATCCCGCCGGAACCACATTTACACGCTTTGCCAATCCTGATATCCAATGGGAAGTATCTACACAAACCAACGTCGGTCTTGATTTTGGTCTGTTCGAGGGTGCATTGTCGGGTACCGTAGATTATTTCCATAAGGTGTCCGATAATATCTTGCTAGAAGTGGTTCCGCCCGATCCTATACAGCCAGCCTCTACACTATGGTCGAATGTACCTGATATGACCATCACAAACACAGGTCTTGAGCTAGCATTGGATTTTTCCAAACGAAATGCCGAGGGGCTTTCCTATAGTCTTGGCGGGAATATTACGTTTATAGACAACGTAGTGGAAGATTCACCATTTACAGTTTTGACCACGGGAAGTGCCTCCGGGTCTGGACTTACTGGAGCTACCGTTAATGGATATGTTAACGGCGAGCCCATTGGTGCATTCTACATGAAAGATTTTATAGGTATTGGCGCTGATGGACTGAACCAATTTCGCGATGTTAATGGCGACGGACTTGATACCGATGATGACCGAACCGTAGTGGGCAGCGCTTTACCAACTAAACTTTATAATTTTTATGGTAACCTTAATTATAAAGGGTTTGAGTTTAGTGTAAATTTTAATGGAATTGCGGGCAACAAGGTGTACGACAATACAGCAAATTCTGCTTTTTATAAGGCTCGCTTAGCAAAATCTTTAAATACTACCGATTCCGCGACTGAATTTCCAAACGAGGATATACTAAATGCGGCGGCTGTTTCCTCCCGATATCTGAAAAATGGAGCTTTTCTACGATTGAATAATGCTTCCCTTGGCTATAATTTCGACATGAACAAGGTCGGTCTTGAAGATTGGGTCAAGAGCGTTCGAATATCGGTCACAGGTCAAAACCTCTTTGTGATAACCGACTATGACGGCTTTGATCCCGAAGTGAATCAAGATAGTTCAACCGATGGTATCCAATCTTTCGGAATAGACAAACAGGGCTATCCTAGGGCAAGAACATTTGTATTTGGTCTAAACGCAACATTCTAAAAAATGATTACAATGAGAAATAAGATAACAATATTTTTACTGTCACTAAGCTTAGGCCTATCCTACAGCTGTACAGATCTTGAAGAAGAGGTTTTAGATGAATCATTGACTGGTGGTGCCGGGCAGAACGATATCATAGAGGGTAGTCTTGTACCTGCCTATGCCCCCTTACCTGAATTTTTTAGGCATACTCGCTATTTTGCCCTCCAAGAGATTTCTACGGATGAGGCCATACTCCCATATCGAGGAGGAACCGATTGGGGTGACAATAATATCTACATTGACTTACATCGACATACGTATACTCCTTCGCACAGCAACGTCAACCAATGTTGGGAGTACCTTACCTCCAACATGATTTCTCGGGTCGCGACGGCTTTAAACGTTTTGGGACCCCTTGCGGATAATGGCGATGTAAAAGCACAGGCTTTTTTAGCCGAGGCGAGAGCCCTTGGAGCCTATTACAACATGGTCGCCTTAGACCTCTTTGGGTTGGTTTTCGTAAAAGATGGTGAAAACCCCGATGAGAATTCAACTATACTGAGGGGTGCTGAAGCTGTTGCCCACATAGAAAATGAATTTTTGGCGGTGGAGAATGAACTTCCGACTGTCATAGGTCCAGGTCGAATTTCAAAATACGCTGTGGAGGGCCTTTTGGCACGTCTCTACTTGAACAAGGCTGTTTGGAGCGATCCTTATGGAACCCCATCTTTTGATGCGGCAGATATGGACAAGGTTATTGAATACAGTGATAAAGTGATTAATTCAGGTCAATATTCACTTTCCGCAGAATTCTTTGAGATTTTTGATGACGAAAATCACGATAACCCCGAACTTATATTTGCCGTAGACCAACGTGCCGATTTGAACGGACATAATCGAATGGCCTATTTTTCAATGTCAGGAAATTTATACCCAAACCCTGAATTTCCCCAGGCTAATGGAACTGATGGGCCAGGTATTACCTCTGATTACTATCAAACTTGGGAACAGGCGTACGCACCCATCGACCCAGCTGAAGCAGATGCACGTTTTTTCAAAGAGAACCTTATTATTCCTGCAGATTCATGTATTGTTGGTGATAATTTTGAAATCAATCGCGGCATCTACCGAGGACAACAATACGGACTTTTATCAGAAGAAAATGGACAACCCTTTGAACGCTGTTCAGACGGAAGCTATCGTATCGGTAAATTGCGCAACAATGGCAGGGCCATTGCATCTTTGGTAGACCATACGGAGTTTATCGATTTTTCACCAGCGGGAAGTGATTACAGCACTGGTTTTCGTGTTGAAAAGTACGAGTTCAGCAAAAAATCCGATTCTGGTCGAAATAAAGGGGAAGCCGATTTAATAATCATTCGATTTGCCGATGTATACTTGATGCGCGCCGAAGCCTTAATGCGAAAAGGAGATGCGGCAGGGGCTTTGGCAGATGTAAACTTCGTAAGGGCTTCCAGAACCGCAAGACCCGAACTAATTCCTCCGGCACTTGAGGCTATGACCATTGATATTCTGTATCGAGAACGTGGTTTTGAGTTCTATTGGGAGCATCAAAGACGTACCGATATGATACGTTTTGGAAAATATGAGGATACATGGACGGAGAAGTCCGACGCAGATGTTAACAAACGCGTTTTTCCAATTCCGCAAACCGCAATTGATGGAGCTTCCAGTGAACCAGGGTATTTAGTTCAGAATCCAGGTTATTAAGTAGAAGATATGTAGAAATGGGCCAGACTAATTTGTCTGGTTCGTTGTTTTGAGAAGTGAGTCTTCGTCAAAGATTTACATATTTCCTAAATGACTGTAACACAACTTTTGCACATTGTTTACTTCGTTTGTCGAGGAAACTTTAGAAGTTGCTTATTTCAAAATATAATGGATAAAGCTTTTTTCTTTCTGTTCTTTGTATTGATTTCAATTTATCCTATAAATCCCTCAGTATCCCCAGAAGACTTTGCGAAATCGATACGTTTGAACGACATACAGGTTATTGGGAGCCATAACAGTTATAAAATTGCGATTGAACGACCTTTGTTAGATTATTTATTTAAGCGCGATTCGGCAACCGGCAGAAGCCTGCAGTACGAACACCCACCACTTACGGAACAGTTAGACTTGGGCTTACGCAGTTTAGAACTTGACGTTTACTACGATCCGAAAGGCGGCCACTATTCAAATCCTGCTGGTCTAGATATCGTTAGGAAATCAGGAAATACGCCATTGCCCTTTGACCTGAACGAGAGGTTGAATGTACCCGGACTTAAGGTATTTCATGTGCAGGAAGTTGATTTTCGAAGTAACCAATTGCTTTTTAAGGATGCTCTTTCCGAATTAAAGGCTTGGTCGGATAAAAATGCAAATCATACGCCTATTATCGTAACCATAAATGCTAAAGATGGGGAAATTCCTAATACTCGAAAGCCGTTGGTTTTCGATACCGATGCCTTAAAAAGTATTGATAGCGAAATTCGCAGTATTTTCCCCGAAGGAAAATTAGTAACTCCTGATTTGGTGCGAGGTAATCGAAATACTTTAGAAGATGCGGTGCTCAACGATGGATGGCCTGAACTAAGCAATATAGAAGGGAAATTTCTTTTTGTTCTCGATGAAGTCGGTGAGAAGCTAGAACGCTACTTGCAGGTATTTCCAAAACTTAAAGGGGCTGCTATGTTCGTAAATCAAACCGAAGGAAACCCAGAAGCGGCCTTTCGTATTTGTAATGATCCAATCGCCGATTTTAATAAAATAAAAGAGCTGGTTACCTTGGGTTATATGGTAAGAACACGTTCCGATGCAGATACCCAAGAGGCACGAACTATCGACTACAGCAAATTTGAAAAAGCAAAAGCATCAGGGGCCCAAGTAATTACCACCGACTACTATCTTCCCAGCAAATTATTTGAATCGGATTACAAAGTTATCTTTGAGAATGGTACGTATGAACGTATCAAGAAATAATGTCAAATTTTGGTTAGTAGTAAACTATTGATTTCACAACCATCCGTGGTTCAACTTTTACAGATTGGCGTATGCCTCATTTTCACTTTTTGGGCAACGGCATGTTCTACAAATAAACATATCGACAAAACATCAAATACCGAATCCGGTATTCGTATCGCCTTTATGTCCGACGTGCATTTGCTAGATGTCTACGGTACATTACACGACGTCGGATATAGCGGGGTAAAAAACCCGAAAACCAACACCAATGCACTAATTCGGACGATGAACGCGCAATTGCATTCCACCCGGCTCTTCAACGAAAATTACTTCGCTTTTCGGGCCGCATTAGATGATGCAGTGCAAAGGGGCATTACCCTTATTGCCTTACCTGGTGACTTTAGCGACGATGGGCAGCCATTAAATGTAGAGGGTCTTAATCGCATACTTCAGGAGTATTCTGAAGAACATGATATTTCTTTTTTTCTTACAACTGGTAACCACGACCCAATTAGACCATTCGATATGGAGGCAGGCAAATCCGACTTTTTAGGAAGTGCAGGAAAGGCGCAACCTATAATGAGTGAAGCTGGGATGTACTTTTCCAACCTCCGAACAGAGCATCCAACAATAATTAGTAAAGATATTAAGGCACTTGGTTACGAAGGCATTGTAAACCGCCTTTCCGAACATGGTTTTTTCCCCAAAGCAAACTACAAATATTGGGCTACTCCTTTTTCAAACTATACCTATGAGACGTACTCCTTAGAAAGGGCAAAAGATGCTTCTCTTTTTGAAAAACGCAAAAACTTTAAAGCGAATGGCGAATCGGCGCTGCCCGATGTCAGTTATGTTGTTGAGCCCGTTAATGGAATCTGGGTATTGGCTTTGGATGCCAACGTATATATTCTTGCAGATGAACCCAATCAATATGCGGGTGCGGGTATAGGATATAATGAAGTACTCCATCATAAGCAATATTTAATAAATTGGGTTACAGAGATTGCGAGTGAAGCTAAGCGCTTGGGGAAAACCTTAATTGCGTTCAGCCATTATCCGATGGTCGATTTCAATGATGGCGCGTCGGACGAAATTTCGGATTTGCTAGGAGAGGATGCGTCGCAGGCTTATCGCATTCCCGTTGAAAAGGTAGCAGAGGTGTTTGCAGACGCCGGAATACAAGTACATATAGGAGGACATATGCATCTAAATGATACTGGAATATATACCTCTGTATCCGGCAATACATTGGTTAATATACAAGTGCCTTCCTTAGCCGCCTATAAACCAGCATATAAAATCGCAAGCATAAAGGCTGATGATATGATTGAAGTGAAAACGGTGGTGTTGGATTCTGTTTTAGATTTTGATATGTTCTTTGAGCTTTACGAGGAAGAGTATAGGTTTTTGAAAGGGGTTAACTCCGAGGCTGTATGGAACGAAAGTATTTTGAAATCAGTAAGTTATAAGGAATATACCAATTGGCATTTAAAAGAGCTTGTTCGCTTGCGATTTCTGTATGACGATTGGCCGAAAGCAATAGCTGATTTTTTTCGAAGTCTTAATGGGGAACAATTTCTTATTTTATCCTTAACCGACCCTATATTTACTAAAGATGAGCTAATGAAAGTATTACAAGGCACGACAGATTCGACTTTATGGCGTGATGCTCGCAAAAAAGCGGAAAGCTTATGTAGCCAAAAAGGACTTGATATTGAAAATTTTAAGCAATGGGGAGGTTTCGACCTCATTTACGATTTCTATCGATTGCGCAGTGCAGATAAACTAGCATTACAAGATATCGGAGAAGATAGAGTCCGACAATACGAGATGCTATTCGAATCATTGGAAAATACAACTCAGAACCAAAATTTCCCGGAACTATGGCAGTTTGCACGTATTTTCAAAAAGCAATTATCCGGTGAGCCAGCCAATGAATTTACCATAGACTTAAAAGAAGGTAAAGTAACACCAAAGTAAGACTTCTACAAATCGAACAAACTTGGCAACCATAAACTTAATGCTGGTATATACGTGACGAGCATAAGGGCAATAATCATCGCAACAAAAAGAGGTAGCAGCGGTTTCACGACTTTCTCAATGGTAGTTTTGGCAATACCCACCCCGACGAATAACACTGAGCCAACAGGTGGCGTACATAGACCGATACAAAGGTTTAACACCATGATAATACCGAAATGAACCGGGTCTATTCCCAATTTCGTTACTACGGGCAAGAAAATCGGAGTAAATATGAGTACGGCAGGGGTCATGTCCATAAAAATACCGACGAATAATAATAATAAGTTGATAATCAGAAGAATGATAATTTTGTTATCACTGATATTCAAGAGTCCTGAACTGATATCCTGAGGTATGTTCTCATAAGATAACGCCCAAGACATACTTATAGAGGTACCGATGAGCAGCATAACTATGGCTGTTGTGGCCGAGGAATCCAGTAAAATTTTTGGAAGTTTAGGGAATGAAATTTCTTTATATATAAAGCCAAGAATCAGGCTGTAGAGTACTGCGATGGCAGAAGCTTCGGTAGCTGTAAAAATACCGGCTACAATTCCCCCGATAACAACAATCAACATGAATAAACTAGGTAATGCTTCTATAAAGGACTTGAAAATCTCCCTTAGAGAGCTTCGTTTTCCCAATTTGAATCCTTTTTTCTTGGCCCACAAAGAGGCTACGATCATAAGAAATAACCCGGTAAGTATACCTGGTATATATCCGGCAAGAAACAATGCGGCTATCGATGCACCACCGCTAGCCAGAGAATAAACTATCAATACGTTACTTGGTGGAATTACGAGACCCGTTGTTGCGGCCGTTATATTTACTGCGGCACCAAATTCCCTAGAGTACCCTTCTTTTTCCATTTCCGGTCCAATGATACTTCCCATGGCAGATGCTGCTGCCATTGCAGATCCGGCAATGGCTCCCATCAACATAGCGGAAATGATATTGATTAAAGCTAATCCACCTGGCAATGCACCGACTAAAGTCTTGGCAAAGGCAATCAGACGATGTGCTATGCCACCCTTGTTCATCAATTCTCCAGAAAGAATAAAGAGGGGTATAGCCAACAATGCAAAACTATCTAGACCAGTACCAATGCGCTGCGAAACTGTTGTAAATGCAGGTATGAAGGGTATACTAACCAACATGGTTAACACTGATGATATAGCGATACTCCACGCTACGGGCGTACCAATGGCCAGTAAGACGATAAAACTGATGACCAATACCAATACGGGAGCATATTCCATAAAATTATTTTGTTAAAATATCGGAAAGTTTGTAATAAATAATCAAGACACCACTAATGGGAATTACCAAATAAACCAATGCTAAAGGCATTTGAAGCGCCGGTGAATGCTGATCGAGCACATACGTTATGTATACAAGCCTTGCCCCACCTACCACTAGAGCAAATAGGCTGAACAAAATGATGAGCCAACTGACAATAGATTTTAAAATCTTCTGTGTTTTTTCACTGAATCGCTTGGGCAATACATCAATAGCTACATGAAGGTTCTGACCTGAAACATAGGCAGCGCCCAAGATACCTATCCATATCAAAAGGTATCGGGCAAGTTCATCAGTGAATGAACTGGGTGCACCCAATAAAAATCGGCTAAAAACCTGCCACAATACGTTTAGTACCATAACGGCCATGATGATAACCAGTGCATTCGCCAGCACTTTATCTATTGTTTTTCGTAATTGCATTCTTAAAACAGATTGTTTATTTGGTCGCTCGTATATCCTGTATCAGCTGATACATTTCTTTATCATCTTTATACTTGTCGTAGATGTTCTCTACTTCCGATGAAAATAATTCTTTATTGGGTCTGATGATTTCTACGCCAGCTTTCTGTACTTCTGCTAACGCCTCTTCCTCCGATTCGGCCCATAATTTTCTTTGGTAGCCAACTGAATTATCAACGGCCTGTTTTAACCAACCTTGCTCTTCTTCCGATAATCTATCCCACAAATGTGTACCTGCCAAAAGTACATCTGGAAGAACGGTATGCTCATCCAACGTATAATATTTACATACCTCATAATGCCTAGATAGGTAAAAACTGGGCGGATTATTTTCGGCGCCGTCTACTACGCCTTGCTGCAAGGCGGTGTACAATTCTCCCCAAGATATAGGGGTAGGGGAACCTCCTAATTCTTTGACCATATTTACGGCAGTAACACTTTCCATGACCCTGATTTTAAGTCCTTTTAAGTCTTCTGGATTATTGACCGGACGGTCTTTCGTATAAAAACTACGACTTCCGGCGTCATAATACCCAAGGCCTTTAAGCCAATATTGTTCTCCTTCATTTAGTAAACCTTGTCCGATAGGGCCGTCAAGAACATCAAAGGAGTGCTGCCGGTCACGAAACAAAAACGGAAGACCCAAGACCCTCATTTTAGGGGCAAAGTTCTCCAAAGTGCCTACTGAAACCTTTGTCATATCTAGACTGCCGATTTGCAATAGTTCAAGGCATTGTCTTTCAGTTCCCAACTGTTGACTGGGATAAATTTTCAAAACCATTTTACCTCCAGAAATCTCCTCGAGATTCTCTCCCATTTTGACCATAGCCTTGTGTACTGAATGGCCGGTATCGAGACCATGTCCCAATCGAATAGTGCGAACACTGCTCAATTTATCGCAGGAAAACGAACTCACCAGAAGAAAAGAGCAAAGGAAATATTTTAGATATATTTTCATTAAAAGTCAAAATAGGCTTTAGCGTTATTATAGCTGATATCTTGCACCAATTTGCCAATCCAGTCCATATCGTTGGGTAATTCACCATTTTTGACATCTTCACCGAAAAGGTTACATAAAATGCGACGAAAATATTCATGTCTTGGAAAAGATAAAAAACTTCGGGAATCGGTAAGCATTCCGATAAAGCAGCTAATAAGTCCCATATTTGAGAGCGTATTCATCTGTTCGGTCATACCATCCTTCTGATCTAAAAACCACCAACCAGAGCCCCATTGTATTTTCCCCTTCAAGCTACCATCGTTGAAGTTACCAATCATGGTGGCCATCACTGCGTTATCCGTTGGATTAACGTTGTAAATTATTGTTTTGGTCAATTTGTCCTTTCCATCCAAAGTATCTAAAAATTTCGACAAGCTTTCCGCCTGCTTGTAATCGCCGATGGAATCCCAACCTGTATCAGGACCTAGTTTTTCGAGCATACGCCCATTGTTGTTACGTAAAGCGCCCAAATGGAACTGTTGTACCCAACCGAAATCATGATAGGTTTCCGAAAGGAACAATAAAAGGGCACTTTGAAATTTACTGGCCTCGGTCGGCGAAATGGAATGGCCTTCCCGGCGTTTTTTAAAGATAGCTTTTACTTCCGATTCTGTAAAGTCGTCGGCGGATAAATGGCTCAGCCCATGGTCGCAAAGCCGGCAGCCATTATCGTGAAAAAACGAAACGCGTTTAGTTAGGGCATCACAAAGTGCATCGTAGGTATCAATGGAAACCCCAGAAACCTCTCCCAGGGTATTGATATAAGCGTTATAATTTTCACTAGTAATTAGAATAGATTTGTCAGGTCTAAAAGCAGTACTGACCTTGGTATCAAAATCACTTTTTGCCAATTTTTGATGATGTTCTAGTGTGTCTGTCGGGTCTTCTGTGGTACACACTAATTCTACGTTCATCTTTGACATAAGGTTGCGGCAACTGAATTCAGGTGTATTTAGCTTTTCCGAAACCGATGAGTAGATCGAAGATGCATTTTTTTGGGAGAGAAGTTCACCACAGTCAAAGTATCGCGATAACTCCATATGCGTCCAATGATATAAGGGGTTTCGCATAGTGTAGGGCACAGTGGAGGCCCATTTTTCAAATTTTTCTTTATCGGGGGCGTTTCCAGTGATAAATTTTTCGTCAATGCCCAAATTTCTCATCGCACGCCATTTGTAATGGTCGCCGTTAATCCAAGCCTGGGTAATATTTTCGAAAACGTGGTCGTCAGCCAAAGCTTTCGGAGGAAGGTGATTGTGGTAATCAATTATAGGCATCTGCGCCGCAAAATCGTGGTAAAGGGTTTCTGCATACTTGCTTTCCAGTAAAAAATTATTTTTTAAAAAGGGATTTTCGTTTTTCATCTATGCAAAAAGGATTGATATAGCGTACTTATGGATTGAAATAATATTCTGGTTACAAACGATTGTATAGATTCTAAAAATAGTTTTCTATTACCGTATAAACAAGAAAAACGGATAAAGATGTGATATGAGCAAAACCATATTCGGATAACAACAAAATTTTTGGGCATTATACAATACCTTCACCTATAACTAAAAATTTACAGATGAAAGACTTAAAAGATAAAGTAGCCTATATTACCGGAGGATCAAAAGGGATAGGCTACGGAGTAGCTGAAAAGCTTATCGAAGCGGGAATGAGAGTTGCTATCAGTGGCCGTACACTTAAATCGGTTGAAAAAGCTGCTGAACAACTTGGCAATGATAGTCAAATATTGGCCATAGAATCAGATGTAACCGAGCATGGTGACGAAAAAAAAGCAGTACAAAAGATTTTGGACAAATGGGGTCAGTTAGATGTCGTTTTAGCCAATGCAGGGGTAGGCAACTTTGCTCCTATAGACGAAATGTCGGATGAAGATTGGCATCAAATGATTAACACAAACTTAAACGGTGTATTTCATACGCTAAAAGCTTCGGTCGAAGCGCTTAAAGAATCAAAGGGATATTACATGACCTTGGCAAGTTTGGCAGGCTGTAATTTCTTTGCGACAGGGGCAGGGTATAACGCTACAAAATTTGGTGTAGTAGGATTTTCTCAAGCCGTTATGTTAGATCTTAGAAAATATGACATAAAGGTTTCCACGATTATGCCAGGTTCTGTTGCTACTCATTTTGATGGTAACGAACCGGACGCTTCAGATGAATGGAAGATACAGCCCGAGGATATCGGTGAAATTGTAGTGGATCTTTTAAAATTAAATTCAAGAACTTTACCTAGTAAGATAGAAGTACGTCCGAGTAGACCGGACAAAAAATAGAGTTGGTCAGAACTGTACAATGTTGCAAGTATATCTTAAATGCATTGTGCAGTTCTTTTTATTATAATTTAAATGCACCTACCTCATCTTAGGAAATTAATCGAAGGTATTCCAAAGGCAGAACTTCATTTACATATTGAAGGAAGTTTTGAACCTGAGCTTATGTTTGAGATAGCTCGTAGAAATAATATCAGCCTTAAGTATGATAGCATTTCGTCGTTAAAGGATGCCTACAGGTTCGGTAATCTTCAAGAATTTTTGGACATTTACTATGAAGGTGCGCAAGTGCTCATTCACGAACAGGATTTTTATGATTTGACTTGGGCTTATTTAATTAAAGTTCACAGTCAAAATGTGGTGCATGTAGAAATCTTTTTCGATCCACAGACCCATACCGATAGAGGTATTGAATTTGAGGTGGTTTTAATGGGTATTTATAAGGCACTCGAAAAAGGGAAGCAAGAATTAAATATATCCTTTAGACTTATAATGTCGTATTTAAGGCATTTGAGCGAAGAAGCGGCATTTAAGACCCTTAACATGTCTGTACCTTTCAAACAATATATCGATGGAGTAGGTTTAGACTCCTCAGAATTGGGTAATCCTCCGGCTAAATTTGTCAGTGTATTTAAAGCATCGGCAAAACATGGTTACAAATTGGTTGCCCATGCAGGGGAAGAAGGCCCTGTCGACTATATTCGGGATGCACTTGATACTTTGAAGGTTGAACGTATAGATCATGGTAATCGTTGTTTGGACGATGGAACTTTAATTGACCGCTTGTTATACAAGAGCATACCATTAACCTTGTGCCCATTGAGTAACGTTGCGTTGAAGGTGATTGAAAGATTGGAAGACCATCCCATTGAAAAAATGCTCGACTTAGGAATTCTAGCGTCTATTCACTCCGACGACCCAGCATATTTCGGTGGTTACATGAATGAAAATTATTATGAAACCGCTAGAGCGCTGAACTTAAACAAAGGCCAATTGATGCAGCTAGCCATTAATGCTTTTGAAGCAAGTTGGTTAAGTAAAGCATCTAAAGCGAAACACATTGATCGAGTAAAACACTATTTTGATACTTACAATGTTTGAACATTATTATAGTTGATAAGGCCTAATTAAAAAGTGAACAATTTTGAAATATAGTATAAGCATGATAGTATTATTCGCTTCACTGACCCCAAAAGTAATTTTTGACTTCGATAAAACTGCAAATATTGAAAATTGGAGAACTGTAGACGATGTAGTTATGGGAGGTGAATCATCGAGTACATTTCGATTGGATGCAACTGGTCTTGGTGTTTTTGAGGGCAGCATATCCTTGGAAAATAATGGTGGATTTTCATCTTTACGTTACGATTTTCAGAAAATCAACGTGAACCACTATACCAAGATACATATCAAGATCAAAGGGGATGGTAAAGATTTTCAGTTTAGAATCAAGGATAATACAGAAACGTCACATTCATACATCAAACCATTTTCCACCACTGGTGACTGGCAAGAAATAGAAATATTTCTAGCGGATATGTACCCCCAATATAGAGGAAGAAGACTTGACATGCCTAACTTTTCGGAGGATTACATTGAGGAAATCACTTTTTTAATCGGGAATAAGAAGGAAGAAAACTTCAAACTATTGATTGATAGCATAGTTTTAAAATAAGAGCTTTCGACTTTTATCGACCCTGCAGTGGAAATCAAGATAGGTTTAATAGTCAACTTGATTATTTTATAACAGTCAGTATATCTACGAAAAACATTGATATTTCTGGGAAATTAATTTTTAGGATTGAGTAGTCCATGAAATTAGTTGAAAGGATACATAAAATGGTTACCATCTCGGATTGCCGACGGTTCTTGTTAATGTATTTCTAATACTATTGTAAGTAATTCTTTTTCTATGATTAAAATGAAGTCCATTTCCTTAGCCTTGTTCTTGATACATTACCTCACGGCTTGTCAGGTAAACGAAGGTGAAGCAGGTCTAGTTTTAAAAGAACTAAGCATTTCTGAAATTCATAAGGCTTACGTTGATGGATCGTACAATAGTTTAGACTTGGTAGAGGGATATCTTTCTGCTATTGACGAAATTGATGGACAAATCAATGCCATTACCGTACTCAACAAAGATGTGCGAAATATTGCCAACGCTTTAGACAAAGAATACCAGCGGACTAAAGTATTACGGCCGTTACATGGCATTCCTATTATCGTTAAAGACAATATCAATACGGTTGGAATGCCGACAACAGCAGGTTCTCTCGCACTTAGAGATTTTATTCCCGAAAAAAATGCTTTTATCATAGATAAGCTTGTGGAAGCCGGCGCCATAATTCTGGCAAAATCGAACATGGCCGAATGGGCCTTTTCTGCAATGCACACAGAAAGTTCTACTAAGGGTACAACGTTGAATCCGTATAATTTAAAATATGTACCAGCGGGTTCAAGCGGAGGTACGGCGGCAGCCATTGCTGCGAACCTAGCGGTAGGCGGGCTGGGTACCGACACCGGTAACTCTATCCGCGGGCCATCTTCGCACAATGCACTGGTCGGTTTTAGAACTACGCTTGGATTGATAAGTAGGGAGGGAATCGTACCCTTATTTTTACGAAATGATATGGTCGGCCCGATGTGTCGAAATGTTGAGGATGCCACTCGTATGATGGAAGTAATGGTAGGGGTTGATACTGAAGATTCGATTACACTGAATTCTCGCGGCAAGACGCCGGATAATTATAGGCAATATTTAAATGAAAACGGACTTGAAGGCGCTCGAATAGGTGTACTACGAGAACTGAGCGAAGACGGCACAAATGCTGAGATAAAAGCTTTGTTCGAAACCGCCATTATTGATTTGAGGGCATTGGGAGCTGAAATTATAGACCCATTAGTCATTCCGAATTTCGATATCCTTAGAAAAAATCAATGGTGTGCAGACTTTCGCACGGATGTAGAATCCTTTTTGGAGACTTATGTAAAGAATGACACTGTAAAAACCATAGAAGATATTATCCGCATCGGCACGACATCCGATTATGCAAAACAGCAATTATTAGAAAGCACAAATGCTATCGGGCGTTGGGGAGATTCAGATGCGGAATGTAATGATGCCTATCGAGATGAAAAGCGAATTGCTTTTAGGGAAGCTATAGAGGGCGTTATGGATTCCCTGAATTTAAATGCTATTATCTATCCTTCTTGGAACAATAAACCGGCGCGCATTGAATATTTTGAGGAAGAATATAAAGGAGATAACAGCCAGATTATCGCTCCCCACACGGGTCAACCCGCTTTTACGGTTCCAATGGGATATAGTAATGGAAATTTACCGGCAGGTCTACAATTTTTGGGAAGAATGTACGACGAACCTACCTTAATCAAATTAGCCTACTCTTATGAGCAGGGCACTAAGCATCGAAAACCGCCAATACTAGATAAGAAAACCATCCTAGAAATTAATGAGGATTGAGAGGTATTTGAAAGCACATTGCCACCTTGGAATGTCCAATTTGAACTATCGAGGTTTTAAAGAATAATAAAACAATAGGTAGATGGTTATCTGCCAATAGTACTTCGCATTTTGTCCATCCAATTAACAATCCTTTAAAGACCCCATATTTTATAAGGATTCTTCATCTCTTCATCATCTTTTTTATTCAACTTATCAGCCATAACGGTATAGGTAGGGTCTTCAAGTACGTTAACGTCGATGATTTCATCGGCATTTTTTAATAGTCGGATGCAATCTTTGCTCAAATGACGTAGATGCACCTTCTTCCCAACTTTGGCATAGCGCTCCGTAATCTTATTCAGAGCGTCTATACCAGACATATCCGCCACACGGCTTTCCTTAAAATCAATGATGATTTCTTCCGGGTCATTTGGCACATCGAATTTTTCGCCGAATAAGGTTGTAGAACCAAAAAACAAGGGTCCATAGATTTCATAATGCTTTACGCCATTTTCATCTATAAGCTTTCGTGCCCGGATACGTTTAGCATTTTCCCACGAATAAGCAAGTGCAGATATGATAACCCCTAAGAGCACGGCTATAGCTAAATTATGGGTAATTGCTGTAATCAGGGTAACCAATACCATTACCACTACGTCTGAATTCGGCATTTTTCGAAATGTCTTAAAACTAGCCCATTCGAACGTACCGATTGCAACCATGAACATCAGTCCGACCAAAGCGGCCATCGGCAATCGCTCTATAAGACTAGAACCGAACATAATAAAAATCAGCAGCATGACCGCTGCAGTTATACCTGATAATCTAGCGCGTGCACCTGCCGAAACATTAATTAAACTCTGCCCAATCATTGCACAACCTCCCATGCCCGATAGAAATCCGGAAAAGATGTTCGCCGTACCTTGAGCGACACATTCCCGATTGCCACTGCCTCGAGTCTCCGTAATTTCATCGATAATATTGAGTGTCAACAAACTTTCTATCAAGCCTACACCCGCCACAATGGCCGCATAAGGGAAAATAATCTTAAACGATTCGAAATTTAAAGGTATCTGTGGAATTGATATTGGAGGAAAGCCCCCACTGATCGATTCACCTTCGCCCATAATTCCGGCCACAGTAAGGGTGTCTACCCCAAAGCCTATGACAATTGCCGAAACGACTACTATGGCTACTAATGATGAGGGTACGGCCTTCGTCAGTTTGGGGAGTCCCCAAATAATGAGCATGGTTAACAGAGCCAAACCTAGCATGGTCAAAAACGGACCTGTTGGTAAAAGGTTTTCTGTTCCTTTTTGATAAAAGTTGGGGAACTGGGCCATGAATATGATGATGGCCAGTCCGTTTACAAAACCGAACATTACGGGCTGTGGTACCAAACGGATAAATTTACCCAGACGTAAAAGCCCTGCTGTAATTTGTAGTGTGCCAGCTAATATAACGGTGGCAAAAACATAGTTCAATATGGTTTCCGGCTCAATTCCTGGAAAATTACGTTTTAGTTCTAAAATCAATCCGATAAAAACTACCGCAACTGCACCGGTAGCACCTGAAATCATTCCTGGTCGCCCTCCAAAAACTGATGTTATCAAACACAATATAAATGCCGCATAGAGTCCGGTCAGGGGTGAAAAACCTGGAATTAGGGCAAAGGCGATAGCCTCGGGTACTAGCGCCAAGGCTACAGTGAGACCGGAAAGAATTTCCGTTTTATAATCTACTTTTTGCCTGAAGTCGAAGAGGTTGAGGTACTTTTTCAATGAGTGGGATTTTTAAGCGCGCAAAAATACGCAATTTCACTGAACTCCCCCCGACCTCAAATTCTACCATTACAAAACGTGCTCAAAAATTTGTCTTCGAGGGCAACCATTACCAAAAAATTACGTTATCATTCTAAAAATAAAACTTATTTACCATGAAAACAAAATCATTGAAAATACTATACTTTTCGTTGCTATTATTGGCAGCATCTTGCGCTCCTCGTTTGGTAGGCACATGGTCGGTGCAAAATTATGAAACCGTAAGGCCGGCAAACAAGGGAATATCATTACAGAACGTAGGTACTATTTCCTTCGATAAGGATGGCACGGGTCAAAAAATGATGAACTATTCAGTACTGGGAATCGAAAGAGATGAAAGTACACCATTTAAATGGTCTGCTACTGAAACCTATATAACCATTGAAGGCACTGACGACGAGATATCAAAAACTTGGATTTATCTGGAAAACAAAAATAAGAGCCAGAAATGGAAATCAACTGACGGTAAAAATCAGGTACAGACCTTAGAGCTGGTAAAGCAATAGGTAATATTTTTTAAATACGAAATCCTACTGGCACGCTAGGTTCGTTACAAAAGAGATAGGGTGCTGCTTTGATTTGTCGTGTAGCATAAAGGTCAAAATGATTAACAAACTAAAGTAAGCAACCGAAAATTAGAAATGTAAATCGCAAAACCTAAACATATGGAAATTTTTACTTCATTAGAGCCATGGACTATTGTTCAGATGTGCATTGCGGCAATTTGTATCTATCTGTACATCATGTTGATTACCCGTATCGCCGGCAAACGGACTTTTGCCAAGATGTCGAGCTTTGATTTTGCGGTAACCATTGCTATGGGGTCAATTCTAGCGGATGCCGTAAACAAACCGGTGTCGAGCTTAATGCCAGCATTCGTCTCCTTAGCGCTCTTAGCTTTTTTACAAGTTTTATTCTCCAAAATTTTATCTTCTTCGGATAGTGCGGAAAAGTTGCTAACAAACACACCAATTCTGTTAATGAAAGATGGGGAAATTTTTGAGGATAATTTAAAAAAGGCTCTGGTAAGTAGGGCAGATTTAATGGGAAAATTAAGGGAAGCCAATGTGCTACAATTCTCACAGGTTAGAGCTGTAGTTTTCGAGACAACGGGCGATATTTCGGTTTTGCATTCTACAGATGATACAACTATCGAACCTGCCATTATGGAAGATGTTAGTGGACAGACATAGAATTGAAATCTACAGGTTTCCAGTTGGGCCTTCTGAAGTCAACACCGATTTGAATTTCTTTTAAAAAGTCACATGTGATTGAATTACTAATTATTCAATAAACAAAACCGCCCTCACTGTTGAAGCAAGGGCGGTCTCTAACTAAATAACCAACCAAAAACATGTCATCTGCGATTATTGATCGCAGGAATATTGTTTGATACATACTACTAATAATAACGCCTACTGCTTAGAATCATTGCCTGTTTCATGCTAAGTGGACGTTAAAATTTTATGTATTTCATCGTAATTTACATTTAAACCCATCCAATAAGTCTTTGCCATACTATTTAATTAGTTTTGGATATAAATTAAAAATCAACATGAACAAAACAAAGAAATTCGCAGTAATCGGGGGTGGGAGTTGGGCTACAGCCATTGTTAAAATGCTCTGTGTAAATCAAGAGAAAGTGGGCTGGTACATGCGTAATTCAGATGCCGTAGGATTTATTAATATTCAAAAGCATAATCCGAATTATCTGACCTCGGTCACTTTCGACACAAATAAACTTGAGTTGACCGACGATATCAATGTGGCTGTTGAGAAGGCTGATATTCTAATCTTTGCGGTTCCATCTGCCTTTCTGGGTAAAGAATTAGAGAAACTAACCGCTCCTATACAAGACAAAACCATATTCTCGGCCATTAAAGGGATAGTGCCGGAAACCGGAATGATTGTTGGAAAGCATTTCCACAAAGTATATGGTATACCTTATGAAAATATTGGAGTGATTACCGGGCCTTGCCATGCCGAAGAGGTCGCTCTAGAACGCCTTTCATACCTTACCATTGCATGCGCCGACCCTGAAAAGGCGGAATATGTAGCAAAAAATCTCAGCAGCGATTATATAAAAACCAAAGTTACCGAAGATATCATCGGTGCAGAATACGCTGCCATGCTCAAGAATATTTACGCCATTGCAGCGGGTATCGCCCATGGTTTAGGTTATGGCGATAACTTTCAAGCCGTTCTTATGAGTAACGCCATTCGCGAGATGAAGCGATTTACCAAACGCATCCATAAAATCGACAGGAATATCAATAACTCCGCCTATTTGGGTGACCTATTGGTAACGGGCTATTCCACTTTTAGCAGGAACCGAATGTTTGGAAATATGATTGGTAAGGGCTACACAGTTAAAAGTGCTCAAATGGAAATGAGTATGGTTGCAGAAGGCTATTATGCGGCCAAAAGTGCCTTCGACATTAAATCGAAGTTTAAAAAGGAAGTGAAAGCACCCATTATAGACGCGGTTTACAGCGTTTTGTATGAGGGAAAAAATGCAAAACGTATTTTTATGGATTTGACTGAAGAGTTGGATTAAGGTAAATTTTCTAACTTAAGATAAGACAATTCAAGACCGTGCGACTTTGGCCACTTTTAATTTCCGCAGTACTTTTCTTTGCCTATAACACAACTCCTAAATAGAAGACCATAGGTTGAGTTTTTGAAGTTCCAAAAAACCTCAAAAGTCTGACTCCTTGCACTTTCTCAATGAAGACCAACCTTTCGTGCTTAATTCTCAAAATGTCTTGTTCTTGCTTTTTAGACATCTATATAATCGGAATTCTATCGGTCAGACTCCCCTTCTAATTGAGGCTTTGAAAATGGAGAAGATGAACCAGTTAGCAACGCCTTGAAAGGTTTCAAATTTCTCTATAATCTCGTCAGTTGGCCTATGGTTTATGCAATTTTGCCTATTAAGAATTACCGTTCTATGGGGCTGCCGCTATGAATCAATCGGTAAAAATTCTGAGCTGAAATTTGATTTAGCGTATTATAATTCATTTGTATAATCATTGACGAATTAGCATACATTTAGGGCCCAAGCCTTTGAGAACCAACCCGAAAATTCAGATATACCGACAATGATGAAAAATGGCAGCTTAGACCGTGTTGCCACAGTAGGTTATGCCATTGCAGTATTACGATATTTGAAAAATAGTTATGAAGTCATACTTTAAAATGAAGGCCATGACTTATATAATCCGTATTTTTTCAGATTGCTGAAAATATTTTCAACGACTCGCTCCATCAAACCGATGTAAGTTGCAGCTCAGGGAGGAACCCAATAGAGTGGAATTTATCAAACCCGCTCCAATGAAAAATTGGAATGCTCTTCCAACTCTGCTTGCAAAGTTTCACGCCACTGCAAAATCTGCGCTTCATCAACTTTATAAATGGTTTCGAACTCATCCAAAATAGGCTCCATATACTTTCGGATACTGTCGATATCGAAATACAACCTACCCGTTCTGCGAATAAAAAAATCCATTGGGTTCTGTACCATTTCATAATCGATACAGAAATGAAGTTCTGCCTTAATCATACGAACATACTGGTCGGTATCACTGTAGCTAGTATATGATTTTAAAATAGTTTCGGTCTGTTTACCATAACGCGTAACTAGTGCCCAAGCATCGTGTTCATTGAAACCATCAGGCATCATACGTTCATAAACATCAGCAATATATTTGGTTACATATTTGAATTTTTTAAAGCCGTCATTACCGCTTAAGGGGATGTCTTCAGTGAAACATTTTTTAAGCTCCGTTCCATTTTCCTCCTCCATTTTTTTGGCAATACGATCTACTACCCTTTCCGCCATTTTGCGATATCCGGTCAATTTTCCGCCAGCAATACTTATTAAACCATTATCGGATGTGAAAATCTCATCTTTTCTAGAAAGTTCAGAAGCCGATTTGCCTTCTTCGTGTATCAAGGGACGAAGACCTGCCCAAGAAGATATGATATCTTCCATTTCCAATTCAATACTCGGAAACATATTATTAACCGCTGAAATTAGGTATATGGCATCGGCAAGATCAGTGGTTACATGGTCTTTGTCATTGTTATAATTAGTATCGGTAGTGCCAACGTACGTTACATTTCCACGAGGAATGGCGAACATCATGCGCCCATCGGGCACATCAAAATATACAGATTGTTTTATAGGAAGTTTTTCTTTTGGAAACACTAAATGCACACCTTTAGTCAAATGCAACTGTTTTCCTTTTTTAGAGTTGTTTACGCTTCTTAGCTCATCAACCCAAGGTCCAGCAGCGCTAATCACATATTTTGATTTTATATCGAACGATTTATTTGTAAGCACATCTTTAACTTTGACACCGGCAACTTTCTCCTCCTCATATATGAAATCTTCGACGGATGCATAATTGATAGCCTGGGTACCAAATTGAAGACTGGTTTTTATGTTTTCTATAGTCAATCGAGCGTCGTCTGTGCGATATTCCGCATAATATCCTGCTCCCTTTAAAATTTTCTTTGGAAGAAGTGGCTCTAATTTTAAAGCTTCTTTTTTCTCTAACATTTTACGCTTGTCCTCGCCTTCTACCTGAGCCAAAATATCATACACCTTTAAGCCAATCGATGTCAACCATTTACCGTAAGATCCATTTTCGATTAGCGGTAAAAGCATCTTTTCTGGGATAACTAGATGCGGTGCCAATTTATGCACGATGGCCCGTTCAGATCCGACCTCTTTAACCAACCAAAAATCGAACTGTTTTAGGTATCTCAAGCCGCCATGAATCAACTTCGTAGATTTGCTACTGGTACCGGAGGCAAAATCTCCTTTTTCGACCAAAGCCACTTTTAATCCACGTGAGGCAGCATCAAGGGCGATTCCACCACCCGTAATTCCTCCTCCAATGACCACAAGATCATATTTAGTTTTAGACAGCGTCTCTATAGACTTCTTTCTATCTAGATTAGAGAATTTTATGTTTTTTGCCATTCTGTATTTGATTTTAAGCTATTACACAAGTGTTATAAGATAACTATTTATACCTTCTCAAAGGTTACCTCATCATTAATATAAACAATCATACGGTTTTCAACTGTATAGCCCATGCTTTCCAAGGCATCGGTATAGGTATACAGTTGTTCTTTGTACTTCGGATTTGACTTACCCGTTTTATAATCAATAAGACTTACCATATTGCCTTTAAAATTAATTCTATCTGGTCTCATTAATCTACCATTTTCAGTGATAATATCTTTTTCATTCCTTACTTTGACACCGCTTCTAAAATATACACCTAAATCAGGATGATTCACCACTTGCCGGACGCTATTCTTAGCGCTTTCAATTTCATCGTGAGCTATATCCCCATTTTGGATAAGGTATTTAAAAGCCTTTTCTACATCATCTTCGGTTTCAATCATACCCAAGATGTGATGAAGAAAATTTCCTTTTGATATGGCTGCCTCCCTGTCCGTATCCCAAAGCATACCCGATGTGGTCAAAATGCGGAATCCCGGTCTATTTTTATGTGTATAGCCAAAAGAAATGATTTCATTGGACAAGCTCTCTGATTCGGAAATATTTACATCTAGAGCACCAAAGCAATAACTAGTGCGATCATCTTCCCAAATTCCTTTATTTTTTAAATAATCGATAAATAGTCCGGAATATAAATCCGGTTTGTGGGCGCCATTCTGCGATAGGTCTTTCTCGCTTATAATATATAATGCTTTTTCAGCACGGGTCAGTGCCACGTACAATACATTTAATGCGTCAAGTTCCATTTTATGCTCTTCATCATAATAAAGCGCTGCGGCTACGTCACTATAGTTTTCTACCTCTTTCTTTTCATTGACTAAGATTTCTTCAAAACCACTGTAGATATCTGCGTTTAAAGGTATCCAAAGCTTTTTGTCCATTCGCTTATACATATTTTCATTAGCAAAAGGGAAAATTACGATGGGAAATTCCAATCCCTTCGCTTTGTGAATGGTCATGATGCGAACGGCATCGATATTTTCTGGGGCAGAAATGCTTAATCTGTCCTTTTTTTTGTTCCAATAGGATAAAAATGCTTGAATTCCGGTTCCTTCCTTTTGTTCGACTTGGTGAACTACGTCCATGAAATAGGTTATATAGGCATCAGACAAAGGAGCTAAGTCAAATTGCTTTATGGCCAGTTCCATACCGTCGTAAACCGAAAGGCGTTTGAGAACGCCTAAATCAAAATCAAATTCGGTTTTAAGTAGTGTAGTGACTTCCCAAAGATTACTTGTAATATAGGCGTGACGATATTTTTTATCTGAAGACAAATAAGATAACAATTCGTAAGCTACTTCTAAATTTTTATCGTCATTGCCATATTCCATTAAATGGGTAAGAAAACGCACCTTATCGCTACTCCTAAGCAAAAGACTTTCTGAAGATATGGTTGGTATTTCTTGATGTGCCAAAAAATCGGCCAATAAGACGCCGTCTTTTTTACCCCTTACCAAAATACAGATTGATCCGTAGCCATATTTTCTGTCCACAACTTCGCGTATAGTTTTCAGAACGGCTTTACAATAGGCTCGGTCTGTATCAATCTCTTCATTCTTTGTTATGAAATCTAATTGTACAATTCCGCCTTTTTTGGTATTGTAGCCTTGTTTATTACCCTCTAGAAATAAATCCTTATAGAGTTCGCTATTTAAAAATGCACTGGTAGCGGTAAAAAAAGCATTATTGAATTTGATGACTTCCTCATGGCTTCGATAATTGACCGGCAATAACTCTGTTTTAGGAGGAACTATAAATGGATTGTCAACGGCGTTGGCCAGGTTTAAAAATTGCTCTGCCCTGCCGCCCCGCCATCTGTAAATGGCCTGTTTAGCATCACCGACCAAAAATAGAGAGCCCCGTTTGCCCTGCATATCTTCGCTTTCAAGGGCATTACCAATCAAAGGAACTAGGTTTTTCCATTGTAGGGCAGAGGTATCCTGAAATTCATCGACAAAGTAATGTCGGTATTTCTCCCCAAGTCGCTCGTAGATAAAAGGAGCTGGCTGATTTCTAATCTCTTTGGAAATCAACGTATTGAATTCGGATATGGAAAGCTGATCGTTTTCGAGCTGAACCGCTTTCACCTCTTGCTGGATCGCGTTTAGTACGGTTAAGGGTACGATATTGCCATAAGCATTTTTAAGAAAGGCCATTTCGTAAAAACCGGATTTTAGCGCTTTAAAAACGAGGAAGAATTCAGGATGAAGCCGATCAAGAGTTGCTTTTACTTCGTTTGGAGCCGATTTATTGTACAAATTGGCGGATTCAAAATTTTGGATCCAACCGGTTGAAAAATCGATTCTTAAATCTCCCTTTGAAAATTTTATTAGAAAATTAGGAAATGAGCTTCTTGTGAAGTCGGTTGTTTCTAAGCCTTCTTCGGAAATCAGCTGTAAGGTCTGGGTTGCAGTTTGAGCAAGGCTATCCTTTAGTGATAACATTCTTTTGCGCAGTACTTTCTTTAATCCTAAGAAATCATCTATGCCCTTGTCCCGAATCTTTTCAAGATGCTCGGCGTGTGTTTCATTGAACAGTAATTTTCCGATATTGAAAAGATCGAAACCTATATCCCAACTTTTATCCTCATCGATTTTTTCCAATGCAAAATCAAGAAGAACTTTCGTCAGTTTCCGATTGGTTCCTGCTTTATATAAAAGTCTGGCTACAGCTTCGTCCAATATGAGGTCGGTATCGAGTACCACTTCAAAGTTCTGGGGTAGTTTTAAGTCTTTCGCAAATGTGCGAATGAGCCGATGGGTAAAGGTATCGATGGTCGAGATATCGAAAAAGGCATAGTTATGTAGAATCTCCTTTAGCGTAAGCTTTGATCGCTCGCGAAGTGCCGGCGCTTCTATATGAAGTTCATCCATGAGATCAAGGAAAAGGGGTGGTGCCTTTTCAATATCGATTACTTCACTGAATTGGTTCAGACTATCTAAAATACGATGTTTCATTTCGTTCACCGCTTTATTTGTGAACGTAATGGCCAGGATTTTTTTAAAATTTCCAACACCAGATAGCGCAATCTTCAGATACGCCTTTGTAAGGGTATGTGTCTTGCCCGAACCGGCGGAAGCATTGAATATGCTGAAGGGAGAATGCTGCAAGTGCTTTTTTACGCAAAATACGGATTCTAATGGCGTTCTTAACAAATAATTAGGGGGATTTAAATGTTAAAAAATGTATATTCGATATCGAAAAAGTATGAGGTCGATGCGTAATGAACGCTTGCGGCTGTTAATTTTAAAAATACGAAAACAATGGCTTTTGAACTACCAAAATTACCGTATGCATTTGACGCATTAGAACCTAATATAGATGCGCGAACTATGGAAATTCACCATGATAAACACCATGCGGGATACACGAAAAAATTAAATGATGCTATTGAAGGCACTACTCATGATGGAAAAGAAATCGAAGATATATTAAGTAATCTCGATATGTCTAACTCTGCTGTGCGAAATAACGGAGGTGGATTTTATAACCACTCCTTATTTTGGAAGGTTATGTCACCAGACGGTGGTGGAAACCCATCGGGAGAATTGGCAGACGCCATAGATTCTGCGTTTGGGTCTTTCGATGGCTTCAAAGAGAAATTTACTGAAGCTGCAGGTTCACGTTTTGGTTCAGGTTGGGCATGGCTCTGCGTACACGAAGGTGGAAAAGTAGAAATTTGCTCTACACCTAACCAAGATAACCCGGTTATGCCTGACACAGGTTGTGGAGGCCACCCTATTTTAGGTCTTGATGTATGGGAACATGCATATTATTTGAATTATCAAAATAAAAGACCTGAGTATATAGAAGCGTTTTTTAACGTAATCAATTGGGATGAAGTAGCGAAGCGCTACGCCGATGGTAAGTAATATTAGATACACATCTAATCAAAATAAAAGCCCGTCACACTTCATTGTGTGACGGGCTTTTTTATAGTACTACTGCAAAATAGAAAAGGGCGGAGAAGTCTCCACCCTTTTCGTCCCAAATCTTACCATAAACTTAACCTACTTATGCTATGGCAACTCAAAAATACTGGTATTGCTACAAATAAAAAAGAAATATTCTCAATATTATGGTTTTTTTTGTTCAATAATGAGGTTTATCTTGGTATGGGTTGGGGTTAATACGACAGTCACTCAATTTTAGACAAATAAAAAGGCGGAACATGTACGTTCCGCCTTTTCCCCAAATCTTACCATGAACTTAACCTACTTATGCTATGGTTCTCCAAAAATAGGATAACTCTATTCTATTTTAAAATGAATTAGGTAAACGGTCGTTTCCTCGGTTGAACTACAGAATTCTATCAATATCGGATTTTTTTATAACAGAGATTATGAGTATTGATTTCAAACCAAAAGAAGCTCTAGAGGGAGACCGTATATGCCTATTCCTAGACAATTCCATTACTACTAGGAAAGTGAACCTTCTTAAATGCGGTTTCTTTATAAATTGGTTGTTAGACTTATGCCAGTCAAAAAAGCCCATATATAAAAAGGCGGAACAAATTTGTTCCGCCTTTTCCCCAAATCTTACCATGAACTTAACCTACTTATGCTATGGTTCCACAAATGTATGACAGAGTGCCAGCGAGGAAAATATTTCTTGTTGTATGGAGGAATATTTGGGTTAAGTAGCATTCTAACTACTATCGATTTTAGAGACCTTTTGTAATATTCTAGAAAGTCGTGGTATACTTCCTGAATTAGTCAAACTACCTTAAGACTTGTTCGTCCGTTGGTATTAATACATTATAAGCAGGGAATTAATCAAAAAGCAAACACTTCTAAAATAAAAAAGGCGGAGAAGTCTCCGCCTTTTTTGCCCCAAATCTTACCATGAACTTAACCTACTTATGCTATGGTAAGCTCAAATGTAGCTTGGGAAAATAGTTGTATCGTTCAAAAAACGACATATAGCGGAAATTGTCGATGAAATACACGTTTAAAAGTAGTTCATCGATGAAATCCTATAAATCAGCTAATTAATGCACATTAGTAAGCTCGTTCGTTTTTACCTTCGTAAAAATTTATAAATGCTCTATTAACTACTCTATTGCCACCTGCGGTAGGATAGTTTCCAGTGAAATACCAATCACCCAAGTTTTTTGGACAAGCTTTATGTAGGTTTTCTATAGTTTGATAAATAATTTCCACTTCGGCATTAATACCATCAGGACTCAATAACTCACCGATTTTTTGGGAAATTTCCTGTGCGGTAAAAGGAGCGTAAAAATCCTTTACGTAATTAATTACATCGATATCTTTAGAATCGGTCTGCGCCAAACATTTGTCATAAATGTCATCGACCACATTCATAGTAAGACGTTCTTGGTGCAATGCCAAAGCAGCTTTAAAGGCTATGAAATCTTCTAGCTTGGCCATATCGATACCGTAACAATCGGGATAACGAATCTGTGGGGCAGAAGAAACTACAATTATTTTTTTAGGCCATAACCTGTCTAAAATACGGAGAATACTTTTTTTAAGGGTCGTACCACGAACAATGCTATCATCTATAATGACCAAATTGTCCCCTTTATCCACAGAACCATATGAAATATCATAAATGTGTGCGACCAAATCATCCCTGCTGCTATCTTGTGTAATAAACGTACGTAATTTTGCATCCTTGATGGCCACCTTTTCTATACGTGGACGTATTTCGAGAATTTCATGAAGTTGCTTGCTAGTAATTTTGGTACCTAAGGCTAAAATTTGCTCTTCCTTTCGCTTGTTTAGATAATTTTGAGCCTCCTTGACCATTCCATAAAATGAGGTTTCAGCGGTATTGGGTATATAGGAGAATACGGTGTTCTTAATGTCGTTTTCAATCGATTTTAATATTTGGGGGAAAAGTAATTTCCCCAGCATTTTACGTTCTTGATATATTTCTTTATCACTGCCTCTTGAGAAATAGATGCGTTCGAATGAGCAGGCCTTTCTCTCTACTGGATGCAATATTTCCATGACGGATGTACTGCCGTTCTTTTTCACGATAATGGCATGGCCCGGAGTCAATTCTTTGACTTCTTCATAAGGAACGTTGAATACAGTTTGTATTGCAGGTCTTTCGGAAGCGACCACTACCACTTCGTCGTCTTGATAGTGATAAACTGGACGTATGCCTGCAGGGTCCCGCAAAACGAAAGCATCACCATGGCCCAACAGTCCGGCCATAGCATACCCACCATCCCAATTTTTTGCCGCTCTTCTTAAAATCTTATGAACTTTTAATCGTTCGGCAATCAATGGGGAAGCTTCTTGTTTTGTATGGCCTTGTTTCTTAATCTGTTTATAGAGCTTTGCAACAGCATCGTCAAGAAAATGACCAATTTTTTCCATTACTGTGACCGTATCCGCCATTTCCTTGGGATGTTGCCCCAACTGAATCAAATTATCGAACAGTTCGTTCACATTGGTCATGTTGAAGTTTCCGGCTATTATGAGGTTGCGGTGCATCCAATTGTTCTGCCTTAAGAATGGATGAACGCTTTCGATACTATTTTTACCGAAAGTACCATAGCGAACATGGCCTAAAAGCACTTCGCCGATATAAGGGATATGTTTTTTTTGCATCGCAACATCATCTACATATTCCGGATGTTCTTTTAAAGTAGTATTGATTCGATCGTTGATTTGGTCAAAGATATCCTGTATGGGTTGTTGCTCCGCAGAGCGAACTCTGCTCATGTAGCGCTCACCGGCCTTCATATCCAATTTAATACTGGCAAAGCCTGCACCGTCTTGACCACGGTTGTGCTGCTTTTCCATCATGAGGTACATCTTGTTGACCCCATAAAAGGCAGTACCATATTTTTCCTTATAATATTCCAAGGGTTTTAGCAATCGGATTACCGAAATACCACATTCATGTTTGATAGCGTCGCTCATTGAGGTTTGCGTGATTAAAAGCGTTACGTATAAATAATTAAAAAGCTAATGCTTATGGATCAAAAAAGCCCCGAACATTGGGGCAGATTATTTTTTATCTTAATTCTATATCGAATTGGGTCAAGGTCTTGAACTGATGCAAGCGTTGATTTACTTCTTCCCTTTTCAGGTCTTGCATCCGTTTGGTTCCAAAACGTTCTACACAAAACGATGCTAAATTAGACCCATGAATAACCGCATTTTTGAGGTTTCCAAAGGAAACACCACTAGTGGCGGCCAAATATCCTGCGAATCCCCCTGCAAAGGTGTCACCTGCACCAGTTGGGTCAAACACCTCTTCTAGCGGCAATGCAGGAGCGAAGAACACTTTCTCATCATGGAACAATAGTGCGCCATGTTCCCCCTTCTTGATGACAACATACTTCGGACCCATTTTCTGGATTTCTTCGGCGGCTTTTACGAGTGAATACTCATTGGTCAACTGACGGGCTTCTTCATCGTTAATAGTGATTACGTCTATGTGCTTAATAACCTCTTTAAGGTCATCCAAAGCATTATCCATCCAAAAATTCATGGTGTCTAGTACGATAAGTTTCGGGCGTTTTGACATTTGATTGATGACGCTCAGTTGAACCCCGGGATGTAAATTTCCCAACATGACCACATCGGCATCCTTAAATTTTTCAGGGACCCTGGGATTGAAATCGGCCAAGGTATTCAGTTCGGTAGCTAATGTATCCCTTGAATTTAAATCGTTATGATATTTACCTTTCCAATAAAAAGTCTTTCCACCCTTTACTATCTCAATGCCCGATATGTCAATGTTTTTGTTTTCGAGTAAATCTAGATACTCTTTCGGTAAGTCGTCGCCAACTATGGATACAATGGCCGATTCGTTCTCAAATTGTGATGCTGCCAATCCGATAAACGTTGCCGCACCGCCCAATATTTTATCCGTTTTGCCAAAAGGAGTCTCTATTTCGTCAAAGGCTACAGTGCCTACTATCAGAAGTTTACCCATGTACTATTTCAAATTTTACAAACCGAAGCTGATACTCATTTTGCTCCGGTTCAATGTTGCGCAAAGATACGGTTTTGGAGTACGAAGAAAAATAAAATTAGAAACTCGTTTGCAATAAAAACGTTCCCATTTCCAATACATGTTTATAGTAGTGCGACTACAAGTGGAAATTGAGCGTCATCCATTAATTTCACGCTTGGTGTATTTTTCTTTCACGTTTACATCTATCCAATGTAAACAATCGGCAAAATTCTCGAAGATATGCTCTTCAGGAATCAAGTCTGGAATGACATCAACCCGCTCCATCATATAGCGGGGTTGGGGTAGCACTTCAACGAACAACACGTTAATTTCTGATTTTTTTAAATCGATAAGAACATCCTCCAAGGTGTACAAGCCCGATTGATCCATGTACTGCATTCTATCCATACGAATAATTACGGTAGACGCCGTTCTCGGTATCTGATCGGCCATTTGCTGAAACTCATTGGTAGAACCAAAAAATAAAGGGCCTTTAAGGTGCTTTACGTATACCTCTTCCTTTAAATTTTGAGGAAAGTTGACCTCGTCCATCCAACCTTCTTCTTCGACCAAGGCCTTTACATCAGAACGCTCAGCAGTAAGGTCGCCCATCTTTTTCATAAACATCAATGAAGCGATTATCAACCCGACCCCCACAGCGTAAACCAAGTTCCATACGGAAGATAACACAAGTACTACCAGCATAATTATAACTTCGGAACTGAATTTTATCGGACCCAAACTAAGGTCTTTTGGAAGGCTGGGGATAGCCTTTAACCCTTTGTAGTCCATCACGCCGATACCCACAGTTACTAGAATGCCCGCAAGAACGGCTGCAGGAATTTGCGATGCAACAGGACCCAGGGCCAAAAGAATAACTAGCAACAACAATCCTGCGACCATACCTGACAATTTACTCTTGCCGCCAGCATTGATATTGACAACTGTTCTTATAGTTGCACCAGCACCGGGTATACCGCCGAAAATGGCAGCGATGCTGTTGCCGATGCCTTGGCCGACAAGTTCTTTATTGGGTTGGTGTTTAGTCTTTGTCATGTTATCGGCCACTACTGACGTCAATAGTGAATCGATGGCACCCAAAAGTGCCAAAGTCAATGCGGTAAATACATAAGGGGTAACCTGACCTAATTCGAAATTGGTGAAGATACCTAAGTTCGGCATAGGGAGTCCGCCAGGTATCTGCTCGATTGGTCGATAATTCAACCCAAAACCGTACGCGACACCTGAAACGACCACTAAGGCGACCAGGGCACTGGGTATGGTTGTGGTGATTTTTTTAAAGCCGTAAATGATAATAATGGTGGCCAAGGCCAATATCAATTCAAGCCAATTGATGTTCTGAATCGCCCTTGGTAAAACTTTAATCGCACCAACAACACCCGAAGTCTCTGACTTGGCGAGGGTTCTGGCCTCTTTTAGCATGTCTTCTTCGGTAATCTTACCTGCCCTTTTAATAGTTTGCTCAAAATCTTCAAGTACGAGAATACCTTCACCTGCCTCTTCCTTCAAGATATTATCGAGAATAATCTCTTCGGCCTGCGGCTTGTACTTGTTCACAAGTTCGGCATCCTCTTTAGGGTAATAGCCCATTGCGGGTAAAACCTGTGTAACTAATATTATAACTCCAATAGCGGTCATAAATCCAGAAACTACAGGATAAGGAATATACCGAATATACTTGCCAACGCCGATTAACCCTAGTCCAATTTGCATCAGGCCTGCTAGCAAGAAAACAATGAGAATCGCAGGTAGGGCTTTTTCAAGACTTCCATCATTGGCGGCGACGATACCAGCAATAACAACCATACTTACTGCGGTCATCGGTGCGGTAGGTCCTGAAATTTGTGTATTCGTACCGCCAAAAAGTGCAGCGAAAAAACTAATAAAAATGGCACCGTAAAGTCCGGCACTTGGGCCCATTCCAGAACTCACCCCAAAGGCAAGAGCTAAGGGAAGGGCAACGATTCCGGCAGTGACGCCACCAAAAAGGTCACCTTTAAAGTGAGCGAATAGGTTTTTCATATGGTTATTAGAGCGGTTAGGTTATCCAATTCAAATTGGTTTCCATAAAAAAAAAGCCAATATGGAAACATCGGCTTTTTTTAGGAATCTAATGATTTACTATGATATTACACTCATCTAGCATGAAAAGTTTGAATTATGTCATAACATACAATTTAGAGCGTAAAAATGTCCATCAAAACTGATGGGTTGCGTAAATCTTCGAAAGAAGTATTTTTCTTGAACCGGTTTAAATCAATTTACTAAACCTTTATATCGCTTAATTATAAAATTCGACCTCGCCTGTAGATATATCATACATAGCACCAACAATCATTACTTCCCCATTTTTCTCCATATCCGATAAAATACGGCTACGTTCCCTGATATTCTCTAGAGTGAGTTCGACATTCTTTGCGGAAACCTTATCTACGAAATCAAGATTTTTAGAATTTCTTTTGCTTTCATCAACGGGATCTTTGACGGCCGCTACCGCAGGTTCGATTTTATTGATCAACGCTGTCAAGTTACCCATTCTAGCATGATCGCAGGCTCCTTTTATGGCACCGCAACTTGTATGGCCTAAAACGACTACTAATTTTGTACCTGCCAATTTACAGCCGAACTCCATACTTCCAAGAATATCTTCGTTAACAAAGTTGCCCGCGATGCGCACGCTGAAAACATCACCAAGGCCTTGATCAAAAACAAGTTCGGCAGATACTCTCGAATCGATACAACTCAATATGGTCGCGAACGGAAACTGGCCCTCACTGGTGTCGTTTACCTGTTCTAAAAGGTTGCGATTGGCCTTTAGGTTATTCTGGAAACGTTTGTTTCCTTCAATTAAAAACTCCAACGACTTTTTAGGTGTCATCGTTGCCTGTGATTCTTTAGTATGTGCTTTCATAAAATTGTAAATATTACGTTTATAATAATGTAGTTTTTTTTAGACAAGGCGTTGAATCCTTGTATCGGATATTAATAGGGAAACCTTACTTTTATTGATTATATGCCTTATATCAGATGTCTCCAAAGTTGTTTGGGAATTCAAATTATTAGATTCTCTATCCAAAAACAGCAGATCTACCTTATTCTGCGACACATATTTTGAAAGCCCGTTGATAGCTCCTTTGGTATAATCGAAGGCATATTCTACCATTTGTTCCTCTTGCAAAATATTTTGTGTTTCTGAACCTTCCGAATCATTTACGAATTTAAAAGATTTTATAGGTTTCTTGACTTTAAGCATTAAGTCGGATGCAAATCTGGTACTTTGGGAAGGGGAGCATCCGTTCAATATTCCTATGGATAATTTTTGTTCCGGTTCCCATGTGAGTTTATCTGAAGCAATCAATATCGGTCCCTCAAATGTAGTTAACACAAATTCCGTAATACTATCTCCGATAAAACTTAAGGGCTTATTCTTCCGTTTGCCCAACACGATGATATCAGGAGCTTTTTCATCGATATACCTGCTAATTTGATTTTTTATATTTCCGAAAGCAAATGAATAGCTTATAGTAATATCTTGGCTACCAGAAATCGAGTCTATCATTTTCTTCAATTTCTTATCGATTACCGAATGTTCGGTATTAATTGACCTCATAGCAGATAATTGATTATCGACATCTACAACTTCTGTAAGTCTTTTAACACTGAATACCTGTATCTCACCTCCAATTATCTTCGCAACCTCAATCGTAGTTTTGAGGGTTTCCTTTGTAGTACTACTCAAATCTGAAAGCACCATTATTTTATACAAGTTATTTTCCATGACGCTCTAGCTAAGGCTTATTTTTGATTTGGGTCTTTCTTTAAAAAATTGATAGAAATTATCCGGATTTTCTTCAACACCGCGCTTAGAAACCAACTTAATATCTATATTTCTTTCCTTCGCCTTTACTGAGAAGTCATCCAAAATTTCGATAATATCATTGTCAAGATATCGGGTCTTTATTAGATCAAGCTCCAGGTAAGTATCCCTTGGTAAGCTCTCCAATTCTTTGAGGATGGCACCTTTATTAAAAAACGTTACTTCCTCTGCCAAAGACATTTTTATTCTATGTTTTCCATCGCTTTTATCCTCGATATGTAAAAAGTGGGAGTTTTGATAACTTTTAATTAAAATCACCACGATACCTACTGCGAGTCCAAGTCCGATACCGGTCAAAAGATCAGTAAAAACAATCCCTACTACCGTAACGGCAAAGGGTACAGACTGTTTCCATCCTAAATTGTACATACTCTTGAATAAGGCTGGTTTGGCCAGTTTATACCCAACGACAAAGAGAATGGCTGCTAATACTGAGAGCGGAATCTTATTTAATAAATTCGGAATCAAGATGACCGAAATCAATAAGAAGAAACCATGTATTATTGCTGATAATTTTGTTCTTCCCCCAGATTGGATGTTAGCAGAACTGCGAACGATAACTTGAGTAATGGGCAATCCGCCGATTAAACCCGATATAATGTTTCCGGTGCCTTGTGCCAAAAGTTCCCTATTGGTCGGTGTTACATTTTTATGAGGGTCTAATTTATCAGTAGCTTCGACGCATAGTAGAGTTTCCAAACTGGCAACCAGTGCAATTGTAAAAGCGGTTATCCAAATCTGTGGATTCGTTATTGCTGAGAAATTGGGAAAGCTGAACTGATTAATGAAAGAAGCAGCATCGTCAGGAACCGGAACACTGACCAAATGGGTTTGCTCAATGGCAAATGTGTCACTGGATTTAGTAAATAAATAATACAGTATGCCTAATACTACTGCCACCAGCGGACCTTGAACTATTTGAAAGAATTTAGCTTTTTTCGCTAAATAGTTATCCCAAATTAAAATGACAGCCAGCCCAGCCACGCCTATAATTAATGACCCAAGGATAATGTTATCGGAAATATTGAGAATTGCGGAAAATGTATTTTCACCGGAGGCCTCGAAAAAACTATCGGCACCTTCGGCCTCGGCATCATACCCAAAAAAATGGGGTATTTGCTTTAAAATTATAATAATACCTATACCGGTGAGCATCCCTTTAATTACGGAAGAAGGAAAGTAATAGCCAATAATACCTGCTTTTAGAATACCGAACACAATTTGAATAACACCCCCCAAGACCACGGCAACGAGAAAATTTTCATAACCTCCTAGTGTGCCAATAGCCGTCAAAACGATAGCAGCCAGACCTGCTGCAGGACCACTAACCCCAATTTTTGAACCGCTCAAAGCGCCTACGACTATACCCCCAATGATTCCGGCGATTAAACCGGAAAATAAAGGTGCGCCGCTCGCAAGGGCAATACCAAGGCATAATGGTAACGCAACAAAAAATACGACGATACTCGCCGGCAAATCGCTTTTTAAATGTTTGAACATATCATAAAAGGTTGTGTTTTCAATAGGTATTGAAAACAAGTTAGTAAATGAACCTTTTTAAGGTTCAGTGTACATGAAAAATGTTTGTAATAAAACTAACCGATATGTTCAGGGGGGGGGAGAAGAATTTCTAGCGTATAGTCAAAGTACCCTATAGAATGGCAATCACCGAGTACAATCTTATTAGATTGGGCTATAAGGGAAAAATCAAAATGCCCATCATTTATGATTTTTTGGCTCGCTTGGGCTTTTTTCCCGGCTTCCTGTTGCTCTTCCTCGTTGAGGTTAGTAACCCAAACCGGATTCTCTTTGTCTAATAAGGTGATAACGCTCGGGGCCACAATGGCAAAAAACCATAGGGAAAGTAAAATTATTTGAGCGAAACCCTTCATTTAGACGTTTAAAAAGTAAAGATAAAAGTAAATATATTAAATAATCGTTTAGGAACTTTTAAAAATCCCTTAACAGTTTTAGATCTTCGGAAGGCATCCATCCTATAGTGCCATCTGCTATTCGGATTTTTTTCCATTCGTTGAGCTCGTCCAAAACGTTTACTTTGGTTCCCTCATGCAGTTCAAAAGCCTCTTGACTGGTTTTGTTCGGTTCTGATTTCACACTGGACTCTTTGGCAAAAACGATAGCAAATCTTTCCGCTTTAAAAGCGCTGTACTCTACATATGCAAATACGACCGCTATTATCGAAAAAAATAGCGAAACGATACTTAAAATAAAAGACAACCGCTTGCGTGATGAAAAGCGGAAGTAATAGAACGCAATATAAAGTACTACGAATAGAAGTATGAAGGCAACGGCTAGATAGGCCCATTGATCAAAGGATAGAAGGCCGATGACACTATCGTAAATTTTTGCGAAGCCGGTTGCAGGCATCGTATTTATAGCATCGAGAGTCATGTTCCGGGCATATCCCAGATTGTTTTGTATCTCAGCATCATTGGGGTCTAACAAAAGGGCCTTTTCATAATAATAAATGCTAGGCGCTATTTGATTAAGCTTATAGTAGGCGTTCCCCAAGTTATAGTATAATGCCGCGCTATGCTGGCCACTATTCAAAATTTCTAGATAATTGTCAACGGCAGTTTGATACTCCCCCCCGTTATAGGCTTTTGTAGAGCGTTCGAATAGATTCTCCTTTTGGGCGGAAGCCGTTATGCCTACTACTAAAAATAATATGTAGATTAATTTTTTCAATGGATGTTTTAAATTTAAAGCTGTTTATCCAACTGTGAAATTACCTCACTCGCCCCATCATAATCTTGTTGCATCTGTACTTCGGAAAAGGGGCTATAGCGAGCCATTTCGCAATTCTGAAGTAGGGAAATAAATCCGTTTTTGGTCGTTGGGTCTACCTTTTTTTCATCTAAAAGGGATGCAATTCGCTCTTTACTGAACTCAGAGGTCTCTATTTTCAGCTTGGCCTTTAAATAATTATGAAGTCCTTTTTCAAGGGCGATGTAAAAAGGCTCTTTGTTCCCAAGTTCCTTACGTGCCTTTGAAAGATATTTGCGGGCAAGTTTATTGGCTCTCCGAATACGATTACCGACCACATCACCGGCAATGGCTTCCCGTTTTTTGCCGAATACTATAGCCAAGGGAATTAGTAATAGCGGTAATAATAACCACAGGAAAAAACGTGTTGAACCAAAGAAATAATTTTGGCCTATCTCGGTTAGGTTAGGTCTTAGTTTTATAAAATTAAACTGGTCGCCAGTAGCTACCGATTGTTTTCCGGCAGAATCAGACGACTCAGTAGCCGTATTTGCACTCATCGGACCTTCCTTCACATTGATCAGTATCTCATCGGAAGAAAGCGTATGGTAACTCTTTGTATTGGGATCAAAATAAGAAAACGAAATTGGTGGTATGGGATATTTTCCTTTAAAAGAAGGGACAATGGTATAATTGTTACTCACCGTGCCTTGTGTTCCCGAAAGCGTAGTACGAACACTTTCTTCGAATTCCGGTTCGTAAACCTCAAGTGCGCTAGGCAGACTGGGTTCAGGCAATTGAAAAAGTTTTAGGTTGCCTTTACCGTTTATCTGCACTTTGGCCTGTAATGACTCGCTAGCGTTAAGAACGGTTTTACTGGTTGTAACCGTAAAATCGAACTTACCAACAGCACCACTGAAATCTATCGGTTTCCCTTTTTCTGGTAGCGCCTTTACATCAATCGTGCGATTACCCGCGGAAACCGTTTTTGTAGTTTGTGAATAGATACGGCCCCCAAAGAAATCGCGCTTGTTGGTGGGCACATCTACAGTAACTTCCAAGGACAAAGGCTCTATGGTTAATTTTCCAGATTTTTGTGGATAAAGCACTACGCGCTTCAAAATGACATATCGATACGGTTTACCTTTATAAGTCCCATTTTTAACATCGGGTCTTGACACAGGAATATCTTGGCTCCAGAAATTATTATATTTCGGATTATCCAGAGGTTGATAGTTAGATATGGATATTGCAGGACTGATATACATTTTATAGACCACGCTGATTCCCTCGTTCATATAGGGATCTGACTTTGAGACTTCCGCGACCAGGTGCAGGCTCTCATCGGCTACATCATCGGCCGTCATTTCATCGCTGGGCTTATCGACAGCCGCCGTTACTTCAATTACCTTGGGTGTAGTTTTATAGGTCTTACCGTCGATTACAATGGTTGCTTGTTTTAGTGTGAAACTACCTTGTGACCTCGGAGCCAATGTGTAAGAATAGGTTTTGGAATAACTGCGTACGCCATTGATCCATGATGAACTTATCGACTGTGAAGGCCCCATAAGCACACGAAAACCTGTAAAATCTGGTGGATTAAAATTATCCCCGTCCTTGTTCATAGCAAAATCAACACGTAGCCTTTCGTTGATACCCAGTTTGTCTTTACTAAGGTTCATTTCGAAAGTTACGGCATCACTATCTTGTGCGTTTAGCGTAATCGCTAAAAACAAAATAGGAAGAAAGGTGATAAACTTATTAATCGAGATCATTCTTTTACGGTATACGGCTACTTCATTTTCGATGTAGAATGGAACTTTTTTACCAATCTTTTTCATTTTTGGTTTTCACACCTTTTACTTTTTGGGCGTCTATTTTGTCCTGTACTTTTTTCTCTTCGTTCTGCATGGCTTCCAATAAATTCTGAACCTGTTGCTTACTTAATTGATCAGGTCGGCGCTGTTGAGGCTGCTCTTGCTGGTCGCCTTCATCGGGTTTTTTTTCCTGTTCTTTCTTTTCGTCACCCTCGCCCTCTTTATTTTCGTCTTTATTTTCTTCGTTTTCATCACCTTCGTCGCCCTTGTCACTTTTATCGCCTTCGTCTTCTTTATCTTCTTTGTTTTCGTCTTGGTTGTCACCCTCTTTTTTGTCCTCGTCCTTATCCTTTTCGTCTTTCTTGTCTTCCTTATCTTGATTGTCTTTGTTCTGCTCGTTCTCTTGCTCCTCTTTTTTCAACATTTCTTTGGCGAGGGCCAGATTGTACCGGGTCTCTTCATCAGTGGGGTCGTTACGCAACGCTTCCTTATAGGCCTCTACGGCTTTTTCGTATTCCTTTCGCTTCATGAATACATTACCCATATTGTGGTAGGCAACGTGCTTTTCACCTTTATCGGTAGCCGCTTCCCCAGCTTCCTTAAAACGGCCAAACGCCTCGCTATAGGTTTCATTGTTGTAATAGGCATTTCCCAAATTGTAGCGTGCGGCCGCATTTTCTTCACTTTTTGCGATTGCCCTACGATAGTCCATCTCGGCGTCTACGAATTTATTCTCTGAAAGCTGTTTGTTGCCCTCCCAAGTTAGGTCGTTAGATTGCGAAAGTGCTTTCTGCTTTGCTTCTTCCTCATTTTGTGCATAAGCAAGACATCCTATGAATATAAAGAGATATGTTAGTTTTGAGTACATAATTGTATTTTAAATAGACCTGTGCAAATTAAGACTTTCTTCGTGCTTGGTTTTAGTTGCACTTGTTACAGTGCTCAAGCCCAAGGTCGAGGTCGAATCGAAATCCGAAAACAGGCGCAGATCATATTTTTTTGCCTACTGTAACTTTCTAATTTTATTATTTTACTTCTTTCTCATTGAAGAGGTTCAACTTTCGTAACCACGTGGTCTTTTTTTCCAATGTAAAAATATCAAGAAATAAAAATAGAAGCCCAAGGCCTAGAAACCATTGAAATTGATCTTTGAACTCGGCAAATTGTTTGGCTTCGAATTCTTTTTTATCCATCTGCAACAATTGTTCCTTTATGAATGCAACGGCCTCTTCGGTATTTGATCCATTGATATATTCCCCGTTGCCCTCATCGGCAATTTCCTTAAGAAAAGATTCGTCCAATTTGGTGATGACCGTTTCCCCATTGTTATTTTTCTTTAGCCTTTCGACAACACCGTTTCTTTTGATAGGTATGGGAGCCCCCTTGGTTTGTCCTACGCCAATCGTAAATATACGGATGCCCTCTTCAGTAGCGTTTTCAACGGCATCCAAGGTTGAATCTCCAGAATGGTCTTCGCCGTCGGAGATTATAAAAAGCACTCGGTTCGTCTGCTCTGAATCATTGTAATACGTGGTTGCGAGTTCAATGGCCTGATCGATAGCAGTACCCTGGGAGGTTAGCATATCGGTATTCATGCTCTGTAAAAACATCTTTGCGGCACCATAGTCGGTGGTAATCGGCAGCTGGGGGAATGCTTGTCCGGCGTAGGCGATAATACCGATACGGTCACTGGCCAATTGGTTAATGATTTCAGATACCAAACGTTTTGTTTTTTCCAACCGATTGGGTGCAATATCCTCTGCCAGCATACTTTTGGAAACATCGATGGCAAATACAATATCTACCCCTTCGCGCTTGACCGTTTCCAATTTCGTGCCAATTTTTGGATTGACCAATCCCAGTGTCAAAAATGCGAGTCCGAGTAATAGGAAAAGTAATTTAAGGCCTGATTTGAATTTCGATCTGTCGGGTGTTAATCGTTTTAGTAGGCTTTCATCTGCGAAATTATCACGTGTACGCTTCCGCCAGAGCTGTAGCGCCAAGAACACGACCACCACTACTGGAAGTATCGCCAGCAAGTAGAAGTAGATTTTTTCGTCGAATTGAATCATATGGAAAATTTTAACGCAAACTCTGTAATCAGAATTAAATAAAACTTCGGAAAAGTGTATTTCGCATTACCCATTCCAGTAATAGCAAACCGCCTGCCAAAAGTACCCAAGATCGAAATCTCTCTTCGTACCTGAAATATTTAAATTCCTCCACATCGGTTTTTTCAAGTTTGTTGATTTCTTCATAGATCGCTTCCAATTTTTCGTTATCGGTTGCCCTGAAATACTTTCCGCCGGTTACCTCGGCGATATCCTTCAACAGAGGCTCGTCTATTTCTACCTGTCGCATACCGTAACGGTACGAGCCATCGGCATTATAGGCAATAGGTGAAAGTGCGTTCCCATTTGTTCCAATGCCAATGGTATAGGTTTTAATTCCATATTCAATGGCGAGATCTGCCGCAGTCTGTGGCTCTATAAAACCTGAATTATTCACCCCATCGGTCAGTAAAATAATTATCTTACTAACAGCCTTACTTTCTTTGAGACGATTTACCGAAGTGGCGAGCCCCATTCCAATGGCAGTACCATCATTCAATTGCCCATATGTAATTTCACGCAGTGCACTTAATACGATTGACTTATCACTTGTGATAGGCGTTTTCGTATAAGCTTCTCCTGCATAAGCTACCAATCCGATTCGATCGTTGGGGCGTTCTTTGATAAATTCCCCTGCCACCTCTTTTAGTGCCGCCAAACGGTTCGGCTTCAGGTCGCGCGCCAACATACTTGATGACACGTCGATAGCCATTACAATATCAATACCCTTGGTTGTTTTGGTTCTCGTAGAAATATCTTCGGTTTGCGGGCGGGCCATAGCCGTTATAATGGCCGCAAGAGCCAAGAGGCGTAATACAAACAGTGCCGGTTTTAATTTCGGAAGAAAATTATCGTTTGAGAAACCTTTGATTGTCGGCATTTTAAGCGAAGCCACTTGTTCTTTACGCTTGTAGAAATACCATAGCACCGCTAATGGAAGCAATAAAAGCAACCAGAAAAATTCAGGGTTCGCGAAGGTTACATTGTCGAGCATTTATACTTCCGTTTTGACTTCTACTGTTCTTAGAATACGTTCTATTATCTGTTCAGCATACGTATCGCCATCGGCCCAGGTGAGCATTACAAGCTGCTGGAAGCCTTTACCGCCAAATAGGAGCACATTGTATTTTCCTTGCACCAGTTCTTTCGAATCCGGTACCGCGAATTTTGCACTTCCAAATACTTTTACTCCTTTAACTCCGGTCACCGTGGTAAACTCCTCGTCTTTAGTAATGATATTCTTGGCGCCCTTGGCTTCAAGGCTCTTAATGAAACCTTCAATAGACTTCTCATAATCAGGTTCGGTTTCTGCGGCAAGCATTGTTGAAATCGCGGTGACCGTGAACATACCATCTGTGCTCTCATACTCGAAGGCCTGTACATCTTGTACCTCGGCCTGCTGTTCCGGCGTTATTTTCAGGGATTTTCTTTTTAGAACCCGAGGGGTCTCCAAACTTATAGGAGGAAAACCGTATGTACTAGCAACCCATTCCCCTTCGAGCAAGGTCTTAGTAGGATGCCCGAATACGGTATCCTTAACCGGGTCAAATCCGTACTGGGTTACGGCAATTCCAATAGCCACGAACAAAAAACCCAGTACCGCGGCAACGCTAATAACCATTTTACGGCGCTGTTTTTTATGAGCCTGTGCTTCTTTATATTCTTCCTGTTCCATAAGCTCTGCGAGCGTTGGTTCGGGTAGGGCATCATGGGTCTTGGTAACAATTTCCTCTATAGATTTTCGGTCGTTTTGCGCTACCGAAGATTCCGGTCTCGATTTTGCGAACTTGACCAAATCGGCGGTTTGCAAAATACGTTTGAACTGTTTTAGCGTATCGTCTTCGAGTTTCAATTCACCGGCGTCCCTACGCAATTCCAATTTTTGTATAAGCTCATCAGTAGTGCTTTCCATTGCGGAAACATGTACATCTTCTTCGAGATACGAACGTACGATGTCTGTCAGTTCGGAGTAATATTGTTTGTACTCATCTTGGATGAGATATTTGGAATTTTCCAATTTTTTTAGTTCCAAAAGCGCACGGTCATACGCAGGAAGTAACGCTACTTTTTCTTCCTCTGACAAGGGTTTTTTCCGGAATACGAACCAGTACAGCAATCCGCCAATGATTGCTAGGCCCAACAGAATGCCCAAGATCCAAATCCAAAGTTCTGACCGACTTTTTTCAACTTCCATCAGCGGCTTAATGTCGAACATTTTCTGATTCAAGGTATCCACCGCTACATTGGCCACATTGACCATCGCCGAATCGGTAAAAAAGCCTTTCCCATTTATTTCGATACGTTGTGCTGGAAGTTTATAGGCGCCGGAATCGAACTGGGTCAGCGCATATATTTTTTGCAAGGTCATCCGGTCATTCTTTCGCGTCGAATCCGTAGCAAAAGCTTCTACAGTCTCTAAAGGAGAAAATGTCTGCCCTTCTGGAAAAATCACCTGTGCCGTGGTATCCGCCTCCACCGTTACAGTAAATCTTACCTGTTCCCCAATTTTTATGTTAGTTGAATCAACTTTTGAACTTACAGACGGATTTTTTTGGGAAAAACCGATGAATTCAAAGAAGAGAAAGCATAAAAGAGCGCATCGTTTTAAAAACGACGGGCAAACAATAGGCCTTAACTTATATCTTGTAATTCGCATTATCCTCTTCGCTTAAAATATCCCAACAATTTCTTCACATAGCTTTCATCGACACGACAGCTCAACGTACCACAACCTGATTTCTTAAACGTTTCCATGAAATAATCTATCCGCTGGCGGTAATACTCACCATAGGCGTTCCGGACGCTTTTTGATTGTGTGTTTACCAATTTCACTTTTCCTGTTTCGGCATCCTGCATTTGCACCATGCCTAAATTCGGTATGCTTTCTTCCCTTTCATCATAAATGCGTATTCCCGTCAAGTCATGTTTATTTCCAGATATCTTTAGCGTCTTTTCATAATCATCAGCTATAAAATCGGACATCACGAATACGATAGCCTTTTTTTTCATGACGCTACTCAGAAATTTCAAGGCCTCTGCAAGGTCGGTACGATTACTATTAGGCTTGAATTCCAGTAACTCCCGTATAATTCGAAGCACGTGGCTTTTTCCTTTTTTAGGAGGAATGTATAATTCCACCGTATCGGAAAACAAGATCAGTCCCGCTTTATCATTGTTTTGAAGTGCCGAAAAGGCTAAAGTTGCCGATATTTCGGTTATGATATCTTTCTTGAACTGATTCGTGGTCCCGAAAAGTTCAGAGCCACTCACATCGACCATCAGCATCATTGTCAGTTCACGCTCTTCCTCAAAAACTTTTATATACGGTTCGTTGTAGCGTGCGGTAACGTTCCAATCAATACTTCGTACATCGTCGCCGAATTGATATTGCCGCACTTCGCTAAAAGTCATGCCTCGACCCTTGAAAGTGGAATGATATTCCCCACCAAAAATGTGATCGGATAGACGGCGTGTCTTAATCTCGATCTTACGTACTTTCTTAAGTAATTCTTTGGTGTTCATGTTTGAAGGTTCAAAGTGTACGGTCACAGGTTCGAGAAACTATTAACCTTTAACCTGCAGCTTCTAACCCATTTAGGGTACTTCAATTTCGTTGACAATCTTGTTGATGATTTCTTCGGAAGTTATATTCTCGGCCTCGGCCTCATAGGTAATGCCAATTCTATGCCGCAAAACATCGTGTACCACGGCGCGCACATCTTCTGGCACTACATAGCCGCGACGTTTGATAAATGCGAAACATTTGGCGGCAATCCCTAAATTAATGCTTCCCCTTGGAGATGCTCCAAAACTTATGAGCGGTTTTAAGTCCTCTAAATTGTATTTTTCAGGATATCGTGTGGCGAAGACCAGGTCGAGAATGTATTTCTCGATTTTTTCATCCATATATACTTCACGCACCGCCTTCTGGGCACTTAAAATCTGTTCAATACTGACCACGGCATTTACCGTCTCGTAAGCCCCCATAAAATTTTGCCGCATTATTAACTGCTCTTCGTTCATCTTCGGATAGTCAATAACGGTTTTGAGCATAAATCGGTCAACTTGGGCTTCCGGTAAGGGATAGGTTCCTTCTTGCTCGACCGGGTTTTGAGTGGCCATAACCAAGAAAGGCTTATCTAAAATAAAAGTTTCGTCACCGATAGTTACTTGTTTTTCCTGCATTGCCTCTAAAAGCGCGGACTGAACTTTTGCAGGCGCTCTGTTAATTTCGTCGGCAAGAACGAAATTTGCGAAAATCGGTCCTTTTTTAATGGAGAAATCACTGAGTTTCATGTTATAAATCAAAGTACCCACAACGTCGGCGGGCAAAAGATCTGGCGTAAACTGAATCCGGCTAAAACTACCTTTTACGGCCTTCGCCAGCGTATTTATAGCTAAGGTCTTTGCTAATCCCGGAACACCTTCCAACAAAATGTGGCCTTGACCGAGTAAACCGATTAGTAAACGTTCGATCATGTGTTTTTGACCAACGATTACCTTATTCATTTCTGTAATCAACAAATCGATAAAGGCACTTTCGCGCTCGATTTTTTCGTTCACCGCACTAATATCGACAGCAGTATGTTCTTCCATAGAATTTAAATATATTTTTGGGTAGGTCGGTTTGAATTTTATAGAGACGCAAATTGAAAATTTATTACTTGCATCGCTGTTAACAATTGGTTAAAAAATGAGCGAAGCCCCTATTTTTATGAAGGATTTAAGGGATTTATTTTTAATTTCATCCGCTTATGCAAAAGAAGAGTTCGTATTCAAAAATCGTTGCGGGAACCATGACCTGGGGTGCGTGGGGAAAACAATTTTCCAAAAGGGAAATGGCCGAGCTGATGCAGCATTGTTTGGAAATCGGAATCACTACGTTTGACCACGCCGATATTTATGGTGACTACACCAACGAAGCAGACTTTGGTAAGGCTTTTTCGGAGTCTGGTATTTCTAGGGAGAAAATTCAGTTGATAAGTAAGTGTGGCATTCAGTTCGATGCCAAGGGCAGACAAAATAGGGTGAAGCATTACGAGTATTCCAAAGCGTATATTATTACCTCGGTGGAGCGTTCGCTCCGGCTTTTGCAGACAGATTATTTAGATATGCTTTTGCTGCATAGACCGAGCCCACTGATGCACCCCGATGAAATAGGGGAGGCCATAACGAGATTACAAAAAGAAGGTAAACTGATAGATTTTGGGGTCTCAAATTTCAATCCCTCGCAAGTTGCCCTCTTGGAAAAAGCTGTTCCGGTAACAAGTAACCAGGTCGAATTTTCTTTGACCCAAAACAACGTCATGTATGATGGTACGTTAGACGATTGCATAATTAATAAAAGGCTAGCGATGAGCTGGAGTCCGTTAGGTACATACTTTCGAGAGAACAATACGGTTTCTGAAAGGATTACAAAAGCCATCGAACCTTTATCGGTTAACTATAATTGCACAGTAGATCAGCTTTTGTTGGCGTGGGTTTTGAAGCATCCAGCACAAGTTTGTCCTGTAGTAGGCACAACGACCAAATCACGATTGGAAGCCGCAATCAAAGCGACCGAAATCAATCTAGACTTGCAAGATTGGTTTATATTATTAGAGGCAAGTAACGGAAATGAAGTACCTTAAAATAAAAAAAGAATACAATGAGCAAAATAGCATTGATTACAGGAGCAACTAGCGGCATCGGAAAAGCGACGGCCATACTTTTTGCAGTGGAAGGCATACATTTAATACTTTGCGGAAGGCGTCAAGATCGGTTAGATGCCCTTCAAGCGGAATTGTCTAAACAGACCGCTGTTACCACTTTAAATTTTGATGTTCGCGATAAGGATGAGGTTTTCAAGGCCATCGCATCGCTTCCAGAAGAATTCGCAAATATTGACATTTTGATCAATAATGCAGGTAATGCCCATGGTCTCGACCCTATTGAAGAGGGTAGTACTGATGATTGGGATGCAATGCTAGATATCAATGTAAAAGGATTGTTATATGTCTCAAAAGCGGTCATCCCAGTAATGGTCGAAAGAAAATATGGACAAATCATTAATATTGGTTCTACGGCAGGTAAAGAAGTTTATCCGAAGGGTAATGTGTATTGCGCCAGTAAGCATGCCGTCGACGCGCTGACCACTGGTATGCGAATGGACTTGAACCCATATGGTATCAAAGTGGGTGCCGTTAACCCAGGGGCGGTGGAAACCGAATTCAGTAACGTGCGTTTTAAAGGCGATGGCGAAAAGGCTGACAGTGTTTACAATGGTTTCAAACCTTTAGAACCAGAGGATATCGCCGAAACTTTGTATTTCGTGGTGACCCGCCCGGCGCACGTAAACATTGCCGATTTGGTAATTACACCCACGGCTCAGGCATCGGCGACCGTTTGGAACAAAGAATAGGGCAAAAATAAAAAAGGAGTTGCAAAGCGGCGGCAGCGGAAGATTTAGCAATTTTTTGCTCAAGCGGCAATTTTCCAAATTAATGATAGTATTATATAATATCATTATAGCCAGCTGCTTGCCACTACCGGAGCTGAATTTAACAAGTAGTTCAACCCATGATCAACAAACGTCTTCTTGTCAAAAATCTGCTCGCCCATAACGACGAGAACAGCTTTTATGACAAAAAACGATTTGTTGATATCGGACAAAAAGAAGGCAAGGCAAAATTTTTAAAGCACGTTTGTGCCCTGGCGAACAGCAATCCAAAAAACCATTCGTTCATTGTTATCGGTGTCGAAGACGAGGATAATAAAATCGTAGGCGTTGACTTTTTTGACGATAGTAAAATCCAGAACCTGGTCAATGCGTATTTAGATAATCCGCCGTTGATATCGTATGAGAACATTCCCTTTCCACATTTGCCAGAAGGAAAAGTTGTTGGTCTGGTTACTATAAAATCGAACGGTAAGGTGTGCGCCCTTCGCAAGAACATTTGGAAATACTACGGTGGCATGGTTTTCTTTAGAGAAGGTAGTATCAGCATGCCAAAAGCCTATGATATAGAATTAAAGGATATAAATTCCGATGCCGTAGCTACCGTAGAACAACATGCGAAAAACAATATCGAGCTCACGCTAGACGGTGTAATAGACTTTATTAACCATCGACATCCCGATTTGGAAAGCGATTATAAGGTATTCAAGGAACAGTTCGTGCTCTGCTGGGCCGGGAACCTTAAAAAGGTAAATGACAAAACGTATTTTTCAAGGGTCGATATTGAACTGATTAATGAACAGGTAAAACTTTTTTATTCTACTTTGGATGAAATCACTATTGACTACGATGAGCATTCATTTACTACAAAGGAGTATGTTCAACTAGGCCTTGGTAAAAAGCAGACCTACTATCCATTAGAGGAAGTCGTTATCACTTTTGAGGATAACGGCACCTATCAAATTCAGAGCAAACTACTTTTTGAGGCACCAAAATTTGACAAAAAAAGCTTGTTCCATATATTCAATGCCAATAACGTACTATTGGAAAAATTGAAGAAGAACACGGCCTTGACGCCTGCTGAGAAGAAAGATGTTGAGCATTTGCCGGGCACCTATCTGATTTGTTATCTGAACGGATTTGATGAAGCGAAAGAGCAAATGCATATGGCAAGATCCGTATTAAAAAGTTATAATGAAAAAGTGTATCGTTCACTTAAGGAGGCGATACGGATTCTTCGGAAGGTTCAATATAATTAGAATGTAAAACTTGGCTAAATTAAAAAACAACTGATTTAAAAAAATCCAGCTTTCGACGTCCGAAGATAGGTGCCAATCCGGATTTGATATCTACGTCTTGAATCGGAAGGAGCAGAATTTCATTTCCGAAATATTAAGAATATTAAATTTCTACCTGTTGTAATTTCCGATAAGCAGATAGCCCCAAAGTAAAAGAACAGGTAATAGCGGACTCTCTAGCTCTGAAACCAAAATAATTGGTAAGGCTCAACTTTTACTTTACCGTATTCGAACGTTATGCTGTTGCCTGTAATTAAATCTTCCAACCCTGCTTTTGTGCCATAAGCCCCTAATGTTATTTTGTCCAAAAGCTGCGGCTCATCATTAAAGTTACAGACTACCAAAACCCCCTCCTCATTGTTCAGAGTTCTCTCATACAAAAGTACGTGTGGGTTAGGGTTATCGTATAATGCAAGATTGTTCGTATCGGCAAAGGCAAGATGCTGCTTACGGATACGGATTAAGTTTTGTAACGCAAAGAAAATTGTGGATTGATAGGATGTCTTATCGTCAAGGTTCTCAACGGTTGTCCAGTCTTGTTGAGGCCTATTTACCCACCGGCTATCCTCCTTTTTATGCGTATCTTCTAAATACGAGTAGTCGTTAAGCGTACCTATTTCATCCCCAGCATAAATTAATGGGATGCCACCATATGATAGTACGATGCCATGCATCATAATTATTTTGGCGATGGCCAAGTCAATTTTGGCCTTATTTTTTTGTTCAAGTGCCTTTTCCAATCCTAGCAACGAAGCAGCACTACCGGTAATTCTTCCATCACCCGTTTTTGGATTGTACATAAAAATTTCACCTTTCGCCGGAGACCAATCCAAACCTTGACAGTAATAATTTAATAAGAAGCGACGATGGTTTTGGGCGTTCCATCCTATTTCATCAATGAACTGGTCTTCAAAACCTAGACCGATATCATCATGGCACCGAATGTAATTGATCCAAGTGGCCGCTTCGGGCTTTTTAGGTAGGTTGTACAAATTCTTGTACACTAGAGCTGTTTTTTTTGTAGCTATCGCGTCCCACAAAAGTGCCATGAGCGTTGCATTGTATGCGATTTCGCATTCATTGCCTTTTAATCTTCCCGAGCCAAAATATTTAATGATTTCATTTGGGGCTACGATAGCTTCCGCTAGTAATACTACGCCAGGGGCGATTATTTGCAAACACAGCCGAAATAAAGAAATCAAGGCGTGGGCCTCGGGCAGGTTTTGAGACTGGGTGCCCAATTTTTTCCACATAAATGCCAAGGCATCCAAACGTACTACATCGACCCCGAGATTCACCAACTTCATCAAGTTGCGTAACATCTCAATAAAAACCTCAGGGTTTGTATAGTTTAAGTCCCACTGATAGTTATTAAACACGGTCATAACCCACTTTTTCATTTCCGGTTCGTAGGTGAAATTACCTGGGGAGGTCATCGGAAAAATTTCGGGTAAGGTTTGTTCAAAAGCATCGGGCATGCTTCTATTCGGGTACATATAGTAGTAACCTTGGTATTTTTCATCTCCGGAGATGGCTTTTTTCGCCCATGAAAATTCGTTAGAGGTATGATTGGCGACAAAATCCATCATTAAGAACATGTTCTTCTTACGCATGGTTTCCGTCAGCGTCAATAAGTCTTGCCGTGTTCCGTATTTTTCATCAACTTCATGGTAGCTATTAACCGCATATCCACCATCGTTCTCGCCTTTAGGTCTCGGGGTAATAGGCATAAGATGGAGAAAGTTGATACCTAATTTTTCAAAATAACCTAATTTGTTTTTGAGACCTTTTAGGTCTTTATTAAAGTGGTCAACGTATAATTGCATACCCGCAAGCTGCTCTGACCGATACCAGTCTCCACCACGAAGTCGGTCTACATCTTGCAACTGAAGGTTCTCAGGTCTTTCCTCGAAAAGCACAAGAAATTCGGATAACAGCTTTTCAAAGGATTCTGTATTTTCATTTTCAGGATAAAGCGTAAAAAATAAATCCTTGATTAAAGTAAGATTGCCAGCTAACCTAAGATGAAAAAGTTTTCCAAGTTCAGATGGCATATCGGTATCGGTTTGTGCCGATGCAATCAGTCGGTGGAGGGAGGCTTGGTTCATAGTGCTCCGCTAAGTTGTTCAAGGCTCGGTAACGACGGTATTGCCCCGTAGTTTTTCGTGGTAATAGCCCCTGCTTTGTTCGCCATTTTGACCATTTCAACCAATCGGTCAGTATCATTTAGAATCATGTGGGCATCCCGCAGTTGGGAGATTTGGTAAAGTAGGCAGCCTATAAATGCATCACCAGCCCCAGTGGTGTCAACTGGCTCTACCTTGATACTGCTAACTGTAGTTTTAAAGTTTGGGGTACTAATTAGAGTGCCTTCTTTTCCTAAGGTTATGGTTATGACTTGTGTGCCGATTTCATGCAATACGGCACAGGCTTTTTCGAGCTCTTTTTCGCCTGACAGTAAATACGCTTCCTCTAAACTAAATTTGCACAGATGGGCCTTTTCGATAAAGGGCACACATTTTTTTATGAAGGTTTTCTCCTCATTCTTCCATAGGTCACTTCGAAAGTTGGGATCGAAACTTATGAATGCCTTTTGGGTAAGGGCATCGAAGAGGTAGCGGCTATAGGCTTCTTCTAGTCCGCCCCCCAATAATGCCGTGGCGGCACCTAGATGCACCATATTATCCTTGAAGTCTTTCTTGATTGCTGAATCGTATTTTAATTTTTTATCGGCGCCGCGACTGAAGACAAAGTCACGTTCTCCATCTTCGGCAATAGAAACATAGGCTAGGGTTGTGAAGGTCTTCGAACGCTGAGTAAGGGAAGTGTCCACATCATTATCCTTTAAAACGGATAGCAAAAAGGTGCCGAAGGGATCATAACCGATACAACCTACAAATTTACTTTTACCACCTAGTTTTGCAATAGCACAAGCTACGTTGGCAGGAGCACCACCAGGTTTTTTGGTGAATACATCAGCTTTTGAAAGGTCGCTACCTTGGTTTTCGGCTACGAAATCAATAAGAAGTTCCCCAATACAGTATATAGTCTTCATTTGTAAAGTGCTTAATTTCCTCTAAAGTAATTACAAAATGCCTGTCACACCAACATTTCGAATTATTAGTCGAGTCTATCCTAATTTATGGACAATTATAGTTTCTAAAATTATTACTAGGTAAAACTATAAAGTCAGCAAATATTAGAAATTTTCCCCGTTCATCTAATAATTGTATAAACCTCTTTATTTTTGCACCATGAATAGAACGCTTGTAATAGGAGATATCCATTCGGGATTAAGGGCACTAAAACAACTTTTAGAAAGGGCGGATGTTTCTTCGGATGACCGACTTATATTTTTGGGCGATTATGTAGATGGATGGAGTGAAGCTGTTGAAACCGTCGATTTTTTGATTCAGCTAAGAGAATCGCATAACTGTACATTTATACGTGGCAATCATGATGAACTTTGTTTAGCGTGGTTACGAGGTGGCAAAGACAATCCGCTCTGGCTTCAGCATGGAGGAGGTGCTACTTTAAAATCCTATACTAAGACGGATGCTAAAACGAAGGAGGCGCATATCCTATTTTTTGAAAACTTACAGAACACCTATATTGATGATTCGAACCGTTTATTTTTACATGCCGGATTTACAAACCTCAAAGGTATCGACTACGAATATTATCCTGAAACCTTTTATTGGGATCGCACGCTTTGGGAATTGGCCCAATCGTTAAACCCAGATCTTGAGAAAGGAAGTCCGTTTTATCCCAAGCGACTATCACATTACCAAGCGATATTCATCGGTCATACACCCATCTCGAAAACAGGCATAGCACAACCCAAAAATGCCGGTAATGTTTGGAATATCGATACTGGTGCCGCTTTTAAAGGCGCTTTATCGATGTTGGACGTAGACACCAAAGTGATTTGGCAAAGCGACCCAGTACACAGCTTTTACCCGAATGAGCAAGGAAGAAATTGAAATCAGTTCGCGTATTTTACCATAATAATTAATTTAATACCGATTTTTGCATAAATTGCTATAAACTACCCGTAACCACGGGCCTGTCTTACACAGAACTACAAGATTACCACATTATGGCCGAGAAGAATATACGATTAGAGGTAATGCAGGCAATCGAGCCGCAAGTTGAGGGTTTTATGGATTCTTTTTTGATGCCCATAGAAGAAATCTGGCAGCCTTCAGATTTTTTGCCAGATTCTGAGAATGATAATTTTTTAGAAGAGGTTCGCGATTTGCGAGGGGAATCTAAAGAACTAGGCTATGACTTTTGGGTCACAATGGTGGCTGATACCATAACGGAAGAGGCCTTGCCAACGTATGAGTCATGGTTGATGGACGTAGAAGGTATCGATCAGCACGGTGATAATAAAACGAACGGTTGGGCCAAATGGGTTCGAGCCTGGACGGGCGAAGAAAATCGACATGGTGACGTGCTCAACAAATACCTCTATCTCTCAGGAAGAGTCAACATGAGGGAAATAGAAGTCACTACACAGCATCTGATTGCCGATGGTTTCGATATCGGTACCGATAGAGATCCTTACAAAAACTTCGTTTATACTACCTTCCAAGAATTAGCGACGAATATCTCCCACAAACGCGTAGGTCAGATGGCAAAGAAAAAGGGAAATGTACTGTTGGGAAAAATGTGTACCATAATCGCAGGTGATGAAATGCGTCATCATTTAGCCTATCGTGAATTCGTAAAGACTATTTTGGGCGAAGACCCATCAGGCATGGTACTTGCCTTTGCCGATATGATGAAAAAGAAAATTGTTATGCCAGCACATTTTTTGAGGGAGTCGGGCGGTACTATTGGTACGGCTTTTGAAAATTTCTCGAATTGTGCCCAACGTCTAGGCGTTTATACGGCCCATGATTACATTGATATTCTCAGTAAGCTTAATAGCTACTGGGAAATCGAAAGCTTACGAAGTCTTTCCGATGAAGCCGAAAAAGCTAGGGATTATCTTGTAAAACTTCCGGCAAGGTTGGAGCGCATCTCCGAGCGTATGAAATATCCGGAAGACCAGTACCGTTTCAAGTGGGTAGAGGCTAATGGTATGGTATAAGAATTCCTAGTAATCTAGCGAAACGTAAGTTTAAAATATAAAATCCGGTAAGCCACAAAGCTCACCGGATTTTACATTATTTAAAATCTGAAATTTTGGCTCCATTAGCCTTCGAATGCTAAATACTAGAAGGATGCTAAGGGACTCTATTGATCTATAGCTTTCCATGGGCGTGTTCATTTTGCCATTTTATTAATTCCTTCCATTTGTTCGTATAGCACATCTTGGCTTGCATTGGCCAAGAAGATGGGTCATGAATTTTATAGCGCTCACCACCTTTTTTCAAAATATCTTGACAACCTGCTACCGAAGTCTCAGATAGGGTTTTCCAAGTTTTGATACCGGCAACATGGAACATTTCTTCAATTTTTGGGCCGATACCTTCTATTACCTTCAAATCATTCTCTCTAATGGGTTTTGCGAAGGTGGACTTAGCGGCTATTTCGTCAAACACTATAATTTCGGCCTCTTTAGACATTGAGACCAAGGAATTAGATTTATTAGCGGCACTGCTTGTATTGGCTAGGCGTAATTCATTACAGGCATCTAAATCGGATTGTAATTTAGAATTCTTGTCACGTAGCGTACCCAAGTCTGCGGATTTGTCGATGTTTTCAATACGTCCTTTACCAAAATAGTAGCCTATGATACCGAAAATGGCAGCTATAAGAAAGGTAATTAACCAGTACCACATGTTCATATTTTCTAAATCCATAGTCTTGCTTGTTTAAAGCGTTTATAACGAAACAAAATCCGCTCGCTTTGATCTCAGCTTATAATTCGAAGCTTCGATACATTTAAAAAATGCGATTTTTAAGTTAATTAATGACTGAAGTGGCGATATCATCCATCAAAAAAACAAAGGAATTCACTTTCTTTCAACTGCTGCCAATTTAGCTATTTGTTCTACTTCTGGCTTGAATCCTTATGTTTCTATCTTCGAATTTTACAAAGGGCTGTAGACAAATGCCAACCATACAGTAATATAAGGGCTTATGATATTCCTGATATTTAAATGGACACTTTACAATGTATTAAAAAATTCAGAACAATGTTTAAATGTTTGTATTAATTGCTAAAAACCAGAGCCATAAAGCATTTAGACTATTCAACTTATTTGGTCAAATGAACACTTTTGATTCTGATATAAAGAAATCAATATTTGTCAATAATGATTAATTAGGATGTGATAGTATTATCATATGCGAATTATCGATTGATTAAATTGAACAAAAGGATAATGTGCCAAAAGAAATCAGGCAGTTACCGATTTTCTTCGTGATGACATTGAGTTGCCTCAGCTATAGTATTTAAGATGTATACCCACTTAGTGATATTTACTTGCTTTATAGTAGAAAATAAAAATTTATAAAAGAATATTTCCCATTTATACTCGAAAAGTAACCATTCACACAATAGCATTTTAATACAAAAAGGTATCATTTTATATTTATAACGAATTTAGAACCAAGATAGTATGGAAACTGAAATCTATAAAATAGCCATGATTACCTGTGTAATCATCGATTTTGGAACACATGCTCTATTAAATGGAAACTGGAGTGTCAAACCAACCAAACCTATAAAACGTGATGACGTTTCTAAATAAAAGGAAGGCTATTGTACTTGCCTTTAAATATAGTTTTTGAATTAGTTAGTTTAGTGTTCAATACCCGCTGTAATTTCTGCTAGCCCATTCGGGGGAAGAGCTAGTAGAAAGTTAACAGCGGGTTTTTTTTTGAGGTATTGAGACCCAGTTTCCTATTATATACCATACTTATAATTGGAATTGTTTAAATCTTAAGTAACAACGTTTTTTAATTACAAATACATTGCAAACAAAACGCTTAAATGGATTAAAACATCATTTTATTCTGAATGTTAACCTTTGGCTTTCGCTGTCATAAAAAGGCATAAAGAACCTTTTATTATGAAAACAACATTAAAAATATTTACGAACTGGTTAGTCGTTTTGGCCTTGCTAATAACAGCCTGCAGCAAAGACTCCGTAGAAGGCGAAATTGGGCCCATCGGGCCCAAAGGGGAACAGGGCGTTCAAGGTGAAAGAGGGGAGCAAGGCCCTGCCGGTGATGACGGAAAAGATGGTGAGGCACAAGGTATTCCCGGGGAAAAGGGAGATCAAGGAGAAAGAGGCCCTCAAGGTGAGCAAGGCCCACAAGGAGAGCAAGGCCCAGAAGGCCCACAAGGAGATGTTGGCGCAACCGGAATACAAGGAGAGCAAGGTCCAGAAGGCCAGCAAGGGGATGTTGGCGCAACCGGTCCGAAGGGAGAAGACGGTATTGCCAATGCAATTCAATATGATTTCAGCGAACATGATTTTTCTGTCGGTAGCAGTTCATCTTCAGTTGTTATTTCAAAGGCTGATTACGACATTACGGCCTGGTTTGCTTATCTAGTCAATGGTAATCTAGTATATGCTGTGCCAGGATCGGCTTCCAGCTCCAATACCACCTATCGGGTTCAATTTTCCTATTCTGGATTAATGACATCTGCGATGGTTTGTAACATTATTAGAACTACCGGACCTGGAGAGGTATACTCAGGGATAAGAATTATAGGTATAAAGGTGAATATCGGAACCACGGTGGGAAAAGTAAGCCATGTCCTTCCCGATTTAGATTTTAGCGACTACAATGCGGTTTGCGATTATTATGGACTAAAACATTAGAAACCCGTGTTTGATGCAATTCGTATAGTCTTCAATTCCCGCTGTGATTTCGGCTAGTCCATTCGGGGGAAGAGCTAGCAAAAGGATGGCAGCGGGTTGATTTTGAATTTCAAATCTAAAGGTCAAACTTTATACCTTGTGCTAGAGGGAGTTGATTGGTATAATTTATGGTATTCGTTTGACGACGCATATACACCTTCCAAGCATCTGAACCACTTTCGCGACCACCACCAGTCTCTTTTTCACCACCAAATGCACCCCCGATCTCTGCACCGGAAGTTCCGATATTGACATTGGCGATACCGCAATCACTGCCGGTAACCGACAAAAAAGCTTCGGCTTCCCGCAGGTTGGTGGTCATTATCGCAGAAGAAAGTCCCTGAACGACACCGTTCTGTATTTCGATGGCATTTTCGATATCTCCGGAATAGCTCAAGAGATACAGCACAGGGGCAAAGGTTTCGTGCTGCACAATTTTGTATCCCGGCTTGGCCTCAGCGATAGCCGGTTTTACATAGCAGCCACTCTCATAGCCTTCGCCTTCTAGAACCCCACCTTCAACAATTACAGTTCCACCTTCTTCGACCACTTCTTCCAAAGCCTTGTTGTAGTTGGCCACGGCATCGCTATCAATCAACGGTCCTACGTGATTATTTTCGTCTAATGGATTACCTATGCGCAGCTGTTTGTAGGCATCTACTATAGCATGCTTTACCTTATCGTAAATGGAATCATGAATGATAACTCTTCGGGTCGAGGTACACCGCTGTCCTGCGGTTCCGACGGCACCGAATACCGCGCCGATGACAGTCATTTTAATATCGGCATCCGGGGTTACGATGATGGCATTATTGCCTCCTAGTTCAAGAAGCGATTTTCCTAAGCGGGCGGCAACCGTCTGCGCGACGATTTTTCCCATGCGAATCGATCCTGTCGCCGATACTAATGGTATTCGGGAATCATTGGTCATCAATTCCCCCACCTCATAATTTCCATTGATCAAACAGGATATACCTTCTGGAAGTCCGTTTGCGCTAAAGACCTCAGCGGCGATATTTTGGCAGGCTACACCGCATAAAGGTGTTTTTTCAGAAGGTTTCCAAACACATACATCCCCACAGACCCATGCCAAGGCGGTATTCCAAGCCCAAACGGCGACTGGAAAGTTGAAGGCAGAAATAATGCCCACCACTCCAAGTGGATGATATTGTTCGTACATACGGTGACCAGGTCGTTCGGAATGCATGGTTAGCCCATGAAGTTGCCTTGACAGTCCGACAGCAAAATCGCAGATATCGATCATTTCTTGTACTTCGCCCAAACCTTCTTGATAGCTTTTTCCCATTTCATAAGAAACTAGCTTACCCAGGGGTTCTTTCAAATCACGTAGTTTATTACCAAATTGGCGAACGATTTCACCGCGTTGCGGTGCGGGCATCTTACGCCATGTACTAAAGGCACTAGTTGCAGCATCTAAAACTTTATTGAAATCTTCCTTTGTGGTCGTTTTAACTTTAGCGATTAAAGCGCCGTCGACAGGAGAATACGAGGACAAAATATCACCGGTGCCAAAATTAGTTGAACCTGTGGAAGTCCCTTCATTGACTTCTTTAATTCCCAATGCATTAAGAGCATCTTCGATACCGAATTCTTTGGCGATTTTTGACATTTACAACTTTTTAGAGGTGAATCGTTATATTTTTTGGCAAAGCTACAAAATTAAATACCTCTGGAAATAGGATTAAATGTTTCGGTCATTTAAAAATCTTACTATTTGATTTTTGCCATTTATTACATAAGCCAGAAACCGGAGCTTAGTATTTATATGATATCGTAAGCTCTCTATTGAGTTCTTTAGAATGGACAAGTAATGGCTGATTTTAATAAGGTTTTTCATAAAGTATGTCCCACTCAAGAATAGAAAGTGATATGCCTATTACATATTTTACTACAGTAATCATTATATGTAGCGGTTTAGGTGAATTTTATGGAAAATTAAATCGAAAAAGTCAAATATTTTATTGTCCTGTGGCCAAAGATTTTTGAATGTTTTATCAGCAACTTTACCTAGGTAGGTGCTAGTTCAAAACCTTTGATGTATCTTCTGAAGAAGAATTTCATTCTTATGGTTCGATATTTGCAAATTTTGAAATAAATCCCAATCATGTTGATATTGTAGGTTTAGAAACAAAATGAGTAATCTGGAAATAGGGGAGAAAGACGCCATTCAATTAAATCATCCTTGTAATTATGTAGTATAAAGATACAACTGTTTAGATGCGTGCAGCAATAACAACCAGGGCCAACAGCGTAGACAAAACCTGAACGAAGAAAATCTTTAGTCCTATAAAAAAGGCACCAAAAATTCCGGCGACCGTCATACATCCTAAAAAGAAAATTGAAATATTGATTTTCCAAATTGGATCTTCAATGAAGAATGTCCAAATCAAGCCTACGGCTAAAAACCCATTATACAAGCCTTAATTGGCAGCCATAACTCTAGTGGGCACAAAAATTTCGGAGGGAAGATTCTTAAAGTTTTTTTCTTTTCTATTCCACGTAAACTTCTCGATCCATAGAAGATAAACAGGTAAAAGTGCTATACTACCTACTAAAACCTATACTACCATAATTGGAAATCTTACGAATTTGATAACTTCCTGAAGTTATTTTGTATATCCTATTTGCCTATTTGAGGCATGCCATTCGATACCGTGTTCCTAAAAATAAGATTGAATTGGGTTCCCTTTGGGTTAGATTCGTAGGTGAGTTTTGCGGATATCTGTCTGCATAAAGCCCTTATGATTTCAAAACCAATGCCCTCGGCATTTTTTATGTCAAAGTCATCGGGAAGTCCTTGTCCATTGTCTAACATGGTTAAAGAAACCTCTTCTTTGCTTGAGCGTTCAACATTTATAAGTAATTCGTTGTATCTGGTAGCATCGGGGTAAGCGTGCTTAACGGCATTTGTCGCCAGCTCTGATATGATAAGGGCCAAGGGTACGGCATTATCTAGATCTATCGATATATTAGGGCAATCGATTTTATAGCTGAATGATGACGAAATTTTCTTGGTATGCTCCATCAGGTCGTTAAGATATTCGGGAAGATTAACGGCTTTTGAGTCTTTGTCTTGATAAATTTTCTGATGCGTCAATGCGATGGCCAATATTCGAGCTTGGCTGTCTTCAAGTGCAGAAACAGCCTCTTGGCTGTTCAGTTTTCGTTTCTGCATGTTCATTAAGCTTGAGGTAATCTGCAAATTATTCTTTACCCTGTGGTGTATCTCCCGTAGTAGGTTTTCCTTCATTTCGTTCGAAGCTTCCAATTCGGCAGTCCGTAATCTTACGCGTGCCTCCAAACGGTCATTATATCCGTCTCTTTTCTTAATGGTATAGGTCAGTAATAGGGTAGAAATCAAGCCGAAAATAAGTACAAGATATGATTCAAACGCATGGGGAAAAGATAGATACTTTGGTTTTGGAATAAAATGGATGTCCCATAGACGATCTACCGCCTTAATCCGTTTGGTAATGGCATTGTTAAGAATACCATTTCCCTCGTTTTCCTTGAAACTGGAATACAACAGCTCACTCTCGGAAGTCTCGTCACTTATGTAAATATCAAGAATATTGAGCTCAGTGGCAAGTGTATTCCCAACAAGTGCATCCATACGATACACTGCGGCCACCACCCCTTTTGTCTGGTTCAATATGGTATCGGAAACAGATTTCACGGCCATGACTCCAGGCACACCATTATTGTTCAGAACAAGACTCATGGGTGCTGTCAACGCTACTTGCTGGGTCTGAATTGTTTTATCGATAGCTGTTCTTCGTATCTCGTCGGAATAGAGATCATAGCCAATTGCTTTTTGCAAAGATGCAATCGGGTTCAAAGCTTGAATAGGGTAATGTAATCCCTTGGCGTTCGAAACGATTAAACTGTCTGCGGCATTCGTTTTGGTAATAATCGTCAATCTTTCGAGATCTTTTTCAAGGATATCATTAACCTTTGGAGCCCATTCCAATGCCCCGATACCATTTAGTTCTTTAATGAAAGGGTTGGTAAACCGGTCGAAGAGCTGTTGCGAAACTTCAGAGGTATTTTCATAGAAAAAGGCCATAGATTCGATGACCAGATTGATTTTGTTAAGCTCTTCAGCCAGTTTGAGTTCGGCCTTTGCAACCGTATTGTCTATTGTCGCCTTATTTCTATCTTCATAGGTTTTATTGATTGTAAAAAAAGCGAGTACCGAAATACCTGTGCCTAGAAGTTTGATTGCGGCATACTTGGCTATTAGGGACTTTGTCATAAGTAGCGCAAATTAGGTTATTGCTACAAAACGTTCATCTACGGGCATAACTGTTCCGCAATTGTCACAGGTACGTAGACTTTCTGAACTATAGAAGTGTTTAAAGTGTCCTAAAAAATCTTTCTCAATATCATTCAGCGTAAAATAGGCTTCGTAAAGTTTGTGGTTGCAATTGTCGCAGAACCAAAGCAGTCCATCATCAACATTCATATCCGCACGTTTGCGCTCGACGACCAAACCTATACTGTTTTCGTAGCGCACGGGTGAATGAGGTACCTTCGCGGGATGCAAATACATATCTCCTGGACCGAGTTTGAAGGTTCTTTTGAGACCCTCATCCTGTATATGAATTTCAATATTTCCTTCCAGCTGATAAAAAAGTTCTTCCGTTTCGTTGTAGTGGTAGTCTTTTCTTGCATTCGGACCGGCAACGACCATAACGATGTAATCGCCCGCATCTTTATATAGATTTTTATTACCTACGGGAGGTTTCAAGGAATCACGATTCTCGGAAATCCATTTCGTAAGGTTGAATGGGGGATTGATCGGCATATGGGAAAAGTTTAATAGTGCATGACATTTCGCGTTATAAATAAGAAATCATCCTACTTAAAAAAACGCTTAGCCTTTAACAACTTGTCCCAAATGTATTAAAATAACTTACCGATAAAAAATCTGTGTAAAGTAAAAGGTGCCGTTCGAGTCTTTTTTGACACTCACAGCAGTATGATTGAAATCGCCTTCCATCGTTCTTCTGTGGTTTGTACTTTCAAGCCAGCCTTGAAATACTTCTGTAGCGGTCGTATAGTCTTTCGCTACGTTTTCTGCTACGAGCTCGACGTCTACATCGGCTGCCAATGCCGTCGCCCTTGCAGTAAATTCATCATGGCTAAGGGCTCCCTTGGCAATCATATAGTCGGTATGCTCACTTGCATACTTATAGGCTATAGGGTCGAATTTTAGGGCGTTCAAACCGTATGAGACCCGATACTCGTTAACCGTGGCCAATACATTTTGTTCAACTTCAGTGACATTCTCCTTCTCGACGATATCTACGGTTTCTGAGGTCTCTTTTGAGCAAGAGGCCAAAACACTGGTAAATACGGCGAGGACAATTAAGTGTATCCTCATTTTCATACAAAGTTCTATTTTGTAAGTAGGCGTGTTCTAAATCGTAGGTGCGAAGAATGGGGTTCTCGTGTTCTAATGCCGATGGGGAAACATCAACACAGCGAAGATTGAAAAAATTCTACTTACTAGCATATTATATTGTTTCTTTTCGTTGAACCGCCTATTTCTAGGATTTTCGGATATATTTCAGGTGTAACTAAGGGCCGGAGTTTGATGTCACATTTAGAAACGCAGATGCTTAAAATGGTTTTGTAAGAGTCACGCAACAACCTAAATCTTTCCCAGCGGCTGGGAAATCTTCAACACCCGTTTCACCGTTTTCGGCGATTATTCTCAAAAAGAGGTAACCCATACTGACCTTCTGAACGATTGGGCCAATTTCTATTTTGGTATGAAGAAGAACGAGACCAAAACCTTCCGCATCCTATTGAACGCTTCATATTTAGGCCAGTGTTGTTTACCGGAAATTCAGCCCGAGATGCTATGTGACCATGATTATGTCATATGTACAGAAGGGGAATAGGTTGAGGTGTTGCGTGCGTAGATTTACGTTTATTGCCAATAGATGGGTCGAAAGTGATAACAATTTTTTCCGATAATTTTTCTAAGTAAAATTCCAATATGATGGCACCAGAATAAGTTTCAAATGTGACGGTTTTCGGTAAAAAGAGGTGATTGATAAGGAGTGCATACAAATGCCCTCACACGTTCTTCATGCTACCTGTGTGTATTCAATACCTATGTTTTATATGAATAATCATAGGTTCGAGCATCAAAAACCATGTCTCTTGTTTTGCCTATTTTTGATTACTATGGGAAACATGGTTCTAATACCAGATGAATTTATAAATAAGAACACTGAATTTCCTGAGCTCATCGCTGTTTTGAGGAAGGGTTTTGCATCCGATGAAATCATGGTCCCGATGCGGCATCATCACGATTTCGCGAACCCACGAGTTGGGGCGGATTCTACACTATTGCTGATGCCAGCTTGGCATTCAGGTAATGATGCTGGAGTCAAGATTGCCACGGTAAGTCCTGAAAACGGACAGTTCGATCTGCCTTCCATTCAGGCGGTCTATATTTTGATGGATGCGTTAACCGGTACGATGAAAGCTATTTTTCAAGCAAAGAGCCTTACAGCAAAACGAACTGCTGCGGCCTCGGCACTGGCGTCCTCATTTTTATCCCGAAAAGACTCTGCTTCGTTATTAATGATCGGTACTGGGGCGCTTTCTTCAAACTTAATTCATGCCCATGCCAGTGTTCGACCTATTAAAAAAGTATATGTATGGGGGCGAAACTTAAAGAAAGCCCAAGCGGTTTGTGATGGGTTCAAAAACAAAGCTTTTTTATGTGAGGCTGTCAAGACCATAGAGGAAAAAATTACAGAGGTCGATATCATTTCTTGTGCAACGCTCTCTAAATCGCCTTTGGTATTGGGAAAATACCTCAAAAAGGGACAGCATATCGATTTAGTCGGTGCCTACCGAAAAGATATGCGCGAGGCCGATGATGAAGTCATAAAAAAGGCATCCGTTTTTATCGATACATTTCAAGGCGGACTTAAAGAAAGCGGTGATATCGTTATTGCTTTACAAAATGGAGCCCTAATGAAAGAAAATATAAAGGGTGATTTCTTTGGTCTATGTTCCAAAAAGGTGAAGGGAAGAAGCCGTCCTGAAGAAATCACATACTTTAAATCTGTAGGGCACGCGCTTGAAGACCTGATGGCAGCATCATATTACTATAAAAAATTTATAGATGGATAGTTTCTTCCAAAATATGAGGCAAAACACGGATTTTTATCCTCCAAAAGATTGGCTTAAGATTAAAACAATTGATATGCATACCGGTGGCGAACCTTTGCGAGTCATTGTTGACGGTTTTCCCGAATTATTTGGAAATTGTGTATTGGACTACCGTCGCTATTGCAAAGATAATTACGACCACTTACGAACTGCCTTGATGTTCGAACCTCGGGGGCATGCCGATATGTATGGCTGTGTTTTGACGCCTCCGAACGATAAAGATGGCGATTTCGGAGTCATTTTTCTACACAACGAAGGCTATAGTACCATGTGCGGCCATGCCATTATCGCCCTAGCGACCTTGGCGGTACAAATGGGATGGATTGACGTAAAAGAAGGCGATAATAGTTTGAAAATCGATACCCCCTGTGGGCGTATCAATGCATTTGTGCACGTTCGTAAAGCTGCGATTAGGGGAGTTCGATTTCATTGTATACCCAGTTTTGTAGTAGGGCTCGATAGAACTGTAGAAATTGAAAACTTTGGAAAAGTAACCTATGACCTAGCTTATGGCGGCGCTTTCTATGCATATGTTGATCTCGTCAAAAACAACTTTAACTTCGACCTATCCTCTAAATCATATCATAAACTGATGTCCTCAGGAATGGACATCAAACGTGCCATTATGCATCAGGATACAGAAATCATCCATCCTTTTGAAAAAGAGCTCAGTTTTCTCTATGGAACCATTTTCATTGGCGATTCAATAGGATTAACCAATGATAGTAGAAATGTTTGTGTTTTCGCAAATGGAGAGGTAGACCGAAGCCCCACGGGTTCAGGGGTATCTGGAAGGATGGCGATTCATAGGGCAAGAAAAGAAATTGAAATCGGAGAAACTATGTCTATTGAGAGTATAACAGGTTCCATATTCAAGGGTTCTGTCGTTTCCGAACAAGAATATGGCCCTTATAAGGCGGTTATCCCGCAGATTGAGGGTATGGCCTATATTACGGGAATGAACACTTTCGTAATCGATCCAAGCGACCCCATGAAAAATGGATTTATTTTAGGTTAAGATATCTCGCTTATAAGGATATTAAACCTTTAAAATCATATCAAATGGAATAATCCTAATAAAATGAATAGAAGGAAATGTATTATATTCTACTAAATCCAGACTTTATTAATAGAGATAATTTTGTTTAAATGGTAATCTTATCCCTCAAAACGGGTTCCTTCAAGGCATAATTAAATAAAAGGGCCCCAATATCCTTGATTGGTTCATAAAGTACAGATTGCTCCTTACTTTCATCCTTGACCAGTCCCGAAGTTGTATTTACCCTTTCGAAGAACACTAAAAGTGCGCCAAGGATTACCGCCACTTTAACCACCCCGAAGATACCGCCGGCCAACCGGTTCAGCCATCCAAGCATCGCAAAACTGGCGACTTTCGTCAACAACTTAGCCAAAATATGAACAGCAAGCACAATTAGTATAAATGTAATGACAAATGCGGCTAGGTTGATGTATCGTTCTTCCCAATCTATATTTTGTGAAAGGTGATCACCGGCATAGTATGAAAAATGTATCGCCCCATAGATTCCGGCAATCAATGCCACAATCGAGGCAAGTTCGATAATAAGTCCGTTCCTTAGGCCTTTCCAAAGTCCCCAAACGAGCAGTACTCCTAAAATAATATCTAAAAAAGACATGGCAAGGGGTTTCTGCAAAAGTAGCATTTTGATTCGTACCTTTGATGCTTTTTCGGGGCAAGCCACGCTTCGTGGTTCAGGTATCTGGTCGAGCATTTTGATCAAGTTCAACGCAGATACTATCCATAACTCAAAACAATCAATTGGAATACAAATGGCAAGAGACGAGCAACTAAAAAAGCACTGGGAGGTATTGGTGGAAAAACTTTCCGCCCAATTCGCAGATGGTGACCCATTAGAACTTGACGCCATCATCTATTTAATAGGTGTACAAGAGCTCGGCCAACACCACAAAACATTCAAGAAAGACCACAAGCTCGATTTAATGCATATCGCTATTTGCCGTTTGTTGGAACCTTATGGATATTACGAATTTGAATTTTTTGATGATGACGGTTGGCCCCACTATAGAATCAAGGAAGAATTACCGACCTTAAAGGCAGGAGAGCAATCGGTGCTCATGAAAGAGGCTATAGTAGATTATTTTTTGGAACGGGACTATATTAGTTGATTTTCACTACTACCGCGAATTGCGATACTCTCAACAACCATAGCGAAATTATTGTTTTTGTTACCGCCTTTGATGGAGTTCCATTACAAACGAACCCATCCTACCTATAGAACGCTTCCGCCCTCTTGTCAAGATTACCAAAACAGCAATGCGCCCCCGATGGCCTTTATCTATCCTAGAAACGGAAGCCGCATTTCAATAACCAAAAATTTCGAACGATAGATTTAATGAAGTGGTGCTAAAACTGGCTCATACCATCCGGAGAGCGAAGTCAACGGACATCTTGACGAAAAGTTTGTACGCCAGACGAAATTTCCACTGTGCCGAGGTACTACCGACAGAAGCCAAATATCGCATCACAACTGTCGATGCAATAGGAAACTAAGTCTCCGTAAATATTAAAATAGCTCTCAACCTGCAAAAGCTATTTTAAGAATCAAAAACAGTAAGGAAATCGAATACTATTAGGGTTCAATGACTACAAAAGCCTACTTAGCCTTTGTTTCGAAGAATAGAAATCTTGTTTTGAATCTGTAAGTTTATGCCCTATATTTAGCTGTTTGTTGAGGTATGACATCCTTAATATTTAGTAATCCAATATTTATATTTCTGCCAAATTCCAAGGTAGATCAAAATTCAATAGATTATGAATTATATTATCTCCTTAGACCAAGGTACTACCAGCTCACGCGCGCTACTCGTAGACGAAAAAGGCACAATAAGTGCTATGGTGCAAAAAGAATTCAAACAGATTTTTCCGAAATCAGGATGGGTAGAGCATGATCCGATGGAGATTTTAGAAACCCAAATGGAGGTGCTTTCTGAACTTGTCAAGAATGAAAAGGTAAATCCTTCAGATATTAAGGCCATCGGCATCACGAATCAGCGGGAAACTACTGTGGTTTGGGATAAAAAAACTGGCCAACCTGTATATAATGCGATAGTTTGGCAAGATAAGCGCACCGCCGATATCTGTGAACACTTAAAGAAAATTGGCTTGACCGAACATGTGCAAAAAACCACGGGATTGGTCATAGATTCATATTTTTCGGGAACCAAGGTCAAATGGATTTTGGATAATGTCGATGGCGCACGAAAAAAAGCGGAAAACGGTGACCTATTAATGGGCACTATAGATACTTGGCTGGTTTGGAATATGACCAATAAGAAACAGCACGTAACGGACTACACTAACGCCAGTCGAACTATGGTCTACGATATCGTAAATTTAAAGTGGGACGATAAAATGTTAACGGCGCTCGGCATTCCAAAAATAATGCTACCGGAAGTAAAACCTTCGGCCCATCATTTCGGGGATTATGATTTGGATGGGACAATTATTCCGATTGCCGGAATCGCCGGTGATCAACAAGCAGCACTCTTTGGCCAGGCTTGTTTTAAGAAAGGAACAGCCAAAAACACTTATGGAACGGGATGTTTCATGCTTATGAACACGGGTACGGAACCTCAGTTTTCCAAAAATGGACTCTTGACAACCATAGCTTATGGGCTCGATGGAAAAGTACATTACGCCCTAGAAGGCAGTATTTTTATTGCTGGTGCCGCGATTCAATGGCTCCGAGATGGATTGGAACTCATTAAAGATGCTACGGAGACCGAGGAACTGGCCGATTCTATAGAAGGTGAAAACCCGGTCTACGTAGTACCCGCTTTCGCCGGCTTAGGTGCTCCGTATTGGGATATGTACGCCCGAGGGGCCGTCTTCGGTCTTACGCGTGATACCGGCAAAGCACATCTTGCCAAGGCAACCTTAGAGTCTTTGGCCTATCAGACCAAGGATATATTAAAGGCCATGGAAGATGACTCAGGTATTCAATTGAAAAACCTACGCGTTGACGGAGGAGCCTGTGCCAATAATCACCTGATGCAATTTCAGGCCGATATTCTTGATTCGGAAGTCCACAGGCCTGAAGTTATTGAGTCTACCGCCATGGGTGCAGCTTTTTTAGCAGGTATTCAAATAGGTCTATGGAAACAGGACGATGTTGACCAGAACCGACCTATGAATCGTATTTTCAAGCCGACCTTTGATAGGGTAAAACGAAAACGGCTTTATAAAAAATGGCAGAATGCCGTAGAACGCACCAAAGGTTGGGAAAATCCATAATTCCCAAATTTGTTTAGCGCAATAGAAATAGCGTAGTTCGATAACGCTATTATATGGGTATAGCGTCAAAATTCAGTATTAAAACAACCCGCTTCTCAAGTGGGTTTTATAATTTTGCACCTTATGTACGGAAAAATAAAAGAACATTTACAGAACGAGATAGACCAGATTAAAGAAGATGGTCTTTTTAAAACGGAACGCATCATTACCTCGCCCCAAGATGCTGTCATAAAAATCTCCACCGGAGAAGAAGTCATCAATTTTTGTGCGAACAACTATTTGGGCCTTTCATCCCATCCAGAAGTAATTCAAGCGGCCAAAGATACTATGGACTCCCATGGCTTCGGCATGTCGTCGGTGCGTTTTATATGTGGTACCCAAGATATCCATAAAGAACTGGAGAAGAAGATAGCTAATTTTTATGGTACTGAAGATACCATATTATATGCTGCCGCTTTCGATGCCAATGGCGGGGTTTTCGAACCTTTGCTTACAAATGAAGACGCCATAATATCAGACTCTTTGAACCACGCCTCCATTATTGACGGTGTTCGCCTTTGCAAAGCCATGCGCTATCGATATGTCAACAGTGATATGTCTGATTTGGAAAAACAGCTCAAGCAGGCTGACAATGACAATGCCCGCTTCAAGGTAATTGTCACTGACGGTGTTTTTTCTATGGATGGCCTTGTCGCTCCCTTGGATAAAATTTGTGACTTGGCTGATAAATATGATGCCATGGTTTTAATCGATGATTGCCACGCCACCGGTTTTATTGGTGAGACGGGTCGCGGAACCCTTGAAGAAAAGGGCGTAATGGACCGCATCGACATTATTACAGGTACTTTGGGAAAGGCCATGGGTGGAGCTATGGGCGGTTACACGACAGGCAAAAAAGAAATCATTGAACTATTGCGACAACGTTCGCGTCCCTATCTTTTTTCAAATTCCCTAGCCCCGGCCATAGTCGGTGCTTCGATAAAGGTATTCGAGATATTGGAAAAGGATACGTCTTTGATTGAGAAGCTAAAAAATAATACAGCCTATTTCAAAAAGGGTTTAAAAGATGCCGGGTTCGACATTATAGATGGCGAATCGGCCATTGTGCCTGTAATGCTGTACGATGCAAAACTAGCGCAAGAAATGGCAAACCGATTGTTGGAGAAGGGTATTTATGTAATCGGTTTCTTCTATCCTGTAGTACCGAAAGGGAAGGCGCGAATACGTGTTCAGCTGTCCGCAGCCCATAAAATGGAGCATTTAGATAAAGCTATCGCCGCTTTTATCGATGTTGGAAAATCGTTAAAAATCGTTTAAAAGTGTTATTTATTCCATAAAAGGCGTTAAAAAAACTTAAGAATTGATTTTGTTAATAATGTTTAACAACTTACATTTGCAGCTAATAAACACTTAAACTTAAAAATTTGAACATGAAACACCTTAGCAAATTAATGGTTGCCGCCCTGCTTTTAGTAGGCATTGGCAGCATGCAAGCGCAAGACGAAAATAACCCGTGGCAGGTTAGTTTCGGGGTAAATGCCATAGACGTATATCCATCTAACGATGATAATTTTCCTACGCAAACTAGTTCTTTCGGTGATGAGTACTTCAATGCAAGTGATCACTGGAACATTCTTCCTTCAATTTCTTACATAGGCGTTTCTCGCTCTGTAGGTGATAATTTGTCTGTTGGTGTTCGTGGTTCATTGAACAAAATCGATAAGTTGGGTGACGTTGGTGTTGATGATCTTTCGCATTATGCATTAGATGGTACCATTAAGTATGCTTTCGCTCCTAATTTTATTCTTGATCCTTTTATTGAAGTAGGCGGTGGTTACACTTGGATTGATGAAATCGGTGCTGGTACTATAAATGGAGGTCTTGGTTTTAACCTATGGTTTACGGAAAACATCGGTTTGACTGTACAAACAGGTTACAAGCATGCTTTTGAAGACTATGGCCGTAGACATTTCCAGCACATGGCTGGTATTGCGGTTAAATTCGGTGGAACTGACACCGATGGTGACGGTATCTACGATAAAGATGATGCTTGTCCAGAAGTTGCTGGTTTAGAAGCATTCAACGGTTGCCCTGATTCTGATGGTGATGGTATCGAAGATAGCAAAGACGAATGTCCTAACGAAGCTGGTTCTGCCGAAATGAACGGTTGTCCTGATGCTGATGGCGACGGAGTTGCCGATAAAGATGATAAATGTCCTAACGAAGCTGGTTTAGCTAATTTAGCTGGATGTCCTGATGCTGACGGTGACGGTGTTGCCGATGGTGATGATGAGTGTCCTAACGAAGCCGGTGTTGCTGAGAACAAAGGATGCCCATGGCCTGATACTGATGGTGACGGTGTATTGGATAAAGATGACAAATGTGTTGACGTAGCTGGTACAGTAGCCAATGATGGTTGCCCAGAAGTTACTGAAGAAGTTCAGAAACAATTGAACGATTATGCAAGAACGATTAATTTCGATACTGGCAAATCTTCTATCAAAGCTGAGTCTACTTCTGTAATGGTTGATATTATCACAATCTTGAAAGAGTATCCTAACGCTAAGTTTACTGTTGAAGGTCACACTGATAGTACAGGTAGCGATAAATTGAATAAGAGCCTTTCAGAATCTAGAGCACTTGCTGTAAAAGAATTCTTAGTTGATAAAGGAATCGAAGAATTCAGGTTATCTGCACTTGGATATGGTGAAGAGAAGCCAATCGCTTCTAACGACACTAGAACTGGTAGAGCAGAAAACAGAAGGGTTGAAATCAACTTAGTGAAATAAGTAGATTTAAATCAATTAAATATTTGAAAAGCCCTGACGATATCGTCGGGGCTTTTTTATTTTTGGTTATGGAAAGTTTTTTAGAAGAGATAGTTGATAGAATTAGATTAAAATATGATGACCTCGAAGATTTGGTTTTCATATTGCCAAGCAAACGCGCCGGGACTTTTCTACGAAACGCACTTGCCAGAAGTACAAATACAACCTTCTTTGCCCCAGATATTTATAGTATAGAAACTTTTATAGAAAAAATATCCGGTCTGACTTATGCTACGCAGACCCAACAACTTTTCAATCTCTATGTAACTTACCGGGATAATACATCCGAAAACCAAGATAATTTTTATACATTTTCTAAGTGGGCACAAAAATTATTACAAGATATTAACGAAATTGATCGGTACCTGGTTGACGCGTCAAAGCTTTTTGATAATCTGTCCGCCATACAGGAACTTGATCATTGGTCGGTAGGTTCAGGGCAGACCAAAATGATGAAAGACCATTTGGCGTTTTGGAACAATCTATCTAGCCTATATAAAAGTTTCAATGCTACCTTACTCGAACAAGGTTTAGGCCATCAAGGCTTAGTTTATCGGAAGGCCTGTCAGTATCTCAGTCCCTTTTTAAATACCCAAACCGGTAAGACCTTTATTTTTTTAGGTTTTAATGCCTTGAATACCGCTGAAAGTAAAATCATACAACATATACTTCAGCATTATCCTTCTGAAATCTTTTGGGATATCGATAATTACTTCTTGCAGGATAACGTACACGATGCCGGGTATTTTATTAGGCAACATCGTAAAGTCTGGCCCTATTTGATACAGAATGGACTTAATGGCATTAGCCATAATTATCGTACACAGAAAAATATCAAAATAATTGGCGTTCCCAGAAATGTATCGCAGGTGAAGTATACAGGTCAACTTTTACAGGAGTTGCACCAAACGGACCCTAATCGGCTTAAAAAGACAGCAGTTGTTCTGGGTGATGAGACTTTGCTTAACCCAATGATAAATGCTGTACCCGAGGCAGTAACTGCCGTAAATATAACTATGGGCTATCCGTTGGGCAAAACAGCGCTAGCTGATTTTTTTGATACATTCATAAGCTTGTGCCTATCTCGTAGTGATTATGGATGGTACTATGCAGATGTACTGCATTTTTTGGCGTTGCCAAGTGTTAATACATTAATCGGCGATGAAAGTACATCGGATGTCGCACACATTATTGAAACGATTAAAGATAAGAACTGGACCTACCTTGACACTTCAAAATTAATGGGGATAACCGAATCAGGGCATGAAGTTATAGCCCAATTATTCCTAGCCCAAACTCCAACACCCCAACAACTTATTTCCACGGGACTAAAATTGATAGCAAGACTTAAAGCAATACGGCAGGCTGAAAATAACGCGCTTGATCTTGAATATCTCTACCGTTTTTATGAATTGTTCAACCAGCTTGATGAATTAGTGAAAGCCTATAATTTTATAGCCGATTTAAAATCTTTTCAAAGCCTTTATAGAGAACTATTATCGTCAGAAACTTTAGATTTTCAGGGAGAGCCTTTAGAAGGTCTTCAAATAATGGGTATGTTGGAAAGCCGTAATCTAGATTTTGAAACGGTTATCATCACTTCAGTCAACGAAGGTATTTTGCCGTCCGGTAAAGCGAATAATTCTTTTATCCCATTCGATTTAAAAATATTTTCCGGACTCCCTACCTATAAAGAGAAAGATGCCGTATATACGTATCATTTCTATAGATTATTACAACGTGCCAAAAATGTTTATATCCTTTATAGTACTGACCCTGATGATGGTTTAGGGGGAGGTGAGCGGAGCAGGCTCATCAATCAGTTGCTGACGGATGACAATACGTTTTTGAATATCGTAGAAACCTATGCTTCGCCTAGTATATTACCTTCCTTAAATGTTCTAGAACAAATTGATAAAGATGCATCGCTTATTGAACGTATTGCATTGCACGCCGCAAGTGGTTTTTCACCAACATCCTTAAGCAACTACATTCGTAATCCAATTGATTTTTATAAAAGAAATCTGCTTGGGATTAATGATGTTATGGAAGTTGAAGAAAACGTAGCGGCAAACACCTTTGGCACCATTGTTCACGATACCCTTGAAGACTTATACCGACCTTTTGTAGGCGAAACACTAACCGAAAAAGGCTTGATTGACGCTAAGGGAAATATCAATAGCCTGGTAGAACATCATTTTTCAAAAAGCTATGGGGATGGCGATATTTCTAGAGGTAAAAACTTAATAGCATTACATGTTGTGCGACGCTATATTGAGAATTTTATCGCTTTAGAGATAGAGGAAGCCAAGAATCATCACATTGAAATTTTGGGACTTGAGGAAAAACTAGTGATACGCCTAGACATACCGGAAATAAATTTCCCTATCCATCTTAAGGGAAAACTTGACCGTATTGATATAAAGGATGGTACTTTGCGCATCATAGATTATAAAACAGGTAACACCTCTACCACCCAAGTAGAAATTGTGGATTGGGAGCAAATAACCGTTGACTACGATTACGCTAAGGCGTTTCAATTACTTTGCTATGCTCTGATGTATACCACTAAAACCCCTTTGCCGGCGGTGGAAGCCGGCATTATAAGTTTTAAAAAATTGGGAACAGGCCTTATGCGGTTTGCAACAAAACCCAAGAAGGGAAGCCGTTCAAAAGACCATGTCATTACGCAACAGACTCTTGAAAGATTCACTCATGAACTTAAACAACTGATTATCGAGATTTGTGATATAAACATTCCATTTGTAGAAAAAGAGGTTTGAACATTTATTACGCTTTACTGTCACAATTTGCAATCCTTTAAACACCGATTTTAAAGAACGCTATATACGACTTCAAAGACTTTACAAGTAACAATAATTTATTTCCTTGCAGCTTTAAACTCGCTGCTATCATACCATTTCGGAAAATAATCGTCATTGGATAATGTCAATCCTACCTCATAAAATAGTTGTAAGTCTAGTCTTATACCACTCAGTTCAAAGGTCTTTGAGTCGTAATTATCTGACACCTGATGGTATTTAAATTCTTCGTAATTTTCATTAGCGCCTTTTATTTCCTCAATACTATGATCAAATCCCTCATAACTACCCGCTGCATATAAGGCTGGAATTCCAATTTTAGCAAAATTAAAATGGTCTGATCTGAAGAAAGATCCCTTTTCCGGTGTTGGATCCTTAATGATATACCTATTTTGTGCTTCGGCTGCTTCTTTTGCATATTCATCCATTTCAGACTGCCCAAACCCGGTAATGGTTAAGTCCTTCATTTCTCCTAGACTATTAATTGCATCCATGTTGATATTGGCAATCGTTTTCTTCGGGTCGAATATAGGGTGGGCAGCATAATAGGCCGATCCCAGTAAACCCTGTTCTTCACCCGTTAAAGCGATAAAGACAATCGACCGCTTTGTAGGTTTACTTTTCTTAAACGCTTCCGCTATGGCTAACAAACCAGCAGTTCCTGTAGCGTTATCTACTGCGCCATTGTAAATGGAGTCCCCTTCTATAGGCTTACCTACGCCTAGATGATCCCAATGTGCGGAATAGATGATGAATTCATCTTTTTGATCCGTGCCTGGTATCATGGCGACCACATTTTTAGAAACGTCTTTTTTAATGTTGTTTTCAATACCAACTGACACACTTAATTCAAGTGGAATAGGCTGAAAACTTTTGTTGTGTGCAATCGTTTTATAATCTTGCCCTTTCATGGCCGATATATCAAATAATTTATTTGCACTTTCATTACTTATCCAAGATTCTACGTCTAAAAGTGGCGCTTCGCTTTCTATGACCAATCTAGCGCCACTCCAACTAGATTCTATTACATTCCAGCCATAAGAAGCCGGTTCGGTTTCATGTATGATAATTACTCCGGCTGCACCTTGTCTAGCCGCTTCCTCATATTTGTACGTCCAACGACCATAATAGGTCATGGTGTTTCCTTTAAATAAGGTGGAATCCGATGATTTAAAACCCGGATCATTTATTAGAACCACAGCTGTTTTGCCTTTCCAGTCAATTCCTTTATAATCATTCCATCCATATTCGGGAGCAACAATTCCGTAACCGGCAAATACAAGTTCGGAGTTCTCAAGACCCACTTCTTTGACCGTTTTATTTGTGGTTGCTACAAAATCTTTTAAATATGCTAAATCAAGATTGCTATTTTTTCCGCTAATGTTCATGGTTTCAGAAGGTGATCCGTCAATTTCGACCATAGGAACCTCCTGAAAAAAACTTTCATTGTTTCCGGCTAAAAGCCCGAGTTTCTCAAATTCGGTTTTTAAATAATTCACTGTTTTTACCTCACCTTTCGTAAAGGGCTTTCTTCCTAAAAATTCATCGGAAGCCAGATTTTCAATGTGCTTGCCAATAGTTGTTTGACTTACTTCCACATTTTTTGTGTCTAACTGGTCATTGTTTTTACAACTGCTCAAAAGCACTACGACTACCAAGAACTTTATATAATTTGTTATCATCTTATTTTTAGTTGAATGTACGATTAATTGGTTCTAAAAATTTCCCGGTTTCAAGCGATTTGCCTTTGCGAATGGATTTGAACTCAACACCAAATTAAGCATTGTTGTAGTGAGGATTATATTTATTCCGCATCTTTCTTAGCATCCCAAAAGTCTGCATCTAATTTTTTAATTTCAATTGTCTGTTCCACTTGCATTCCAAGACTAAAATCATATATATATAAATTCGGTAAGTTGTGTTCCGTCAATCAGGACCAAGGTAGTCGAACCGTTTAAATTATTAGCATACTCAATGGCTCCTTTGGAATAGTAAGAGGTTGTTATAAAGACTCCTTTATTCGACTGTGCTACAGCCAGTGCTCCAACGAATTTTTGAATCTCGTCTCGTCCGATTCCAAGACTAGTTTTATATCGTTTTGCCTGTATATGTAGTCTACCAAGTGCCAAAATATCTTCTTTTATAATGCCGTCAATTCCTCCATCATTTGAGGCTTTAGTTACCAGACCAGAATTTTTAATTTCTCCACCATATCCCATTTTCTGCAAAAGGGCGACAACTAATTTTTTAAATGCGACCGGTGATTTTGTAAGAATAGTATTTAAAATCTTGGTGTAAACTGATTTTCGGATGTTTTCAACAGACGGGTATAGTTTTTCTTGTGGGGTAGATTCAAAAGATGAGTCATCTATTTTTAGACGTTCCTCAGTGGTCTTCTATACTTTCCGGGTCGGTTCTCTTATGTCAAGTTATTTTGGGATATAGACATCTACTTGATTTGGTACTTTCAATAATTCACTACCTGTTTGGCTTAATTCGTAAATCCCACGTTTTGATTTGTCGACAAGTCCACTCATATTTAAATAGTTTAAAGCCCAAGAAATTCTGTCATAGAATATTTGGCAGTTTCCGGAGGGGTAAATTTCGTTCATCTATTCATCGGTAAATTCAAAGTGTTGGGCTAAAGGGTTCGTGAAATCTCGAAGCTTTATTTGCCCTTTGCTATGCATTAATTGCATTGCTGGAACTCTAATTTAATTGTGTTTTGGTATTGCCTAAAGGTTTTTTTTAGATTGTGGGGAATTAACAATAGAAATAAAAAAAGCGCTGTAACTCCATCAGTTTTTATGGAGAACAGCGCTTTTTTAAATTTTGTTTTTGACCTACAACGTCCGTAAGTACTCTGCAACCTGTCGAGTTTCGTCTTCTGAGAGATTCTGGTTCAACATAATGGCGTTGTTGTATTCCTTGAGTAGCGCTTTGGCGATAGGATCTTCTTTAAGCATTTTGTCAGGGCCGATAATCATGTTCATAACCCAAGCCGGGTTTCTTCTTTCGTAAACACCTTTTAGTGCTGGCCCTATCATTCGCTTATCTACCATGTGGCATGCGGTACAAATCGTTTTGAACTTGCCTTCACCCGCGGCCGCCAATTCCTGATCGATTTCGCTGTCAAAAGATATGTCTTTGAACGGACCGACACCTTCATTATCCATATCAACGGGAACGCCTTCTGATTGAGCTTCGGCAGGTTTTTCGGTAGTCTTGGCTCGATTCATTTCAAAACCTTCCTTCTTTTCTTCCTTTTTTGATTCGCCGCAGCTGATAATCAATCCGCCCAATGCAAATACTAAGAGTATTTTTTTCATTTGTGTTTCTTTTTTTGCTGCATTATAATTTCGTGTAGTACAGCATCCTTTAAATTCTGGTACTAATATAAGGAATAGTGAAAATTAAACGCTCTCTTCCAAAAAATTTATTGCTCTTTTTTCGGAATAATAGCGGTTTCCTGCGTCTATAAATCCTACATGGCCACCAAAGTTCGGTGTTTCTAGATGAAGCATTTTATTTTTTTTAGCTTCATCATAGGGGTAGCATTCCGAGCCTAGAAAAGAATCGTTCGTAGCGCTAATAATGAGCGAGGGTATACGAACGCTCGGCAAAAATTGGCGGCAGCTGCATTTTTCATAATAATCAAGGGCATTCTCAAAGCCATGTGCCGGTGCCGTATATACGTCATCAAAGTCTTTAAGGTTACCGATACTCAGTATTTCTTGCATAGAAATTCTTTCCGGAAAAAGCGGCAGTTTCAATCGAAGTTTATCTACGAGATGCTTTTTAAATCGTATGGCATAAGCGTAGTTTTTAGGCGCTAATAGTTCTTTTAAAGAGCTATGGAGATTACAGGGCGGTGACACTGCGACTACCGCTTTGACCTCTTTGGCCAAATCACGTGGTTCTCCAATATATTTTAAGGCCATATTGCCGCCAAGACTAACGCCTTTGATATAAATATCCTTGTAATTTTTAGTTTCGAGGATGTGATTCACCACGGCATCCAGATCTTCGGTGGCTCCCGAGTGGTACGAACGGTACAGCCGATTGGTCTCTCCGCTACAGCCTCTAAAATTAACGGCGCAGGCATCTATTCCCGCTTTGTTAAAGGCTTTAGCGCTTCCGGTGATATAGGGCCGTTGCGCATTGCCTTCGAGACCATGCAATAGAATGGCCACTTTTTCAGAATGCTGATTCGCATAGCTCCAATCCAGATCCATAAAATCGCCATCTGGCAATTCGAGCCTTTCACGTTCTTGCTCTAAACCATTGACTCTGCGAAAGAGCCCTGAATAAATAGTCGAAAGGTGGCCATATCGCAGGTATATCGGTGGCTTGTAATTTGATGAAAGTATTGGCATCAGTACAGAATGTTATCCTTAGGCGCAACCGGTTCGGGAAGTTCTGATTCATCAAGCATATCGCGGAGGTCAATCTCGATGGTACGGCAGAGCGCAGTCATTGGAACGTCATTGATACGGCCAGCAAAGGGGTCTTCACTGTTATCACCGATTATTTCCATCGTAGTGAAAATCCAAGAGATCAATACGGAAAACGGAATCATCAAAAATAGATACCAGTCGTCTACGCTAGCGACTACGGTCGTTGTTCCATCCTCAAAAACATCGAGTAGCCCAAAAGGTAAAAGCAGAACGAAAATCCATGTAAATACTTTAGAGAAATATCCATACTGTCTTGGAAATGGTGTATTTTTTATGCGCTCACACTGGCCTTGTAGGTTATAAAATTCTTCTAGAACCGATTGCATTTGGTCTTCCTGAAAGCCATCGATGACTTCCTTCTCGCGCAGGTTACGAATATCATAAGCTTGATTTTTTACCAAATGGGTGGCTGGGTTGACCCTTTTTTTCAAGTCGCTGAACTCACGCATACTTACATAATTATAAGCTTCGTTGCACGATATATTACGTTCGTCATGACGGTCGAACACCTTTTCGACCATACGGTTTTCCTTTATGGCCCAAGGCTTGGGCTGACGGAGTTGTACCCGTAGTGCATTGATCCAAGCGATATGGCGATGGATCATTTGAACCTGCATCTTTTTGTCGAAATCCGAATCGTCCGATTTTATGAAACTGAGTACCTGAATTGCCCAAGTACGGCTGTAGTTCACGATGCCGCCCCAAATTTTGCGACCTTCCCAAAAGCGGTCGTAACTCTGACTATTCTTAAAACCTATGTAAAAGGCGACCGCAATGCCAATAATGCTCAGAGGTTGAAAGGGAATATGTATAAACGTCCATCCTAAAAAATTATAGAGACTGAAAATTACGGCTGAATAAAGAACAAAGAAAATCAGGTTTTTCCAGGCGTAGCGTAGAATGAGTCCCCAACCGATATTACGTTTGATGTACATTCTTAGGTTTTATATGATGGCAAAAATAGTGTGAACGGCACAGGGCTAAAATTAGTTAAAAAAGTTTTAAATTTACATAGGTATACATGTCTCTATTTTTTACATCACATTACTTATGACAGATCCTAGATTTCCCGAACTGACTCAAAATCAGCTTTCCGTTTTGAAAGACTATGGAGAGGTGGAAACTTTTGAACACGACACCCATGTTTTCGAACTTGGCGATCTCAAATATGATTTTTTCGTAGTTTTAAAAGGTTCTGTACGAATAGACGACCCTTACAATCCGGGTAGTGTGATTGTAGTTCACGGCAAAAATGAATTTACGGGCGATAGCGGTATGCTCTCGAATCGAGGAGCCCAATTTCATGCGACGGCATTATCGGGCACCACCCTTTTACGTATCGATCCGAAAAGGTTAAAGCAGGCAATAGCCAAACATAGTGATATCAGCGACGTATTGTTGAACGCATTCATTCAACGGCAAGACACCATACTTACCGAGTATAAAGGTGGTGTAAAACTGGTGGGTTCCGGTAATTCTAAGGAAACCTATGCCATTCGTGATTTTATGGACAAGAACCATATTTGGTATAATTTCTTGGATGTCGATACTTCAGACGAAGCCGGTCGATTGCTTCAAAATTTCAATCTTTCGAAAGCAGACCTACCCATTTTGGTAAATAGTGAAGGAAAAGTATGCCATAGCCCGTCATTGGATGAAGTCGCAAGATATTCAGGGGTTTTGATGGATTTTGAGGATAAGGTTTTTGATCTTTTGGTCATTGGCGCAGGCCCATCGGGTTTGGCGGCTAGCGTATATGCCGCCTCGGAAGGTCTCAGCGTTGTGACCATCGACAGTAGCGCACCTGGCGGCCAGGCAGGTAAAAGCTCTAAAATCGAGAATTATTTGGGATTTCCCACGGGAATATCCGGAAGTGACCTTGCCAACCGTGCATACGTACAGGCCCAGAAATTCGGTTGTAATATATCAATTCCCCATAAGGCAGAAAGTATCGAACATACCGGTAACTATTTTATTCTTTGTGCGACCAATGGAAAGGTTATCAAAACGAAAGCCCTTATGGCCGCAACGGGCGCAAACTATCGTCAGTTGCCAGTATCCAATATTGAAAAATATGAAGGTAGCGGGGTCTATTATTCAGCAACCGGAATGAATGCAAATTCCTGTAAAAATGAGTTGGTAGGCATCGTGGGCGGAGGAAATTCCGCTGGGCAAGCGGCACTCTTTTTAGCCAATTATGCAAAAGAGGTTTATGTGATTTTAAGGAGCGACGATTTAGGCTCAAAAATGAGCGATTACTTGGTGCAGCGTATTGAGGCGGCACCGAACATTCACGTACAGTTAAACACCGAGGTGGTCGAACTGCATGGGGAATACCATTTAGAATTCCTTGTGTGGGAGAATGTGAATGGTGATAAAACCCAAAAGAGTATTACCAATCTATTTACGTTTATAGGCGCCAAACCTTGTACCGAATGGCTCGATGGTCTAGTTGTCACTGACGAAAAAGGATTTATTTGTACTGGACCCGATATCAAGGCGCATGAGCTATCGACATGTGCAATTTACCAACATAGGAAACCTCAATCTTTGGAAACTAGTATCCCCGGTTTTTTTGCGGTCGGCGATGTACGTAAAGGTTCTGTTAAGCGTGTGGCCTCAGCGGTTGGAGAGGGTTCTATGGCAGTAAGTCAGGTTCATAGATTTTTGGGCGAATTGGAAACCAAAGACGCTTTGCAAGTCCAGTAAGGGCCTGAATATTGTCTGATAGAAAATGCAGAACTAAGCCACTATTATTTACACGCCGTGAATAGCTTAATAGCGGCGCAATAATCTTGTGATAAACGAAGTCGAAGGGTTGATTTCTTGACTGGAAACACTATTTATTTCGGATAGGTTTCCAATACTTTTGCCTGCTCTTCAATAGCAGCTTTAAATTCCATTTTCAATTTGGCGACCAACTCTGCAACCGGTAGGTTGTCGTCGATTGAGGCCGAACCTTGACCGGCCGACCAAATGGTCTTCCATGCTTTGGCTTCGGTGTCTAACTCTTTGCCAAAATCGATTTTCGTATCTTTCTTAAGATCTTCTTCAGTGATTCCTGCAGCTTGTAGACTTGCCCCCAGAAAATTAGCGTGTACCCCGGAAATCGAAGCTGTATATACCACATCATCTGCGCCTGCATTGATAATCATCTTCCGATATTCGTCTGTGGCCTTACTCTCGTTGGTATTAATAAACCGTGTTCCCATATAGGCAAGGTCGGCGCCCATTTGAAGAGCCGAGGCAATGTCGCGACCCGTGCTAATACATCCGGAGAGAATGATGGTCTTTTTGAAAAATTTCTTGATTTCCGCCACTAAGGTCATGGGGTTGATGGTACCTGCATGTCCACCTGCCCCTGCGGCTACTAAAATTAATCCATCTACACCTGCTTCCTGGGCCTTTTCTGCATGGCGTTTTTTGATGATATCATGAAAAACGATTCCACCATAGCTATGAACGGCATCCACCACTTGGCTAACCGCGCCCAAAGAAGTTATAATAATCGGTACCTTATGTTTTACGCAGAGTTTCAGATCCGCCTCTACTCTCGGGTTGGTTTGGTGAACGATTAGGTTGACACCGAACGGAGCCGCTTTTTTACCGGTTTCCTTTTCGAACTTTTCAAGTTTTGACTTGATTTCTATCAGCCATTGTTCAAAACCCTCACTCGTACGCTGGTTCAATGCGGGAAAAGTACCTACAATACCATTTTTGCAGCATTCAACTACTAGTTCAGGTCCTGAAATGAGAAACATCGGTGCGGCGATTACGGGTAGGGATAAGTCGTTGAGGAAAGAAGGTTTTGAAGACATAAAGGCAAATTTTTGACGTGAATTACAAATATAGCTTATAAACCATAGCAGGTCATTACATTCGATGCTATCCTAATGAACTCATAAAGTGGATTTTCAAAAGCCAAAAGATGGTTAACTTGTGAAAGTGATTAATTGAGTATACAGACTAATAAAGATAACCATCCATAAAATTAAGCTATGCAAAAAAGAAGAACATTCATTAAAAAAACGGGAATACTGTTAGGTGGAATCAGCATTCTACCCCAATTCGCTTTCAAATCAAATTTTCAAAAAAAGAAACTGGGCGTCGCATTGGTGGGATTAGGGGGATATAGTAGTAGCCAATTGGCCCCAGCTTTGCAATTGACAGAATATTGTGAGCTTCGCGGCATCGTTACCGGCAGTCCTGAGAAGATTCCCGTTTGGCAGCAGAAGTACGGCATTCCCGATAAGAATGTCTACAACTATCAGAATATGGATGACATCGCAAATAACCCCGACATTGACGTCATTTATATTGTAGTGCCCACGGGCCTGCATTCAAAATATGCTATTAAAGCCGCCAACACGGGCAAACACGTCTGGTGTGAAAAGCCGATGGCCAAAACCGCGGAGGAGTGTCAAGCGATTATGGATGCCTGTGCCAAAAACAAGGTCAAACTTTCGATAGGATATCGGATGCAGCACGAGCCCAATACCCAAAAAATTATCGATTGGTCGACCTCTAAACCCTTCGGCGCCATGAACACGGTAAGGGCCGATATCGGTTTCAACACGCCCAACCCCCAAGATACTTGGCGTATGGATGCCGAACTAGGTGGCGGACTTATCTATGACGTAGGCGTGTATGCGATTAACGGGATACGCTATACCACTGGATCTGAGCCGCTATCGGTGACCGGTCGGATTGAAAATACTCGGCCCGAAGTATTTAAGGAAGTAGCCGAAACCACCATCTTCAATTTCGAATTCCCCGATGGAATTAAGGCCAGCGGAAAGACTACAGCGGCTGAAAGCATTAACATCCTCCGCGCTGATTGTGAAAATGGATGGTACCAACTAACGCCTTTTCAAGCGTATAACGGCGTTCAGGGAAAAGCAAGTGACGGCACCTTATTGGATACGTACATTAAAAATCAGCAGGCGCGCCAAATGGATGATGACGCCTTGGCAATTATTGAAGATACTTCTGTTATGGTACCCGGGGAAGAAGGTATGAAAGATATTGTCATCGTTCAAGCCATCAACGATTCGGCGAAGACCGGCAAAACTATTAAACTTTCTTAATATAGTCTTAGCGATTTCCACAATCTATACTATTTTTGCATTCCTATGCACGCATAATAAACCTAATAAAGCTATGTATTTAAAAGACTTTGAAATCCGGTGGAGCGATATTGACGCTAACCGACATTTGGCCAATTCGGCATATCAAAATTATATGAGTCATACCCGAATGGCATTTTTAATGGAACTTGGCTTTAACCAGAAGACCCTGGCCGAAAACGAAATTGGTCCCGTTGTTTTTTATGAACATATCTATTATTTCAAAGAAGTATTCCCAGGAAAACCTATCAAAGTTTCCATGGAGATTATGGGGATGAGCGAAGATGCTATGTTCTTCGAGTTTCACCATAATTTCTATAACCACAAAGGCGAGAATTTCGCTCGCTGCGAAATGATGGGCGCTTGGATGGACCTAAAGACCCGGAAGCTTACCGGATTGACCAATGATTTTTTAACGTCGTTCAGTGGTGCGGAGAAAGCTGAAGGTTTTAGGGTATTGACTAAAGAGGATACCCGGAAGTTTGCAAAGGTTCCTAAAAATCTAACGTAGTATACTCCAACCGATAGCGCTGAACAGGCTGCACTTCAGAGCGATTTTAATACGATATCAGTAGAAAGGTTCTTTCAGAGTTTTTTTAGGCTTCTTACTCGCTAAATAAACGCCTGAAAGCACTAAACAGGCTGCCGTGATTTTTAAAATAGTCAAACTGTCTTCTCCCATAAAAACAGCAAATAAGATGCCTACCAAAGGTTGAACGTATACAAAGGCACTGACTGTCGAAGCCTTTAACTGCGTCAAAGCAAAAATATTGAACAGATAAGTACAGAAGGTTGTTCCAAGAATAACAAAACCGATACGCCAAATGGCTTCAAAGGGAAGGTTGGCGAAGTCTACCTGAACAAATTGTCGGTATCCAAAAGGTAGGCAAATAAAAATACCCAAAGTGAACAACCATTTCATAAATGTAAAGGGATGGTATTTAGCAATCAGTGATTTTGCGCCAATAAGATAAGAGCCATAGAATACTGAATTTAATAATAACAAGAAGTTGCCCAAAGGAATATTTGGCGCATCATCACGCAACGATGGCCCAAAGAAAATAAGGGCTACAGCGCCAGCTAGTCCGATGGCGATGCCTAAAACTTTACGGCTTCCGATTTTTTCCTTGATAAAAATTGCCGAAAGAATAAGTACTATTATAGGAGTGGTGGTTACAATTACCGAACTATTGATGGGGGTTGAAAGTGAAAGTCCTTTAAAAAAGACCAGCATGTTGAATCCCATACCCAAAAATGCGCAAAGAACCAGTCTGCCATAGTCTTTGCGGTCAATCTTTTCCTTGGGCCCAAAAGGGGAGAGGATCCAAAATAAAAATGCAGCACCGATGACCCGAAACATGATAAAGCCAAATGGTTGTACATATTCAGGCATTACCCCTTTTGCAATCGTGTGGTTGAGTCCGTATATCGTAGTGGCCCCAAGGGCCGCGAATATGGCTAGGGTTCTTTTGTTCAACTATGGATAGCTTCCTTGGCCGCTGCGACCGTTTTTTTACTATTTCCGATAAAGATTTTGTCTTCGACCAAAATTACGGGTCGTTTAAGAAAGGTGTACTGCTCTAGAATCAAACTTTTATAATCGGCTTCCGAAAGTTCTTTTTCATGAAGTCCCTTTTGACGGTATAAACGGGCACGTTTGCTGAACAGTGCCTCGTAGCTTCCGGCCAAGTCGTGCATCTTTTCTAATTGCTTCTCGGTAATAGCTTCCGTTTTAATATTCTGTAAGTTTACATCAGGTAATGGCTGTAGCTCTTTGATGATACGTTGACAGGTGTCGCAGGTGCTGAGGTGATAAATTTTCATTATAAATTTTGATTTGCAAAGAAACCCAATTCATCCGAATTAAACTACTTTTGGTGTCCACCTATAAAACAGGATGCTTTGGATAAAATTTTCGATACCACGTTACAGAACCGTAAACTACTTTACAAGATTCTTGATACTACGCCTAAAGAGCAATTATTGGAAATACCTGCAGGGTTCCGCAACAACATTTGGTGGAACATCGCCCATGTAGTAGTAACCCAACAGCTATTGGTCTATAAGTTTAGCGGATTGAAGGTGCGCATACCCGAGCAGTTTATTGAAAATTATAAAAAGGGTACGGTGCCCGATGGTACGGCAACAGACGAAGAAATGAAAGAAATTGCCAGCTTTTTAATTTCTACTGCAGAATGGGCAAATGAAGATTATCACTCTGAACTTTTTCAGGATTTCACTGAATATACCACAAGTCTAAACGTGACACTAACCAATGTTGAAGACGCGTTGACTTTCAACGTATTTCATGAAGGATTACATCTGGGCGCGATTCTTGGGTTACAAAAGCTAGTGGGTAAATAAGTCAAGACTTGTTTTTTGAAGCTAGAAAGGGGGCAACCTCCTTGAACGGAAGAGTCAATACTATGGCGCCATCTGCATAGGATGCCACTTCATAGGGGTTGTACAATAGCTTCACACCCTCGTTGGTATAACCGATATTCTCGGGCAAGTAAAATCTGTCTTTTTCAAACATAAATCCGGTATAGTTGATCGATGCTTCCGCGGGAATGGCTTCCTGTTCCCGGAATTTGGCTTCGGCGAACAGTTGAAAACCCTTCCGATTCTGAAAAAGCTCCCAATTTTCGAGGGCTATTCCCTTATTTTTGTCGAAGTTCAGAAAGCGCTTGGCACTATAGCCGTGAGCGCCTCCGGTAAAAATATAGGAATCGAGTAGCAAGGTCAATATTTCTTTATCCTCATAAACTACTTTCCCTTCAATTTTAGCTTCCCAGGGCGTTGTTTCTTCCGAATATAAATTTTTAATTTCTGTAAATCCATTCGTAAAGGAAAGCAAGGCGTCATCAAGATTGGAAATTTCAGTATCCTCATCAAAATGAAGTAGGGCAATAATTTCCTCTTCCAAAACCGAATTAATGCTATGTGCGGCTCTCGAGTTTTCTATTGCCCGAGGAATACTGATTGAGATTTCAGGGCAGTCTGCACAAATATCATTTCGTAAAATAACAGACTCGAAAGTTAACTTATCTTCTTTCTGACAACCGGTAAGCGCTAAAAAAATTAAAAAATAGGTAAGTGGGCCCTTCATAAATTTGAGGTATCGAACGATTATCGGCGTAAATGAATCATGGTTACGCTTTGGGTGCTAGAGAAGATAACGATACATTTGTAGGAATAATTGTAGAAAATGGACGAAAAAAAGTTAAAATTCAATTCGAAAACAATTCACGGTGGGCAAAGCCCTGATAAAGCCTATGGCGCGGTCATGCCGCCTATCTATCAGACTTCAACCTACGCACAGACTACACCCGGCGGGCATCAGGGCTACGAGTATTCCCGAAGTGCGAATCCGACCAGAACGGCTCTTGAAAAATCGCTGGCAAGTATTGAAAATGGAAATTACGGAATGGCTTTTGGGAGCGGATTGGCCGCAATCGATGCGGTAATAAAGTTATTGAATCCTGGAGATGAGGTGGTTTCGACAAACGATCTTTACGGTGGAAGCTATCGTATTTTTAAGCAAATTTTCGAAAAATATGGCATTACCTTTCATTTTATCGGAATGCAGAATGCTGAAAATATAGAAAAGTATGTCAACGAAAGTACAAAGTTGCTTTGGATAGAAACGCCGACCAACCCTATGATGAATGTCATTGACATCAAGGCGGTCTCTAAATTGGCCAAAAAATATAATTTACTCCTTGCCGTAGACAATACTTTTGCTACCCCCTATTTACAAACGCCTTTAGACATGGGTGCTGATATAGTAATGCATTCTGCTACAAAGTATCTTGGTGGACACAGCGATGTTGTCGTAGGCTCATTAGTGGTCAAGGACAAAGAACTGGCCGATAAACTTTACTTTATACAGAACGCTAGCGGTGCAGTATGCGGACCTATGGATAGTTTTTTAACCTTGAGGGGAATTAAAACTTTACATGTGAGAATGCAGCGGCATTGCGAGAACGGCCGTGCAGTAGCCGAATATTTAGAAAAGCACCCTAAAATAGACAAGGTTTTTTGGCCCGGGTTTGAAAGCCATCCAAACCATGATATTGCCAAATCACAGATGAAGGATTTCGGAGGAATGGTTTCGTTCATTCCTAAAAGTCGAGAAAAAGAGGATGCCATAAAAATCGTAGAAAATCTTCGAGTCTTTACGTTAGCGGAATCTTTAGGTGGGGTAGAAAGTTTGGCCGGACATCCAGCGAGTATGACACATGCCAGCATTCCAAAAGAAGAACGTGAAAAAAGTGGGGTAGTTGATTCCTTGATTCGACTAAGCGTCGGAATAGAAGATATTGACGATCTTATTGCTGATTTAGAGCAAGCAATTGGATAATGTCTTTATAATCTATTTCCATTCTGGACATATAAAAATGGCATCGTGGCTTCTAACTTCTTAAAACAAATTCGAACTCAGAACATAACTGTTAATAGTGAGCAATACTAAATTAGGTATTTTACTCGTTTTTGTGAGGTATAGAATTTAGTTATTGCATTATGAAATTCTGAAAAATATAGGCTTTCAAAAATATAAATAACATAATTTTGACGAAATATTTTTATTTTAATAAAATTGCCCTGTTTTTTGGGTGAATTAAAGCTAAGTATGTGATATGGATAAGAAGATAAAAAAGTTCATGAAAGAGGTCAAGTCCCGAAATGGTCATGAGCCCGAGTTCATTCAAGCAGTACAAGAGGTTGCAGAAACTGTAATTCCCTATATTGCTGAAAATAAAATATATAACGGAAAAAATATACTGTTGCGAATGGTCGAACCTGAGCGATTAATATCGTTTCGGGTTTCGTGGGTAGATGATGACGGTGAAATTCATGTCAATCGAGGATACCGTATTCAGATGAATTCAGCGATTGGGCCTTACAAGGGTGGTCTGCGTTTTCACCCAAGTGTCAATGCCAGTATCCTGAAGTTTTTAGCATTCGAGCAGGTTTTTAAGAATAGCTTGACCACTTTGCCTATGGGCGGTGGAAAAGGGGGTTCCGATTTCGATCCCAAAGGAAAATCTGATGATGAGGTGATGCGTTTCTGTCATGCTTTCATGGCCGAGCTATGTAGGCATATCGGTCCGTTTACCGATATACCAGCGGGTGATATCGGGGTTGGAGCTCGTGAAATAGGCTTTTTATTCGGTATGTATAAAAAAATAAAAAATGAATTTACTGGGGTACTTACGGGTAAGGGCCTCTCTTGGGGTGGATCTAAAATACGCCCTGAAGCAACTGGATACGGAACGGTATATTTTGCGCAGAGTATGCTTAAGACTAGAAATGAGAACTTTGATGGTAAAACCGTGGTTATATCCGGCTCAGGTAATGTTGCTCAATTTGCAGCAGAGAAGGTTATTCAATTAGGAGGGAAAGTAGTTACACTTTCAGATTCCGATGGATATATATACGATAAAGATGGCATTGATCAAGAGAAATTGGAATTCGTAATGGACTTGAAGAACAATCAGCGCGGAAGAATTTCTGAATATGTCAATACGTATAAAAGCGCCGAATTCCATAAAGACGAGCAGCCTTGGCAAGTGAAGTGTGATATAGCCATGCCTTGTGCCACACAGAACGAATTGCAAGGCGATGATGCTGCCTTATTACTCAAGAATGGTTGTATTTGTGTAGCTGAGGGTGCTAATATGCCGTGTACTGCCGAAGCTATACATACGTTTCACGAAGCTAAAATCTTATTCGCGCCAGGCAAAGCATCGAATGCTGGTGGTGTTGCCACATCTGGACTTGAAATGTCACAGAACTCTCTACGTATCAGTTGGAGTAGGGAAGAAGTAGATGAACGATTGAAAGATATTATGGAAGATATTCATCAGTCTTGTATCGAATACGGAATGGAAGGCGACGATTATTGCAATTATGTAAAAGGGGCCAACATTGCCGGTTTCGTAAAGGTGGCCGATGCGATGCTGGCACAGGGCGTTATTTAATCCGACCAACCCTTTATGCAGGTAACCACAAAGGCTATAATTTTAACCGCTTTGAAATATGGGGACACCAGTCTTATTGTAAAGGCATTTACTGAAACTGACGGCTTGAAATCCTATATGTTGAAAGGAATAGTATCAGCTAAGCGGGGTAAGATGAAGGTAGGTCAATTTCAACCGCTTACCCAACTGGAAATTATAGCGAGTCATAGAAATAAAGGCACCTTGGAGAGTATCCGCGAAGCTAAGGTGAACTATGCATACCAAACGGTACATAGTAATATCGGCAAAAACGCTATGACGCTTTTTCTGGCAGAAATGTTAAGCCATAGTATTCATGAAGAGGAGGCTAACCCTCCTCTTTTTGAATATCTGGAGGCGTCTTTTCAGTGGCTGGATATGCATACCGAAATCGCTAATTTTCATTGTCACTTTCTTATCCAGCTAACTAAATATTTAGGCTTTTATCCAGACACTTCGACAATGCAAGCCGCATGTTTCGACCTTTTGGAAGGTGAATTTACCGATACCCCATCACTACACCCGGTACTGACCGGAGAAAATCTTGAATATTTCAAATCGTTTTTGGGCATACATTTTGATGACTTACATACCATCAAAATGAACAAAACGAACCGACAAGAGCTTTTGCAATCCTTAGTGCTATTTTATGAACTGCATCTACAAGGATTTAGGAAGCCCAAATCTCTTGCCGTCTTGAACGAAGTATTCGGATAACATGAAACCTATTGTCCTCGGACTTTTTTTATTATTTATCCAATTTCTTTCTGCCCAAACCATTACCGTGTTTGATGCTGAAAACAGGGAGCCTATTCCCAATGTTGCCATCTACAACGATGACCGCTCTAAAACGGTACTTACTGACGGTAGCGGACAATGCAATCTATCTTCATTCGACCTTGATGAACGTATTAGTTTTAAACATTTGAGCTATAGCCTACGTAGGGCGACCCCGAACCAAATTATTCGGCAAAAAAAGGTTTTGTACCTTGTTCTAAAGGCCGAACAGCTTGACGGTGTAGTGCTGTCCGTCTCAAAATGGGAACAGCAGAAAAAAGATATTCCGAATAAAATTATAGCTATAGATGCACGCGATATAGCTTTTACCAATCCGCAAACCGCTGCCGATCTTTTACAAAACAGTGGAAAAGTCTTTGTGCAAAAAAGTCAATTGGGCGGTGGTAGTCCGATGATTCGTGGCTTCGCTACAAATCGTTTGTTGCTTTCCGTAGATGGCGTACGTATGAACAATGCTATATTTCGGGGAGGCAATTTGCAAAATGTAATTTCAATAGACCCTTTTACCATAAAAAAAACGGAAATTATTTTCGGTCCAGGTTCCGTGATCTACGGCAGTGACGCTATAGGCGGGGTAATGAATTTTTACACTAAGGATCCCGTTTATTCCGATGGAAGCACTACAATGGTCTCTGGTGATGCCCAGTATCGCTTTTCTTCTGCCAACACGGAAAGCACGATGCACTTCGATCTGAATCTAGGTAAGAAGAAATGGGCTTTTTTGACGAGCGCAACCTATTCTGATTTCGGTGATTTGACCATGGGATCTCACGGCCCTGATTCTTATCTAAGATATAAATACGTCAATAGATTAAATGGGGCTGACGTATTGGTAGAGAACGATAATCCGAGAAAGCAACATGCTACAGGCTACGACCAAATTAGCCTAATGCAAAAAATCGCGTATCGGCCGAATTCCACTTGGGACTATAAACTGGGATTACACTATTCCGAGACTTCTGATTTTGCCCGTTATGACCGTCTCATTCGTCCGAATCAACAAGGTGACGGCCTACGATCTGCCGAATGGTCTTACGGACCGCAAAAATGGTTTATGGGTAACTTTCAGCTTGAAAAAAAGGGTAAAGGTGTATTCTATGATGGTTTAAAATTGACGACTGCATACCAGTATTTTAACGAAAGCAGAAAAGACCGTGATTTTCAGGAATCTATTCGTTATATGACTGAAGAGAACGTCAATGCCCTATCTACAAATCTCGATGTTGAAAATAAGAAAATTGGGAATCTTCGACTTTATTATGGAGTAGAGTATATTTTCAATACGGTAGGTTCTAATGGAAGCCAACAAAATATCGAAACAAAGCTTTTGTCCGAAGCCGCTTCACGATATCCTGATGGCTCAACTTGGCAGAGTGTAGCGGGTTATATCAATGGAGAGTATAAGGCTAAACCGAATTTCACCTTACTTTCGGGGTTGCGGTATAGCCATGTTTGGATAGACGCCGTTTTTAATAAGACTTTTTATCCTTTTCCCTTTGACAATGCCAATCTCAATAATGGTGCCCTCACCGGAAGTCTTGGTTTTAGTTGGTTTCCTAAAGAGCATCTACAGGTAACTTTGAACGGATCAACAGGATTTCGTGCCCCAAATATCGATGATATCGGCAAAATTTTCGATTCCGAGCCTGGCTCGGTAGTCGTTCCCAATACAGATTTAGAACCTGAATATGCCTATAATACAGAACTTGGCGTTCATAGAAATTTCAACGATAAGCTGGTAGTGAAAGTCGCAGCCTATTACACCTATTTGGTCGATGCCCTGGTACGCAGGGACTACTTATTTGATGGTGAATCACAAATAGACTACAATGGGGAGCTTAGCAAAGTACAGGCTATACAAAACGCAGCTAAAGCTTATGTATACGGATTCGAATTTGGTCTTGAAGCTTTTCTTACCGACCAATGGTCGTTAAGTTCTAATCTTACCCTTTCAAAGGGCATTGAAGAAGAGGAAGATGGAACCGATTCCCCAGGCCGCCACATTCCACCGACCTTTGGTGACTTTCATATATTATGGAAAAACCAAAGGTTCAAAACGGATTTGTTCATCAACTATAACGGAGAAATAGCATATCCGAATCTTTCCATTTCGGAACGGGGTAAGCCGTATATTTATGCCGCTGATTCAGAGGCTAACCCCTTCTCCCCTTCTTGGTATACCCTTAATTTCCGTTCACAGTTTGCGATTTCAAACGCACTAAATGTTTCTCTAAGCCTAGAAAATAGTACAAATCAACGCTATAGGTCGTATTCGTCGGGTATAGCTGCTCCCGGCGCAAATCTCATAATGGGGTTGGGGTATCGATTCTAATTGCCCTTCTTTTTTATCTCTCAATTCAAATAGTTAATCCAAAACAATCCGAAGTAAGACGGTAACCCAATACTATCCTTCCAAAAATATTCTTTAAAGTGGAACATTAAAAAAATTTCATCCAAAAAAATCCTAATAAAAAACCCCGACTTCTCAGTCAGGGTTTCATCAAATAAAATTATATCTGTCTAGTTATCGTCAACGGCATCTTCGATAGCATCACCAGCATCATCAGCCGCATCTTCAATGGCATCGCCAGCATCTTCCGCACCATCTTCGATGTCGTTACCCAATTCCTCCAATTTATCACCTGCATCATCCATGGCGTCATCTGCTTCTTCCATGGCGTCTTCCGATTTGTTTTCACCATCCCTACAAGAAACGAACGATACGCTCAATGCAAGCATTAACAGTGTACTTAAAAATACTTTTTTCATGATTTGAGTTTTAGTTGTTTTTGCAAATATATATGAATCCATCTAAAATTTAAACGCAATTAGGTGCTCATTTGAGCCTTTGAAAGAATATCACGGAGGTACTATCGGCACAATCCGACCAAAAATACCTAATTTTGCAGCCTTTAATTAAGGTAGGATACTAAATAGGATTATACACAATGAAATTTGCGGAATATAAGGGATTAGACCTGCCCAAGGTAGCTGAGGAAACCCTAGCCTATTGGAAGGAAAACGAAATATTCGAAAAAAGCGTTTCCTCAAAAGAGGGTAGGCCTAGCTACGTCTTCTACGAAGGTCCTCCATCGGCAAACGGCATGCCCGGTATCCATCACGTGATGGCCCGTACCATAAAAGATATTTTTCCTAGGTATAAGACCATGAAAGGCTTTCAGGTAAAGCGAAAGGCCGGATGGGATACCCATGGGCTACCTATTGAACTCGGGGTCGAAAAAGAACTCGGTATCACCAAAGAGGATATTGGCGTTAAAATATCGGTCGAAGAATACAATGCGGCGTGTAAAGAAGCCGTAATGCGCTATACCGATGTTTGGAATAGGATGACCGAACAAGTTGGCTATTGGGTCGATATGAATGATCCATATATTACGTACAAACCGAAATATATGGAGTCGGTCTGGTGGCTCTTGAAACAGATTTATAATAAAGGCTTAATTTATAAGGGATATACCATTCAGCCATATTCTCCCAAAGCAGGTACGGGACTTAGCTCACATGAGCTCAATCAGCCGGGTACATATCAAGATGTCACCGATACCACTGCCGTAGCGCAATTCAAGGCCGTCGAATCTTCACTCCCCGATTTTCTCAAGAATGAAGGCGATATTTATTTTCTGGCTTGGACGACCACTCCATGGACGTTGCCCTCGAATACCGCACTAACTGTCGGACCGAAAATCGACTATGTTCTAGTGGAGACCTATAATCAGTATACGTTTAGACCAGTGAACGTAATTTTAGCAAAAAGTTTGGTGAACGACCAGTTTTCAGGAAAGTTCAAGCGCGTCGAATCAAAGCCCGAATTGCTAGAATATAATTCAGAGGATATATTGCCCAGCGGAAAACCGGCAAAAATTCCGTTTTACGTCGTTAGGGAATTTAAAGGCAAAGATTTGGTCGGCATCCGATACGAACAATTACTCGACTACGCCTTACCGTACCAAAATCCGATGGATGCCTTTCGAGTCATTGCCGGAGATTTCGTTACCACCGAAGACGGTACGGGCATTGTTCACACCGCCCCGACCTTTGGTGCCGATGATGCTTTGGTGGCAAAGCAAGCCGTACCTGAGATACCACCGCTTTTAGTTATGGATGAAAATTTGAACTTGGTTCCGTTGGTAGATTTACAGGGTAAGTTTCGTCCAGAAATGAAGGAACTGGCTGGCAAATACGTTAAGAACGAATACTATAATTTGGGCGAAGAACCTGAAAAATCAGTAGACGTTGAAATAGCTATCAGACTAAAAGAAGAAAATAAGGCGTTCAAGGTCGAGAAATACGTACACAGCTATCCCAACTGCTGGCGAACCGATAAACCCATTTTGTATTATCCGCTTGATTCTTGGTTCATCAAGGTTACCGATATAAAAGACCGTATGGTGCAACTCAATAGCACCATCAATTGGAAGCCGAAATCTACCGGAGAGGGCCGGTTTGGTAATTGGCTCGCCAATGCCAACGATTGGAACCTATCTAGGTCAAGGTATTGGGGTATTCCACTTCCAATTTGGCGTACAGAAGATGGAAAAGAAGAAATCATTATCGGTTCGGTTGCTGAACTGAAGGCCGAAATGGCCAAAGCGGTGGAAGCCGGAGTGCTCGAAAAAGACATATTTGCTGATTTTACTGTGGGCGATTTATCCGAGGAAAATTACGATACGATAGACCTTCATAAGAATATCGTCGATGAGATTACTTTGATTTCTTCCTCCGGAAGACCCATGAAACGCGAAGCCGACCTAATCGATGTTTGGTTCGATAGTGGATCTATGCCCTACGCGCAATGGCACTATCCGTTTGAAAATAAGGCATTCATTGATAATAATGAAACCTTTCCAGCCGATTTTATTGCTGAGGGCGTTGATCAGACCCGAGGTTGGTTTTACACGCTTCATGCTATTGCCAGTATGGTCTTTGATTCTGTTGCGTATAAAAATGTGGTCTCTAACGGGCTTGTACTTGATAAGGATGGCAAAAAGATGAGCAAACGCTTGGGCAATGCCGTAGACCCGTTCGAGACGATGAATGAACATGGCGCTGATGCTACACGTTGGTATATGATTTCCAATGCCAACCCCTGGGATAACCTTAAATTCGATATCGAAGGCATCGCCGAGGTCAAGCGAAAGTTCTTCGGCACATTGTATAACACCTACTCGTTCTTCGCATTATATGCGAACATTGATGAATTTAAATACGAAGAGGATGATATTCCCTTGAATGAAAGGCCGGAAATCGACCGGTGGATACTATCGGAATTACACTCCTTGATACAGGTGGTTGATGATGCTTATGCCGATTATGAACCTACAAAGGCAACGCGTGCCATATCTGAATATGTTCAGGAAAATCTGAGTAACTGGTATGTGCGTCTATGTAGACGACGTTTTTGGAAAGGGGATTATCAAAAGGATAAGATATCTGCCTATCAAACGTTGTATACCTGTTTGGAGACCGTGGCCAAGCTTTCAGCACCGGTGGCGCCGTTCTTTATGGATAGATTGTATAAAGATTTGACAGCGACAACAAAAAAGGATGCTTTTGAAAGTGTGCATTTAGCAGATTTTCCGAAACCTGAAATCACTATAGTAGACAAATCGCTGGAAAGTAAAATGGAAATGGCACAGAGCATATCGTCTTTGGTATTGTCCATTCGCCAAAAAGAAAAAATTAAAGTTCGCCAACCCTTACAAAAAATTATGATTCCCGCGCTTAGCGAAACGCAAAAACATGAAATCGAAGCGGTGGCGGATTTGATAAAATCCGAGGTCAATGTGAAGGAAATACAATTACTTGACGATGCTTCCGGAATACTGGTGAAACAGATTAAACCGAATTTTAAAGTTTTGGGGCCGAAATTCGGAAAAGACATGAAAAAAATAGCCCAAGCCATCGGAAACTTAGGTCAAGAAGACATCCAAAAAGTAGAGCGTGAGGGAAAATTAACCATCAGTATTGAAAATAAAAACATTATATTAGAGTTACAGGATGTAGAGATATCTTCACAGGATATTGAAGGTTGGCTAGTGGCCAACCAAGGCTCGCTTACCGTCGCGCTTGATGTTTCAATTAATGATGAACTCAGAAAAGAAGGTATTGCTAGAGAATTGGTGAACCGAATCCAAAACATGAGAAAGGATTCAGGGTACGAAGTGACAGACAAAATAAATGTGAAAATTCTTAAGGACGGCATTGTTGAAAACGCGGTAGAAGGCAATCTTGACTATATTAAAACGGAAACTTTGACCGCTACATTAGATTTGGAAGAGACCTTGGAAGATGGCACTGAAATAGCTTTTGACGAGGTGAACACAAAATTATTTATTGAAAAAAATTAAACTATGGCACAAGATTTAAAAGTAAGATATTCAGATAGTGATTTGGCGGAATTTAGAGAGCTTATTGAAGATAAAATTACCAAGGCTAAAAGTCATTTAGAGCTTTTAAAAAGTTCGTACATGAACGATGGCAATAATGGTACCGATGATACTTCACCCACATTTAAGGCATTTGAGGAAGGTTCGGAAACAATGAGCAAGGAGGCCAATACCCAACTCGCTATACGCCAAGAAAAATTTATCCGTGACTTAAAGAATGCCATATTGCGTATTGAAAATAAGACCTACGGTATTTGTCGGGTAACCGGTAAGCTTATTGCTAAAGAACGTCTAAAATTGGTGCCGCATGCGACATTAAGTATTGAGGCTAAGAATATGCAAAAATAACAAGCCCCAATTTTTCAGGTAAACATACTACGTTGATTTCGGTCGAAAATTTTAGTCGATTTTTGATTTTATAGATTTCTGTAAAGTTGGTACACCTTAACAAACTTAGTACAATACGTCTAGCGATATTTCCATAGGGTATTGCCATACTACCAGAAATAGTTTTTTTTTGACGGTATTTCTCTAAGTTTATAATCCGCAATAATGGCACGGATATATCTACTTTTTTTATTCGTGGTAAATATCCTTCCTGCCCAAAAAATAGTCAAAAAATCAATTATTAATCCTGACATCGAAGTTGTTAACCTAGATGTCAGTGATATTTACCAAATATCGATCAATACGGTAATTGGCAATGAGATGCTTATTGAAGCTAGTATTGATGGGGAGTACAGTAAAGAAATATTGGTAAACATCGATCAATCCGGTAATACTCTTTTTGTAAATAGTGGTTTTTTTACAAACTTCACTAAACCGAACGACAAACTCAGTGCACATAAAGTTATATCTATCGCCCTGAAGGTTTCATTGCCAGAACATAAAAAAGTGCTTATATATGGAACGGAATGTAATGTATCCGCTAAAGGAAACTATGATACGATTACGATAACCTTGAGCGATGGCAGATGTGCCTTAGAGAACATACAAGGTACAGCAAAGGTTGCCACTCAAAGCGGAAATATTTCTATTCTTGCCGACAGCGGTAAAATAAGGGCTTCGAGTAAATATGGTAATGTTGGGAAAAATATTGTTCCTTTTGGCGATAGTTTTTACGATATACACTCCGTAACCGGCGACATACTTCTTAATAAAATCAATTAAAATGCCCTAATATGACTATTTTTGCCCCTAATTTCTATCCGAAACTATGAGTCTAAAAAAGTCGGTGCTAATTATAGCGGTTCTATTGTTGATAGACCAAATAAGTAAATTCTACATAAAAACCCATTTCGTATTGGGAGAATCCGTAGCTGTTTTCTCTTGGTTTAAAATCTTATTCATCGAAAATTCCGGTGCTGCATGGGGAGCAAAACTTAGTGATTTTTTGCCGGTCTCGGAATCGACTGGTAAACTGATATTGACCGTATTCCGACTATTTGCGGTTGCCGGTATCGGATATTGGCTTTACGATACTGTTCGAAAGAAATCTTCCAAAACCCTAATTTGGGCCGTATCCCTGATATTTGCAGGAGCATTAGGCAACATCATTGATTCTGTATTTTATGGGATGCTCTTCAATGACAGTTATCAAGAAGTAGCTACCGTATTTACGGATAGGCCTTACGGGGATTTATTTTACGGCAAAGTTGTAGATATGCTATATTTTCCGATAATTGATACGACGTGGCCCGAGTGGGTTCCGTATTTTGGAGGTACGGATTTTCGATTTTTTGAACCCGTATTTAATATTGCCGATATGGCAATTAGTACTGGCGTTGGTATTCTAATCGTATTTAATAAACGTGCATTCAGAAAAGTGGATAAAGAGCCATATACTGATAGTTGGGATGATTATGTATCCCGCACCGAAAAAGAGTAAATTGTATTTGGCGTTATGCAGTAGTCCAAAGCAACATCATCTAAACTAATGTCATCAATGATGGTTTCAGCCTCAAATAAGGACAGTCCTATTTTAACCACATCCTTTCGACATTTACTGAGAAACTTGTCGTAAAATCCTTTTCCGTAACCTACTCGGTTTCCTTTTAAATCAAAGGCCAGCAGAGGAATGAATACGACTTCAATAGTATCTACTCCTAATTCTATACCATCAATGGGTTCTGGAATTTGCCACTTATTCAATCGAAACTTTGTGGCATCGGTCAATAGGTAATGTTTAAGGTCATTCCCATTTACCATTTTCGGAATAACAACATTTTTATCTCTTCCCTGAAGCATTGAGAGCACAAAATGTGTGTCAATTTCAGTTTGATGGGAGATAGGAAGAAACAGATGAAAATAATCTAAGTGCCAAATAGGTAATTTTAACAACGAGTTGGCTATAGCCAAACTTCCGTCCGAGAGATTATCAGATGATATAGCTTTTCGCCGACTTTTATACAAAGCCCTTAAAACTTTCTTTATCATGTTTGGTCATCAACCGACGAAAAGAACGAGTTCTAATCCGTTTTAAAACTAATATGAAGCAACAATTAGATTTTATCTTTGGCGTTCACGTAGTAATACAGCTTAAAAGAAACCATCAATAATAGGTACAATACGAGGGTAATTATATATTTATCCATGGGGGTAGGTGATTTTGATACGTTAAAAATAGGTAAATAAATGGTTAACATCACCGCTAAAAGCAACTTTTTATCGATGAAATGCATGTTTTATATAATTTTTAACTTTTTAATGTTAATAAGCTTGGAAAATCGCAGAATTGCTAGTTGTCATTATAAAGGCAATCTTTCGAAAGTAAACACTTACGCAGATGTAATACAATTTAGAATGTACATTCTAGATAGATAAATATTTCCAGCAATCGCAATCACGAAGAAAATCACTATTCCGTTTATACTATTTGAACGGAGTATTATAACTTTACAATTCTCTTAATAGCCTAATTAAAATACAGTCTGAATGTCTTCAATGCCTATTGAAATTCAATTGAGTACCCTGCCAAATGGTCCAGGGGTATATCAATTCTATGACATTGATGAAAAAATTCTATACGTAGGTAAGGCCAAGAATTTAAAAAAGCGTGTTTCTTCTTATTTCACCAAAAAACATGAGTATGGCAAGACCCGCGTCATGGTTAAAAAAATTCGCCGTATAAAACATATAGTGGTTCCTACAGAATCAGATGCGCTACTCCTGGAAAACAATTTGATTAAAAAATACCGGCCACGTTACAATGTATTGCTCAAAGACGATAAATCATATCCTTGGATCTGTATAAAAAATGAGCGCTTCCCCAGAATATTTCCTACAAGAAAGCTTATCAAGGACGGGTCGGAGTATTTCGGACCTTATACAAGTATGAAAACGGTGCGTACGCTTTTGGACTTAGTGAAAAGCGTTTATCCGCTACGAACCTGTAATTACGACCTTTCAAAAGAAAAAATACAAGCGGATAAATATAAAGTATGCCTTGAATATCATTTGGGTAATTGCAAAGGCCCATGCGAAGGCATGCAGGAAGCGGAGGAATACCATTCTCAAATGAATGATATTCGAGAAATCATTAAAGGGAATTTTAAGTCCTCAATGCAGTATTTCAAACATCGAATGAAAGCGCTGGCCGCGGACATGAAATTTGAGGAGGCTCAGCTCATTAAGGACAAAATCGATGTTTTGGAAAACTATCAGGTCAAATCAACTATAGTAAATCCGAAAATCAATAACGTTGATGTGTTTTCCATCATCTCGGATGAATCTCATGCCTACGTCAATTTTTTACAGTTATCCCATGGTTCTATTATTCGCTCACATACCTTAGAAATTAAGAAAAAGCTGGATGAGAGTGATGCGGATCTTCTGCAGTTGGCCATTGTTGAGATACGTCAGCGTTTTAAATCGCATTCTACTGAACTCTATCTACCTTTTGAGGTTACGGTCGAACCTCATTTGAAGGTGAGCGTTCCGAAGTTGGGAGACAAGAAAAAGATTGTAGACCTATCGGAACGAAACGCCAAGTTTTTTAGGCAAGAACGTTTTAAACAGATCAAGATTATCGATCCCGATAGGCATACCAACCGTATCATGGCGCAGATGCAAAAAGACGTAAGGCTTGCAGCGGAACCTAGGCATATAGAATGTTTTGATAATAGTAATATTCAAGGTAGTAATCCGGTGGCTGCTTGCGTGGTTTTCAGAAATGGAAAGCCTTCAAAAAAGGAGTATCGTCATTACAATATTAAGACTGTCGAAGGCCCTGATGACTTTGCCTCTATGGAGGAAGTCGTATTTCGAAGATATAAACGTTTATTGGCAGAAGAAGAGCCTCTTCCGCAATTGATTGTAATAGATGGGGGCAAAGGACAATTGTCGTCTGCCTTAAAAAGTTTAGACATTTTAGGACTTCGCGGAACGATTGCAATTATAGGTATCGCAAAACGGCTAGAGGAAATTTATTTTCCAGAAGATCCCATTCCCCTGTATCTCGATAAGAAATCGGAATCCCTTAAAATTATCCAACAGCTGCGGAATGAGGCGCACCGTTTTGGGATTAACTTTCATCGTCAAAAACGTAGCAAAGCGGCCATCAATTCTGAATTGGAAGGTATTGATGGGGTCGGGAAGAAAACCGCACAAGAATTATTAAAAACCTTCAAATCGGTTAAACGTATCAAAACGGCATCCATGGAAATGTTGGCGGAATCTGTTGGGATTGCAAAAGCCAAAAAAATATACGAGACGTTCAATTAAGGCGGCGCTGATATTGAATTTAATTTTTTATTCTTTTTGACACCCATTAACGGCTCAACGTCAATAAGTCTACCTAAATTTGATACCTTGAAGAAGCTTTTATTTTTAGTTATACTCTTAGGTGCAAGCCCTATTGCTATCGCTCAAGACACAGCCAAAAAAGACTTGAAAATCGGGTTGGTGCTGAGTGGTGGCGGGGCAAAGGGGCTTGCTCACATCGGTGCGCTCAAAGTTATTGAAGAAGCAGGTGTTAAGATAGATTATATCGGTGGTACCAGCATAGGTGCGATCGTTGGGGCGCTATACGCTGCTGGATATACGGCTACGGAACTTGATTCGATTTTTCGCACCACCGACTTCACTAATTTGATAGAAGATAATCTTCCGCGAAGTGCCAAAACATTTTATGAAAAGGAAGATTCAGAAAGATATGCAATAACCTTACCTTTTAACAATTTCAAGGTTTCTGCGCCACCAGCTTACTCTGGCGGTCAAAATGTATATAATGAGTTGGTGAAACTGCTTTATCCTGTCAAGAATATTACCGAATTTGATAAATTACCAATACCCTTTCTCTGCTTGGCTACCGATGTAGAAACGGGCGAAGAGGTCGTTCTAACGGAAGGATACTTACCCTTATCGGTTATGGCAAGTGGTGCTTTACCTTCGCTTTTTGAACCAGTAAAAATCGGAGACCGTCTGTTGATCGATGGTGGCGTGGTCAATAATTATCCAATTCAAAAGGTCAAGGAGATGGGGGCGGATATCATTATAGGTGTCGATGTGCAACATGGACTAAGAAAGCGAGATGGTTTAATATCTGCTACTGAAATCTTGATGCAGATTAATAATTACCGTACCGTTCTTGATATGGAAGAAAAATCGAAACTAACCGATATTTATATAAGGCCTGAAGTTTCTAAATTTTCCGTCATCGATTTTAATCTCTACGACCGCATTATTGAAAGTGGTAGCGTCGCTGCTGAAAAAAGTTTTGAGGAACTAAAAAAACTTGCCCTAGTACAGCACAGCGCAAATAGAACTATAGCTAAGGTAATGCCTTCGGAAAATTTAATAATTGACCGTTTGACCTTAATTGGAAGTGCCGATTATTCAAGAGGTTATATTAAAGGAAAACTTCGTTTGGGAAACGATAAAGAAACTACTTTTTCACGGCTACAACAAGGAGTGGGTAATTTAGCAGCAACCAAAAATTTTCAGACCATACATTACCAATTACAAGATAATCAGGAAGGCGAAGAATTGATTTTAGATCTTACCGAAAATCCCGTAAAGACATTTGTGCGATTGGGGGCCCATTATGACGACCTATATAAAACGGCAGCTATGTTGAACGTTACGCGGAAAGAATTATTGTCACAAGATGATGTACTCTCGTTCGATTTAATAATAGGAGATAACGTACGGTATAATTTTCAATACTATCTTGATAAAGGATCCTATTGGAGTTTCGGACTGAATTCAAGGTTCAATGATTTCAATAAAGAAATAGATTTTGATATAATCCGAGGTAATTTCGATGTACCTCAGGGTGTCAACTTGAGTACTATTAATATAGACGTTACCGACCTTACGAATCAAATTTACGTAGAGACTGTGTTACGCGAAGAATTCGCTTTTAGAACAGGTATAGAACATAAACTGATAAAGTACGGCACCAGAACTTTGGCACAACGTGGCGAAGGTGAGGATCCCTTGGGACAGCAAACCGTTGACGGAAAAACTTTATTCGAAAATAGTAATTTCTATAGCGCGTTCGGCAAGTTGACGCTCGATACCTATAACAATGCCTATTTTCCTTCAAAGGGACTATACTTAGCCGGTGACTTTCATTTTTACGTTTTCTCTTCCGACTTTAATGATAACTTTAAGGAGTTCTCTATCACAAAGGGACGCATTGGCGCCGCCGTTCCATTTTTAAAAAATCTTTCCTTAAATGTTGAGACTGAGGGCGGTTTCAAGCTGGGAACCTCCGAAGTGACCAGCTTCGATTTCTTTCTAGGAGGTTTCGGTAGTGATGCCATAAATAATTTCGTTCCATTTTTTGGATATGATTTTATTAGTCTGCCTGGTAACAGTTTTGTAAAGGCCTACTCAAGACTAGATTATGAATTTATAACAAAACACCACCTTATGTTCACGGCAAATTTCGCCAATGTCGATGATGATATTTTCAGAACAAGCGAGTGGTTCACACTTCCCGACTACTCAGGATATGGTGTGGGTTACGGATGGGAATCTTTCTTGGGGCCTTTACAGGTTCATTATGCTTGGTCACCTGAAGGTAAGAACAGTAATTTCTTTTTTAGTTTGGGATATTGGTTTTAAGAAGATGTTTATATAAATATTTTAATTACTTTTTTAATTTATCCGATGCCGCAATGAAATAATCATTTGATATTGAGTTGTCACGCCTTAGCTTAGCCTTTTTCTCTATTTTAATTACTTACATTTAGTACTCAATCGACTTTTATGAAAAATACTTCCCTTTTGTCAAATAAATGCATCGTTTGCTTTATTGTTCTAGCGCTAGGCGCAAGCGTCTTATTGCGAGCCCAGAAACAGGAATTTCTATATGGCGATATGTTACCAGATGCTCCTGAGCTTTCAGAAAGGGGGCCGCACCAAGTTGGAGTGCGCACCTTGAATTTGGTCAATAGCAATCAAGTAGACATCCTGAATTCAAAAGGAGGTAAAGATGCCATGTACGATCGTCCGCTGACCGTTGAGGTCTGGTATCCTGCGGAAGTGCCTTCTGAAATAGAGGCGTCCGTAGTCTATGAAGAAGTGATGGGTACCCGAGGCGATTCCCTACGCCCATTGATTCCGTTTACATTCAAAGGACGGGCAGTTCGTGATGCCGATCCAAAGACATCTAAAGAAGCTTTTCCCTTAGTGGTAGTTTCTCATGGATATGTAGGCTCTAGATATTTAATGACATACCTAACAGAAAATTTAGCCTCAAAGGGATATATCGTCGTCGCTATTGGCCACACTGATTCTACTTTTAAAGATGCCAACGCCTTTCAAAGTACATTGCTCAATCGAGCCAAGGACATCCGTTTTGTGCTTAATGAGATGGAACGTCTCGGTACATCTGATAGTGATGATAAACTATCAGGAAAAATTAATGCCGAAAACACCGCAATCATAGGGTATTCTATGGGGGGTTATGGCGTATTGAACGTCGCCGGAGCTGGATATAGTAATGTCATGGTAGAATTTTTTGGGGGAATGACCGATGGAAGCACTGCAATCAAGGCCTTGGCCGCCAGTAATACCGAATATCAAGCCCAAACCGATGAACGAATTAAAGCCGTAGTAGCTTTTGCCCCTTGGGGAATGGAACGTGGGGTGTGGGATGCCGAAGGGTTAAAAGGCTTAAAAATCCCAACTTTATTCGTTGCTGGAAGCCAAGATGATATTTCTGGATACGAAAAAGGAATTAAGGCTATTTATGAAGGTGCCGTCAACGCCGATCGTTATCTATTAACCTATCGAGACGCAAGGCATAATGTAGCCCCTAATCCACCACCGACAGAAGCCTTGGCCCCAGGCTTACACATCGACGAATATTATCGCTACGCAGATGCCACTTGGGACCAGCGAAAAATCAACAATGTCAATCAACATTTTGTAACTGCTTTCATTGATTCTCTACTAAAAGGAAAAGACAGTTCTAAATATCTTGATATACCCGAAGAATCTAACGCCCAAGATTGGCCTGGTTTCAAACCAAGGTCCTCTACTGGGATGCTGCTTCTGCATGCTGAACCTATGAAATGAAGTTACTTCCCCTTTACTTAAAACCTATTGTTATTTAGAATATTCACAAGCGAGAAAAATAAGGTTCTTACAGCACTTCATACAACGTGAAGTTATAAAGTGCTATTCAACTGCGCGTACCAAGGTACGCTTCAACTCCCTCCGTAAGTAATACCCGGTGACTATCGTAGCCAATACATCGGCGATTGGAAATGATATCCAAACCCCCATTTCATTAAAATAGTGCGGTAGAATCAATATTAAGGGTATGAAAAAGAAACCTTGTCGGGTCAAGGTCAAGAGTAGGGCGGGAACAGCCTTGCCGATAGCTTGAAAATAGGCCGCGCCGATAAGCTGAAGGGCAATAATCGGAGTTGCAGCGAATACAAGACGCATGGCCAAAGGTGTATGCTCTAAAACATAGGCATTGGTAGCGAGATTTTCTGCCGACATTTCGGGGCCGCTGCCTAAGAATAGTCCTGCGATTTCAGCTGGGAAGATAAACAAGCCTACAAAAACTATGCTCGCCAAAATAGCGGCGTATTTGATAGCTGTATTTACGGATGTTCTGACCCGGTCATACTTTTCGGCGCCATAATTGAAACCTGCAATCGGCAAGAAACCTTGAGTGACCCCGAATACGGGAAATAGGGCGAACATTAGCATACGGCCTATAATCGCATAGACAGCTACCATGGCCTCACCGCCCAGACCATAGAGAATATTGTTCATCAATAGATACGTAATACTCACAACAGCTTGGCGCGCAAGGGTAACAAAGCCTAGTGAACCAATTTCTTTTAAAATGGGCAAATTCAATCCGAAATGAGCTGGATTGATTTTGAGTTCAGAATTTTTCGATAGAAAGAAATAGAGAATGTAGGCAAAGCATAGAAAATATCCAATGGTAGTTGCCCACGCAGCACCGGCCATACCCCAATCAAAGATGTAAATAAAGATATAATCCATCAAAAGGTTCCCCACCGAGGGAATAATCATGGCAATCATGGCGAATTTTGGCTTTCCTTCAGCACGAATCACCGTGTTGCCCATCATACAGAGGGCTAGAAAGGGTACGCCGTATAACACTATGGTATAATAGACCTTGGCAGGTTCGAATATGGTTCCCTTGCCCCCAAATGCTGGAATAAGGGTATCGACATAAAATAGTCCTAAAAAGACCATCACTACGGTAACCAGTATGGTCAAGGTGATTTGATTACCAAATGTTTTGAGTGCCTTTTCGTAATTATTGGCACCGAGCGCCCTGGAAATAATACTGGAACCCCCGATGCCGATGGCCATACCCAAAGCGGCGATGAAAAAGGATACGGGTAAGACCACATTGATAGCGGCAATGGCAATGGAACCGATCCAGTTTCCCACGAAGATCGAATCAACCAAAATGTTGAGAGACATCACCAAAATGCCGATTGATGCCGGTACCGATTGACGAATTAATAGCTTGCCGATCGGTTCTGAACCTAGTTGTTCTGAAGATACTTTTGCCATATACTATTGAGAGCTATACTGAACAAGGCAGTTGACTTCGTAAACCTATAAATGATCGAGGTTTTTTTAACAGCTTGCGGCGTCATTTTAAATCTAACAGCTTAGTTCAATTATCCTTGCTGAACCTTACAAATATCTTTGGTGTAAAAAAGGCAGTATCAATTCGATGGTAGCGCACCGCTTTCTTCCCATGTATTTAACCAATTTGCCATCACCTGCACCCAAGCATCGTTATCGTTCATACAGGGTATATGTTTATAGCTTTCGCCCCCCGCTTCCATAAACTGCTCCTTGCCCTCCATGGCGATTTCTTCCAAGGTTTCAAGGCAATCCGATACAAAAGCCGGAGTGATAACCGCTAAGCGTTTTTTGCCTTCCTTCGCCAAACGCTCAAACTCATAATCTGTATAAGGCTTAAGCCATGGATCACCTGCTAATCGCGATTGGAAAGATGAACTGACTTTTTCTTCCTTCAGTCCTAATTCCGCCTTGACCAATTCGGTAGTTTCATAGACCTGGTGACGGTAGCAAGTATGATGTGCCACGGAGTTAATACTACAACAGCTTCCGTCGATTTTACAATGATAGTTGGTAGGGTCTGACTTTCGAATATGGCGTTCGGGTATGCCATGATAGGAAAACAGGATATGGTCATATTCAAAATCCTGCAAACCATGCGCAATACTTTGTGATAATGCTTTGATATATTCCGAATTGTGGTAAAAGGCCGGAAGAGTGGTCAGTTGCATGTTCGGAAAAAATTCTTTTTGTACTTCCATGGTCTTTACGACTACTGTTTCATAAGATGACATGGCATAGTGCGGATAAAGTGGTACCAATAATATATCATCTACCCCTTTGGCCTTAAGTTCCTGTAATGCATTCTGTATGGTCATGGTGCCGTAGCTCATTCCAAGGGCGACAGGCATATCGGTGTGTTTTCGTAGCTTTTTCGTAAAACGTTCCGAGATGACAATCAGGGGCGAACCTTCGTCCCACCAAATCTTGGCATAGGCCTTTGCTGATTTTTTTGGCCGGGTCTGAAGAATAATTCCGCGCACCAATATAGTGCGTAGCCATTTGGGCACATCAATGACCCGTTCGTCCATTAAAAATTCGTCAAGATAGGGTTTGACTGCCTTTGCAGTAGGGCTTTCTGGAGAACCCAGATTCACGAGTAGTACACCTTTCATAAAATAGCAATTTTTGAAATGAACTTTCAATTGCAAAAATAAGGCTTGAGAAGCATCCTCTTGACGTATCTTCCGAATTGTTTTTTTATAGTGTTATAGATTCTATGAATTTTGGGATTTTTTCCCAAAAAAATTATTACTTTCTAATTTTAACGATTAATGTTGTGAACAAGGGCATCCTTCTTGCCCACCTACTCATTTTAAACCATTTATACCAAATGCTCAAAGAACTTTTTAGTGGAAACAATCAATCCCTACTTTATGTGGTCTCTGCAATAATAGTGCTGATTATTACTCATTTTATAGTGTTGTTTGTATTGAGGCGTATGGGTAAGAATCCTAAATATTTGATGCCAATTGAAGCTGTAAAGCAAGTCAGCAAACCTCTTTTTATAATTTTTCTATCCATATTAATCCGTTTAGAGGCCCTTAGACATGTTCTTGGTCTTGAAGAGTATGCCTATTGGTTTCGAAAATCGAGTACGCTCTTGTTCATCTTTGCGTTTACTTGGTTGTTATTGAGTGTCATTAAAATAGTGAAACGGAATGTTATTGAGAAATATGATGCAGGGGCTAGCGACAATCTAAAGGCCAGAAAAGTAGTTACCCAATTCAACATATTGGAGCGTATTTTAATATTTATCATCATCATATTTGCCATAGGGATTGCCCTTATGAGCTTCGAGGGTATTCGTGAAATCGGCGTCAGCATTTTTGCCTCCGCCGGAGTGGCCGGTATTATCATCGGGTTTTCAGCACAGAAGATGATTGGCACTATATTGGCAGGTATCCAGATTGCCGTGGCACAGCCTATCAAATTAGACGATGTTGTAGTGGTAGAGGGGGAATGGGGCCGTATCGAAAAAATTATGCTTACCTACGTTGTCGTTCAAATATGGGACAAAAGAAGACTTATTTTGCCTACAACTTATTTTATCGAAAAACCGTTTCAAAATTGGACCAAAACCTCTTCTGAAATTTTGGGTACAGTTTTTCTGTACACCGATTATAACGTTCCTTTTGATGCTATACGAGAGGAATTTACGAGAATTTTGAACGGTACCGAGCTTTGGGACGGTGAGGTCAATGTCGTACAGGTTACGGATTCAAAATTGGATTGTATCGAAATCCGTGCACTAATGAGTGCTAAAGATTCGCCTACGGCATTTGATTTAAGGGTTCTAGTGCGTGAAAAGTTAATTACGTTTTTACAGGAAAATTATCCCGATAGCTTGCCTCGAACCCGCCTTAAGATCGAAAAAGAGGGACTCTCGGAAAATAGGAGTGAAGATTAGCCGTTATATCCTAAAACTGATGAGTATTTTAATGGTATACGAGGATATGCCATTCGGTCAACTTGCCTAAATTTGTATACCTCGTCATAATTGTAATTATTTACTTACGCACAACTGCTGTTTCATAGCAGGGTAACCGGGGTAATGCCATAGCGAAAATTGAAATTTATGCGCCTTCTGCTTAGCCTATTATTTTGTCTTCTTGCCGCTTCGGGATATACCCAAGATGATAACAGCCTGCTCTGGGAAATTTCTGGCAACGGCCTTGAGAAATCATCTTACCTCTACGGCACCATGCACGTAAGTAAAAAGATTGCATTTCGGCTTGACGATGTATTTTATGAAGCTTTGGATACTAGTGATATGGTGGCTCTTGAATCTGACCCAGGTCTATGGCTCGAAAACAGTGAGGCGATGGGCGACAATAGCTTTGGTTATGGAGGTGGATATATTGCCAAGGGTTTTTACGCCGATAGGTTTAGAATCGAAAATCCAAAAAAAGAACTTTTGGGAGCTTATATCGCTTATGAAGACCGTATAGTAAATAATATTCTATACCGTACCAACGAGTTATCCCAAAATTTTGAAGAGGAGACATATCTTGACATGTTTATCTATCAGGCCGGTAAAAAGTTCGATAAGCCTATAGTCGCACTTGAAGATATGGAAGAGTCTTCTGCTTTGGTCGGGCGCGCCAGTATGAACGCCATGAAACAAAAACCGGACGAATGGTTGCAAAAAAAGATGCAGCAATCCGACCCCATGTTTTTGCTACAAGATGCTTACCGCGAGCGTAACATTTCACTTTTAGACTCCATTGACCGTGCAATGTACACCAATCACTATATGAGAAATATGTTGCACATCCGCAATGCGAATATGACCGAGCGGTTAGATTCCATAATGCCTAAGGGCAAGGTGTTTGCTGGCATAGGTGCCGCCCATTTGCCCGGAGATAAAGGAGTTATCGACCTATTGCGAAAAAAGGGATATACGGTAGCACCACTACTATCGAAATCGAGTTCAAAGGGCAAGGCGCTAAAACTCAAATTTGAAAAGAAAAAACGGGAAAATGAATATACAGCATACAGTCCGGAAGACGGATTTTTCACAATACATCTTTCGAACAAACTGTATCCGGTTTCTGATTTAGGTAAGACCACGTATGTATCTCCAGATTTGGCCAACGGTAGTTTTGTAGTGATAAATCGCATACCAACACACTCCTTTTTGAAGCAAGATGCCGTCTATACCTTAGAGGATATCGATAAATTACTTTTTGAAAATATCCCTGGAAAAATTTTGGAGAAAACGACCATTGCAAAGGATGGATTTAAGGGATTGGATATTATGAACCAGTTGAAGAACGGTGATAAACAGCGCTATCAAATCTTTAAAACCCCATTAGAAATCTTAATTATCAAAATGGGGGGTGAGGGAGATTACGTTACCCAACATTCCGATACGGTTTTCAATAGTTTACAATTTAGAAAACACCAAGAAAGACCTGTGCAACTATCTTCTGATTTTAAAGATTTTATTGTTGAAATGCCTGCGCTGTATAGCTTTACCAATAAAAGTCGTAACGGCGACCGATGGGTCGAAGGCTATGATGTAAAACAGAAATCGTATTCTTTTCTTAAGAAAGCCGTTGTGAATGACTTTAGCTTTATCGAGGCCGATACTTTTGAGCTGAAACAAATTCAGAAACGATTTTATCAAGACCTTAAATTGAAGCCCCGTTACCAAACTTTTGCCGGAAACAGGTTAATTTCGTCGGCAGTCTTCGATTCCGATTCTGGTAAGCGATTACATTTGATGACCACAATCCGGCGTGGAGAATATTTCCTTCTGGGTATCTTGACCGAATATGGCAAAGCGGCGGAAGAATATTTCAATTCCTTCCATCTAAAACCTGTGACATATGAAACGCCCTTTGAAACGGTAGTCGATACAGCTCTGTTTTTTAGCACAAAAACCATGGTCAAACCGCCCAAATTCGTTGAGAGCAGTAATAGCTTTTATAGTGGTGCGCCGGAAACCAAAGCCTATGACCCGTTTCATAAAAAAACAGTCTATCGCAATAATAATGATGAAGCCATCTCGGTAGAACTAAATAAGACCCATGATTTTCTGATGTTCGGCACACTTGATTCAGCTTGGGCGTTACGAAAAAAACTGTATGCCCAAAAACAGTTTAACATCATCAACGAGAAAACACTGACAACGACCGAGGGCTTTCAAGAAATGCAGCTGATCCTTAGCGACACAGCGAGTACTCGGGGTATTTTAATTAAGAATATTATTAATAATGGGCTGCTTTACGAATTAAAGGCGGTGGTAGATACCATTGAAAAACCGAGTCGTTTTATAACGGAATTCTTTGATAATTTTAAACCTAAGGATACAGTCATTGGGCGAGACATACTAGAGGATAAAATTCCAGATTTTTTTGCGGCCCTACGTAAGAATGATAGTATTGTGCTAGATGGGTATCGGTATCTGAAATTTAATAAAAACCACGCCGATTCGCTCCAAAAATATATCTCAGAACATGAGTTTGGTTCAGCCATGCGCCAGATACAGTCGCATCTAATTCTACAATTAGGGCAGTTAAAAGATGTGGATGCAAACGCGTTTTTTAAGGATTTCTATGAGAAATCCTACAATAATTCAACCGCTCAGGCGATGATATTACAGTCCATCTCGCACAAATCAGATGAAACATCTACAGATTTCTTGCTGGAACTGATGGCAACAGATTTACCCTTACTTTCAAACACATTTCATATCAGTTATATCTTCGCTCCCTATCGCGAAAATCTTTCCCTAGCCAAAAAATTGTTCCCTGAACTATTGCAGTATAGTACGATAAGCGAATATAAAGCTCCGATTTTTTCGCTACTCGCCAAACTGGTAAGTGAAGGGGAACTAAAACCGAAGGTCTATAAAAAATATAAATCCCAAATCTTGAATGATGCCAAGATACAGCTGAAACGACAGCTGGGCCGAGACGTAACATTGAATGCGCAGGATTTCTATAGCCCTAGAACACCCACACAGGATATTGGAGTTCTAGAAAATTATATTATGCTTTTGTTCCCGTTCAAGGCTGAAAAAAGGGTGAAGCAATTCTTTGAAAAGGTGGCTTTGATCGATAATCCCGAAATCCGCACTACCTATATGACCCTTTTGGTAGAAAATGGTTCCGTTCCCAAATCTGAGTTATTAAGGTTGGCAGCAGATGTAAATACGCGACAACTTTTGTTTAGCAAACTTGAGAAAGCTGGAAAATTGGATTTATTTCCTGAGACATTCAAGACCCAGAAAGACTTGGGGGAAGCGCAATTGTTCTCGAGCGGCAACCATCTTTCAGCCCGAGAAGAAGTAATTTTTCTTTCTGAAAAACCCTTAGTTTACAGCGGTAAAAATCTGACCGGTTATTATTTCAAAAAAAGGAATACCGATGATTACGATAAGAATTTCAACATTCACCTATTAGTTTTTGAGAATGATAAAGGTTTACAAACGGAACCCTTTTATGAAAATGGAGGCATGCGTGTAGAAGATACAGACACGGTGGAAGAGGTCATCGGATTTGTAACCGAGCAATTTCTTCTTAAAGATCGACAGCGTGCAGAGGTATACCGACCCAATGGATATGGCGGAGGGTATGGGCATCATGGCTTTTAAGTCTTATCTTCGTCAAAAATTAATCTAATGGGCAAATACAAATATTTAGTTGTCTTTTTTTTCCTTGTTGAGATAGTAGGCGCCCAAACAATCACCTGCTCTCCCGCTGATAAACAAGCTGTAGAAAACAAGATTATAGAAATCGATGGTTTGGCAAAGAACGATTTTGGCAAAACCCTAGTGGCTGTCGGAAAATCTTTTATGGGTACTCCCTATGTAGCTAAAACGCTGGAAATCGGCGATATTGAAACTCTGGTGGTAAACCTTCAAGGCCTCGATTGTACCACGTATGTTGAAAACGTACTTGCTTTTAGCCTAATGCTCGAAAACGACCGATTGAACTTCGACGAATTTGTCGAAACCTTAGAAAATATTCGCTACAAAGATGGGCAACTACGAGGCTACGCTTCCCGGTTACATTATTTTTCGGAATGGATAGCAAATAACGAAAAGAAGGGTTTGCTAAAGGACATAACCCCTGAAATTGGCGGTACCGAAATTACTAAGGATATCAATTTTATGAGTACCCATCGCGACCTCTACCCCTTTTTAAGTGACGATGAAAATTTCAACAGAATTTTGGCTTCGGAAAGCTACTTAAATGGTCAACCTATTTGTATTCTACCGCAAGACCAGATTGCTGCCAATGAAGATCGTATTCAAACTGGAGATATAATTGCCCTGACCACCTCCATTGATGGACTCGATATAACTCATACGGGCATTGCCACGCGTGAAAAGGATGGGCGTATACATCTTTTACACGCTTCCACAGGTTCAATGGAAGTTGAGGTTTCAGAACTACCACTTGCAGAGTATCTGAAAAAGATTAAAGGTAATACTGGTATTATGGTGGCGCGACCAGACTCATAGCTGTTCTTTTTCAAATCTTACAATGTTTCCCTAGTAATTTGTTGAAAATGCCGCACGATATTTACTGTCGATAGCCTACCATCCAATGCATATCGATATTTCTTCCCGCTTGAACTAATTCCGTACTTAAAGGATTCTAAACTCGGAAGCGCATTGATATTGATTTCTTGAAATCACACCAAGTATCGCTTCTTTCACTGATGAGTTAGGATTTTTTTTGGGACGGCTATTTTCCAATACTACAATAGTCACTAATTGAAAGAATGTGTTGAATGCATAGATTTTATCTGAAGCTTTGATTGCTTAGTATGTAAGTGTATTTGTGAATGGGTGTAATGCTAATAAAAGTTAGATTAGTGGCAAGTACATTCCTATTTGTAAGTTATTTTGAAATACAATACTCGTTAACTACCTAGAATATGCGGATTTCCAAACCATATGAATTTGAAGAAAAATAGCTGTGTCAAGTTAGATAGCCTTAAGAAAAAAATGTGGTAGAAGTACTGCCGATTTCGTCATACCCACCATTCGTAGGCAATATAAAAATCGATAAAACCGATGCCCGACAGTAAGCCAATTGAGAAGATAACTTTGGGGACTTGGTCAAAATGATGTACCCATATGCGACAACAAAAGGGAAAAATATTAGGCATGTGGTTAATTTATACAGCCAAATATTTTCCATTTTAAAATCCTGCAATACTGTTAAGGCCCTAAGAGCCCGCCATAGCCATTAAATACTTTTTGGGTGTAGTGCCGTATTTTTTTTTAAACGCCGATATGAAATGGCTCGCTGTACTGTACCCTACTTTTAGACCTACTTCATTCACGTTATGCCGCCCGGTTTCAAGCATTTTTCGTGCAAATTCCATCTTATAATCGAAAAGAAAACTAAATACGGAGTCCCCATAGATTTGTTTAAACCCTTCTTTTAATTTTTTTAGGGATAGCCCAATTTCTTCAGATAGTTCTTTGAGCGTTGGCGGCTCGGCCATTCGAGCGAGCATGATTTCCTTTGCCTTTCGGATGCGCCTTACATTGTCCTCATCGACCAAAAAAGGGCATTGCTCGACATCTGTACCTTCCCCTTTGTTGAAATAGAGCGATATCAGTTCGTACGTTTTTCCTTTTATATAGAGTTCTTTGATGGATGGGTGTAGATTGTAGTTCATGATTTGGCTAAGTACCACCGCAATGGCAGGATTGACAGCTTCTTGCGAATAATATTTTTTATCCTTGTTTTCCGTACTAAGAAATGGAATGTAATCAGCCTCTTTAGAGAAAAGTGAGTGAAATTTTCGTATCGTCATTACAACGGACACCAGCCAAGAATTAGCATGAAGTTCAAGGTTGAGGGGAAGATCCATCTGGGGGTTGTACAATAGCAGGGAGTTTTCTTCAGATACTTCCAAAGCGTAGTTTCCCTGATTAAAAACGAACTTGGCGCCGCCTTTTAGACAAAAATGAAACTGTATAAAGCTACTGTCGATTGCACGGGCTATCCGATGGATTTCTGAAGTATCGTTTTGAATTTTTAGTACAAAAAATCCATCTTCTATAAGGACTTCCTGAAATGAACCTTGAGCGATATTTTTTTCCTTCATTTTTAATCGGATAGGATAAACTTCTATTTAGAATGTTTCTAAATAGAAACTTTGTTAAGTCTTGTGTTTACTGCAAAATTACCTATTTGAACGGATATATTATATAAATTGCGCGTAAAAACGCGCATCGATACTAATTGTACCGCTAGCGTTATTTTTTACGGAGAACAGCCTGTATTTTTGTTGGCACTTATGGAAAAGAGTGTTTTGGATGCTATCGCCTATAAGGTTAGCCTAAGTTCTAAGAGAACAAATGTAGTATTCAGACAACCATTTTTCCACTATTGAAAACGGGGGCAAAAGTACCGTCAGCGTTTTAACGTCCATTCCAGTTAATGAAAGACTACCATATTTCACGACATAATTCGTTTTACAGTATAGGGCTCAGCTACCAGAAAGCGGATGCCGAGACCCGTGGTAATTTCAGTCTCGGAAAGGCGGCGGCAGAAAAATTATTGATGCAAGCAAAAGAACAGGGAATAGATGGTCTTTTGGTCACATCTACTTGCAACCGGACCGAATTATACGGATTTGCACAGCATCCTTTCCAACTCATTAAACTACTTTGCGATAACACAACTGGATCCGTAGAGCAGTTTCAAGAAGTTGCCTATGTCTACAAGAACACCGATGCTATCGGACATTTATTTAAGGTGGGTACGGGCTTGGATAGTCAAATACTGGGCGATTTTGAGATTATAAGTCAACTGAAACAAAGTTTTAACCGTTCGAAAAAGTTTGGCCTTGCCAATCACTTTATCGAAAGGCTTTGCAATTCCGTCATACAGGCAAGTAAGCGGATCAAGAACGAAACGGAAATATCATCCGGAGCTACATCTGTCTCTTTCGCTTCTGTCCGCTATATTTTAGAGAATGTACCAGGGGTTTCCGACAAGAACATCCTACTCTTCGGTACGGGCAAGATTGGTCGTAACACCTGCGAAAACCTGATCAAGCACACCAAAAACAATCATATCACCTTAGTAAACCGTACTAAGGAAAAAGCCGAAAGAATCGCTGGTAAGTTTGATTTGACGGTCAAGGATTACGGCGATTTGCAAACTGAAATCCGCAATTCTGATGTGCTCATCGTTGCTACTAGTGCGCAATCCCCGACCATATCAAAAGAATTAATTTACACTAAGAAACCTTTGTTGATATTGGATCTTTCTATTCCTAAAAATGTTGCCGACGACGTCTCGGAGTTGGATAATGTAACGGTAATACATCTAGATCATCTTTCCCAAATGACCGATAAGACATTAGAGCGGCGTAAAGAATATGTGCCGCATGCCGAAAAGATTATTGCCGAGGTAAGGCACGATTTCAGCAAATGGCTCGAAACCCGAAAATTCGCTCCTGTCATTAAAGCCTTGAAAAAGAAATTAAAAACGATGAAGGACGAGGAAATGGATTATCAATCCAAAAAGTTAGCCGACTTCAACGAGCAGCAAGCCGATGTCATTTCGAACCGCATTATTCAAAAAATCACCAAACAGTTCGCCAACCATCTCAAAGATGACGATGTCGATTCAGATATGAGTTTAGAACTTATTCGCAGTGTCTTTCAACTCGAACTCGAAACCCCATGAGCAAAATCATACGTATAGGTACCCGCGATAGCCAACTGGCGCTATGGCAGGCGACCACCGTTAAAGATGCATTGGAAATTCTAGGGCATAAAGCTGTTCTTGTTCCCGTAAAATCGACCGGTGATTTGATACTTGACAAGCCTCTCCACGAATTGGGCATCACCGGTATTTTCACCAAAACTTTGGATGTTGCCATGCTCAAGGGTGAAATCGACCTGGCGGTACATAGCATGAAGGATGTGCCTACGAAACTGCCTCATGGTATTGTGCAGGCCGCTGTTCTTGAACGTGGTAATGTTCTTGATATACTTGCTTTTAAAGATAATGAAGAGTTTTTAGCGGAGAGGGAAGCCACTATCGCCACTGGAAGTCTGCGTCGAAAGGCACAATGGTTGAACCGGTATCCGACTCATACCGTTGTCGACTTACGCGGCAATGTCAATACCCGTTACGAAAAATTGCAGACCAATGATTGGAACGCCGCAATCTTCGCAGGTGCAGGTCTTGAACGTATTGGTCTCGAACCCGAAAATACCATCGGTCTTACTTGGATGGTACCCGCCCCGGCACAAGGCGCCATCATGGTGGTGGCAATGGAAAATGATGAATTTGTACGCGAAGCCTGCGCCCAACTCAATCACGAATCCACAGAAATCTGTACCCGCCAAGAACGCGAGTTTCTCCGTATTTTAGAGGGAGGTTGTACCGCACCCATCGGTGCTTTGGCTTATATCAATAAAGAAAACGAGGTCAACTTAAAAGGGGTTTTGTTGACAGTCGACGGTAAAAAGAAACTGGAATCAGAGTTCAGCGCCCCTCTTGGAAGGCATGAATTTTTAGGGCGTGACTGCGCCAATAGTATTCTGAGCCGCGGCGGCAAACTTTTGATGAACGAAATTCATGGTGCTACATTAGATACGAACATATTCTCTACTAAAGACCTGACCCATGACCAATTGGGGCTTTTTAAAGATTCTGTACGCGTGAAATCAGAAGATTTTATAAAAATAAGTCCAAATCGTATTTCTGCCTACGAGCTCAAAAAAGAAAAAAACAACGTTATATTGACCAGTCAAAATGCTGTCGAAGCACTTTTGAAGAACGTAGATGGTGCTGACTTGAAATTCGGCAATATATATTGTGTGGGCCGAAAGACCAAGCGTCTTGTAGAAAGGCATATAGGTCCTGTAAGGCATCAGGAAAAATATGCCGAAAAACTCGCGGAGTATCTGGTAGAATATATGGAAGGACTTGAAGTCACCTATTTTTGTAGTAATCTGAGGCTAGATACGCTGCCGACCATTTTGGCCCAAAACAATATAAAGGTAAATGAAATAGAGGCTTACAAAACAAAACATGCTCCTAGGAAAGTTGACGAAAGTGTTACCGGAGTCATGTTCTATAGTCCGTCTACTGTCGAAAGTTATCTTCTCGAAAACACAGCCGATAAAATTGCCTATTGTATCGGTGAAACTACAGCAGCGGAAGCCCGAAAGCATTTTACTGACGTACGTGTTGCAAAAATGCCAACCGTAGAGAGTGTTATCGAACTGGTGAACAAAGGGTATAAGTAGTTTTCTTATGTGGAATAGACTCACACTTTCCAATATTGCGTTATTGTTCCTTGACCTTATTCTAATAGTTTTCTTAGTCTACGATTTCGGGTTCAAAAATTTCGATGAGCTCAGACAATACAAGATTATCGTTCTACCCTGCTTGGTTTTGGCCCTAATTGCCTTTAACCTCTATAAATATCATATTTTCAGAAAACATGGGGATAACGGTACGACGCCTAAAATTAACCTTATCTATCTGTCTTTTTTAATTGTATTCGAGGTAGTCTTTGCCCTGTTCAATTCAGAGAAATCCTTGGCTGAAGATCTTTTCAACGCCAGATATATACTTGAATACGGGTTGCTTTTTTACTTTCTTACCCGCCTTTCCCTTTTATTGCGAAGGGTTTATGCGCTTTATTTCAATCCTGCCATTCTTTTTGTGGGCAGTTTTGGCCTGATTGCCCTTGTCGGAACATTTTTACTTAAGCTGCCCGCAGCCACAGTAAACGGAATCTCCTTTATTGATGCACTCTTTACGTCTACTAGCGCTACAGCGGTGACGGGCTTGATTGTCGTTGATACCGCTCTCGATTTCACAGCTTTCGGGCAGACCGTAATTATGGTTTTGTTTCAATTGGGCGGGCTTGGAATGTTGACCTTCACCTCTTTTTTCGCCTATTTTTTCAAGACAGGCGCCTCTTACCGCGAAAGTCTATATATGCAGAATATTTTAGGTCATGATCGCTTGGGTGGGGTTATGGCACGGGTTATACAGATTGTCATATTTTCCTTGGCCATTGAAGCTTTAGGAGCTTTATTTATTTACTTTTCCCTTTCGCCGGAGATGGTTGAAAGACGAGGCTTTTTTGCCGTCTTTCACGCAATTTCAGCCTATTGTAATGCTGGGTTTTCATTGGCTTCGGATGGACTCTATGACGAAGGCTTTCGATTTAATTACTTTATGCAATGGACGGTAATGGTACTTATTGTTTTCGGGGGACTTGGCTATCATATTGCGTTCAATGTAACCCAATATCTACGTGATTTGGTGAAAAATGTTTTCAAAATAGGAAAGAAGAAATTTATAGCGAGAATCGTACTGTTGAACACCAAGATAACTATTGTGACGACTGCTATTTTAATTGTAGCGGGCACCGTTTTCTTTTTGTTCTCCGAGCAAGCTACTATATTACAGGAACATACTACGAACTTCGGAAAGCTGACCACCGCGTTGTTCGCATCCGTAACATCACGAACGGCTGGATTTAATACGGTTGACATGGCTGACTTTACCATTCCCGGACTCCTTTTTATGATATTCTTAATGTGGATAGGGGCGTCACCGGCATCTACTGGAGGCGGCATCAAAACCACTACCTTTGCATTGGCTACCCTAAATATTTTTACAGTGGCGCGTGATAGTCCATTTATCGAAATCGGTACCCGAAGAATTGCATCCGATGCCGTTAAAAGGGCATTCGCAATTATATCGATATCATTGGTCATTATCGGATCAGGTATCTTGCTATTGCTTATTTTTAACCCTGAATTTACCTTGATTCAAATTGCTTTCGAGGTGTTTTCCGCCTTTAGCACCGTTGGTCTGTCAATGGGAATTACAGCCGCCCTCTCAGAAAATAGTAAGTATGTCATCATTTTTATCATGTTTATTGGTAGGATAGGATTATTGAATCTTATGATCGGCCTCTTGAGAAGGGTAGATCAATCCGGCTACCAATATCCAGAGGAGAATGTTATGATTAACTAATGGATGCAGAACAGGTTACTATATTTAAAATACAATAGCCTAGAAAACCACTGACAGCGATTTCAAGTTCGATATTCCGCAAACCAGGTATTGGTAGAAACAAGAATTAGCACTTAAATTAATATTGTGAAAATCATCGTAATAGGATTGGGAAATTTCGGGATGTCGTTGGCCATAAACCTGAGTAATACGGGTAATGAGGTAATAGCTACCGATATTGACCCCGAAAAGATAGAGCTTATAAAGGAGAAGGTTGCGCATGCCGTGGCATTCGACGCAAAGAATGAAAATGCCTATCATGCACTACCTTTGAAGAATACTGATATGGTGGTGGTAGCCCTGGGCGATAAAGAAGGGGTTGCCATTACCGCGGCCGCCATCGTCAAGAAGTTGACCGAGGCAAAAATCGTTGCAAGGGCCTCGACCCAAATAGAGGATACAATCTTGGAAGCAATGGGTGTCGATCAGATTATACATCCCGAAAAGGAATTTGCCGAGCGCTTTACCAAGACCATTAACCTCAGCGGTAGCCTTGATAATTTTGAGATCGATAACGAATACCTTGTCTCAGAGGTCACCTTACCTGTAAAAATGATTGGTAAAACCATTGATGCCTGTCGTTTTAGGGAAGAATACAACCTTAATGTGGTAACCATACTACGAAAAGAAGAGCGTCAGCACATTTTTAGGCGAAGCTTTGATAAAAAAGAAGTTGTAGGGATGCCAAAGCCGGATACCGTTCTAAAGCGTGGTGATATTCTTGTAGTTTTTGGAAAGGATGACCATATAAAAGCTTTTTTGGAGAAGTACGATGAGAACAGTTGAGAGGTAAGGCCTAAGAGGGTTTTACTACTAAAATGAATGAAGTTTAAACACTGTAATCTATTACGCCTTGCTCATCAGGCCGATAGATTTGTGAAGACAATTTAAATGAAATGCTGAAAAACGACTTATTCCTAAGAGCCCTAAAAGGCGAAATTGTAGAACGACCACCCGTATGGATGATGCGTCAAGCTGGACGCTACCTTCCGGAATTTATGGAAATCAAAAAGAAATATGATTTTTTCACGCGCTGCCGAACTCCTGAATTGGCTTCCGAAATAACAGTTCAGCCCATCCGAAGATATGGCATGGATGCCGCTATCCTATTTTGCGATATACTCGTGATTCCGCAAGCAATGAATATTGAAGTTCAAATGAAACCCAATTTCGGACCGTTTCTGCCAAATCCCATCCGATCGCAAAAAGATGTAGACCATGTAATCGTACCCGATGTGAACGTTGAATTGGATTACGTAATGCAAGCCATTAAAGCGACCAAGGAAAAGTTGAACGATGAGATTCCCCTTATCGGTTTTGCCGGATCCCCTTGGACAATTCTCTGCTACTGTGTGCAAGGGCAAGGCAGTAAAAACTTCGACAAGGCAAAGGAATTCTGCTTTACCCAAACTATGGCGGCCCATGAAATGCTACAAAAAATCACGGATACGACTATCGCTTACCTAAAAGCGAAAGTAAAGGCTGGTGTTAATGCGGTTCAAGTTTTCGATTCTTGGGGCGGAATGCTTTCACCCACCGACTATCAAGAATTTTCATGGCAATATATGCAGCAAATCGTTGATGCACTAAAGGATGAAGCGCCGGTTATCGTTTTTGGAAAAGGGTGCTGGTTTGCATTGGGCGATATGGCGAAGTCTGGTGCAGCGGCCTTAGGCGTAGATTGGACCTGCTCTCCCAAAAATGCAAGATATTTGACAGGGGGTACTATTACACTGCAAGGTAATTTTGATCCCTCTAGATTACTTTCATCACCCGAGGACATCAAAAAAATGGTTCGCCAAATGATTGACGAATTCGGTAAGGATAAGTATGTAGTGAACCTTGGTCATGGTATTCTTCCAAACATTCCGGTTGAAAATGCGAAAGCGTTCGTAGATGCGGTGAAGGAGTATCAACGTACAGAATAGAAAATCAAATAATCATAATGTTTGCGGAGTACAACATCGAGCCCATTCATGAAAAATATGCTTGGCGTATCTGTGATTTGATGGTCGCCAATGCGGATAGGTTTAAGCGCTTTTTCCCACAGACTTTGGCGCAAAACTTAAATCCGGAGCTTTCTCGAATTTTCGTGAATGAAAAAGTAAGACTATTCGAAAGAAGGGAAGAATTTCTTTTCGTTCTGAAAGTGAAAAATGATCGAACGGTTATCGGTCTGGTATATATTAAAAAGGTAAATTGGAAAAATAAAGAAGCTGAGCTAGCGTACTGTATCGGCTATACCCACGAAGGGAAAGGTTGGATGACCGAAGCGGTACGATACCTGTCGACACACGCTCTCAATAAATTGGGCCTAAACACACTACGGATTATAGTCCATAAAAGTAATCTCGCTAGTATAAAAGTCGCCCAAAAATGTGGTTATCTTTGGAAATCAACATTAGAAAAAGAGCATACACCACTTGGGGAGGCTCCCCTTGATATGGAATTATACGTATTAGAAATATAAGCTGTACAGGCAATTTGCCCATTTTGAGAAAGTATTAGGTTACGTAAAGTACGATGACATGGCAATGAAAGACAGATTTCATAACTATATTGAAACGCTACAAAACGCAATAACCTCAAAACTAGAGGAGGTCGACGGGAAGGCTAAATTCCGTGAAGATGTTTGGGAACGTCCAGAAGGTGGCGGAGGGCGTTCAAGGGTTATTGAGAACGGAGCTGTTTTTGAAAAAGGCGGGGTCAATATTTCGGCCGTTCACGGTAAATTACCTAAAAGTATGCAGGCCTATTTCGGTGTCGAAGATGCCGACTTTTTTGCCTGTGGCTTGAGTCTGGTGTTACATCCAAAAAGTCCTATGGTGCCAACAGTACACGCGAACTGGCGGTATTTTGAAATGTATGATTGTAGTGGTTCTATTGTTGATCAATGGTTCGGCGGCGGGCAAGATTTGACCCCGTATTACTTGTTCGAAGAAGACGCTGTACATTTTCATTCCGTGTGTAAGACTGCGTGTGATAAACATCATCCTGAGTTTTATACATTGTACAAGAAAAAGTGCGATGAATATTTTTGGAATGAACATCGCGGAGAAGCTAGGGGTATTGGCGGACTTTTTTTTGATTATTGCAAGGCGACCGACGATATGAGTATGAGCGATTGGTATGATTTTGTTACCCAGGTGGGCGATAGTTTTATCGAAAGTTATGTTCCTATCGTCCTAAAGCGGAAGAATCTAACCTATACCGAAGAACAACGTGACTGGCAAGAAATACGACGTGGCAGATACGTTGAGTTTAATCTCGTTCATGACAAGGGCACCCTGTTCGGTCTAAAGACCAATGGCCGCATTGAGAGTATATTGATGAGTCTTCCCCCTTTCGTACAATGGCGCTATGACCATAAAGCGGAAGCTGGGGGTGAGGAAGAGAAGTTGCTAGATGTACTTAAAGCCCCTAAACAATGGGTCTGAACTATAGAAATAGCCTGACTGGTTTAGTTTTGATTTTCTGCTTGGGGTTCGCAATGTATTCCTGCGAACTCGTCAAAAAATCAAAGAGTGATATTGAAGTGGAATTTAAACTTGACACGCTAGATGTAGGGTATACCTATTGGTGGCCTGAATCGGGACCCTTTATAGGCAACTGCGGAGAAGAGCTTTCATTAGTATTTTCGGGCACCATCATAGACTTAAAAGCTCCTACCAACGAAGCTGGCCCACTATATAAACCTCAACAGGGAGTAATAGCGATTGAACAGGTATTTAAAATTAAAGAGCTCGGCGAAAATAGGTATGATAGTCAAAAATATTTTACTACGGATTGCTTCTACGACTCAGGACTCGGTACCGGTGATAAAGTACTGGTCATCTGCTATGATTTTGAAGATAAGTATACCATACCAGGTTCGGGCTCCCTTTTGAAAATTGATTCTTTCGATGGCAAAACCGTAGCTTCGATTAGAAAATTCATCGATTCCGATCAAAACCCAGATAAAATTGAAAAGGATGTAGGGTTATGGGCTACATATGGTCACGGTAGGGCTTTGGAAGACCTGATTGCCTGTCGCGATGAATTGGAAAATCCCAGTGAAGCACTTCCCGTTCCTAATGAGTAGCTAAGAATCTAAAAAATTAAAATATGTATCCCCTTAGAAGAAACAGAAGATTGAGAACTACTGATTCCATACGTCATTTGGTGCGCGAAACTATTTTGACCCCGAGTGATTTTCTGGTCCCCCTTTTTGTGGTGGAGGGCAAGGGGATAAAAGACGAGATTCCGTCCATGCCTGATTACTATCGATTAAGTTTAGACAATCTTGAAAAAGAGGTTAAAGAACTTTGGAGCATGGGATTATGTGCTGTTTTACTTTTTGTTAAAGTGCCTGACGAGCTAAAAGACAATAAGGGGTCTGAAGCGTTAAACCCGAATGGACTGATGCAATTGGCCATTAAAACCGTGAAAAATGCTTGTCCAGAAATGCTTGTCATGACGGATGTTGCTTTAGACCCGTATTCTTCTTATGGCCATGATGGTATCATTGAAAACGGTCGCATACTCAATGACGAAAGTGCCGAAATACTGGCTGAAATGAGTGTGAGCCATGCCAATGCCGGAGCTGATTTCGTAGCGCCAAGTGATATGATGGATGGTCGTATACTTACAATTCGGGAAGCTCTTGAAGACGAAGGCCATACCGATACTGGCATCATGGCTTACAGCGCAAAATATGCAAGTGCCTTCTATGGTCCTTTTCGTGATGCCTTGGATTCTGCGCCAGTAGATATGGATAACGTCCCTAAGGATAAAAAATCATATCAAATGGATGCTGCAAATCGTTTTGAAGCAATTAAGGAGACGCAAATGGATATTGATGAAGGTGCCGACATCGTAATGATTAAGCCGGGTCTGTGTTATTTGGATATTGTACGCGAAATACGAAACGAGGTTGATGTGCCCGTAGCTGTTTATCAAGTGAGCGGCGAATACATTATGTTAAAGGCTGCTGCCGAAAAAGGATGGCTCGATCACGATGCCGTTATGATGGAACAATTGATTAGTATAAAAAGGGCCGGTGCAAATTTCATTGCTAGCTACTTTGCTAAGGATGCGGTGCGATTAATGGGATAAACCTTGACTATGAAAATAATTATTAATATCCTTTTCGGATTATTCTTGAGTTTCGTTTGGTCGCAAACAGCGCCATCGAATAAGATAGATATCGTTCGGTCAGATGCCTTGATACATGTCGAACCGAAAGATGTGGGTCTAGACAAAACCTACATTCACACAAAGGTTGATTCGATTGTAACCAATGGAATAAGGCAGAAGGCTTTTCCCGGAGCGGTTGTATTGGTAGCGAAGCAAGGCAAAATAATTTTCGAGGAAGCATATGGTTACCATACCTATGATAGCATCCGGCCTACTGCCAAAAACGACCTCTTCGATCTTGCGTCGGTCACCAAAATTACGGGAGCATTACCAGCTATTATGAAATTGGTCGACGAGGGAAAACTGGATTTAGACAAACCGTTCAGCACTTATTGGAAACGTTGGCAGAAGCGCGAGGATAAGAAAAATATAAGCCTCCGAGAGATTCTAGCCCATCAGGCCGGTCTTCAACCCTATATTATCTTTCTTAACGAGGTCATCAAAAAGAACGGAAAACTTAAATCTCGTTTTGTTAAATCCGAAGCCAATAACCGTTTCCATAATCAAGCCTATGATGGCCTATATGTAAAAGATCGATTTAATAGAAAGATGTATCGAATGATTGATCGATCAGAGGTATCTAAAGAAAAGAAATATGTGTATTCAGGACTCGCATTTCTACTATTTCCGGAACTTGTTGAAGAGATAACGGGCGATTCTTATGAATACTACTTGGAAAAAAACTTTTACTTACCTTTAAGTATCCCGACCATGGGCTTTCGACCCAGCACTAAAAAATTCTCCAATAGCATAGTACCCACTGAACAAGATACTATATTTCGTCAAACGCTTACCCAAGGTTGGGTACACGACGAAAATGCATCCCTGTTAGGAGGAGTTTCGGGTAACGCAGGCCTTTTCGCCACTGCTTCGGATTTAGCCATATTGATGCAAATGTATATGCAGTATGGTATGTATGACGGGAAGCGGTATTTTTCAGAAGCTACCGTCAGAGAATTTATAAAAGTGCAATATCCTGAAAATGAAAATCGACGAGGATTAGGCTTTGACAAACCCTTGCTAGGCAATGATACCCTTCAACTTAAGGATGCCTATCCAGCGCCAGAAGTGAGTAGTGAGAGTTTCGGCCATAGTGGTTTCACCGGTACTTTCGTATGGGCAGACCCGGTAAACCAATTGGTATATATTTTTCTGTCCAATCGTGTGAACCCGACAAGAGATCACCAAAATATATACGATTTAAATATTCGATCAGCAATACAGGAAATATTTTATAAAGCTACATTAGCCTCTGAATAAGCAGATTCCCTTCTTTTTTTATTAATATCTTTGGCGCTTAAAACAAAACAATGGGCCTGCTATTATTCTATGCTATTATTTCTATATTCTTCTCTTTCCTCTGTTCGATTTTGGAAGCAGTACTATTAAGCATTACTCCAACTTTCATAAATGTCAAAAAAAATGAAGGAAAATCGTATGCGGTAACTCTGGAAGAACTTAAAAAGGACGTAGACAAACCTTTAATTGCAATTCTTACTATCAATACTATTGCACATACCGTAGGAGCTATTTTGGTGGGTGTGCAGGCTAAAGTCGCTTATGCGGAATTATACGGAAGTACACAACGTACCTTCTTGGGTATCGGATTTACCGAAGACCTTATGGTAGGGTTAGTGTCGACCGTTATGACCATCTTGATATTGATAGCTTCCGAAATTATACCTAAAACGATTGGGGCAACGTATTGGAGGGAACTATCTAATTTTTCGGCCAAAACCCTAAAGGTGATGGTGCTCGTACTTAAATATACAGGGCTATTATGGATATTGCAACTCTTCACCAAATTGGTAGGAGGAAAGGGGCATCAAGGTAGTGTTCTTAGTCGCGAAGATTTTACCGCCATGACCGATATTGCTCATGAGGAGGGCGTTTTCGAAAAGTCGGAATCTACGATCATTAAGAATCTCTTGCGTTTTGACGAAGTGTTTGTCAAAGATGTCATGACCCCGAGGGCGGTCATGAAAATAGCTTCGGAAAAGAAAACTATCGCAGAATTTTTTAAGGATAATCCCAAGATGCGTTTTTCCCGTATTCCAGTGCACGGCGAAAAACCCGACCATATTGATGGTTTCGTGCTAAAAGATAATATTCTGGAAGAGATGGTCAATGAGAACGGTAATGTATTACTTGCGGATATTAAAAGGGATATCTTAATTACAGAAAGGGATACGCCGATTCCAAAATTATTCGACACTTTAATCAAAAAACGCGAACACGTGGCCCTTGTTGTTGATGAATATGGATCTGTCAGTGGGTTAGTCACTATGGAGGACGTCATTGAGACCTTGTTAGGCCTTGAAATAATGGATGAGAGCGATAACGTTGCCGATCTTCAAGATCTTGCCAGAAAAAATTGGGAAAAACGAGCCCAACGATCCGGGGTGCTGGACAGAAACGAGGAACCGACTCCATCAACTCAAAAGGGAGGCACTGGCTCAGCAAAATAGAATTTGTATTTGAAGCTCTTCTTTTCCATAGTTTATTCAACATTGTTAAAATTAGCTCCCAAATCTTAGTAACCCAGATGGAGACCGTACATATCAAAACACCACTCGGTATAGCCCAATTGATTGGCGATGATAAAGGTCTATGTGCTATAAGCGTTTTTGAAAGCGAGCGAGATGTCGTAGTTGAGCCCGATGAAAAGATTCCAAAAATTTTAAAAGTTGCAGTTGACCAGTTACGGGAATATTTTGAAGGGAATAGAAAAGTATTTGATATAAGTCTAAATCCAAAAGGAACTGATTTTCAAAAACGGGTTTGGAAAACTCTGGAAACTATCCCCTATGGAAAAACAGTCTCTTATCTCGAGATTTCAAAAATACTCGGCGATGTTAAGGCGATTCGAGCTGTAGCGGCCGCCAATGGAAAAAATCCTTTATGGATTATAGTTCCTTGCCATCGTGTCATTGGAAGTGACGGTTCCCTAACTGGATATGCCGGAGGGTTACATCGAAAAAAATGGCTATTAGATCATGAAAATCCCGTGAAACAGCAATCCCTCTTCTAAAATTGAAAGTTTAGTGACAGACCACCTGGTTTGTTTTCAACTATGCTTTTTCAACCTAAGTTTCCAAAATAACCGTTTGACGATAAAACCATGTAATTGCGGATACTTTCGCATGAAAGTAACAAGCTTTCCTAAGAAAAAAAACGACTGGTAGGTCGGTTAGTGTAATCTTATAACATTCTTATTTATATTTGCGCCTAAATCTAATTTCATGAAATTTTTTATATCAGCGTGCATAGTACTACTATTTATTTCCTGTGGAGACGACAATGGATCAAATTCGAACCCCCCCGAAGCTGTCGATTATACAGCACAGAACGAGGCCGACATTAAAAACTATATCCAAGAAAATAATCTAGTCGCGGAAAGAAGCGATACCGGACTTTACTATAGTATTACGCAACCTGGCGATGGGGCTAAACCTGATGCCTTTTCTGATGTAACGGTGGCATATAAGGGATATTTTCTTAATGGAAAGGTGTTCGATGAAAGTGCATCTGAGGGAATTACGTTTAACCTACAACGGGTTATAAAGGGATGGACAGAAGGTATAACCTATTTTAAGGAAGGAGGAAGCGGAATATTATTGGTGCCTTCACATTTAGGATATGGCAGTTTCGATTATAGCGGAATTCCTGGCGGTTCGGTACTTGTTTTTGATATTAAACTTCTTGCTGTAAATTAACAAAGCGGCATCTAGTTCAGATTTGAATGTAGCTTAATGTTTGCCAAAAATAATTAGCTTTATTCGCCTCATTGTTTTCTGATTTAACTTAAATAATAGGAAGCTTTATTTTGGTTTTCTAATTCCATCAAGACTAGGATACCATATATGTTTGCGCAAAAGCTTCATAACATTTTAAGCATTACAAAAAGCTTTTAGATCAGAATCTGAACGAATAGCATTTTAAAGGTTTTTAAAGTGGTTTCTGTTACATCGAATTTCCTCAAAGGATTTTGGCAGCTATTTATGTTTGGTAAAGCCTTCTCAAGATTATACATCTTTTGTAATCTCAGTAGAAATCCAATTTCCACTTCCCTAAGTGAAAAATTCTTTATCGATGAAAAGATGATGGTTTACGGTAGTAATACTATTTCCTAGAGTATCCAAAAAGAGTGGGCGTATTCGTTCTTTATTTTTCCATTTCATAAATGAAACACCTATATCCTGCGATATAAGATATTTAAAATTTCGAAAAAGGCCTTTTGGTTTTCGAATCGTGCCAAACGCAATGCTTAAATTTGTACATTACAATACAATATGCTAGAAAAACAGAACATAGAACATGAAAAGGCCGTTTTAATCGGCGTACTCAATCGCGAACAGAACGAAGAGAAAGTAGGCGAATACCTCGATGAACTCGAATTTTTGACCTATACTGCTGGTGGCGAAGTGCTGGAACGCTTCGTTCAGCGAATGGATCCACCAGATCCTAAAACTTTTATTGGTAGTGGAAAGATTCAAGAAGTGGAACAGTTCGTCAAAGAGAACGACATTGGTTCGGTAATCTTCGATGATGAGCTCACTCCTGCCCAACAACGTAATATAGAAAAAATCCTTAAATGTAAGATTCTAGATCGCACAAGTTTGATTCTTGATATTTTTGCACAAAGGGCACAAACCAGTTATTCACGAACCCAAGTCGAACTGGCACAATATGAATTTCTTTTACCTAGGTTGACAGGTCTTTGGACCCACTTGGAACGTCAACGTGGTGGTATCGGTATGCGGGGACCTGGAGAAACCGAGATTGAGACCGATAGACGTATCGTAAGGGACCGGATTTCATTGCTCAAAAAGAAGCTTAAAAAGATTGACCGCCAAATGGATACACAGCGGGGTAATCGTGGTAGTTTGGTTCGTGTTGCTTTGGTAGGATATACCAATGTAGGTAAATCTACCTTAATGAATGTCATTAGTAAAAGTGATGTTTTTGCAGAGAATAAACTTTTTGCGACTTTAGATACAACGGTACGTAAAGTAGTTATCGGAAACCTACCTTTTTTGTTAAGTGACACTGTAGGCTTTATTCGCAAGCTACCCACGCAATTGGTCGAAAGTTTTAAAAGCACCCTAGATGAGGTTCGCGAGGCAGACCTATTGCTTCACGTGGTTGACATTTCACACCCACAGTTTGAAGAACACATTGAATCGGTTAATAAGATTTTAGGAGAAATCAAGAGTGCCGACAAGAATACAATCATGGTCTTCAATAAAATTGACCTTTACAAACATGAAACTATTGAAGAAGATGATTTAATGACCGAAAGAACTGAGCGGCATTTTACCATTGAAGAATGGAAGCGAACTTGGATGCAAAGAGTAGGTGATAAAGCCCTGTTTATTTCTGCTTTGAACAAAGAGAACCTCGAAGAGTTTAGGGCCAGGGTGTATGATGAGGTAAGGGATATTCATGTGACTCGTTTTCCGTATAACAACTTTCTGTATCCTGAACATCTCGATCAATATTAATTCCGAAAAACGTACAGCGTTGTAAGGTTTATGGTTATGTGACCAGTCAGAATGGCCAAATACATTATAAGATAGATATTTTTAATTATTTTAAAAATTGAATAATCTTTAGGAATCTTATCTTTCAAGCATTTCTTTTCCTTTTTTGATAGTTATTTTAAAGCCTCCTCTTTTTACCATCCATACAAAAAATAATACCACCCATACATTACATTTTTGACATATAGCTTCCTCGGGCTAATTTGGTCATCAATTGATTTTATCATCCTACTATAGATGTTTTGATTTCTAGTAATCAAATGTTGTAGGATCATACAAAGTAAAAAAGCGATGAAAAAATGTTTATTAATGTTTGGCTTACTAATTATTGTCCTGCTCATAGCCGTTATTACCAATGAAAAGGACGATTTAAACTTTAATCAAAAATTAGTTTTTGCAGAAGATGTAAACGAAACATCCGTCGTAGAAGTAGAACAACGAGATAGTATACCGTACCCTTGAAATAATATAAAATCGCTGGAATCTGTACAATAATTTAATCCTGTATAGCATTCATTGTGAATTATTTATGTATTTTTACTAACCCATCGTCTTATTTTACCTATGAACAGTATACTAGAACACTGTATTTTTTATTTTAAAAATAGTAAGACAATTATTGGGAAACAAGCATTATAATTTTATGAAACTGCCATTCCAAAAGGTACGGCTCTAGGCATCATGTTTTTTTTAGAACGTGGTAAAGTCCGTCTGATGAAAACCTACTGGGGCACCAAACCAACTTTTTGGCACCTGGTGATTTGCTCGATATAGGTTTCGGGGGAACTACCTAAATCAGCACCCATTTGGTACTATCGATTGAGATACATCGGGAGGGCCGTACGGATTGGCGGTATCATAATATTTTTCCGTTTGGCATTTCGATAGCGAAGGCCCTACTTTCCTGTACTAAGGCAGCTACTAATTTATTTCCTTCACTCATAATCCTATATCTATTTAAGTACTTCCACTAAAAATTCTTTTCCTAAAAAGGTTTTATGAAGCTTTTGTACTGTGAAAGGAATGATTCTGATCTCAATTTCATCCTAAATCCCATTGGAACAATGCACTACCATCTTGAAATTGCGGAATTTCTAAAATAGCTTTTAAATAGACTGTCTTACGTAACTATCTGAAAGTTGTTTTCATGAAAATTTTGTACATAATGCAGTACTTTGCCGAACTATATTGTATTTCTGGATTAATTCGTTTTTGCGTTCTGAGCTGGCAACGATTCAAGCTAGTAACTCCTGTCACAACCTACAAAGTTAGATATATGGCTATGTTGCAGAATACATTTCTCAGTATTAACCGATTATACAGGGCTAAATACGAGTTATACAATTTTGCTGTTTTCGGACCTATTCTCAATTTATCTTGCTTTCAAAATAGTTCATTATGAAAGCCTTAATCATTTATATAGTTCTTCTTGCCATTGCCGGTTTGAGCTTAGCCAATTGTCTGCATTTGATTTATTGTTTAAGGTAATGACTGTTGGTAAGGTCATTTGTCAAGAACATTCTTTTACCATAGCGTCAATCAAATTTACTACAGATAAAAACATCCTTACTATTTTTAATCATAATTACTTGTAATACCACTTTTCTGGTTGTACAAACTTTGTACGCTATTATCGAAGCTGTAGAACCGCTTGTATTCGTTGCTATTGAAGTTATCCTTTTTTCTGATTTGCTATGAATAATATTTTGGGAATTTATCGAAGGTGGTGGATATAGATTTTGGCCATTTAGAACTATTTGTCTATAGCAAAAAGCAAAAGGAAATGATTATTGTAATGCCATTTACCGATTAAAATAACCGTTCGTATTTTTCACAACATCATACACTATCTTCACAACAATAGTTTAGATGTTCTTCACATCCATCTTATCTTTACAAAGTAATTAAGTAAAATTGTAATCCCAAATCTCGATTTTGCTTTACTGAAATCAATGTATTGGTCCCAAATCGATGCTTGACCTACAAAAATTAATTTAGTTTTTAAATCTTACAAAATTACCTACTTAACAAAAACGTCCCTTGAAAAGGGGCGTTTTTGTTATGAGATCACCTATTTGTACTAGAATTTATTTCTGTATGTAAGGTCGGGCCGCAACTGCGGAAATATAGGCTGCTAAGTATATAATAAGTATAATAATATATTTATCCATGCTTCTGAATTGATGGTAACAGTATATATACGTTTTTACTTTACTAAAAAGATTATCCCTATTTCGATGGAACACACTTTTTCATTAATTTAAAGTTCTGATTCCCCTAATGGCATCGCATAACACAACTAATTTATGAAACAGAGAAAGTTTACTTTAGAAGAACATGAAATACCCGAAAACTGGTATAATATCGTGGCCGATATGCCCAATAAACCGCTTCCGCCGTTAAACCCAAGTACTTTAGAACCTATCGGTCCGGAAGCCTTGGCACCACTTTTCCCCATGGCTTTGATTGAGCAAGAGGTCAGCACTGAAAAATGGATAACCATACCTGACGAGGTTCGCAATATTTACTCCCTTTGGAGGCCTACACCCCTTTATAGGGCCCACGGTTTGGAAAAAGCATTGGATACACCGGCTAAAATCTACTATAAATATGAGGGCGTAAGTCCATCGGGTTCGCATAAACCAAATACTGCGGTTCCTCAGGCTTATTATAACAAACAGGAAGGGGTTAAACGCATTACCACAGAAACCGGCGCGGGTCAATGGGGCAGTGCACTTGCTTTTGCCTGCCAGCACTTTGGTATCGAGTGTGATGTTTATATGGTAAAACTCTCATACCAACATAAGCCATATCGTAAATCGATGATGAATGCTTGGGGTGCCAATGTTTTTGCTTCCCCGAGCAACTTGACGGAAGCGGGCCGGAAGATTTTGGCTGAAAATCCTGATAGTCCAGGTTCCTTAGGCATTGCCATTTCAGAGGCGGTAGAGATGGCCGCACAGCGTGAAGATACGAAATACGCTTTAGGCAGTGTCTTGAACCATGTCAAGTTGCACCAGACTATCATCGGTCAAGAAGCTATAAAACAAATGGAAAAAGCCGGTGATATGCCCGATATCGTTATCGCTCCTTTTGGTGGAGGTTCAAATTTTGCAGGACTCGCTTTTCCGTTCTTACGATTGAATTTTGAGGAAGGTAAAAATATTCGCTGCATCGCCAGTGAACCCACCTCATGTCCGAAATTGACTCGGGGCATATTCCGGTATGACTTTGGCGATACTGTGGGAATGACGCCGTTATTGCCCATGTATACTTTAGGTCACGACTTTGTGCCGGCGCCCATTCATGCCGGTGGTCTACGATATCATGGTGCCGGAGTAATTGTAAGTCAGTTGCTTAGGGATAATTTGATTGAAGCCGTGGCACATGATAACCTCGAAGTATTTGATGCTGGCGTACTATTCGCCAAGACAGAAGGAATTATTCCCGCACCGGAAGCAACACATGGTATCGCTACCGCTATCGCAGAAGCGAAAAAATGTAAGGCGGATGGGGTTTCAAAAACAATTCTGTTCAACCTTTGTGGCCATGGCAACTTTGATATGAAAGCGTATGACGATTTCTTTGAAGGTAAAATCGTAAAGCACGAACTCTCGCAAGATGAGATAAACGCTTCAATTGCAAGGTTGAATACGCCGGAAATCCCCAAACAAAAATGAGTATAAAAAAAGCAGCTATTATAAAATAGCTGCTTTTTTTTGATTGGACATTTAATACCAATCACATAAAATTATCTTCTTGCTTATAGGCATCGATAACGGCCTGTTCTCCGGCCTTACCATCCTTCGAATTTCCATGTTCCATACCAAGTACGCCGGTAAATCCCTTTTCATGAATCCATTTGAATACATTTTTGTAGTTAATCTCTCCCGTAGTAGGTTCATTTCTACCGGGGTTATCGCCAATTTGAATATATGCGATTTCGTCCCAGGTAAGTTCCATATTGTGAATTAGGTGACCCTCGGTTTTTTGCATATGGTATATATCGAATAAAATTTTACAGGCGGGGCTATCAACACCCTTGCAAATCATATAGGTCTGATCAGAGTTTTGTAGGTATAGGTCGGGAGAATCGGATAGGGGCTCGAGTACCATCACCAAACCGTGTGGTTCTAAAATTTCAGAGCCTCTTTTAAGCGCCTCGATAACATGACCATCTTGTATTCCGGTCGGTAAGTTTCTTTCAAACCCACCAGGCACTACGGTCATCCATTTAGCATTACAGCGTTTGGCGGTCTCGACGGCTTTTTTACATCCATCTAAAAAGATATCGATATACTCTTTTTTGCCAGCAGCAAGGGTATTGGCCATATTACCTCCCTTTTGAACTACGAAAACACCCATGGTCATACCCCTTTTTGCCATAGTTTCGCCCATTTTGTTCTGTAAGGCAACGTCCCTGTCCATCATGCCATTGTCTTCAAAGGCCGTAAAACCTTGGTCGGCCATAAAATTAAGCTGATCGATAGGATCTTTACCTGCAAGGTTCTCGAACATACCTAGATGAGGTGCGTATTTGAGATTGAATTTGTGGGGAGCAAAACTATTGGTTGTATTATTTTTGGCATATGCAAAAGCTCCGCCCATTGAAAGCGCACTGCCGGTCAATGCTGTTTTCTGTATAAAATTGCGTCTTTTCATTTTGTTGGTGTTTACTTTTATGAGTTGATTTAATAATTGTAATCCAATAATTTTTCGATATTCTTTATTGATGCGCTTCAATAACAAGCCAGATAATCCCCAAAATTAGTTCTGAGAGATTACCAAAAATGGGAAAGGGTCAAAAGCTTTATAAATTTGCCTCCAACCCTTTCCGTTTTCAAAATTTAGTATTGAGAATTATATTGACCAATCTTTTCCACCGGTCAGTTCCTGAAGGTCACCACAACCAATGTATACGCCCGGAACCGGTAGGTATGCAAGTACTTCTTCGCCAACGTATTCAGAAGTCTTATAGCCCATTATGGTAAGTCCGCGTAGATTGTTTGCGAAGCCAAAACGAGAGATGGCATCGTCTAATAGCGGCTCCTCATCGTCTGCAATAGCCTCATTATACTGCTGTATGGCCTTGAAATTCTTTATTTGATCTTCTTTTGATGATTTAAGCGCAGGTGCTAAAACGGCCTCTAGGTCTTCAGCGGTTAAATCACCCGCCTTTTCGGTATCTGAATCTTTTTTGGCCTTTTCAAGAAAGCGTGCCATTGACATTTTCCAAAATTTCTGTTGCTTATCGTCCATTACCTCGTTGGCAAATTTGTCGATAAAAAGGTGCACTTGGGTCTCTGACGCCGAAGCTATGTCCGTTTTTGGAATAATAATATCTACCAATTTGGTTAATGCCGCACCTTCATCCTTTGAAAAGAAATCGGGAGTCCATTCGAGCACGGTTTCTTGTTTACAACTCTGTACGATACTAAATAAAGTAGGCATGGCGACGGTATACCCCATAGCCAATCCCATATTTCTGAGTGCTTTTCTTCTATCCATTATATATTTCCTTTTTTAAGTTCGTTGGCTGCATGTTCTGCCGCTCTGGCGGTGAAGGCCATATAGGTCAACGAAGGATTAACACAGCTGGCGGAAGCCATAAAAGCTCCGTCTGTCACGTATACGTTCGGTACATCGTGTAACTGATTGTTTCCGTTCAATACTGAAGTTGTACGGTTACGGCCCATACGTGCGGTTCCCATTTCATGAATACCAAGTCCCAAACCGGTTTCGTTGTCGTGGCCCTTTATGTCTCTAGCGCCTGCTTTTTCGAGCATATCAATGGCCGATTGCTTCATATCTTTTCGCATATTCAGCTCATTTTCCTTGAAACCTGCATCAAAAGTAACTGTTGGTAATCCCCAGTCGTCTAATTTTTCATAATCCAATGTCATTCTATTTTCCTCGTAGGGCAATACCTCTCCAAAACCTCCGATGCCCATGGTCCATCCTCCTGGCTTCAAAATAGCATCCTTCAATTCTTTTCCGTATGAAAGTTCTGCAATCAACTCTTCCCAGTTGCCCCTGCTAGCACCACCTTGATATCCGAAACCACGTTTGTAATCTTTTCTGTCTGAGGCTCCACCCAGGTTTCTGAAACGGGGAATGTAAACACCGTTCGGTCTTCTGCCCTTATAGAATTTATCTTCGAAACCATCATATTTTCCAGAAGCGCCTACCCCTAAATGATGATCCATAATATTTCGGCCCAATTGATCTGAATCGTTCCCCATTCCATTTGGAAAACGGTCCGATTTTGACTGCATCAAGATTGAAGCAGTTGGTATAGCGGAAGCACAAAGAAAAATTACCTTAGACTTGAATTCATAAGTCTCTTTGGTTACCCGATCGATAACTTTAACACCCGTTGCCTTTTTTGTATCGGCATCATAAATTACTTCAGTTACAATAGAGTCGGGCCTAAGGGTCATATTACCGGTAGCTTCTGCGGCAGGTAAGGTAGACGAAAGACTGCTGAAGTAAGCCCCGAAAGGACATCCTCGAATACAGCGGTTACGGTATTGACATTTCTGTCGCCCATTACCTTCGTATTGCTTGTCACCTGTAATATGGGCGACTCGGCCTACAGTAACCGGCCGGCCATCGAAGCCTTCCGAAACTTTATCCTTGAAAACTTCTTCTACACAGTTTAGTTCCATTGGAGGAGAGAAAATACTATCTGGCAAGTGTGCAAGGTTCAGCGCCTCTCCGCTAATACCAATGTATTTTTCCACCTTTTCATACCATGGTGCAATATCCTTATAGCGTACGGGCCAGTCTACGGCAATACCATCATTTTTATTCGCCGAAAAATCGATATCGCTCCAGCGATAGCTTTGACGGCCCCATTGCAGCGAACGGCCACCGACGTGATAGCCCCGCATCCAATCGAAACGTTGGATTTCGTTATAGGGATGCTTCAAATCGTTTACGAACCACATTTTACTGGCCGCATTCGTGGTGTAGCCTGTTCTGTTCTGTTTCTGTTGTTGGGCAATATCCTCTTGCGTGGGCTCTCCGGAGTTCGGAAAATCCCAATCATCCATATTCGCTGTCTCGTAGTCTTCAATGTGCTTGACCATCCGGCCTCTTTCCAGCACTAAGGTTTTTAGGCCTTTTTCGCAAAGTTCCTTTGCCGCCCATCCTCCACTGATACCTGTGCCTACTACGATTGCGTCATATGACTCTTGCTCTTGATTGTAATAAAATTTGCTCATGTACGGAATTGTTTAGTCCCTAAATTTATTAAATATAAAATTAATTCTCTACATTTATTCGCTATACTTCTTGATGGTATCTTATTTTTAAGATAGAATTTTGAGTCATATCATTAATTATAAGCTAAAACAATTCACAATCGATGAAACGAAGAAATTTTATTAGTAATAGCTCACAAGCTGGTCTTGCTGTCTCTTTTCTAGGGATGTACGCTTGCAAGGAAACCAAAAAAAAAGATGCGGAAATGCAAGAAAGTGCTGACAACACGGTAAAGGATGTAGATCCATTTTTCAAGCTTTCGCTAGCTCAGTGGAGCATTCATAAAATGATCAAGGATGATGGTGTTGACCCCTATACCTTCGCGGAGAAAGCAAAGGATTGGGGATTTTCAGGCTTAGAGTACGTCAGCCAGCTTTATCCAGCCGATGCAGAGAATAACGAATACTCAGAAAAGGCCATGGCTAATTTCATCGAAAAATCCAATGCCGAGGCTAAAAAGTATGATTTGCAGAATGTATTGATTATGATTGATGGTCAAGGTAATCTTGCGGTTAGCGATGCTAAGGAAAGAAAAGAAGCCGTACAACGCCATTATAAATGGGTAGATGCTGCAAAGGATTTAGGATGCCACTCTATACGTGTCAATTTGAACGGAAGCCAAGAGCCTGAAGAATGGAAGGCCAATTCCATCGATGGCCTGACCCAGTTATCGACCTATGCCAAAGATAAGAACATCAACGTTATAGTTGAAAATCATGGTGGACTTTCATCAATAGGAACCATGCTTGCCGATGTAATGGCCTCGGTGGATATGGACAATTGCGGTACGCTGCCCGATTTCGGAAATTTTTGTATTAAACGTTCAGATACTGGTTGTGACGATGAATATGATAAATATAAAGGAGTCACCGAACTTATGCCCTACGCAAAGGCTGTGAGTGCCAAAAGCAATGTTTTCGATGCGGATGGCAACGAGAAGGTAATCGATTATGTGAAAATGTTACAGATCGTGAAAGACCATGACTACACCGGTTTTATAGGGGTTGAATATGAAGGCAGTGAACTGAGCGAAGAGGCTGGTATCATTGCTACCAAAGATTTGATGCTCAAAGCGGCGCAAGAAGTTACTTGATGAAAGACTCGCGTTAGTGTTGTAGTCAAAACAAGGAGATAATTTTTCTGTACAAATATATATACCAAATTACGTGAAACCTTTTTTCAACTCCATTTTCGATTACAATTTTCACTGCAACAAAAAATTGATAGAGGTCTTTTCAACCATTGAGACGGTACCCGAAAAGAGTGGGGTGCTCTTTAGCCACATTCTCAACGCCCATCATATCTGGAATGCTCGGATTAGAGATCGTAAACCGGAATTCGAAGTCTGGCAATTGCATGATATAAAGACACTCGGAGATATCCATTATGACAATCAACGCAATTCTTTTGAAATTGTATCCAACACCGAAGATTTCGAAAAAAGGATAGATTACGAAAATACCGAAAACAGATTGTTTACGAATACGGTACAAGATATCCTTTTCCACATCATTAACCATTCAACGAACCACCGCGGGCAAATCGCATCCGATTTTAAGTCGAATGGATTGGAGCCACTCGTAACCGACTACATCCATTATAAACGATAGATGTAAAAATACGTTGCGAATTACGTAGATCAGGTAAAATTTTGACCCAGCAATTATTTAATCCAGACACATGACCGGTACGCTACGGACGCAACTTTCTTTAATGATGTTCCTTGAATTTTTCATATGGGGCAGCTGGTTTGTGACCATGGGTATTTATCTTCCCAACACTTTAGGGTCAGACGGCGGTGAAACTGCCATGGCCTATTCAACGCAATCATGGGGCGCAATTTTGGCGCCTTTTATCATCGGATTGATTGCCGACCGCTATTTTAATGCCGAACGTATTTTGGGCATTTTGCATCTCTGTGGAGCTGTCTTGATGTATCTTCTCTATCAGACCAATGATTTCAATCTTTTCTTTCCGTATTTATTGGTCTATATGATTTTGTATATGAGCACCTTGGCTTTAGTCAATTCGGTTGCGTTCAACCAAATGAACGACCCTGGAAAGGAGTTTCCCATAGTACGGGTTTTCGGCACTACGGGATGGATAGTAGCCGGACTGCTCATCAGTTATTTAAATTGGGATTCAGAACTGGGTATTTCTGAAGGAATACTTAGGAATACCTTTCTTATGGCGTCTATAGCGTCGGCCGTTTTGGGTCTTTTCAGTTTTACCCTTCCTAAAACACCGCCCCGTGCCGATAGGTCTAAAAAAGTAAAAATTTCAGATGTTTTGGGTCTAGATGCCCTTTCGTTGTTAAAAGACCGTAATTTTCTTATATTCTTTTTGGCTTCCGTACTCATCTGTATTCCGCTAGCTTTTTATTATCAACACGCAGGCCAGTTTTTAGGGGAAATCGGGGTAGCCAATCCCGCTGGAAAAATGACCATTGGCCAAGTGTCGGAAATTCTTTTTATGCTTTTACTCCCTTATTTCTTCAAAAGGTTCGGCTTTAAAATGACGATGCTTGTGGCGATGTTGGCTTGGGGAATACGTTACCTGCTTTTTGCCTACGGTGACACAGGAGATTTAGTACTGCTTTTGTTGACAGGCATCGCCTTGCACGGACTTTGTTACGATTTTTTCTTTGTCAGTGGCCAAATTTACACGGATAGTAAAGCTGGAAAGGCATACAAAAGTTCAGCTCAAGGCTTAATTACCTTGGCTACTTACGGAATAGGAATGTTAATCGGTTTTTGGGCAGCAGGCAAAATTACCGATATATACCTTCTTTCTGACGGTGTTCACGACTGGCAGACTATTTGGATGTACCCTGCGGGCTTTGCCACGTTCGTACTGATATTTTTCGCAGTTCTTTTTAAAAATGTAAAAATAAAGTATAACGCGTAGTTGTTTATAGGAACCTAATGCTCAAACCAAGGAGATTTGCAATTCAATAAGACCTTCACTTGCAGTTGTCTTTCCTCAATTAAATTTATTAAATTACTCTCATCTAAATAATTGAAATTTTAATACACTAAAATTAAGTAGCAAATGCCAAAAAAAATAAGATTAGGAATATTGGGAGGCGGCGGAGACTCCCTGATCGGAGTGTTGCACCGTGTGGCTTCCCAAATTAACGATAATTATGAAATTGTAGGTGCTGTCTTCAATCCAGATATTAAGGAAAGTATTGCTTTTGCCAAAGAAATCGATGTGCCGACAGATCGAATCTATAAAGATTTCGACACTTTTATCGAAGAAGAAATGAAACTGCCCGCGAGCAAACGTATACAGGTATGCTCGATACTTACCCCAAACTTTCTTCACTTTCCAATGGCCTTGAAACTTATTGAAAACGGTTTTCATGTTATTTGCGAGAAACCGATGACCACTTCTTTAGAAGAGGCCAAAACTTTACAGAAGGCCCACAAAAAGGCGGGCACTGTTTTTGCGTTGACACATACCTACACGGGTTACCCTATGGTACGTCAAATGCGCGAAATGATTAAAAAAGGAGTCTTAGGTAAGATTCATAAGGTCGACGCTGTTTATTATCAAGGTTGGATAAACGAAATTATTCATGATAAGAAGAAAAGATCCACGGTTTGGCGATTAGACCCTAAAAAGGCCGGAATAAGTTCCTGTATGGGCGATATTGGTGTTCACGCATTCAATATGGTAGAGTATACCACTGGCTTGAAGGTGAAATCGCTATTGACGGATTTCAATTACTTGTACAAGGATAATAAAATGGATGTTGATGGCACTGTTCTCATTCGTATGGGCGACCATGTCAAAGGTGTCATTCGCAGTAGCCAAGTTGCCACTGGCGAGGAAAACGGATTGGGCATTTCAATTTACGGTGAAAAAGGTGCTTTTCGTTGGGAGCAGGAAAATCCGAATTTTCTTTATTTGTTAAGCGATACCAATCCCACGCAAATCTATAAGCCCGGTCATGCTTACAATAGCAAGCTTTCTTTAGGTGGAACTAAATTGCCACCGGGTCACCCTGAGGGTATTTTCGATTCCATGGCGAACATTTACTTGGGAGTCTCAAAGGCTATTCGTGGAAAGAAATTTGACGATGGAGAATTTCCGACAATGACCGATGGTGTTCGTGGTATGAACTTTATCGAGGCTACCGTTGAGTCGAACAAAGACGGTAATGTTTGGGTAGATTTGGAGAAGTAGTTTAATAATAGCAGTACATTCCAGCGAGATAGGAAAGACACTTTGACCCATTGATTAAAGTTTAGCATTTCTTTTCAAATAAATTAGAAAGCCCTTAAAGAACCTAAATCCTTTGAGGGCTTTTTTTATACTAGCTATCGAATAGCTTTACTTTCCTTGAATCCGTATTACCGAATAGGCCGAATCAAATAACTGAAAGACATATCACCTGGCTGAATTTGATATTTTTCAAGTGGCATGTACCCCCAACTGTTATCACCGCCAATGCCCATTTGGCTATGGTCGATATTAATGGAAATTAAATCTCTTTGTGGAACATCATACGTATGTCGTTGTCGTTTTTCAACGCCCTCATCAAAATCGGAATTATACTGATGGTGCGCGCTGAAACCAAAGGTTTGTGGAGCAGTAATTTCAATACCCTTGCCACTTCCGTTGGTAAATGATAGGGTGCGAATGTCGCTTCGGTTACCATTGGCTTGCGGTCGTATGTATTCAAAATATAAATCGGCAACTTTCATTTCGTACACTCCTACCAATGCCGCTGTTTTGCGATCTTGATAATTTTCGAATGGGCCCCTACCATACCATTGCACGCGGTCATACGCTTTGTCAATTATCAAGTTGTTTCCAAAACGGGGTAGAATGGGTTGGTTTTGGTCAATACCGGTCAATCGGGTACTGACCATCAGTTCTCCCTTATTGTTGACAGCATAGGAAATCGTTGTCTCTCCACCTACCGACGGTAAATCGAAGGTGGCCGTGATTTCTAATTTGTCTTTCACTTGAAACGGATTTTCGCTAAGCTTGAGCGCATCCATCGCTTTTTCCTGATTCTTAGAATTCAATTGTAGCCCTGTCATTTTCTGGGTCTCTGTAGCTTCTTTCCAAGTTCCTAATTTTTTGGGCATATTATACCCATAATCGTTATCGGTGGGTGCTCTCCAAAAATTCACTTTCATCCCTTGCAAAATTAGGTTCCCGTTTCCATAATCGAGTGATGTCAAGATACCGGTGTTGCTATTGATGCCAATTTCAAAACCCTCTCCGGTTATCGTTATAATGCTGTCTTTTTTAATGACCGATAGGCCCTCCGTGTTGTTTTCAAAGGCTGGAGGTGTGAACTCCGTAATCTGAAATTGGGCGTAGGCAACCTCATAATCCGTAGGAACCAATGGAGATTCTTTGTTAGTTTTGGCATATATATTCAATAGGTATTCGGCTTCTGGATCCGATAGTTCAGGCATCTTGATTTGAACTTTTTGGGATGCATAAGGCGCTACAGAAACATTTGAAATGATACCTGTCGCCTCTTCTTTGCCATTTTTTAGGAGCTTCCAAGAAAAATTGTATTCCGAGAGATTAGTGAAATCATACTGATTGGTCAGTGTGATTGCCCCTGATTTCGGATTGTCTGAAGAAAACTTTATACCTTGGTACACTTTTTTGACTTCGTACAAGGCTGGATGCGGCGAACGGTCAGGATTAACCAATCCGTTTAAACAGAAATTATTATCATTCTGCAGTTCGCTGGCACCGAAATCCCCTCCAAAAGCATAGAATGGAGTGCCTTCATCAGTCTTGGTCAAAAGGCCTTGATCGACCCAATCCCAAATGAAACCACCTTGCAATACATCGTATTTTTCGATAACGTCCCAATAATCCTGTAAGTTGCCGACGCTATTCCCCATGGCATGGGCATATTCGCATTGAATGTACGGGCGCTTAGGATTGTTTTCGGCGTAATCTATCATAGATTCTATTCTATCGTACATCGGCGCCTGTATATCAGTGTTTTCATAGTGGGTAGCACCTTCATATTGAACGGGTCGAGTAGTATCACGTGCTTTTAGCCATTCGTAAGTTGCCACTAAATTTTCACCGTTACCTGCTTCGTTTCCTAATGACCAGATTACGACCGATGTGAAATTTTTGTCACGTTCGTATAAACGTTCGGTACGGTCGATATGCATAGCTTTCCATTCAGGCCTATAGGACGGGTGTATTTTTTTGGCCTCCTCATTGTTGTCAAGTCCTTGGTTGGTTGTGCCCATACCATGAATTTCAATATTAGCTTCGTCGACCACATAAAAACCATATGTATCTGCCATACGATAGAAAAAAGGATTTTTGGGGTAGTGGCTGCAACGAATGGCGTTGAGGTTGTTCTGCTTCATGACCTCCATATCTTTCAAAGTCACTTCTTCACTAATGACATGCCCAGTGGTTTCGTCGTGGTCGTGCAGATTGGTTCCTTTAATGAGTACGGGCTGACCGTTGACTAAAAATTGGTTGTTCTTGATTTCAATTTTTCGGAAACCGATTTTAGAACTGATAGCTTCGGTTATATTTCCCTTATTATCCTTAAGGATGAAAAGTAGTTTATATAGGTGGGGCTTTTCGGCGTTCCAAGATGTGATATTCGGCAAACTTTTTTCAAAGTTTATTACAGAGCCTTCAGGTAAGAAATCCGATTTTTTAGTTTCGGCGAAGATTTCATTTTCACCCTCTAAAAGCCGTACTTCGACAGAGCCTTTACTCTTTTTACCACTGTTCGCTATCTTCAGTTTTAGGTTGAGCTTCCCATCAATATACGCGTTCTCTAAATCGGCAATGGCCCTGTAATCTTTAATCGTAACGCGATTGGTGGCATAAAGGTAGACATCACGTTCGATACCACTGAGGCGCCAGAAATCTTGATCTTCAAGATAGCTTGCATCCGACCAACGTAATACTTGAACTGCAAGCGAATTTTCTCCCTGCTTTAGGTATTGGGTTATATTGAATTCAGCAGGGGTCTTACTGCCTTCACTGTATCCTACTTTTTGGCCGTTGATCCAAACGTACATGGCGCCGCTTACCCCTCCAAAATGTAAGAAAATATCTTTTTCGTCCCATGATTCCGGTATTTCGAAAGAACGCAGATAACTTCCTGCCGGATTATCGTCATGAGGAATAAAGGGAGGATTTTTAGGAAAAGGATATACTACATTGGTGTAAATTGGAGTTCCATAGCCTTGGAGCTCCCAATTGGAAGGTACTTTGAATTTATCCCATTTGGAGGCATTGAAATTTTGCTGAAAGAAATCTATAGGTCTCTCGGGTACGCTACCAACATAGTTAAAGCTCCATTCCCCGTTCAAGGATTTATAAAAGGATGAGTTTTCCCAGCTCTCATTCTGAAGTGCAGTCCCGGCATCTTTATATCGATAGAATGACGCGGTAGGATTCTCCCTATTGATTTGGAAAATTTCAGGATTCTCCCATTCTGGATTCTCCCATTGTGGTGCTTGAGCTTTTCCATCCAAATTAAAAAGGGAAACGAATATAGTCAAGATGGAAATTAGACGTTTTACGAGCATGGTATTATAGTTCAATTTAGATAAGATACGTATTAGACTGCTGATAAGTTAGTTGATTTTTGGTATGCGTTCTATGAAACTGCCAAAAGTTTTGATTACTTGGTCGGTCAGCGATACTTCAGACTTGACTGGAAGAACGCACAAATATTCTAAGAGATAATTGTGAAATTAATACCTAGGTTCGTCTAAAAAGACCGTTATCGCTGAAATACCATCTCAAACTCTTGGCAGATAATAATCATACTTTCGGTCGGTATGCGGTCGAAGTTTTCAAGCTCCTTTTTATAATATTCCCAGTGCACTTTCTTCCAGTAGCCTAGACTTTTGTCACCCTCGCCTTCGCGCTGGGCATATTCGGAATCTATGGCAAAGAATGGTTTCAAGGTGACCTTTGTAGTGCGAACGATGCACTGCGCCTGTCCTTCCCAATCTGTTACGACAATGAAATCACCAATTTTTGGCAAAGGTTGTTTGCGATACTGTAAGCTAAGAAGTGAATGGGATGTTGCCCTTTTGACACCTCTTTTTACAAGTGCGGCACATTCGTTGGCATCTTGTTCATTGTTGCAGAAATAATCCACTAAAGGCGTGCCTGCAAAAGCATGTTCTAGATGTTTGTCAAGATAATCGCCCCAAAGAGCGCGGGCGGAAGCGTTTTCCATAGTGATTGGTACTGGTTATAGCCTAGTGCTATTATTCATTCGTATTGTTCGTTACAAATTTTAAGTACAGATGTACCCTATTGGGCTGTAAGTTCGTCTCTATGCAAATTTTCCAGAGTTGAATTGCTTTACCGCATGGTCCGCCGCTCGCGCAGTAAAAGCCATATAGGTCAATGATGGATTAACGCAGTTTGAGGATGTCATGAACGCGCCATCGGTCACATAAACATTAGGAACGTTATGTACCTGATTGTTTTTGTTGACTACCGAGGTTTCTGCGCTATGGCCCATTCTGGCGCCTCCCATTTCATGAATGCCCAACCCCGGACCGGTTAGCTGGTCATAAGGCTGCACATCACTGAAACCAGCTTCCTTGAACATGCTAACAATTTCTTTGGTTATGTCTTTACGCATATTTAATTCGTTTTCCTTGAATTCAACGTCGAAATCCAGTTGAGGAAGACCCCATTTATCTTTTTCGGTTTTACTGAGCGTAACACGATTGTCGTCATATGGTAAAAACTCGCCAAAACCGGTTACTCCGATTTGCCATTTGCCAGGCTTCAATATTTCTTCCTTTAAAGCTGCACCATAGCTTAATTCGGCAATACTTTGTGACCAATCTTGTCGACTGGCTGTTCCTTGATATCCAAAACCCCGTAAATAACCCTCACGCTTCGTCTTTTCATTGAGATTTACAAATCGGGGAATATAGAAGCCATTAGCTCGCCGGCCCTTAAAATACTTATCAAGATAGCCGTCCACTTTGGCCGTGGCACCTAATTTATAATGATGGTCCATGATGCCGCGACCGAGAGCGTCGGAATCATTACCCATGCCATTGGGAAAGCGTTCGCTTTTTGACTGCAACAATATGCCAACGGAGGCCATGGACGAAGCGCAAAGAAAAATGATTTTTGCATTGAATTCCATTTTTTCATTGCTCTCAGCATCAATAATCTTGACGCCCGTCGCTTGTTTTTTTGTATCGTCATAAATGATTTCGTAGACGATGGAGTTTGCCCTAAGTGTCATATTGCCCGTGCGTTCCGCTGCCGGAAGTGTAGATGAATTACTACTGAAATATCCCCCGAATGGACAGCCTCTGCTGCAGCGATTGCGATATTGGCAAACACCCCGGCCCTCAAAAGTAGCTTCCGGATCGGTGATATGGGCCGTTCGGCCAATGGTGACCAAGCGTCCATCGTCGAATTTCTCCGCTACGGATTTCTTAAAATCCTCTTCAACGCAGTTAAGGTCCATTTTGGGCTGAAATTTACCATCGGGCAAAACCTCTAGCCCTAGTTTTTCGCCGCTGACCCCAATATACTCCTCCACCTTATCGTACCAAGGTGAAATATCGGCGTAGCGTACGGGCCAGTCGATGCTAATGCCTTCTTTTTTGTTCGCCCCAAAATCGATATCGCTCCATCGATAGCTTTGACGGCCCCAGGTAAGTGATCTTCCGCCGACCTGATAGCCACGAATCCAATCAAAACGCTTGGTTTCTACATAGGGGTGGTCAAGGTCATTAACAAAGAAATGCTTGTTGTCTTCCATAGGTGCCCATCCTACCCTTTTTTGAACGTGATATTTTTTTTCGTCCTCTTGCGATAGCTCGCCTTTCAATGGGTAATCCCAAGCGTCATCGTTCATAGTGGGATAATCCTCAATATGCTTGACCATTCGTCCACGCTCGAGCACTAGCGTCTTTAGTCCCCCCTCGCAAAGTTCCTTGGCAGCCCAGCCTCCACTGATTCCGGTACCAATAACAATCGCATCATATTCTTCAGCTACATTCATAGTGCAATTCTATTTTATTTCTGATGGTTTTCCTTATATTTATCGCTTCCCGTAGGAATCTTACAATATGGAATATACTGGAATTAAATATAGGGCTTATTATCAAACCGATTGCAATTTAGGACGTGTTCAATAGTAAATAGGAAATTATAAAAGAATGAAAACAATTAAAGGACCTGCTGTTTTTTTGGCGCAATTCGTAAATGATAAAGCACCTTTCAATTCTTTGGATGGTATGTGCAAATGGGCGGCTGATTTAGGATATAAAGGCATTCAGATTCCGACTTGGGAATCTTTTCTAATCGATTTGGATAAGGCCGCGGAAAGTCAGGATTATTGTGACGAGTTAAAAGGAAAAATCAATTCTTACGGTCTCGAAATTACCGAGCTTTCAACTCATTTACAGGGTCAATTGGTGGCCGTTCATCCCGCTTACGACCTAATGTTCGATAATTTTGCCCCTGACAAGGTCAAGAACAACCCGAAGGCCCGAACAGAATGGGCGGTAGATGTCGTAAAAAAGGCGGCAACCGCTAGTAGAAGATTAGGATTAAAAACGCACGCCACTTTTTCAGGTGCCTTACTCTGGCATACATGGCATCCATGGCCGCAACGTCCACCCGGATTGGTAGAAATGGGCTTCGAAGAATTGGCCAAACGCTGGATGCCGATATTAGACCATTATGATAAAGAAGGTGTAGATGTCTGCTATGAAATCCATCCTGGTGAAGACCTTCATGATGGGGACACTTTCGAGCGATTTTTAGAAGCTACCGGTAACCATAAACGGGTCAATATCTTGTACGACCCAAGTCACTTTGTATTGCAACAATTAGATTATATCGAGTACATCGACCATTATCATGAATTCATAAAATCTTTTCATGTAAAGGATTCGGAGTTCAACCCAACAGGAAAGAAAGGTGCCTTCGGCGGTTATAATAATTGGGGAGATCGTGCAGGAAGATACCGCTCCTTAGGTGATGGCCAAATCGATTTCAAGACCATTTTCTCAAAACTGACTCAATATGGCTGTGACGTTTGGGCAGTTATGGAATGGGAATGTTGTATAAAGAGTCCCGAGCAGGGCGCTAGGGAAGGTGCCATTTTCATTCAAGATCATATTATCGAAGCTACCGAAAGGGCTTTTGATGATTTTGCCGGTGCTGATATCGACGAAGACCGATTAAAAAAGATATTGGGCCTCGATAGATAGCAATTCAATTAGCACCATTTTTTTAAAGAATATTTATATCAAAATCCTTTTCAAATCTAGTTAGCATGAAAAATCTGATCTTGACCTTATGTATTGCAACCACACTTTTCGCTTGCAAGGATAAAACTGAAAAATCACAAAAAGAAATGACCGCAGAGCGCGTTGAAGAGACCAAAGCGGATGAACCTCCGAAGGAATGGACGGTTCTTTTTGACGGCACCTCTTTCGATGGCTGGAAAGAATACCAGGCCGAAGGTGTTTCGGATGTCTGGAAAATAGAGGATGGTGCTATGGTATATTATCCCCCGAAAGAACGTCCAGAAGGCAAACTTTATGATTTGGTTACGGAGAAGGAATATACCAATTTCATTTTGTCGCTAGACTGGAAAATTTCGGAAGCTGGCAATAGTGGGGTAATGTATGGCGTACAGGAAGATGAAAAATTTGAAAAACCCTATAATACCGGTCCGGAAATTCAAATACTCGACAATGAGAAGCATCCTGATGCTAAAGCTGGCACTACCCATCAGTCCGGTGCGTTATATGATATGGTTGCGCCTAAAAAAGATGTTACAAACCCGGTCGGGGAGTGGAACACTATGGTAATTACCGTAAATAACGATGAAAAAACAGGAAGTGTAGAGCTGAATGGCCAAGAAGTGGTCACTTTTCCTGTAGGCAACGAAATTTGGAATGCTATGGTATCAAAGTCCAAATTTGCGGACTGGGACGGCTTTGGAAAATTCATTAAAGGAAAAATCGCTTTGCAAGATCACGGTAACATGGTCTCGTTTCGTGATATTAAAATTAAAGAACTCTGAAAGATGTAGGCGTTAGCAGTAGTGTTCGGTTGTAAACTGAAATTTGCGACCATTACTCTTAATCTAACCTATATTTGTATTTGCCAAAATCCAATAATACTTTATGATTCAATCCATGACAGGATTCGGGAAGCATATCATACAGCTTCCCTCAAAAAAAATTACCGTTGAGCTAAAATCCCTGAACAGTAAGAGTTTAGATCTCAACGCTCGTATGCCCTCGGCCTATCGTGAAAAGGAATTGGAAATACGAAAGACTATTGCCAGTGCCCTGTCACGTGGTAAAATTGATTTCAGTCTATACGTTGAATTTACCGGAAAGGAGACTACTGCAGAAGTAAACGAATCGGCCATTAAGGAATATATGGGGCAATTAAGGTCGATTGCCGATGGTGATGATTTACGCCTATTGGAAATGGCGCTTCGAATGCCCGATGCCTTGAAAACGGAGCGGGAAGATATCGAGGCCGACGAATATGACACCATAACGCTAGCCGTGAAGGAGGCGCTGAGAGAGATTATGACTTTTCGATCGGAAGAGGGTTTGGTTTTGGAAAAAGATTTTTTACTTCGTATTCAGAATCTACAGATATTATTAGGTAAGGTAGAGCAGATGGACCCTGACCGTCAATCTGAGGTTCGTAGTCGACTTGAGAAAGCGATTTCCGATCTAAAAGCCGATGTTGATGAAAACCGTTTCGAGCAAGAACTTGTCTATTATCTCGAAAAGTACGATATCACAGAAGAAAAAGTACGGTTGGATAATCACCTAAATTATTTCGCCACCACCTTGAGTTCAAAAGATTCAAATGGTAAGAAATTGGGTTTCATCGCCCAAGAAATCGGTCGTGAAATCAATACCATTGGTTCAAAGGCCAATTACGCCCCAATGCAGCAGTTGGTCGTTCAAATGAAAGACGAATTAGAGAAGATCAAAGAGCAAATGCTTAACGTTCTGTAGAAAATAGTTGATAATCGCATCAACGGTAAAGAACTACAAAATTAAAAACTACCATTTTCATGGCAGGCGGTAAACTCATCATATTTTCGGCACCCTCAGGTAGTGGTAAAACTACTATTGTGCGACATCTTTTGGAACAGGCTGAGCTAAATCTCGCTTTTTCGGTTTCGGCAACTTCAAGACCGCGACGAATCAAGGAGAAAAACGGGGAGCATTATTATTTTATGTCCATCTCGGAATTCAAAAATCATATTAAGACCGGCGATTTTTTGGAATGGGAAGAGGTATATCGAGATAATTTTTATGGAACCTTAAAAAGTGAAATCGAAAGATTGTGGGATGAGGGTAAAAATGTCATATTTGATATTGATGTTGCTGGTGGCTTACGTATCAAAAAAAAATTCCCAAAAGAAACTTTAGCAGTTTTCGTAAAACCACCTAGTATTGACGAACTGAAAATTCGGTTGAAAAAGCGCAGTACCGAAAGTGATGATAAGATCAACATGCGTATAGCGAAGGCTTCCGTAGAACTGGCCACAGCTCCACAGTTCGATAAAATAATTAAAAATTACGATTTAGATACTGCACTTCAGGAAGCCCACAATCTTGTGGCGGACTTTATAGCGGTCAAACCGACCGAGAAATGAGAAATGTATTCAATACATGAAAAAAGTCGGTCTTTATTTTGGTACGTTTAATCCTATTCACATCGGTCATTTGGTTATTGCAAATCATATGGTCGAGTTTTCTGATTTAGACGAGGTCTGGTTTGTCATAACACCAATGAGTCCTTTTAAAAAAAAGCAATCTTTGCTCGATAATCATCATCGTTATCAAATGGTATATGAAGCTGTGGAGGACTATACTAAACTAAAACCAAGTAAGATCGAGTTCGACTTGCCACAGCCTAATTACACCGTTGACACCTTGATTTATTTAAACGAGAAATATGATGCAACGTACCAGTTTAGCTTGATTATGGGTGAGGATAATCTCAATAATTTTCACAAATGGAAAAATTATGAGGTTATCTTAGAGCATCACCATATATATGTTTATCCTAGGATTTCCAAAGGCCAGACTGAAAGCATTTTCAAAGGTCATCCTAAAATCAAAAAGGTCGAAGCTCCTATAATGGAAATTTCATCCACATTTATCCGAAAAAATCATAGTTTAGGTAAAAATATTAGACCATTACTGCCCAATAAGGTATGGAAATACATGGATGAGATGAACTTTTATCGATGAAAGCCTATTGGTCTACATCGAAGAGTGTGACTTCGTAATCAAAGTCTTTAACAATACCATCAAGAATTACATTTTCAAGTGATACAACGTAGGTGGTATCTTCCGTAAGGGTATTTACATTCACATCAGGTTTCCAAACAATGGTGTTGTCTCCGTAAATACCGGTCAGTTCTTCAACCTCTACTGCAATACTTCTTCCATTTTTAATATTCATAGAAATTTGGGTTTCCCTAAAATCAGCTTTAGCGATGGAAAAAGACCATCTAGAATAGGCCAATTGTTTGGGTAAAAAGCCTTGTGGTGGCCATGCGATAAATTCAGGTGTATCTTCAAGACGCGTACCAGGGTTGCCGAGTACCCAAATTGCATTATAACTACTTGTATTACCAATACCAATTTCCTGAAGTTCCGGCCATAATAACCATCTTCTATGACCAACGGGATAGTTATCGTCACCTTGATCTCTCATATAAGAATCAATAGCTTCGGCGTTTTTTGTCGATGTTAGTAGCGAGTTCCCCGCAGCCTCTTCACCATCTACCGTAAAACATTTCCAATCATTAGGGGGGAAGTGGTTTAAAGTTCCATTGGCATGCATCATCAATGCTGCTTTTTGTGCCTTTTCACTCTTAAGTAAATTGTTAGCAACACTATTGTTTAAGCCTACTGCTTTTCTGAAATATGACAGGCGTAAAAAGATTTTGTCCATGGTCACCTGAGGCACACTACCGGCCGTACAATCGGGTACACTGCCAGTCCATGAGATATCAGTATTGATGTTTGTTGAAGCCTTATAATAATCGATATATAATTGTTGGGCCATGGCCCTATCTGCATTACCCGAATTCGGTTTTGCCGACTCAGGGCTTTCTGTATCCGTATCTTGAAAGTCAATTTGCTCATTATCCGTTGCGGAATCTTTATTGCAGGATAATAAAACTATTAGCGCCGCAGCTAAAAGGTAAGTAATTTTTGGATGACGCATAAGAGTGTATTAGTAATGCTCTTATCTAAACGTCCAATTTATGAAATAGGTATTTTTTTTCGATAAGAGGTACTACGATACCTAAGTTTTGCGTTATATAAACTTCAATGTAAATTTAATGTTAAGTAAATCTGTTTTTATTGTAAATAATTAATATCTTTATGTATCGAAAAAATATAGCCATGAAAAAAATAGTATTAGTTCTTGTCTTTGCGTTCACTACCGTTGTTGCTTTTTCCCAAAAAGAGAAAACAGTTAAACATAATCCGGATACGAATCTTATAGAAACTACGTATTATTACGACAATGGAAAAGTTAGCCAAGAAGGAACTTTCGACATGGCCGGTAAACTTCACGGTGAATGGATAAGCTATAGCGAATCGGGAGATACTGTTTCAAAGGGTAGTTATAATAAAGGGGTTCGAACTGGAAAATGGTTGTTTTATAGTAATGAAGGTGTTAAGGAAGTCGAATTTTCGGATAACATGATTGCTAGTGTTGTAAATAGGGAAAATGAATCCGGCGTAGTTACCAAAGACTAAATTTTCAATCCATAAAAAAGACCCTTGATAGCAAAGCTATCAAGGGTCTTTTTTATGGATTATACTCTTATTAAAGTTGTAAAATATCTATCTTGAACTAGAAGATACCAAGCCAGAAATTTGTCTCTTTGAAATACCCTCAGCTTGCAGTGCGGCACCAATATCAATTGATTTAGCATTGAGTTCCCTTTGAACCGAAACTCTTTTATTTTGTTCGATTTTTACAGGCATTTCTAAGGTTTCGTATCCTGGAAAGCTAATGGCTAAAATATAAGTACCGGGATCGACTTCTGCAATCTCAAAATTACCGTTCAGATTGGTTTGTGCACTTTTCTGGGCGCCCTTGAGTTCAATATTGGCGAACAACAAAGGTTCTCCATTCATTTCCATATCGATTATTGTACCTGATACAGAACCGTAAGATTGAGCGGCGGCTGCCATAGATAGCATTAGGCTTACAAAAAGAAAAACGGTTTTCATTACACTCTTTATTTAAATGAAGTGCAAATAAAAACACTGAAAGTTAAGCTAAGGTTATCTGCAGATTAACTCTTTAGACTTTTTCGTTACGATTCTACAAACATAAAGCTTACTCCATTATTTTAGCTGGAATAATCGTTCCATCATATTCTTGATAATACGTTTCTAAAAGATCGATGATAACTTTCATCAAATCTTTTGTTTCCAATAGCAAAGAAAAATATAAGGTGGTATTTTTTGGACTTGATTCCTCAGTACGTGTTCTCTCGACCTGTTTCTCTATCTTTTGGGATACCAGGTCGAACAATTCCTGTTTTCTTTCCAACACTTTACCTATCTGCTCGAAAGATCTTTCGTCAAAAGCTTTCTTGGTATTTCTGAAAATTTCATCAAGCTTGTGGTCGATTTCTTTCAGTTCCTTAATTTGATTGTATTTCAGCTTCTTATGATTGTTATTAACATGTTTATGGCTCACTTTGCCGATATATTCCAATGATTGTGCGATATCGGTTAAAAGACCTAATATGTTAATGTAGAAATTACTGGCACCTACGCTGGCATCATCAAGATTTTTAATGAAGTAGAAAATATTGTCGCGCAGTTCCTCTATCTCCGAAGATAGTTTTGCACCCTGTTTTTTATTCTTTTTTAGCAGGTCGAGGTTATGCTTTGCCAAGCCATTGATCGAATTGGTATATATTTTATTACTTCGTTTTATTACGTTAGATATGTTGTCGGCGCTTTCTTCAATAACACCTTGTATAGAGCTGCTTTCCGCCTTTTGTAGGCTGTCTTCTGCTTTTATCTCTTTAGATTTTTTATTGTATGAAATGTAGTTTCTAGCCAATAATAGTACAGCTACAAATAGCAAAATCGCAATGGCGGCTCCCTTACCGAAACTGATGAGGGCCAGAATTACCCCAGATGCCACAAAAGCAATAATAGCCGTTCCAAACCATCCACCTATGACATTTAGCACGCCCGCCACACGATAGACAGCGCTCTCGGCACCCCATGCCTTATCGGCCAAAGATGAGCCCATTGCCACCATAAAGGTAACATACGTGGTGGATAAAGGTAGCTTATACGAAGTGGCAATCGAGATGAGAATACCCGCCACCATTAGGTTTACGGAAGCCCTCACCATATCGAAGGCTGGTTTTTCATAGGTTTTGTCCCTTGCTAATGTAATTACCGGTTTTTGGAAGCGTTTGGCCAATTTTTGATTTAGGGAATTTGGTAAAATTGCTTGAGATGTCTCTGATATGGCTATAGATATTCGAACGATGCTCCGTGATAGAAAGTTGGGTTGAAAACGCTCTTTAGCCTCTCCTTCGCGAGCAAGGTTGATTTCAGTTTCAGATACATATCTAGCTTTCTTCGATAACCACAACGTAGCTACCATAATGATACCTGACAGGAATAGCAATAGCGTTGGAGTAGGTACTTTTTCGGCCAATATGCCCATATTAAATTCAGTGGCTGCTATACCCGATGCCTGCCAAGCCTCATATGATTGCCATGCTGCAATAGGCACCCCAATAAAATTTACAAGATCATTACCGGCAAATGCCAATGCTAAGGCAAACGTACCTACCCCAATAATCAGCTTATAAATATTTGTTTTGGTGAAAAGCATCAACAAAAACGAGATAGCGGACCAAAGTATGAAATTAGTAGATATCAGTAGTATCGATTGCGTTTCAAGAAAATCTTTGATAGTCATGTTACCTAGCAAAGCAATACTCTCCTCAGCAAAGGCGGTACCCTGTATACCCTTTAGCAAAATAAAATAGGTCATGGCCGACAATGCCGCACCTCCAAAAAGGGCGCCAATCCATCTGTCTTTTTTTTCGAAATCGAATGACAGCAATAATCTAGAAACCCATTGAACAGCGGCGCCGACGGAAAATGCTACAACTACCGATAGCAATATGCCAAAAATTATTTCCGTAGCCTTTGAGGTGTTGATATAGTTGATAACGTCGCCAAAGGACCCATCATCAACCCCAATTTTGATTAAAGACATAGCAACGGACGCCCCTAATAATTCAAATACAATAGAAACAGTCGTAGACGTAGGCATGCCCAATGTGTTGAAAAAATCCAACAGAAGTATGTCGGTAATCATCACGGCCATAAAGATGAACATAATCTCGTTGAAGTAAAATTCACCGGGATTAAAAATACCTTTTCGTGCCACTTCCATCATGCCGCTTGAGAAAATAGCGCCTAAGGCTATGCCTACACTAGCCACTATCATAATGGTACGAAACGAAATGGCTTTTGAACCTATAGCGGAATTCAAGAAATTCACTGCATCGTTGCTAACACCGACTACCAAATCTGCGACCGCTAAAATGCCCAGTGCCACGAGCATTACCAAGTAAATAGTATCCATAAGTTTTTTAAAAATGCGTTTGCAAATATCAGTAGTACAGCTAAGTGCTATGTTACCAAAAGGTTATCATTTGTTAGCTTTCATCCGTTTAGAAATGTGCCTCGACTTGCAGACGGTACATTAGTTGATTGTTTGTGGAATCTTCCGAAAGATAACTCAAATCGGTCTGAACTTTTAATTTGTGACCTACAATGTATTTTGAGAGCCCGAATGTATATTGCTTTTGCGAATTTATGCCGGTGATATCTGTATCTGTCCAAATACTCGTAAACCTTGCCGAAATTTCCCAGTTAGTTGGAAATAAATAACCGGTTTGAAGATTGAGGCCTTTACCAATTTGAACTATATCACCAGTGAGGCTGCCATCTGAATTTTTTGCGATAGGGTCGTCTGCCGTTCTATGTGCATACTCGCCCATAAATGAAAAGCCATCGTATTTAAACATAGTATCTATAAAAATCGTATTGATATCGGTTTTGAAAAATCCGATATTGTTGGTCATGTAGGAGCCTTGATTACTTCTTGTCTTTACTGCATTTTTATTGGTATCGTAGGATGTGGCCAATAACAGTTTTGGTTTTTTCTCCCTATTCAGATCACTACTCTCATAGTCGGAATTAGCGGTAAATTCTCCTAAAGGTAGTAGTTCAAGCCTAGCGGTGTATTGATGTCCACCCAAATTGCCGGTAACGACGTTACGACCTTCTCCTTGCGAGAAGGCCAATTTTTCACGAACCTGAAAATTATCTGTTATCCTAAAATGATGCATTAGTTGAAAGCCAATATCACGGTCAATCGTGAATCGACTATTTAAAAGCGATCGATCAACTTGTTGTAAATCGCCTGAAGATATAACCCGCTCTATGTTACCAGGTAATTTGGTCTGTCCGAACCAAAGCACTAAATTTTCATAGAAATTCCACTTAACAACAGCATCCAGAGTAAAAAGAGGGGCGTTGCCTGTAAATTTTGAAGCACCGGAAAGATCACGATTCGAAAGGCCAATTTCAATTTTATATTCAAATTCGGGCGAATAGGCAAATCCGTCGAATTTTAATCGTGCACGTCTTACTAGAAAGTTTTGCCGCGGATTCTCTAGCCCGCCATCTGGCGATATGTCCCAATTGGCAATGGACAGCAATTGCATGCGCGTGCCAATTTTCATGCTCCAAGTACTATCTTTTCCAATGAGATTAAAGATCCCTTCTCCAAAAGAGGAAGCGTTGGTTTCTTGGCCGTTGATGGTAAATACCAGAAAAAAAACGAGTACTATGGTACAAATCGGTTTTCTCATTTAAGAGATGGTTTGGGGGAGGCATTTTAATGGAACATAAATCACCTAGCGATGATTGGGGAAATATACAATTAAAACTATAACTATTAAAGAAACAATTCTGATGACACTTAGCCACAATCGGTCTTATTATAAAAAGACTTGAAAAAGGTATCTTGCACCCTTCAAAATCCTAGTTATATGAATTGGTCGGTACTACTATCGTTAAAACGTTACGGTGATAAGAACAAACGTCTGCGAAAGGAGCAAGACGATACCCGCTTAGGGTTTGAAGTCGATTATGACCGTATTATCTTTTCTGCGGCATTTCGTAGTCTTCAGGATAAGACTCAAGTCATTCCACTTTCCAAAACAGACTTTGTACATACCCGTTTAACCCATAGTCTTGAGGTTTCAGTGGTGGGCCGAAGTTTGGGAAGGATTGCGGGAAAAAAGATTTTGGAAAAACATCCGCATTTAAAGGATAGTTTGGGTTATCGATTCAACGATTTCGGTGCCATAGTAGCGGCAGCCGCTTTGGCTCATGATATTGGAAATCCACCTTTTGGTCATAGCGGTGAAAAGGCAATCGGAGAATTTTTCAAAAATGGAATGGGTCAAAAATACCGAACGTTTCTTTCGGATGTTGAATACCAAGATATTATAGATTTTGAGGGGAATGCTAATGGTTTTCGATTGCTGACCCAGTCAAGGGATGGTGTGGAAGGTGGATTGCGGTTAAGTTACGCAACAATTGGCGCTTTCATGAAATATCCGAAGGAATCACTTCCTAAAAAACCGACCCAGCATATCGCCGATAAAAAATTTGGTTTTTTTCAATCAGGGAAAGAAGATTTCGAGGAAATTGCCAGTACGTTAGAGTTATCGTCCAGAAACAATAATTCGGAAATTTCATATGCGCGTCACCCATTGACTTACCTCGTAGAGGCTGCAGACGATATTTGCTATACCATTATTGACTTTGAAGATGGTATTAATCTTGGACTTATATCTGAAGATTATGCGCTAGAATATCTTATTAAGCTGGTACGCGAGAAAATAAACACTAAAAAGTATAATGCTTTATCTTTTCAAGAAGACCGGTTAAGCTATTTACGGGCTCTAGCTATCAACACACTTATTACTGATGCCGCAGCAACCTTTGATGCAAATGAAGAAAAAATACTGAATGGTACTTTTGACACCTCATTATTGGAAAAAAGTAAGTTTAAGGCACAAATAGAAGATATTATTGCACTGAGCATTGAAAAAATTTACAACTCGAACGAAGTTATCGAAAAGGAAATTGCCGGCTATCGCATAATTTCTGATATTCTTGAGGTCTATACGAGCGCCCTTATTCGAAAAAAGGAACATAAAGCATCGAATTATGATACGTTAATATTACAGACGTTGCCCGAGCTTTATAAAAATACGGAGACCTCGGTGTACGAAATTCTGTTGAATGCCTGCTGCTTTATAGCCAGCCTTTCCGATAGCGCTGCAGTTCATATCCACAATAAGATAATGGGAAAGTCTTTATAGTTGCCTTCGGCAAGACCGCTAATGTTTCAAAACACATATGAAACTCCCACCCCAAGCAACTGTTTGAACTGTACCCGTGGTTCACCGGGAACTACTACTATGCCCTGAGCATTTATTTCTTCGTTAAATAGTACGTTGTCGTCGTAAATTATATGAGTGCCTATCGAGGTGACAATATATTTATTGACTTGAAGATCTACATTGAGTTCCCAATCTACGTCGATATTTCCAAATTCACGTACATAGTCAGTATATAAGCTAATACGATGTTTGAGTAAAACATTTTCATATACTTCAGCTTCCCAAGTGTTGGTAACATGGAATCCAAATTCCAAGAAAATATTCTCGCCGGCTTGTATTACATTTCCCTCCTCATCAAGAATAGCCCTCTGTACCCCAAACGCACCTTTGTTCGCTAAATCTTGATCTAAGACAAATGTTGTTTTTTGGGTTAGCGGGGATACATATAAATTGAGATTTTGAACTTTATCAATATAGGAAACTCCCGCACCAATAAAAGAATATCCCGGAGCCATAAATCGTGAAATAGGCGTTTCCCGCTCCGGATATTTGTATCCATTGGAGAATTGGGTGTTAAAATTTGCCTTGGCAGAATAGTACCAATTGCTTATGGTATCTCTCTGAAAACCGAAAGTCGAGCTCAACCGTATGGCATCATCGGTTTTTCGAAGTTTTTGTTCTTCCTGTAAATTAAGGCCATATCGTAACTCCATATAATTGTCCCACCGCGTATACCGAAATTGGTAGTTGCGTTCAAAACGGGCATTGCCCGCTGCAGCAATCGAATTATTACCACCGGCATTCCAATTGACAAAGGCCGCTTCGCTAAAGTTGATACCCAATTGATTAACGTTGGTCCAAAATGAAGGTACTCGGAATCGATGAGGCTCTTCTGCGAGTGCCTTGGTCTGTCTAAAGGAAATTACTGGGTTTGTCAAGCTAACGCTTCTAGGAACAAATTTCATTTTGTTCTGCTTTCTGCGTATAACCACGGTACCGACAATAGTGGTATCTATAGTTACCGAATCTACAGAACGATTTTGTGGAAGACTGTCCGTATTCTGTGCTGAAAGCACCGATACGCTGACAAAAAGGAAAACAACTTGGAGGTAAAGAATGATACGTAATTTATGCTGTCTTGATAAAAATAGACTTTTAGCAGGTATAGATTTAAGAAAGCGGATTTCACGCATCAATAAGAATTTTAAGCTGATCTTTTAAGGATAAAGCATCAATTCTGGCTTCACGGTACAATTCCTCCGTTGTGCCATGTTCTAGGAATATATCATCGATACCTAAAATAATGATCTTGTTTGCATGGCCCATATCATTGGCGCATTCAAGAACCGCACTTCCAAAACCGCCTGCTTTACAGCCGTCTTCAATGGTAATTACATACTCGTAGGTTTCGAAGATAGTATAAAGCCGTTTTTTGTCCAAAGGTTTAACAAAACGCATATCATAATGACCGATGCAATCCGTATCTAACATCGCCATACTTTCGGTGACCAGGTGGCCCATATTTCCGATGGAAAGGACCGCAATCTTCGAACCTTTTCTAAGTTCCCTTGAACTTCCTATTTCAATACTTTCATAAGGGGTTTGCCAATCTACCTGGACTCCTCGCCCGCGAGGATAGCGAATTGCTATTGGATGCTGTAGGCCTAATTGTGCCGTATACATTATGTTGCGCAGTTCGGTTTCGTTCATTGGCGCAAAGATAATTAGGTTTGGAATGCAGCGTAAATAGGCCATGTCATAAATACCATGATGGGTTGCCCCGTCTTGACCGACGATGCCTGCACGGTCTAAACAAAAGACCACTGGTAGATTCTGTATCGCAACATCATGTATGATTTGATCATAAGCGCGTTGTAGAAACGTCGAGTAAATCGTGCAAAAGGGTATGAGCCCTTCCGCAGCCATTCCAGCAGCAAAAGTAACGGCATGTTGCTCTGCTATACCAACGTCGAATGCTCGGTCTGGAATTTCGGCCATCATATATTTCAAAGAGCTTCCGGTCGGCATTGCTGGAGTAATTCCGATTATTTTTTTGTTTTTGAGCGCCAGCTCGACCAGGGTAAATCCAAACACATCCTGATATTTTTGGGGTAGTTTGGCATCGCTTTTTTTAGGTCTTTCACCTGTTATCTTATCGAATTTTCCAGGCGCATGATAGGTTACTTGGTCATCCTCTGCCTTTTGAAGTCCTTTGCCCTTAGTCGTGGTCACGTGTAAAAGTTTTGGCCCTTCTACCGATTTCAAACGCTCAAGCTCTTTGATGAGGGTTTTAATATCATGCCCGTCAATTGGACCGATATAGTTGAGATTGAGGCACTCAAATATGTTCTCTTCCTTCGCCGTTCCTTTTTTTATGTTAGTCAAATATTTTTTTAATGCCCCGACGCTAGGGTCTATACCGATGGCATTATCGTTTAGAATCACCAGAACATTAGCATTTGTTGAGCCTAAGTGGTTCAATGCCTCAAATGCCATTCCACTAGCAATTGAGGCGTCGCCGATGACCGCAATATGCTGCTGTTCGGTAATACCTTTCAAACGAGACGCAATAGCCATTCCTAAAATTGCGGATATAGAGGTAGAGCTATGGCCCGTACCAAAGGCATCGTAGACACTTTCGCTCCGTTTCGGAAAGCCACTTATACCTCCCAACTGGCGATTTGTATCGAAGATTAATTTTCTACCGGTCAGTATTTTATGGCCGTAAGCCTGATGCCCTACGTCCCAGATCAGTTTATCTTTAGGGAAGTCGAAACAGTAATGCAGCGCTATTGTAAGCTCTATTACACCCAGACTTGCCCCCAAATGCCCTTCTTTGGTAGCTACGATATCAATGATAAACTCCCGAAGTTCTTGGGCTAGTTGTGGTAATTGATCAAGCCCTAGTTTTTTAAGGTCTTTAGGAAGTGTGATTGTGTCTAGTATCGGGTAATGCACTATATATTTCTTTGAATAGCAAAGCTACGATTTTCAGATATAGATGGCTCCGTTATTTGAGGTCCACAAGAAATTGTACGTATTCAAAACCATAGAATTATTTCATACAAATGGCTAAGGATGATTTGAAAAAATAACATTTACAAAATAGAACTACAATTTTCGATATCTCCATCCGTTATTATATTTCAATACCCACATACATAGGATAATGCGACAAATACGCGCTACTATATAAAAGCTTAGATATGTCACCTACCTCCAATTTCAAAAAAATAGTGATCAAAACCTGTTTCAGGCTAGGCCTAATCATATTCCCTCTAGGACTTTCAGCACAAAGTTATATCGGTCAAACCATGGATAATTATGCTGGATTACATGCTATAGCAGTAAATCCGGCTAATGCATATGATTCGCCGTTTCGCACTGATATTAACCTAGTTTCTGTAAGTGGATTTGCAGGCAGTGACTTTATTAGTCTGTCGTTTTCCGACCTTTTGGATTCGGGCGGAGAGTTCGATTTCGATAGTGATGCAATGCGTCATCCATCCAACAATAATCATTTTTTTACCAATGTTGATGTTTTAGGTCCGTCGTTTATGTTCAATGTAGGCGAGAAGCAAAGTTTTGGTTTAACAACACGGGTAAGAGGGCTTTTCAATCTAAATAATATCGATGGAAATCTATACGAACAAATCAGTGATGGCTTTGATATTGCCGATGATTTCGATTTTGATTCCAGCGAACTTAATTCTACCCTCCATGCTTTTGCTGAAGTGGGCATAACCTACGGAAGGGAAATTTTTAGAACCCAAGATCAATTCATCAAAGGGGGAATCACACTAAAATATCTGCAGGGGGCTGGCGGCGGTTTTTTTAATTCGCCGGGCTTAAGCGGGTCTTATAGTAGCTTAGCTAATAATTTAGATACAGAAGGAACTATCTCTTATGGTAATACCCCGGGTTATGAATCTGGTGATTTTGATTCAGGTAATCTTGCCGCAGGTTTCGGTGCGGATATCGGTGCCGTATATGAATATAGAAAGCGTATTATGGATAATAAGGTGCAGGGTACTCGAGCCCAACAGTATAAATTCAAGTTGGCACTTTCCATCACCGATATTGGAAGTATCAATTATAAAAATAGCGAAAACACTATTTATGATGCTAGCGGAGGTGTAAACGCTGCAGAATTCGAGATTAAGGATGCTGACGAAGTCTTGGAAGATAACTTTCCAAGCACAACGACTACGGGCGACCAAAAAATAGCCCTGCCTACCGCTTTTCAGGTTATGGCCGATTACTATTTCGGATCTAGAATATATTTAGGTATGCACACCGGAATTTCAATGCACAATAGTGCTAAATCCAACACCAATACTATTATCAATACAATGACTATTGCTCCTCGTTTTGAATCTAAATGGTTTAGCATTTATTCTCCATTAGGTCTACGTCAATACGGCGACTTTAGTTGGGGACTGGGCATGCGTGTTGGCCCATTGACGTTAGGTTCCGGTTCTATATTGACCAACCTTGTTTCCGATAAGAGTAAAAATGCTGATATATATGTTGGACTCAAAATCCCTTTTTATAAGAGTAAATTCAATTAGTTTTTTGATTTAGAGACATTTAAATACATTCCAATTAGAGGGCTATTGAAATCTGGATATAAGATGATTTACAGATAAATTTTCAGTAAAACCCCTTACTTTGGTAGTGGGTTTTTTGCGTTCCCTAGTAATATTATCTACTATTGTCTATAAATTCAATAGTATGATTCTCCCATATGATGACACCTATTTTATGAAAAAAGCTTTACAGGAAGCTGAAACTGCTTTCATAAAAGGCGAGGTGCCTATCGGTGCCATCATTGTAATACAGGATAGGATAATCGCTCGTGCCCACAACCTTACCGAACAGTTAAACGATGTGACCGCACATGCCGAAATGCAGGCCATTACTTCCGCTGCTAACTTTTTAGGAGGAAAATATTTGCATAACTGTACACTTTACGTAAGCCTTGAACCTTGCCAAATGTGTGCCGGGGCATTATACTGGAGTCAGATTTCAAAGGTTGTCTACGCCGCATCCGACCCACAGCGGGGTTGTGGCGTAATGGGAACGAAACTGCACCCAAAAACTGAAATGGTTGGGGGAATTTTTGAGAACGAGGCCAGCGAACTTTTACACCGTTTTTTTGTGAAAAGACGAAATATGAACTGATACCTATCAAAGGTGTCGGTCTACGATTACAACATCTGTGCTGTTTGAAAATGTAGGGTAGTGGCAAGCTCGTTTAGTAATTTATGAAGTAAGATGGTAAACTAAGCTAGATTCTATAGGTTGACTTATAGAAATCAAAAGACACCTACTTACAAATTATATTGGCTGGGGAATATTCGAGAAATTATTTTCAATGAATAGAGCTTAAAGGTATTTTGTGCACTAAAAGAAATTAGGTTTGTTTCAGCCAGCTCCGAAGAAAATTACCTTAAGTGATTGATTTAGAAGGAGGGGTTGTTTTAACTCCACTCTGACAAGTTGTGTTGTTGAAGTTTATTTTAGTTTCCGATTTTTGGCCTTTTCTTCTCCCCTCATTTTTAGAATATTTTCTTCATTGAGCATATAGTCCTTCATCTTTTTACCTCGTGAAAATGTAATAAGGAAAAGTGGCATAGCGACCAGAAAGATGCCTACCGTTCCATAGCCGATGTATTTATGGGATACTAACAGCTGTTCTTCCTGAATATAGAACCCATAGACGATGGATGTTAAAGAGGCAATAAGAATAAGAATTATAAGGTATTTCATAGCCTTCAAAAATAATGAAAATTGAGCAAGGGTATCAAGCTTATATTAGGATGGATTCTGTTAGAAGAAGCATTCGATATAAAATTTACTAAATCTTTCTATGCCTTCAATTACTTTATTTTTTTTTCAATATGCTTCGCATTTTCTTTCAACGAGTGAAATTGATCAATTCTCTACGATATGCTGTCAATAATTTGGATTTAGAAACAAATCCGAAATATTTACCATCTTTAATGACGGGTAGGTTCCAAGCAGCACTGGTTTGGAACTTCTCCATCACGGTCTGCATGCTATCTTTTCGATAAAAGATGTGCTCGGGTGCAGCGTGCATAAAGGTAGCTACTGTAGTGGACTTGTATAACGAGGTGTCGAACATAAACTCCCGAATATCGTCTAAAAGAACAATCCCTACCAAAGCTTCTTTCTCATCTACCACAGGAAAAATATTGCGGGTAGATTTTGAGACCGATTCATAAAGCATTTGCTCTAAAGTCATGTCGGGCCGTATCGTCTTGAAATTTTTTTCTATAACATCGTCGAGTTCCATGAAGGTGAGTACCGTTCGGTCTTTGTCATGTGTGAGAAGACTATCGGTTTCAGCCAATTCACGGGTATAAATAGTGTAATCGATGGCGTTTTTAGTAATTAGGTACGAAATGGATGCGGTAATCATCAGCGGAACAAAAAGGGCATATCCACCGGTAATCTCGGCAATTAGAAATATGGCTGTTAATGGAGCGTGAAGTACTCCGGCAATGAGTCCGGCCATACCGATAAGGGTAAAATTAGTTTCGGAAACAAGAAATCCGAGACCAGAATTATTAATGATTTTAGCTACTACATTACCAAGGGCGCTGCCCATGACCATAGTAGGTATAAACGTTCCTCCCGCACCGCCAGCCGCCAAGGTTGTGGTCATGGCTACCGCTTTGAAAATGGTAATGCCCGCCAGAAGTGCAATCACTACCCAGATGTTTTTGATATAGTCATCGAACGGAGTCTTTCCCAAGGCTTTTATATGATCACCGGCCAGCAGATTATTAATGAATCCGAAGCCTTCACCGTACAAGGGTGGAATAAAATATAGCATGATGCCAATGGCAAGCCCGCCCACAAGCAATTTGTATTTCGGACTGCCCAAGGGCTCAAAAATTTTAAAAATGGCAAAATACATTTTAGTGAAGTAAATCGAGGCAAAGGCCGTACCTATCCCCAATACAATGTAGAAGAGGGTATCTTTCACTTCAAAGTCTTCAGTAATGGTAAAGCTGAACAGTACCTCATTGCCCATAAAAAAGTAGGAAGTCAGCACGCCCGATATTGAAGCCAACAAAAGTGGAAGCATCGAAAGCATCGTAAGATCAAGACTAAAAACCTCTACGGCAAAAATGATACCCGCAATCGGCGCCTGAAAGATAGACGAAATAGCACCCGCGGAGGCGCAGGCAATCAAAAGCGAACGGGTCTTTGCATTAATTCTCAGTAGTTTGCCCAAATATGAACTGATGGCCGCTCCTGATGCGACGGCCGGCCCTAGAAGTCCGGTCGAACCTCCAAATCCCACTGTAAGTGGAGCAGTAATCAAACGGCTAATAATCTGTTTGGGTGAGATGACTCCCTTTTCTTTGGATAGCGAAAACAAGATAGATGATACCGCAAGCCGAAGTTTTTCTTTATGAACGAATTTCACATACAGAAAGACCAACGTAAGACCAATGATAGGGAGTATAAAATAGAGACCGTTATTGGCAATATAAGTGCCCTTTCCTAAAGAAGCCTCTATGAAGTAGGTAATATTCTTAAGCGTAACTGCTGCCAGACCTGCCAACAGACCCACCATAACGCTCATGATGTATGTGAACGTCTTATGGGATATATTTTTATATCTCCATTTGAAAAATTGGGTAACCCATTTGTTCTGTTCGGGCATGTTTTTATAAAGGCTTAGCCTTTCAAAGATATCTAAATCTATGGAAGAACAATTTATTCCAAATACGAATAAACTATACGAATACTAAGGATGAGATATAACGTATTATTTGAACCCCTATATCCTATCGGTAGGTTTTACTAATGTTTCAAATTTAAGTTCAAGCCTAACTCCGTCAATTGTGCAGCGTCGATAGGCGCCGGCGCATCGATCATAACATCTCTACCGTTATTGTTTTTAGGAAAAGCGATAAAGTCACGAATGGTTTCTTGCCCACCAAGAATGGCTACAAGACGATCGAGCCCAAAGGCTATCCCACCGTGTGGCGGGGCACCATATTGAAATGCATCCATTAGAAATCCGAACTGTGCCTTGGCTTCTTCGGGGGTGAACCCAAGATGGCTTAGCATAGTGCTCTGCACTTCTTTATCATGAATTCGGATAGAGCCACCACCGATTTCATTACCGTTCAAAACGAGGTCATAGGCATTGGCGCGTACGGCTCCCGGATCAGTTTCCAACAGTTCTAGTTGTCCTGGTTTCGGAGAGGTGAATGGATGGTGCATGGCATGGTAGTTTCCGGTTTCCTCATCGAGTTCCAACAAAGGGAAATCGGTCACCCAAAGCGGAGCAAAGTCATCCGGTTTTCTTAGACCAAGTCTATTGGCCATTTCCATACGCAATGCGCTGAGTTGCGTGCGTGTCTTGTGCGCTCCCCCTGATAGTACACAGATTAAATCTCCTTCTTCGGCTTGGGTAGCTTCCGCCCATTTGGCCAAATCTTCTTGATTATAAAATTTGTCGACTGAAGATTTAAAGCTTCCATCATCATTACATTTCACGTAAACCATGCCTTTTGCACCCACCTGTGGTCGTTTTACCCAATCGATCAAAGCATCGATTTCTTTTCGGGAGTAACCGCCAGCACCCGGTACGGCAATGCCAACTACCAGTTCGGCGGAATTAAAAACGTTGAAATCTTTGTGCTGGGCGACCTCGTTCAGCTCTCCGAATTCCATTCCAAACCGAATGTCGGGTTTGTCATTGCCATAAATACGCATGGCATCATCGTACGTAATTCTGGGGAAAGCCGAAATTTCTACCCCGTTGATTTCCTTGAGTAGATGTTTGGTCAAACCTTCAAAAGCCAGTAAAATATCCTCTTGCTCCACAAAGGCCATTTCGCAGTCGATTTGCGTGAATTCGGGCTGACGGTCGGCCCGTAAATCTTCATCCCTAAAACATTTTACAATTTGGAAGTACTTATCTAGCCCGCCGACCATTAGTAATTGCTTAAATGTTTGTGGCGATTGCGGAAGAGCGTAGAACTGCCCCTCGTTCATACGACTGGGCACAACAAAATCCCTAGCACCTTCGGGGGTTGATTTGATCAAGTAGGGTGTTTCGACTTCGATAAACCCCTTGTCGGATAGATATTTCCGCACTTCCATGGTAACTTTGCTGCGGAAAATTAAATTGTTCTTTACAGGATTTCTTCGGATATCCAAATAGCGGAATTTCATCCGGATATCTTCACCGCCGTCCGTTTCGTTCTCGATAGTGAAAGGTGGTGTTTTAGAAGAGTTTAGTACGATTAGCTCCTCAACCAAAACCTCAATATTGCCAGTAGGCATATTCGCATTCTTGGATGCGCGTTCGATTACTTCTCCCTGTACCTGAATGACAAATTCACGGCCCAATTCTCGGGCTTGTGCCAAAAGCTTTGAAGATGTTCTATCTTCGTCGAAAACCAGTTGGGTAATACCATAGCGGTCCCTAAGGTCTACCCAGGCAACAAAACCTTTGTCACGTGTTTTTTGAACCCATCCCGAAAGGGTCACATTTTGATTGATATCCGATTCGCGCAGCTCTCCGCAATTGTGGGTTCTGTACATATTTTGGTGATTTGAAGCGCAAATGTAAGAAGTTATACCCGCAACCGCTAAAAATAAAAGTGGCGAATTTTTTAAGTGTCGGTCAATAAAAAACCCCGGTGAACAATCGTCGGGGTTTTTATTGTATCCAAAGGCTAATCAAGCTGCCGTCTCTAGTTCCTTCGGCTTCCGATTATTTTTATTTTCATCTCGACTCCCTCGAAACTTAATTTTTATCCGATAGGTGATATTAAAAAGTACCGGTACGATGATTAAAGTCAAAAACGTTGCCACGAGCAGTCCGAAAATAACCGTCCAGGCCAGAGGTCCCCAAAATACCACGTTGTCACCGCCCATATAGATTTTCGGGTCGAATTCAGAGAATAACGAAAAGAAATCAATATTCAGGCCGATGGCTAGCGGAATCAATCCTAAAACGGTAGTAATCGCCGTCAAGATTACCGGGCGTAGCCTAGCCTTACCGCCAACGATTATGGCGTCTTTGGCCTCATCTAAGTTTAAAAGTTCGGACATATCCTCCATACCTAGTTTCAATTTTTTACGGTCTATCAAAATTTGGGTATAATCCAATAGAACCACACCGTTGTTTACCACGATACCGGCAAGGGATATAATGCCCATCATGGTCATCATTATGACAAAAGACCACCCCGTAAGCATTAAACCTCCGAAGACTCCAATGAAGCTCAAAAAGATGGCTATCATAATGATTAGGGGCTTCGATATTCCTCCGAACTGGAATATCAATATCAAGCAAATTAATCCCAGTCCGGAAAAGAAAGCACCGATCAAGAACATTTGTTGTTTGTTCTGTTCTTCCAATTGGCCGGTATAATCAATTTTGATATCGCTCGGAAGACCTTTAAACTCTTGCATCTCCTTTTGAATTTCAGCCACGATAGCCCCAGCGTCAGTAAAGCCAGGTTTAAGGCCTGAGTAAACCGTAACAACGCGATTGCCATCTCGATGTTTAATCGCACTGAATCCTGAAGTGTTCTTCTCTTTGGCGACTGCGGATATCGGAATTTCCTTTATCTGACCACTGGCTTGGTCGCGGAAAATGATATTTTGGTTGAAAAGAGCACTTTTGTTATATCTTATGTCTTCGTTAAAACGGATGTTGATGTCGTAATCTTCGCCATCCTCTTTATAGACTCCTGCTTTTTCCCCGAAAATTGATCTTCGCAATTGATTGCCTACCTGACCCACGGCCACGCCGAGTTCACCAGCTTTTTCGCGATCAACAACGACCTGCATCGTAGGTTTACCTTTGTTAACATCGATTTTAAGTTCCTCAATACCTCCGATATTTTTGGTATTTACAAAGTTACGGATGTCCTCTGCAGTGTTGATAAGTTCGTCATAGTCCTTTCCTTCGAGCTCGATGTTGATTGGGTAGCCCGCCGGTGGGCCATTCGCATCCTTTTCTACTGAAATGGCCAACCCGGGATAGATTCCATCTAAATCTTCTTGCACTTTGGCACGTATGTTTTCAGTATTTATGCCTTGACGGTATTTGTACTCACTAAAATTGACGGTCATCTTGCCTTTGTGGGGCATTTCGGCGGCAGAACCTCCATCGGTCAAAGGGTTACCGGCACCTTCACCCACTACGGATACGGCTGAGGCCATCATAAAATTTTCACCATCCTGTTTATATTCCGGGTCGTCTAGAACCGCATATACCCTTTTTTCAATATCCTTTGTAATCTCATTTGTCTTTTCGATCGAGGTGCCTTCCGGATATTCGATATAGACATATATCTCATTGGGTTTGTTGTCCGGGAAAAATTCAATTTTGGTTCTTCCACTTCCGACCGACATTCCAAATAGCATAAAAACACCTATCAAAAGAATAAAGGTTACCCCGAAGTACCAATACACGTTCCCGCCGCGCAAGGCATGTTTCAATCGCCGCTCGTACCAATTCTCAAAACGCGACATGGTCTTTCTTTGAAAGCCTTCCGCCACCCCCTTGATTGCGTATTTATAAATCCAGAACAATATTGCCGTTAGAATCATTACTGAACCAAGACCCCTCATAGCGCCCCCGAACAATAAAATCAAAATGCCGATTCCTCCTAAAATGATGCTCAATCGAATGAGCTGCTTTAAGCTAAGCTCTTTTTCTTCGGTACTCATAAATTGCGACACCAGCATTGAGTTCATGAAGATGGCCACAAATAGTGATGAACCCAATACGACCGATAAGGTAATCGGGAAATAGATCATAAACTGTCCAAAAATACCTGGCCACAATCCCAAAGGAACGAATGCTGCCACCGTGGTTGCCGTAGATATTATTATAGGATATGCAATCTCACCGATACCTTTTTTGGCGGCTTCGATACGGGGCATGCCCTCGTCCATCAACCTATAAACGTTCTCGACGACGACAATACCGTTATCGACCAACATACCCAGTCCCATAATCATTCCGAAGAGTATCATTGTGTTTAACGTATACCCAAGCCATGAAAGGATAACGAATGACATGAACATTGACATGGGTATGGCAAAGCCTACGAAAAGCGCGTTGCGGAAACCAAGGAAGAACATCAATACGGTTACCACTAAGATGATACCGAATATAATGTTGTTCACCAAGTCGTCTACTTGGTTCAAGGTACGTGTAGATGAGTCGTTGGCAACGGAAATATGTAAATCTGGCGGAAAATAATCGGCCTGCTCTTTTTTAATTATCTCCTTGATTTGATCGGCTGCGGATATAGCATTTCGGCCTGCTCTTTTCTTAACGTCGAGCATGACCACATTTTCTCCGAATTCACGGGCGAAGGTGGTTTTGTCTTGCTCATCGAAAGTAACGTTGGCAATGTCTTTAAGATAGACCGCACCATCTTCCGTCTTGACAACGAAATTATTTAATTGCTGTGGATCTTCGATTTCTCCAAGAATACGAATGGTACGTCGTTGTCCGCTGGTTTTCAGGTTACCGGCCGACATGGTCATATTTCCGTTGCTGATGGCACTAAGTACATCCTGAAAACTTACTTTGGCGGCCATCATTTTGTAAATATCCACCGCTACTTCAACTTCTTTGTCTTGAGCCCCTCGAATGTCGGCCTGTTTTATTTCTGGAAGGTCTTCTATTTCATCTTGCATGTACTCTGCAAATTCCTTCAATTTTTCAACAGGATAATCTCCCGTGAAATTGATATTCATGATAGGTACCTCCTCTGAAAAATTCAAATCGAATACGTTCGGTTCTACTTTGGCTCCGTTAAAAAGGGGCCAATCTTCACTTGCTTTTTCACTGTCGACCTCGTCTTTGATTTCTTGTTTGGCCTGATCGACTGTAATTTCTTCATCAAATTCTACGACGATAATTGCATAGTCTTCTTGAGAGGTTGACGTAACTTCTACGACATTGCTCACATTCTTGAGACGATCTTCCAAGGGATCTGTGATCAGCTTTTCAATATCCTCTGCCGTGTTGCCGGGGTAGGGGGTGCTGATATAGATTTTCGTCTCTACAATTTCCGGGAAATCTTCACGGGGCATAGCCTGGTACGCCGAAAAACCCAACCATAAAAATAGGGCGATCATCACATAGATGACCGAAGGGTTGTCGATGGCCCAAGACGATAGGCTAAATTCTTTATCGGCGTTCTTTTGTACTTTGCTCATTTTTTGTTTGTCTTTAGTTGGTAGACTTCAGTCGATTATTTCAAGGAAACCGTTGCTAAATATGCAGTTAAAATTAAAACTGTTTTACGCCTTAATTTTTACCTTTTGTCCGTCCTTGACCGTTCTTGCGCCTTCTTTGATTACGTGGCTTCCGTTAGGAATCCCGGTAAGCACTTCAATTTGACCGCCTTGCGTTTTTCCTGTGGTTATAATCGACTTTTTGGCTACGGCCTCATTATCCGAATTTGGAGACTCAGCAACGTAAACGTACTGCTCACCTTCCGCATTTTCTGAAATGATACTTGAAGGGATTAAGATGGCTTCATCACTGGTATAGTCGTTCAGGCTAACCTTAGCAGAAAGATTCGGTTTAATCGTGCCTTTTACATTTGGAACTGAAATTTCTGCGCTGAATGATCGGTTCGATGGCTTTATGAAATTGCCGGTTTCCCTTATTTCAGTAGTAACGCTGTCTCCCAATATCGGAAAGTACACCATGGCCTCTTTACCTTTTGAGATGCTGCCCAAATAGGCTTCGGGTACGTCGACCTCAATATACATATCAGATAAGTTAACTATTCGAAACACCTCTGAACCGGGGCCTGGGGAGACCACCGTGCCCTGATCTTTGAGTACATCATCGATTATGCCTGAAAATGGAGCCCTAATAGTTGATTTGCCCAACTGACTATCGGCCTGGTCAACGGAATTCTGTGCTGCTTCATAATTACTCTTTGCAGATAGGAAATCGATTTCAGATCCGATTTTCTGATCCCAAAGCCTTTTTCTGCGCTCATATGTAGTTTTGGCCAGTTCGGCTTGGGTTTTTAATTGTGCTACCTGACTACTCATACCACCATCATCAATAATGGCAAGCGTTTGTCCCTTTCTGACTCGATCCCCATCTTTTACCAATACCTGCTTTAGGGTTCCTGACATCTCTGGATATACAAGAACGTTCTGTTTGGTCTTCACATCACCTTGAAGTTCTAGAAAATGATTGAACTTTTGAAATTCTGCGGTTATGGTATTTACTAACGGCAGTTTTTCTTCTCCCGATTTGAGTGCAATTGCGGAATCTAGTTTTCTGATATTGGCCTCAATTTGCTTTTGTTGTTCCGATACCTCTGATTTTTTGGTACGGAGTGTTTCCAAATTTCCTTCTGCAATAAGTTCATCTACTGATTGCTCTTTATCCCCACATGCAGATATGGAGATGATTAAGGTTAAGATATAAAGTAATTTTTTCATTCGTGAAAAAGTTTATAGTTGATATAGTATTGGTTCTTAATCGTTCAAGACAATTTCTAGGCTGGTTTTTTTATTGATTACCTCGACCATAGACTGAAGGTAGCCTTGTTGTGCGTCGTATAATTGTGTTTGGGCTTGGCGTAATTCAAAACTGGTAGCTAGGCCTTCAGTATACTTGATTTGGTTCTTATTTTCTATCCGTTCTGCCAATTTGAGATTTTGCTTTGCGGTCTCGTACTCTTCTATAGCTAGAATATATTGGCTTCTAGACTGATCGAGTTGTAATCGTATCTGCTCTTCGGCTTCGGTCAATTGGGTCTTGGCTTTTTCAAGTGCTATTTTGGCCCTTGCGGTTGACGCACTTCGACTCATCGAACTAAAAATTGGGATACTCAAATCAAAGCCCAACACTGATGAATCAAACCATTTTTGATCGCTGTTGAAAAAATTAAAATTATCTGCAAACGCCGAGCTACCATAATTCACAAAAGCATTCAAAGTGGGTAGTGCCCTGCTTTTAGCCTGTTTCCATTCGTAGAAACGTTGTTCGTTTAGATTTAATGCCAATTTATAGTCCACATTATTTTCCATGTTGAGCTCTGTTTCCATCAGGCCTAAGTCTATTTTCTTTTGGGCAAGGGCATCTAGGTTTTCTTCAAGTTTTGTTGGGGCATCGATGGCAATACCCATCATCAGATTGAGCATTTGTAAGGTAATATCCTGTAAGCGGACGGCATTCTTTAGTTGGTTCTCCACCGAGGATTTAGTTATCTGCAATTGGTCGACACTTTCTTCGTCACCTAATCCGTTTTCGAATATTTTTCGTGTCTCGTAGAGATTCTTGTCAAGGGTTTCCAGATTTTTTTCAAATATCCTTACACTTTCTTGTGCCAAAAGCACATTGCCATAAGCCTCAGTAACCGACTTCCGTATGTCAAGTTGGGTTTTCTCCTTATTGTTAGCGCTGTAGCTCAAAAAGGCTTTGGTGGCTTGTACACCTACGATGTAGGTGCCGTCGAAAATCTTTTGTCGCAGGGTTGCCGTTGCGGTGGCTTGATGCTGTTGTCCGAAAACAATAGGAACGAAGGTACCAGGCTCGCCCCCGGCGAATTCAGCGGGAATTAGCGACACGGGTTGTTTCAATTGGTTTTGATAGCCGATATCGCCGGTAATCTGTGGCAGCCCGGTAGCAATAACTTCCCATTTTTGTTTTTGAGCGTCAATAATATCCCTATCGGCGTTAATTGCACTATAATTATTCTCGAGCGCAAAGGCTATGGACTCAACTAGAGTAAAGCTGTAGGTCTTCTGCAGCGTATCTTGCGAGAATGAAACGGCAAAGGTGAACAATGACAATAATGTTAAGTAATACGGTCGCATTTATTGGTGGTTTGAGTTGATGATGCTGTTCAATATGCTTCTTCCTTTTGGCGTGACGATACCTCGAAGATGATATTCCAAGTATGCCTCCATAAGATGGCTGACCGGAAATTTATGCATAGGAAATAACTTTTGGTTTTTTATACTCGTTATCCCGGAGAAATAAATTCGTGATATAAAATCGATTTGAAGACTGTCACGATACATACCTTGATCAATACCCCTTTGCAGGTTATCCACAATACACTCTTGCATTATGTCGAACTGCCTCGAGTGCATATTGTCATATATTTTGGGATAATATCGCTGCAATTGATGCTGGGGCGAAGACTTTTCGTTTTTTAGGTGCATCATTACAAATTTCTTAATCTCATAAAGTTCCTCTATCGGATTTTTATCTAATCCCCGAATTTGCTCTATACCTGTTGAAATTGTACAAAAGAGGTTTGAGGTCGTTTCTTCAACTAGTTTGGTCTTATTTTTAAAATGTGAATAAATGGTCTTTTTAGATATTCCCATTTCATGGGCCAAATCATCCATTGTCACGCTTTTAAACCCTAGGTTTAAAAACAGTTCCGTTGCTTTGTGTAAAATCTCTTCTTTCATAAATCATCGCAAATGTAGAACGGAAACTTTAAAAACTAAAAAAGTTTCCAAAGTTTTACAATTATTTAACATAGCTTTACCATTATTGATTTTGCTTTTTCTTGATAACATAGTTCTGATAGGCGGTTTCCCCTTTCTCTTTCCAAAAATCATCATCGTGTCTCCAATCAGAAAATTTTTATATATCCAATTGGTTTTTGGTCTTTTGCCGTTTTTAAATTTACTTTGGCCCTTGCCGGATTTGGGTCCTACGAAGTCCCCGAATAAGAGTTTTGCCATGACCAATAGATCGATCGCCTGCCAAAAGGTAATGGCCGTCAATCTTAAAATATCGGGCATAAACCAATTCCACAACCACATGAAAGCCTATCCGAACAAAAGAATAAACATCCAGATTAAAATTGCAATAAAAAGTATTTTGACAGCCGACCTAACGAATTTTCAAATTTGGACTTCACTTGTCTTTCTACATAATTTTCAGTTTTCCTATTTTAATTAGTATGGTTCCTTTTTGCTTCCAGTTGCTTCTAAAATATTGACAAGCCCCTATGTCGCTTAGACATTATGGTGCCTTGAGGTATTTCCGTTTCCAAAGCAATTTCCTTCATACAATAACCCTCAAAATCAATGGCGATGATTATGTCTCGGTAGTGTTGCTTTAGTTTTGCAATTGCATTTTTAAGTTCTTCCTGTAAATCCTCCGAATAAAAAGTATCGGTATTACCGCACACTAGTTCAACGAACTGAATGAGTTGAGTTCCATTTCGTCATCGATGCTCGTGGTCTTTTTTTTGTGCGTATAAGGACTACAACTTTATTTTGAATCGCCCGGTAAAAAAATCCGGCAATGTTCGCAATCTGAGAAGCCGAAGCTGCACGGGAAAATATCTTTAATGCAACATCCTGAACAATATCATAGGCATCGCAGTCCGCCGTATAGTTGATTCGTGATTTGGTATAGGCTTTTAGCGCATAATTTTCCTCTTTAAAAAAAGATTTCAGGTTGCTATAGTTTTCCGAATCGGATGTCATTAAAGCGTTTTTATTACTGGTGCTCAACAGTAAGGACGATAGTTTTCAAAACTATTGCATTTTTATTCTATCTATTATTCGAATGGTAAAGTAGAATCGGGAATGTTTTTTTATAAATAGAATGTATTTTTGATGAATTTCATAAATGGCTCCAATGCAATCTATCGACTTCTACCGCAGTGCGTTTATTTCTTATCTCAAGGAGAACTCCCAGGTCAGGGAACCCGTTAATCTCTATGAGCCTATAACCTACATTTTAAATCTAGGCGGTAAACGCTTGAGGCCCGTTTTGACCCTTTTGGCAACTGAAATTTTTAATAAGGATTTTAAAGAATCCCTCAATGCTGCTCTGGCGATAGAAGTCTTCCACAATTTTTCATTGGTGCATGATGATATTATGGATGCGGCGCCTTTACGGAGGGGGCAAGCGACCGTTCACGAAAGGTGGGACGTCAATACAGGAATACTATCCGGTGATGCCATGTTGATTACCGCTTATCAACTTTTCGAAAACTATGAAGCAGATCAATTTCGACGTTTGGCCCAATTGTTCAGCACGACAGCGCTACAGGTTTGTGAAGGCCAGCAATACGATATCGATTTTGAAAATCGAGATGACGTGACACTTTCGGAATACCTGACAATGATAACCTATAAAACTGCGGTACTTGTAGCCGCAGCTCTTAAAATGGGAGGTATTATAGCCAAGGCTTCCGACGCGTGTCAAAGCAAAATCTATAATTTCGGACTGAATCTGGGGATTGCCTTTCAATTGCAAGACGATTATCTTGATGCCTTTGGAGACCCCAAAACGTTTGGAAAGCAGGTCGGTGGCGACATTATCGAGAATAAAAAAACGGTGCTTTACCTGAAAGTTCTCGAACAAGGGTCAGTGCTTCAAAAGAAAGAACTGTTAGATATGTATTCTATACAGCCCGAAGAACCATCGGCCAAAATAAAAACCATCAAAAGAATATTTATGGAAAGTGGTGCGGCGAAATTCACCCAAGTTGCCATTGCCGAGTATACGGATAAGGCCTTTAAGGTTTTGGGCGAACTGGAAATTTCTGAAGAAAAGAAAGAAATATTGCGAGGTTTCGGAAAGCAGTTGATGGGACGAGAGGTCTAAGTAACATTGCGAATGCGAATGCCAAGATTTTTATGCAAGCTTTGTTACATCTTTGACCAAAGGATAAAGATAAAAAATCAATTTCGTGAATTGTTAGTGGAAAACTCTCTTGAGTTGTTAGGCTATGATAGGTTCAACACTATGCCCACGTATATTTCAAAGGCAAAGAATATATTTTGAATGGCGCACATCTTAATGATATTGCATTCGAAATTTGCGAAATGATGTTCTCATGGATGATACATTTTTATTCGGGTTTATCGGTATTGATATTCCATATATAGCGGCCTTCTCTTTGGGAGCATTCTAAATGGATATATTGCACTCCACTTTCTTGAAGTTCAAATCAAAGAAAACTTTAATTTTTGAGCCGGGACGATTGAAATTAAGTATGAATAAGAATAGCCCTAGTCAAACTTGAGACTATGAAATGACTTCAGACAGTTAAATCATTACAAATGAATAGGATTGGTCGACCTATCTTTTTGTTAGATCTTTCCGTCTTAAAAGATATTCTTATTTGACATTGGCTAAGTAATCTGGCGACCTTAAGTTTTTGTAGGCCTTCAGAGATTCTCCTACGCTACCTAAAATCAACAAGTCGTCGATGAAAAGAGAACTACGAATCTCGCCCCGTACGTTCAATCCTGATTCGGTTTGATCTATATATTCAAAACTTCCATTGCCGTCTCCAAGCAATAGTTCGCCGTAATTGGCATCGAACCTTCCCATTCGCAATTTAAAATGATGATTATTACCGAATAGAATCATATCGGAATTTCCATCTCCGTTAAAGTCTGAAACAGTCACGTTATAAACCGGTGAGTATTGTGCTTGAATTGGCAAAGACCCAATGGTATAATTGTCTTTCTGAGTACTCATAAAGAGCGTTGTCTCCATCCTATTTGCAGTGAACCGTTTGGCTTTGGATAATTTGTCCTTTGATAAAATGTCTTCCAAGGTAGCGTCGGCATAACTCTCATAACTTGGATATTTTGAACGTAGGCTTGCCAATTGACCTAAAATTTCGTCCCTTGTGGCGTATGGATATCTTTTCCCATTTATATAATAACTAAACAAGGGATCAACCGATCCATTGGTATCAAAATCGTCGTATAAAAGTTCAGCCGTTTCATTTTCGGAAACTTCGAATTGAGTATTAATACCCATATTCCCTACGATGAAATCTGGCTTTCCATCGGCATTAAAATCATTTACTTCAATAGTGTTCCACCAACCGCTATACCTATTTTCAAAGTAGGTAGAGGTGTCATTTTCCAAACTTCCTGATGTATTGATAAAGACCGAAATCGGAGCCCATTCACCTATTACGATTAGGTCGTCTGAGGTATCACCGTTTACATCGGTCCAAACCGCATCGGTTATCATACCAAAATATTCTAACTCAGGTGCTATCGCTTTAGTTTGATCGGTAAAATTTCCGCTTCCATCGTTCATCAATATACTACTCCGGGGTGTTTCGGGATACCTTCCCGGCACCACTCTTCCACCAACAAACAGGTCAATATGCCCATCGCCATTTATGTCATTTGAACTAACGGAACTTGTACTACTGTACATTTTAGGTAAGGCGAGCGTTTTTTTCGTAAAATTTCCTTGTCCGTCTCCTATATATAATCGGTCTTGCAGTCGGGGGTCATTTTCTTTATAATCATGATAACCCCCGCTAGTGACATAAAGATCAAGGTTGCCATCAGCATTGGCATCGAAAATCGCTATATCGGTGTCATGGCTGTCTTTATCTTCTTCAAAGGCCGGCACCGATTGTCTCTGAAATTTTTTATTCTTGGTTTGTAGAAATAATTCTGCGCTTTGCCCTTTTGAGCCTCCTATGAAGACATCCTCGGAACCATCATTGTTGAAATCCCCTTTTGCCATGCATGGTCCTGAGTAGGATTGTTGGGCCAGCAATAACGATTGGCGCTTGAAATCATTGGTTTTAGGTGCCATATTGGAATAGGCAATAGGGGATGGAACTTTTGTAAACCAAGTTTTTTGAATATGTGGTTTTGCTTTTTCTTTTTCGGCGTTACTTTCTTTCAAAATTACCAGTTGATCGACATCAAGGTTTACTAACTTTTGTCTTTTGCCAGTGTTCCATTGAACTAAAAGTGAATCGACTTTCGATTCATTACTCAGACCAAAATTAAGAATGGGTGAAACCGTAGAAAGATATCCCTTGGTTGGCATTTGTTCAAGAGTCTGTTTTTTTCCATTATAAAAGATGGTGACCTTTGACCCTATTCCTTGGGTATTCATTTCAGCCCCGTTCAGCTGTATTTGCAAGAACTTTTTCCCTCGTTTCTGTGTTTCGTTTCTATAAATAAATGCCGATGTATTAATATTGTTCACAATCAGGTCTAAATCGCCATCATTGTCTAAATCTGCGTAGGCGGCACCGTTGCTATTTGCCGGTTGGTCAAGACCTAATTTTTTCGTTTCATTGGCGAAGGAAGTGCCATTTTTGTTAATGAACATATAGTTCGTCAAATTAGACGATGGCATTTTCTTAATTATCTCAAGAACGTCTTCGCGTCTTAACCGCCCTCTTGACTTAACATAGTTTTCCATATAATTTATGAAATCCAAATTGGTATAGTCGCGATAGTAACCGTTTGTGACGAAGAGGTCTTTTAGACCGTCATTTTGAAAATCTGCTAGCAAGGCGGCCCAACTCCAATCTGTATTTGATATCCCCGATAATTGACCTGTTTCGCTGAAGGTTCCGTTTCCATTGTTCAATTGCAACATATTACGCATATATTGGTAATGGAAACCGCTGCGCACATTCAAATCGAATTTTTCGTAATTATCTGGCGCCATAAGTAATTTCTGCCGGCGGTTATCTTCGGGCAACATATCCAACGTGATTATATCTGGATTTCCATCATTGTTGATATCGGCGATATCATTACCCATAGAGAAATGACTTGTATGTCTTATATCCTCTTGGAGTTGATTGGTAAAAGTTCCATCTCTATTGTTTATATAGAGATAATCCGGTATGGTGTAATCGTTAGAAACATAAAAATCTACCCAACCATCATTATTCACATCACTGATGCCTATGCCGAGGCCATAACTCAATGCCGAGCCACTGATTCCCGCCGAAATGGTTACATCTGTAAATGTGCCTTTATTTTGTTGATACAATCGCAGCCCTTGTAACGGGTCGTCTTTTTTAAGAAATTCTTTTGTGCTGAATTCGTTGAGAACGGGTAGTGATTTCGGATTGTGATTCAGTAAAAGCATATCAAGGTCACCATCTTCGTCATAATCAAAGAAATATCCTTGATTGCTATAGGCCGGACTGTCAAGACCAAATTCAGTGGCTTTTTCCTCAAAAATGGGGATATTATTGGAATCGTTACCCATGTTTATGAACAACTGATTTTTTCTCTTTGGATCAGGGAGTACGCCTGAATAGCATAAGTAAAGATCTAATTTTCCGTCACCGTTCACATCCGCGGCTGAAATACCTGTTTTCCATGGTCCGGCCCTTCCTGAAACTTTTGAGATGGCCGTCACATCTTCAAATTTCATATCGCCCAAATTGATATAAAATTTGTTTTCGCCCATATTGGACGTAAAATATATATCCTGTTTGCCATTGCCGTTGAAATCGCCTGTGGCAACCCCTCCACCGTTGTATAGATATTCGTATACAAGCACATTAGCATTTAAATTTTCGGTGAGGGTATTCTGAAAGTTAATCCCTGTTTGATTTGGCGCTAGTAACGTGAATAAAGGAGGAACGGTTTTTTGGGATTGTTCTTCTTTTGGACTTTCAGAAGATTTTGCTTGATCGCTTATACAGCCGCCGATACTTATAAGCACTAAAACTATACCTAAAAAAGCATAAATATCATGTTTTTTCATAGGCCTATAAAGATAAAGATTCTATCCCTCGAGAAGGATAGAATCTTTTAAAATTGGTTAGTATGGTCTATTAATCGTATCCAGGGTTCTGAATCAAGGCTGTATCCGCATTTAGTTCGGCAATTCTGATAGGTACGAAATACGTTTTATCTAACCATAAGCGATTTTCAAAACCTGGGTCAACTGCAGTAGGTACATATGAATAATTATAGTTCTCAGGATCATATTGATACGTTGAGACATTTGTTCCGGGACGTAAAGTACCTGTAATTTTTATTCCTTCTGCGGTCGCACCCAAGGTATTTGGGGCAATCATCCACCTTCTTGCGTCGTGGTATCGATGTTCTTCATAGACAAGTTCAAGCCGCCTTTCGTTTCTGTAAACATCCATTAATTCATCACCAGAAGCAGTGACCGCAGGAAGGCCCACCCTGAAACGTATTTGGTTTAGCCAATTTATGGCCTCCGCTTCATCTCCGGTTTCCAATAGTGTTTCTATATAGTTAAGTACAAGGCTAGTTTGCCTAAAAAAGGGCCATGGTATGGTTTGAAACCCGGTCTGATCTACAAAATCGGGATCAGGGTTGATGAATTTTTTAATATAATATCCGGTTCGTGTACCGTTCCAATCTTCTACTGGGCCTTGACGGGTATCGAGTCCAAAATGTGTGATTATCTCTCCACCGTCAACAACATCATATTGTCCGGTCTGTATCTCATTGGCAGGATCTCTTTCTGCAACGTCGGAAGGTCGAGGTTTCCATTCAGCACCATCGTATAGAACCGTCGCATAAAATCGAGCTTCCCTGTTATCGTAAGGTGCGCTGGCTTGATCTGGGTTGTTCCAATCAAACTCAGTACCATCCATCATAGCATAATCATCTACCAAATTTTGGATTGGAGCGTTACCTGCCCAGTTATGGTAACCGTTCGGGCCGTTGAAAAGTCCGATTTGACGTCCGGGTCCTTGCGCTTCTATATATTGTCGACCCCAAATAATATCATTCTCCCCGCCATTACGAGCTAGATAAATATCGCTATAATTTTGCTGAGCCTCTTCAAAAGAAACTGGTGCGTTTAAACCGAACATGTAGCCTGCCGTTGAATAATCGAGTGCTGCCCTTGCTGCGTCACGTGCTACTGTCCATCGCTGTTGCTGATCGCCTGAAGTATAAGCAATCAATTCAGGATTCGAATAACTAGCTAAAACATCTGAGTTACCTGAAGCCGTAGGGTAATCGTGTAAGTCACTTGCAGCATATAAGAGTACTCGTGCCTTCAGGGCCAAGGCCACTGTAGGATTTGCACGGCCGGAATCTAAATTGCGGCCATCAAGCAGGTCAAAGGCCATATCGCAGTCAGCTACAATAAAATCGACAGTTTCTGCAAATGAGTTTCGGGGTAAATTATAATCCGAATCCAGTTCCAAAGGTTCGGAAATCAAGGGAACTCCGCCGTAAAATCGTAAAAGTTGTTGGTAATAGTAAGCCCTAAGAAAATGAGCTTCTCCTAAAAGTCGATTCACCAATTCCGGATCATCGATATTTCCTTCGGCCAATTTGGTAATGGCTAGATTCGCATCCCTTATGAAGCCGTACATGTTGTTCCAATCCCAGGTGTTATTCACCCAGCCTGTATCCGCTGAATTCGCCCGTGATTCGTTTATGGTATTTATACCACGCCCTGTATGGGTGAAAACAGCCTCATCGGTCAATGACGCTAACATTTGTTCGTCTAGTCCACCTGCCCCAAGGCCATTATATACTCCGGTTACCGCCGCTTCCGCAAGACCGGCATCAGACCATACGCTTTCGTCTGCAACTTGGCTCAATGGGGTAATACTCGTAAAATCATCGTTGCACGCCACGGCAATTAGTACTGGCAGAACCAAGACCCATTTTTTAATAGAATTTCTCATAGTTGTCGTTTTTTTCTTTGAAATATACTGATTTTTAGAATGATACTGAAAATCCGGCGCTAAAAATTTTGGAAACTGGATAATCCCTACCGGCAGTATTCAAACCTTCAGGATCGAATATGGCATCCGTCCAAGTGAACAAGTTTGAACCGTTGAGATAAAACCTTAAGTTGCTTAGACCGAGTTGCCCAATTATTTCCCCTGGAAAATTATAGCCCAGTTCGAAATTCTTTAGACGCATGTAATCGGTGTTGTTTCTCCAATATGTATTCCCATTACTGTAATACTGATCTGCTCTATCTGTAATTCTTGGATATACGCTACTGGGATTATTGACGGTCCAGCGGTTTTCATAATCTCTTTCTAAATAATTACCGATGGTTCCTGCTTCGCTAAAGTTAAAGAACAGTTCGCCGCCCCAAGCCCCTTGGAATAACATGCTGATGTCAAAATTCTTATAACTAGCGGTTAAATTCACCCCACCTTGTAGAACGGGATTAGCGTTTTTATCATTTCTATATCGGTCATCAGGTGTAATGGCACCATCACCATCATAATCCAAAATTTTCATGTCTCCCGGGCGCAGGTTATTGGTCAGGGACGAATAGTCTAGGGTCTCTGCATCGATATCCGCTTGGGTAGCAAACACACCGTCATAGCCGTAAATAAGCTGGGCATTAATAGTTCTGCCGGTCTGTCTTTGCCATTCAGGAGAACCTTCGGCTTCATCATTGAAAATAATCTTGTTTTTGGCATAACCTGCATTTATAGAAATCCCATATTGAAAGTCTTCCCCAATTAAATCATTCCAGCCAAGAATAAAATCGAAACCTTTGTTTTCTACCTCACCAATATTCTGACGAGGAGGTGTTATACCTGATAATCCAGGTAAAGAGGCCGAGGGTGTGGTTAAAATATCGGTTCTCTTATTCAGGAACCAGTCAAACTCTAAGTTTAATTTGTTCTTTATAAAACGTGCATCAAATCCAAGGTTAATGTTGGTAGCAACTTCCCAAGTAATACCACGGTTTGGAACGGTCGATTCGCTCAAAGTGGTTACGAGTGAATTATTAACCACATAGTTTCCGAAGCCGTAAGTGGCCAAAAATTGGTTTTGCGGAAACTCATCGTCGTTAAACGCATCATTACCCAACTGCCCCCAAGAGCCTCTTAATTTCAAAAAGTTAAACCAAGAATCACTGTCTGAAGCATCAAACCAATTTTCTTTCGTAACTACCCAGCCTGCAGTAAATCCAGGAAAAAAGCCATAGCGGGTCTCTTCAGGGAATAAGTAAGAACCATCGTATCTCCATAAAAATTCCATTAGGTATTTTTCTTGAAAATCATACGAAACCCTTCCAAAATAATTTAATCGGGATGCACGGTTTGAAGAACCATCGATAAATTGTTCTTCATTACCCCCTGCAAAAAGGTCGTCGATGACCGGAGAAATAAAGTACCTGCGATAGGCCTCAACGCCCTCGTAGGTTTTAGTTTCTTTATTCGTACCAGCTAGAAGCAGAACGTTGTGGTCTCCAAATGATTTTTGATACTGAAGGTTGGCCCCTAGAAGAATGCTTAAACGATTTTGTGCAAACTGTCTTAAATTGGGTTCAGCCGGACCCCTTTGAACGGGGGTTAGTCCTAATTCATTACGATTTACGCCATCCCAAGTGTACAGTTCCCACGGTGTTCGCCATACCTTTCTATTATTAAAACTTTTATCAATCGCCGCGGTAGTCTGTAAGGTAAGTCCATCGATCCATGGAATTTTAATATCCAAGGTTGCATTGGATTGAAAATAATCCCTAATATCTCGGTCATAGCCCGTTTGATTGGTAGTAATTACCACAGGTTGTTGTCCGTTCTCAATATCCGGACCAGGAAACCCATTGGGCCAATAGGCTGGCTCGGTAGGCCTTCCGCGGGTTAACATTCTAAAAATAGCATCAACGGATTCAGTAGGGTAAAAGCGCTTTTCCTCCCTACCCAATACTCCAATTTTGAAAGTGATACCCTCGCTGATTTTCGCATCCAGATTGATTCGAAGGTCATATTGTTCGTAACCCGTAGCAGAACTTTTGTAGTAAGCATCTTGTTTAAGATAGCCTAAAGAAGTAAAGTAATTAAAGTTATCGCTACCTCCGGTAAGCTGCATGGTATGTTTTTCTTGTGAAGACCCCCTTTTTAAGGTTTCTTTGAACCAGTCGGTATCGGGATGGCCCCAAAGATCTTGACCATTTCTAAAAAGTTCAAGATCATCTTGTGTGAATATGGCATCCCTAGTTGAACCATCCGGTCTGGTATAGGTACCCTGCCCTGTAGCAAATGCAGTGGTTGCGGGCTGCCACTCTTCAACTGGCAGATTATAGATTTCCAACTCATTCCTCATTTCAGCATATTGTGGAGCATTCGCCATTCCTGGGATTATGGTAGGTGCTGCCCATCCTTGCTGCGATGAATAGGTAATTTTTGGTTTTCCCGTTTTGCCTCGTTTTGTAGTCACCAAAATAACCCCGTTGGCCGCCCTAGCACCATAGATGGCTGCAGAAGCATCTTTTAGAACAGAAATACTTTCGATATCAGCGGGGTTGATACGGCCTAAACCTCCATCTCTATCTGGTATTCCATCGACCACTACTAAAGCTCCTGTATTGTTGTACGTGTTTGATCCCCGTATACGTATGGTCGCACCATCGTTTCCAGGTTCTGCACTGGCTTGTTGTACAAAGAGTCCGGCAACTCTTCCCGAAAGGGAGTTGGTAATATTGACTGTAGGCGATTTGGTTAATTCTTCACCTTTCACCGAAGCTACTGCTCCAGAAACGGTTGCCCTTTTTTGAGTTCCATATCCTACGACTACAACTTCTTCTAGATTTTGAATGTCTTCTTTTAAAGATACATCAATGGTGTTTTGACCATTTACAGGAACACTCTGCTTTAAAAAGCCGATATAGGAGAATAATAATACGGCATCATCATTTTCCACATCTATAGAGTAAAGACCATCGAAATCGGTGGAAACGCCAACGGCCGTCCCTTCGATAACAACACTTACCCCGGGTAATGGGGTTCCCGAACCATCGGATACTGTTCCAGTAACTGTTGTTTGCGCAATGGCAGATGAGAATACAATGGTACCGAAAAATAAAAATAGTGTAAAAAAGACACTTTTCTTTCGCGTAACTTGAGTGTCAAAGTTGTTTAGTTGATTCATTAGTATAGGTTCTGAAGTTAATTGGAAGACGAAAGTAACAATTTCATGTTAATAACCATAAAAAATTGTTAAAAATATATTTTTGGTTACCCCTATTAAGAATCTGATTTTTTAGAGTTTGAAAAACCGTTTTACCAAAGCCCTCAAAAACGGCCACTTTGGGCATCCTAAAATGAATTGCAAGTCTTCTAATAGCGATGTTTCCTCATCCAAAAATTTAAAAATCAGTTCTGGATTACGATTTTTGAAGAGTGTTTCGAAAATTGTATGGCCGTTGGCATTGTCATTGGCTAGTACATCTAACAACAATAGGTCATAATACCAAAATTTGTTTTTGAAACTCAATTTGTGCAGCGGCCTCCCCGTTTTAAGAAATTGTAATAGCACCGGCACTTTTTTTGAACTACTTATAAATGTATATCCCGTGCTAGGTTTCGCCCATCCGCCGGCCGTACCTATATAGCGGATATTCTTCGTATGATGATCTTTAAAATCGTAACAGGTCATGGGTATACTGCCCTTTTCGGTGTCCATGATTTCGAATTCATGGCAATCGAGTTCATTTTTTAAATAGTCTCGAATTGAATTTTCATATGTTTTTTCAGATAATAGTTTTTCGGAGAACAGCGTGTATTCTACCAAAGCTTCCGTTTCGGAAAAAGGTAGAATATACATAAAACGGGTGTTGCCTAATTGTGGGATTGAAAAATCCATATACGTAACGCGGTCGACCTTGAAAATGGGTTCTTTCGTTTTTACGGTCCATCCTAAGAAATGCTGCTGCAAGACGGGATATTTGTCTTGTTGCATGGCCATCTTATAATCGAATATACTATTGAATACTTTGAGCGCGGTGTATTGGCTTTTATCGGAAGTAACGATAACCCGGTTTCCCTCATCGGTTACTTGGGTAATACTTTCTTGTTTAAAGCTAATATTGGGGTACTTTTTTAAACGCGTTAAGTATGTATCATAAAAATCGATACCGCGAATCATCTTATAGAAGTAAGGATTAATGTCAAATGTTTTTGATGCCTGTTGGCCCCCAAAATAAATATGATGCCAAGTCTTGGAAACTATGGTATCAAATGCCCCTTTGCCTTCTTCCCAAAAGCACCACGTACGGTCATTGTTAAGCTTGGCATTTTTATCTACTAATAAAATGGATTTTTCCTTGAAAAATGGGTCGTTGACTAAGGCATTGCCCAGCATTAAGCCCGATGCTCCAGCACCGATAATAATATAATCGTAATGTTTCATGAGATTTTTCGCAATTGCAAGATAATCCAAGATACTACTTATTGATATGATAACACCACTCTAAATATTTAGATAGTCCTAATTAATTATTTACCATTATAAAAATTAATACTTTTACAGCTCTAAAAAAGTCTATGACTCCATCGGAAGAAAATTATTTAAAAGCCATATATCAGTTGGGGGAAACCAGCAAAGCTTCAATATCGACAAATGCGATTGCTGAAAAAATGAAAACTAAGCCTTCATCCGTAACCGATATGATTAAAAAGCTTTCGGATAAAAAATTGATTTTATATCGGAAATATAAGGGTGTTAGCCTTACTGATGTAGGGAGAATTTCCGCTCTTTCGACGCTACGAAAACATCGTTTATGGGAAGTCTTTTTGGTGGAGAAACTTCATTTTACTTGGGATGAGGTACATGAGGTCGCCGAACAATTAGAGCACATTAGAAGTGAACAGCTGATTGACCGATTGGATCAGCATTTAGGTTTTCCAAGGACGGACCCACACGGTGATCCGATTCCCTCAAAAGATGGTAATTATAAGAAATTTATAAAAAAATTATTGAGCGAAATGGCAGTGGGAAGCGAGGGCATTTGTATCGGGGTAAAAGATTCTTCGACCGCTTTCTTAAGCTTTATGGATAAAAATCGGATTGCTTTGGGAGATAAAATAACCCTATTGGATAAGGAGGAATTTGACGGTTCCCTACACATTAAAGTGAAGGATAGGCCTTTGCAGATTTCAAGCCAAATTGCCTGTAATCTTTATATTGAACTATAGAAAAATGACTATTAGAAAAATCTATACAGTACTATTTGTGTCCTTATTATCGGGATTTTTCATTAACATATTGGCACAGGAGGATACCAACAGTACCCCGCTAATGGTTACCGATAGGCCCGACGAAACAGAATCTTCGAAGGTAGTACCAAAAGGCTTGCTACAGGTTGAGACTGGTAGTCTTTACGAAACTTTCGACGACAATGATATTACATCTGAACGCTTGGTATATAATACTACATTGCTACGTTACGGTCTGCTCGAAAATTTGGAATTGCGTCTTGGATGGAATTTTGAAGAACAACGCACTAAGATTGCTGGTATTCAGAGGGAGGATGTACTAAGCGGACTTTCACCGTTATTGCTAGGTTTAAAAATAAATATCACCGATGAAAAAAACGGCCTTCCGGAAATCGGCTTGGTCGGCCATCTTTTTTTGCCGTTTGCTGCGAGTGATGATTACAAACTTGAGACTACCGGAGCCGATTTTCGGCTAGCGTTTAGCCATACGTTGAGCGAGAAATCATCGTTAGGTTATAATATCGGGGCCGAATGGGGAAACGATGACCCTTCAATGGCCTACATCTATAGTATATCTTACGGCTACAGCATTACGGATCGATTAGGATTCTTTGCGGAAATCTATGGTGATTTACCTGAAAATGCACAGGCAAATCATTTTTGGGATACTGGATTTACTTACCTTCTGCGTCCTAGAATTCAAATAGATTTGCTTGGGGGATCAAGTATTACTGCTGGTCAAGATTTTTTCTTAAGTGCGGGAATTAGTTTTAGGGTTCCCAATTGAACAAATTGTTCATATAAAAGATTTCTGAGCATGAATCCGCTAATTTATTCGCTAGATAATGTCGAGGAACAAACTATAACCAAAATAAAAGGCATTCAACGATTAATCTCTTCAATCAAATTCGCTACCAAAGCCGTCCATCCGGTCTGATGGGATGCGCCAATACCTCTACCATTGTTGCCATCGAAATATTCGTAAAACAATAGTAGTTCCTTAAAATGTTCATCGGTATATTTCTCTCGGTGTAATGCGTGAACCGGGCGGTTGCCATCTTCATCCTTCTTGAAAATACCGATAAGACGCTTGCTGATTTCAAAAGCGATTTCTTTAAGGTTCAGCCGATTGTTGCTGCCCGTTGGATAGTCGAATTTCACATCGTCACCAAAATAGTTATGATATTCTTTAAGCGTGCTGATGAATAGGTAGTTCATCGGAAACCATATCGGACCGCGCCAGTTCGAGTTGCCCCCAAACATGTAGGTTGAAGATTCGGCCGGTTCATATTCGATGCAGTACGTATCACCTTCAATCTCGATATTGTAAGGTTTTTCGTGTGCCTTTGATAAGGAACGGATGCCATATTCACCCAGAAACTCCGATTCCTGCAACATACTCTGCATTAATATCTCAAGTCGCTTACGGGGTACTAAAGACAACAGTAAATCCTGATCGGGTGCATACTCTTCTACAACTTGGTATTTGTACGTGTCCGCACGGTATCTTCGGTACCATTCCATACTTGACTTGAACTTGGGCAATTGGTCGAGGTGTTTTTTTCTGATGTTCAGCACACCGGTCAGTGATAATAAACCCGAAATGGAACGTACTTTAATGGGCAGCGAATGTCCGTTAGGTAGTATTAACTTATCGTAGAAAAATCCTTCTTGCTCGTCCCAAGAGCTTGAAGAATCTTCACTTATCTTGTTCAAGGCCTCAGCTATGAACACAAAATGGCCGAAGTATTTCAGGCACATATCCTCAAAAGTATTATCGTCCATGGAGATTTCCAGCGCTATTTCTAGCATATTCAGGCAATATAGAGCCATCCATGAAGTGCCGTCGACTTGTTCCAATACACCTCCTCCTGGTATGCCGTTGCTTCGATCGAATACCCCGATATTGTCAAGTCCAAGAAAACCGCCCTCGAAGACATTATTTTCCAAACTATCCTCACGATTGACCCACCAAGTGAAGTTCAAGGCCAGTTTATTGAACATACGCTTCAGGAATTTGATGTCGCCTTTACCCGTTTTTCGAAGCTCCATCTGATAAATCTGAATAGCTGCCCACGCCTGTACAGGTGGGTTGACATCGCTAAAATTCCATTCGTAGGCGGGTATTTGTCCGTTGGGCGACATATACCATTCCTTGGTGAATAATAATAGTTGCTTTTTGGCAAATTCATGGTCTATCATAGAAAATGTTACGCAATGAAAAGCGCTGTCCCAAGCCGCAAACCAGGGATATTCCCAAGCATCTGGCATTGAAAGTATATCATGGTTTCTTAAGGTGGTCCAATTACTGTTACGACCATGTAAGCGTTCTTTGGGGGGCGAAGTATCTGGGTCTCCATGAAGCCATTGCTCAACTTCATAATTATAGTACTGCTTTGTCCAAAGTAATCCTGCAAAGGCTTGTTTTTGAATTTCCCGTTGTTCTTCGGACGAATTTTCCGTAAGCGCCTCTAGAAATAAGCGGGATTCTATAATTCTTTCCGAAAAAACGGAATCGAAACCTTGGTCAAACGGAGATGCTAATGTTTCTGTGGTAAGCCGTAATCTAATGATCTTTGTTTCACCAGCCTCAATATTCAAATCGTACAACGGCGCAAATTTGGTGCCTTCCGAATTTTTCTCGGCAAGATCGTAATCGCCGCTAACAACGGCATCGTTGAAAAGGTCTTTTTTAAACGGATGCTCGTTCTTGCCATTAAAGACCCGCTTCATGTTGGTTTCGTTCTCGGTAAAGAGCTTTTTATGCGGTGTATCGAAGTATAATTTGTATTTGCCAACATAGGTGTGGTCGATAGACACAAAGGATAGTTCTTTATCATCTTCTTTTTTTATGATTGGTTTTTCTGGCATTCCAGTAAAACTCCAGAAATTACGAATCCAAAGAGTAGGAAGTACGGTAATTGGGGCCGCTTTCGGACCGCGATTGCTAATCGATATTTTTATGAGGATGTCTTCTCCCTCGGCTTTTGCATATTCAGTATACACGTCAAAATACTCGTTATTATCAAAAATACCGGTATCTAGAATTTCGTACTCTAGATCATCTTTCCCCCGTTTTTGGTTGCCCTCGGCCAATTTTTGATAAGGAAATTCGTTCTGCGGATATTTGTACAGCTGTTTCATATAGCTGTGCGAAGGGGTATTTTCCAAATAATAATATAGCTCTTTTACATCTTCACCATGATTTCCCTGAGGACCGGTCAAACCGTATAACCTTTCTTTTAGTATAGCATCTTTTCCGTTCCAAAGAGAGACTGAGAAACAAATGTTACAGTAGCGGTCCGATATGCCCGCTAAGCCATCTTCGCCCCAACGGTAAGTTCGGCTGCGGGCATGGTCATGCGGAAAATAGTTCCATGCATCGCCGTTCGCACTATAGTCTTCCCGTACAGTTCCCCATTGGCGTTCACTGAGGTAAGGCCCCCATTTGAGCCAATCTTTCTTCTTGGAATAATGTTCATCGAGCCGTTGCTGTTCTTTGGTAGTTTTCGCCATAAATAAGTATGTACTTGATAAGTGTTTGAAGATATAAAATTTAAAATCGGTCTCGAACAAAATTTTAAAAGCATCAAAAATCTCACGCAAAGGCTTTTAGCAAAGCCGTTTTTTTATACTTTCGAACGGCGAATACAGCACAGTTATAAATTCAGGTTGACAAAACCGATAAATTTTTATAAAGTATATACTATATAACTCCAAATACCCCCAGCTATGAACGAAGTTTTTTTCGATGAGATACGTAACGGTAGTTTTAAGGAGGTAAAGGCCATGCTGGCCAAAAACCCCGTGTTGCTTGATAGTAAAGATGCACGTGGTTCGACCCCATTGATCATTGCGACCTACTACGATGAGCCCGAAATTACCGATCTTTTCCTACAGCAAGGCGCCAAGGTAGATACCAAAGATTCTTCCGGCAATACGGCCTTAATGGGGGTCTGTTTCAAAGGTTACACCGATATTGCGGAAAAATTGATCAAAAATGGAGCCGATATAAACGCCAGTAATGCTATGGGAGCTACCTGTCTCATTTACGCGGTGAATTTCAACCGGCCCGCTATTGCCAATCTATTACTGGAAAATGGAGTCGATACAAATGCAAAGGACAACCGGGGTAACACGGCCATGGACCATGCCAAAATTCAAGGTAATCCTGAATTGATTAGCTTGTTAGAAAACGAGAATTAGATGAATATGTAAAATGGCGATCCGACTGTGAAAATTTAATTTGTAATTCTACTTATGGGAGCTCTTTGAAGTTCTAATAGGTTATACTAGATAAAGCGAAACGGTCTTTGTTCAAATTCAGTACATCATAATGGCGACTTTAAAAATAGCTTTGATACAAGCCCCATTAATTTGGGAAAATCCTCAGGCAAACCGAACCTATTTTTCAAATGTTCTGAAAGATATTTCCTCGGAAATCGATATAATCATTCTACCGGAAATGTTCAACACCGGATTCACAATGCAGCCTGAAAACGTCGCCAAGGAAGAAGGTCCTAAAACACTTGCTTGGATGCAACAAAAAGCTAATCAAACTGACGCCGCATTAGTAGGAAGCCTTCCCTTTTTTGAAAATGACAGTTTCACCAATCGGCTTTTTTTCGTAGAACCGAATGGTAAGGTTGCTTATTACGATAAACGCCACACGTTTACCTTGGCCGGTGAACATAAAGTGTACAAGGCGGGCAATGAAAAGTTGATTGTAGATTTCAAAGGCTTTAAAATTTGTCCGATGGTATGTTATGACCTCAGATTCCCGGTATGGTCAAGAAATACGGAAGATTACGATGTGCTAATTTATGTTGCCAACTGGCCCAAACCCAGAACTCTTGCTTGGGATACGTTGTTGAAAGCAAGGGCCATTGAAAATATGGCGTATTGTGTAGGGGTTAACCGTATCGGCAAAGATGAAACGGGACACGAATACATAGGTCATTCCGCCATTTATGATGCTTTGGGGGAAAAGCTTGCTTATTCCGAAGCAGAGGGTATTATCTATGGCACCCTATCCAAAGATCATATTATGAATACCAGACAAAATCTAAAATTTTTAGATGATAGAGACAGTTTTGAATTGAAAAACAAAGCTTGAACTTTTAATATATTACGGTCAAGGCAAGAAGTCTTTTTAAAGCAATAGACTTTTACCGTACCTAATTTCGGATTGTAAAAGTCTCTTCCAATTCCCAATTCGCCCTTATTTCTAAAGTGTCAGGATAGTAAATGACTTTTTCAGGCTGTCTTTTTTTGAGAAAATTACCAGTATCCCATTTTTGGTTGGCATTAGCGTCGAAAATGACACGAATAAAATATTTGGCTGGTTCGATATTGTTTAATTCGATGGGCTTTGCTTCGGTCACAAATACTTCACGTTTTAATTTCCCCTGTTCATCCGTTAATTCCAAAATCATTGGATATGCCGAACTGTCAGCCTCTATGTTGAACGTGAGGTTACCAAGATCGGCATAGCTTTGGGTCGATAAATTGTAAACAATCGAATCATTGGTCTCGCCAAAGAAATCGGTGATGGCACCAGGCAATAGATCTAGCTGATAGTTTTGACTGGGTTTGACCTTAAAATCGAAATCCACCTTGTTTTCCAAAGTATCCAAATCTGTAGTAAACGCGACCGCTATCGAATCTTGATCCGTCATTCTGATTTTAGTCGTGTCAATTTTGGTAAGTGGCGTATTGGCTCCAATGTAGAAGAAATCAATAAAATTCAAGGAACCACTTTGGCTGGGATTCAGCTGCAATGAGTCCAATTCCACTTTTCGACTTTTAACGGTAAAGGTATCAATAACTTTCTCCTTTTCGTTGGTAACCGTAAAAACGATGGAATCCATCTCGAACGGGGTGAACCAATAATTGAGCGTGTCTTTATCGCGTTCTTTTACTATTTTAGTGCTAACGCTATCGGGCAGTGGTAAAAGGGGCACAATCTTTATGTTTGAGGCATCGCCAAAATATCCAAATTGAATCCGGTTTTTTGCGGTTAAACTTGGTACGGCTATACTGTAGTTCGGAACTTCCTTGAAAAGGGTTAATAGAAATGTTGAGTCCGAAGGTAAGGTTAACGTATCCTCCATAAAACCAATTTTATCCACGTTTTGATCAAAAAGGTTGTTCTTGGCCTCGTCTTTTAAGGCAAAAAGTTTATACTGACCTTCCTTAAGGTTTTTTAAGCGGAAGATAACTGTGCTATCGAGTGTATTCGTGATATAATTCGGGGGGCGCTTAAAAATGGTCGAATCGGTATAGGCCGTATCAATTTCATATAGCATTACACTGATAAATGGATCTGCCTTTTTTGTGTACGCATCCTTAACTACACCTGCTACCTCTAACGAATCTATATAATCTCCCGTAGAAAATACGTAGGTAAGAAAACTACTAGGGTTCCCCTCGTTATTGTCTTGAACGCTCTGACCGAAATTAATGGTATAGGTCGTGTTTTCGCGAAGGGTATCCTTAAACTTAAGCTCAAGGTATTTACTGGCTGCGCCCTGTGGTTTAATTTCCGGTTGATACTTTAAAGGGGGAGAAACTATGAGTTGGTTCTGTATATCCTCTAATTTAATAAACTCGTCGAAATAAAGCCTAATTCGTTTGGCCTTAAAGTTGATGGTCATGCTATCGGGCTCAGTTCGTATGAGTTGAGGTGGGGTGATATCTTTCGGACCCCCAGAAGGACTTCCCCGTCGCGCGCATTGCCAAAGGGCCGCAACCAGTAGAAGAAGAAATAACATTGCCACAAAACGACGGATCATTGAACTCGGGTATAGGTCACAAAGAAACGATTATTTTATAAGGAGGTCGAAAGGCTAAAGTGTTTTTTAACATTGTAGGCCGAAAACGATTGTTGTTAGTATTGCGCCACCTTTACTTTTAAATATAGCAACTGTCTAACTCCAAACCTGCGGAGTTCACTTTAACTCCATAATTTCGGCACTACGGCCATACTTGTTAGGTAAATGGTCGTGCCGGGCGCTTTTAGTAAGGTATTCGCACAGATTTCCATTGTGGCGCCCGTAGTAATCACATCGTCTACCAAAAGAATATTCTCGTTCTTTAAAACATCGGCATTTGCCAAAATATATAATTCGCTATCCCCTTGCCAACGGTTAATCCTTCCTTTTTTAGTCTGGGTTTTTGTGTTGGCCGTCTTAATAAGAATATCGTCTACATATTGCGCTTGTAAGTGGTGGGCCAATCTTTTAGAGAAGCCTTCTGTTTGATTATAGCCCCGTTGTCTCAACTTCTTTGGGTGAAGAGGTACAGGAATTACAATATCTATTTGCTTTGCGAAGTCAATGTCATCCTTTAAAATTTGACCGTACCAATCCCCGAGAAATGCACTAACCCGTTCTTGATTTTTGTATTTTAAATGATGTATTAACCTTTGAACAATACCATTTTCGCTAAAAAAAAGAAAAGAATTTGCCTTTTTAATGTTAATTCGACCATAGAACATACGGTCAACGGGATTTTCATCGTTAAAGGTGTATTCGGTGAGCGGTAATTCGTTTCGGCAAACGGTACAAACGATATCTTCTCCCCGATGTAAGTGCGCATTACATCCAAAACATACCCGTGGTATCAAAACCGAATTGATATCGTTTAGTATCTTTGTTAGCATTTTGCGCATTTGTAGTATTTACCGTTAACCAACCTACTTAAAGTCTCCACATCCCCATATGCCAGGTCAAGATAAGAAAAGCAATTATAACATACTATCTACCGTTCTGGTTGCCGTCATTATTGGTATACTTATCGCTTTTTACTATAGTTATGCGCAGTCGAGTAGCGAAATTGACTTTCTAAAACAGGAGAAAAATTTGCTGGTGAAAGATTTGACGCTAATGAAAACAGATGTAGACCGATTGTCTGCGCTTAACGAAGTGAACGAAATAGAACTTGAAAGTTCGAAATATCGAGTTCAAGAACTGCTTGACTCCGTGGGCCGTTTGAATTTCACCGTCGAGAAGCTTCGGGAATTCAAAACCGAACTTCGACGACTTGAAGCGAAGAATGACAGCCTAAAGCTTAAAAACAACTTCCTGAATTACAATAATCTGTTACTTGCCGAAAAGAATGGAAAGTTGGAAACGGAAATAGAGGAGCTTCGAGCTAAAAGTAATTCTTTAGCTACTGCAGAGGCACTACGGCTAAAAAAAACTAAGGAGCTTAATAAAGTGTTAAAGGTAAAACGGTATTTAAAGTTAGGTGATGCCGAAGGAAGTGCTTTTCGTCTCAGGTTTAACAAACCGATCGAGACCAATAAAGCCTCGATTATCGAAAAGTTGCGAGGTTGTGTAACCGTAATAGCCGATACCTCTGCAACGAATACCCAAAATAGTATCTACCTTCAATTTTTGAGTCCGGATATGCAGGTCATTGAAGACAATGCGAACACCATAACCGTTAATGGTAATGTGTATAGTAAACGTGTTGATTTTCGCTTTAGTGGCGAAGAGATTACTATCTGTGATTTTATAACAATTCCGCAAGGTTCGTTGGAAGAGGGAAATTACCGGCTCAATGTTTTCGAGAACGAGAAATTACTTTCCACAACTGAATTCGAGCTTAAATAGTATTCCATCTCCTAATGTGCTTTAGGTTCATCCTTCTTTATAGATAGATATTCTTCTGAACTAAATGGTAACCTGTGCATTCAATACATCAGGGTATCGGTAATTAAGGTGCTTTACACTTCCAATCGTTATTCTATAAACTGTAATTTCTGATTTTAATCTTGCTCAACAATCGTAATAGAATCAAAATAAGTTTCCAAGACCGTGTCTAAAATTCTATTTTTGCGATATGGCAAAACAAGATGACGATTTTAAGCGGGTAATTTCCCATGCAAAGGAATATGGATATGTATTTCAGTCCAGCGAAATCTATGATGGCTTAAGTGCTGTGTACGACTATGCCCAGAATGGTGCTGAACTCAAAAAGAACATTCGGGAGTACTGGTGGATGGCTATGGTGCAGCTACACGATGACATCGTAGGTATCGATGCGTCCATTTTTATGCATCCCACTACTTGGAAGGCTTCCGGCCATGTAGATGCTTTCAATGATCCCCTAATTGATAACAAGGATTCGAAAAAACGCTATCGCGCCGATACCCTAGTTGAAGATCACGTCGCCAAAATAGAGAACAAAATCGATAAGGAAGTTGCCAAAGCTGAGAAGCGCTTTGGCGATAAGTTTGATAAGGAGCAATTTCTCGCTACCAACCAACGTGTGGTGGAATATCAAGAACAGGCGAGCGCTATTTTGAAACGTCTAGGAAAATCTTTGGAAGCCGAAGACCTTGTCGATGTTAAAAAATTGATAGAGGAACTTGATATAGCTTGCCCCATGTCGGGTTCAAAAAATTGGACCGAGGTCAAACAGTTTAATTTAATGTTCGGCACTAAATTGGGTGCCACTGCAGAGAGTGCGATGGACCTGTATCTACGCCCAGAAACGGCTCAAGGTATTTTCGTCAATTTCTTGAATGTTCAGAAAACAGGGCGAATGAAAATACCTTTTGGAATCGCCCAAACTGGTAAAGCCTTCCGTAATGAGATTGTTGCGCGGCAATTTATCTTCCGTATGCGTGAATTCGAGCAGATGGAAATGCAATATTTCGTGAAACCCGGTACGCAGAAAGAGTGGTACGAAAAATGGAAGGAAATCCGTATGAAATGGCATCTTTCCCTTGGTTTGGGAGAAGAGAACTATCGTTTCCATAACCACGAAAAGTTGGCCCACTACGCCGATGCCGCCGCAGATATCGAGTTTCGTTTTCCTTTTGGATTTAAGGAATTGGAGGGCATACATTCCCGTACTGATTTTGATTTGAGCAGCCATGAAAAGTACTCCGGCAAAAAGCTACAGTTTTTCGATCATGAGACTCGCGAAAGCTACGTGCCTTACGTGGTGGAAACTTCAATAGGTCTTGATCGGATGTTTTTGGCCGTATTTTCCAATTCCCTCAAAGAAGAGGAGCTTGAAAATGGCAGCACGAGAACCGTTCTGCAACTCCCCGCAGTGCTGGCTCCGACTAAAGCAGCCGTTTTTCCGCTGTTAAAAAAGGATGGTCTGCCCGAAGTTGCCAAGGAAATCATTGAAGACCTAAAATGGGACTTTAACGTTGAATATGACGAAAAGGATGCTGTAGGTCGCCGTTATAGGAGGCAAGATGCGAATGGTACGCCTTTTTGTATTACCGTAGACCATCAGACTTTAGAGGATAACACCGTTACCATCCGCCATCGTGATAGTATGGAGCAACAACGTGTTGCGATTTCTGAGATAAAAGCCATAATTCACAAAGAAGTCGATATGAAGTCGTGGTTGAAGAAGATGGGCTAGGCTATTGGCAATCTCCGGTTCTTGTTTAAAAAAATGTCGCTTACGTCTATTCGTTAAGGCTTAAGGTAATGGGGATAGCTATTCTCAAAGGCCAACTTTAGTTTGTCGATAACCGAATATATCTCATCATTAGTATAGGCTGCGAAACCCATTCGTATGCCGTTATGTCCGATTTTAGCCCTGTCATACCGCTCCCATTCCCCAATGATTAATCCGTTTTTTTTGGCGGTCTCCGCAATGGTTTTCCAACTATAATTTTTATGCAGTACCACCCAAACGGCCATACCGCCTTTTGGAATTTCAAAGGATATAGCCTTACCCAAATTTTTCTTAAGAAGTGAACAAAAAAGAGACCTTCTATCAGCATAGATTTTAAGCACTTTGCGAATATGTCTATCTAAGTCCCCATTCTTAATGAAACGGGCGAAAGTTGCTTCAAGCATTGAGTCACCTTGCCGATCTACATAACGACGTAGTTTGGCACATTCGTCTACAAAGTTTTTGGATGCAACTAAGTACCCAATACGGTAGGCCGGTGCAACCGTTTTACAGATGGATCCTACGTAAATTATATTTCCATTTAAATCGTGGCTGGCAAGCGGAAGTATTGGAGCGTGATCGTAATGAAAATCGTAGTCATAGTCGTCTTCTATGATTGCGAAACGGTAGGTGCGGGCAAGGTTGAGCAAATGCATTCGGCGTTTCGCCGATAGGGTTACCGTGGTAGGGTGGTGATGGTGAGAGGTAACATACACCGCTTTAATAGTATGTTTTTCACAAAGTACGGCAACGGCGTCAGTGTCTATGCCATTACGGTCAACGGGAACCCTTAAAAGATTCGCCCCGGCGTAGCTAAAGGTAAGGTCTGCGGCAACATAGTTGGTTTCCCCAACGATTACTTTCGAATCCGGTTCAAGTAGAAGCCTTGAGGCAAGGTACAGTCCCATTTGAGTGCCACGCGTAATCATCAACTGTTCTTTGGTAACGTGCAAACCTCTAGTTTCGTTCAAATACTCGACTAAAACCTTGCGCAGTTCATCATTACCGTAGGTCGCACCATATGCGAGATTAGCCAGACTGCTCTTGCGTTTGGCTAAAGAACGATACTCTTTGGCAATATCGTTCAGCGGTGTCAATCGCTGATCGGATTCCCCATCGTTGAGATACTGATAACCAGCTAATTTTTCAAGTTCAGGTCTGTGGAAAATAGAATTTTTCAGATATGAAAAGCCAGCTTCCCCTGATTCTGAATTTTGGGAGTCCGATGATAATACTTTTTGCTGTAATAGGGGTATGCTTTTGTGAACATATGTGCCTTTTTTAGGAATGCTCTCTATCCAGCCCTGTAGTATCAGCTCATCATAACAGGCGATGACCGTTTTGCGGTGTATACCTAACATGTTCGCCAGGCTACGACTGCTGGGGAGTTTGGCGCTTGGAGAAAGCATCCTGCTTTTTATTAGCCTTACAAACTGATTGGATAGCTGAACATAAAGTGCTTGTTTACTATTTCTATCAAGGTGTATGCAAGTTCTATATGGAATCATATCTGGTCTACTTAAAAACTCAATTCTGGATGAATACGATAGCCCATAAATCTATTAAATTTGATGCGAATAGTAGAGAAGTTATGAAAGAATTCAAAAAAGAAGCCTTAAATACGGTGCGAAGAGGAGCCGTTAGGGCAAATTACGAAGTGGAGAAAATCAACACCATTCTAGACGCTGGTTTTGTAGGCTACGTATCGTATATTTTCGAAGGAAAGGCAATTTCCCTACCCATGGCCTATGGAAGGGCTGGTGACAAAATATACCTGCATGGTTCGCTCAAGAACAGAATGCTACTTTCCCTTTTGGAAGCAAAGGAGGCCAGTATGACCGTAATGCATTTAGATGCCTTGGTCTTGGCGCGTTCCGGGCTTCACCATTCGGTAAATTATCGTTCTGCGACCTTGTTCGGTTCGGTTTTAAAGATAACCAATGGGCAAAAAAAGGAAAATGCCCTCAAATGTGTTGTCGATCATATGATGGAGGGCCGCTGGGAGGGCATCCGCCCTATGTTGAAAAAAGAATTGGATGGTACATTAGTAGTAGAAATGACCATTCAAAGCGCTTCCGCCAAAATTAGGGACGTGGGCGTAAAAGATGAAAAAAGTGATATAGATTTACCCATTTGGGCCGGATTACTGCCGCTCAAACAAATAGCCGAATTTCCGGAAAGTGATGCACTTTTGCCTCAAGGAATCGAAATACCAGAACACGTTTTAGCCTATTACAATGAGAACAAATATAAAGCTGTTGATAAGCATTAGTGTAAATTATATGAGCTGTAAAATGAATTTGGTGCCAAGTGAAATAAATACCATGATTTGATATTACTATAAAACGAACTGCCTAGATTGAACTAAAAAAACAGCTTAATGTTTACTCGAAATACTTAAGCGGGTTCGGAAAGTGTCCTATCAGACGGCATGAAAACTAAAGAACATCCTTGCAATGAAATCGATAATAAAGACCGATAAATAGCGCCAAATTCGAGATTTTAAGAAAAAATTTGAAGGCATCCTACCAAAAATAGATAACTGTCTTTTTTTAGATACTGGTTTTTGAACCTATATCCGCCATCCCAACCTCAAACTCCCATAAAAATTTCTAGGATTACCTGGATAATAATATCTAGGTTCGCCTCCGAAACTTCCTGCATTAATCAATACCGACTCCGCATAGTGTTCGTCAAAGATGTTGTTTACGCCAAAATCGACACCAATGGTGAATTTTTCCGATAGCGATTTCTGATATCCGAGACGTGACGTGAAAACATTGAAAGAATCGCTTTGTAGGGTATTGGCATCGGTCAGCGGTATTTCGGATACATATCGTCGTAATATATTCCAATAGAAGCCGTCAAGAAAGCGGGACTGTATTCCTATAGTGCTTAATTGTTTAGGAACTCCTGTTAAGGGGTTTCCAGAAAAATTTTCGCCTGCATCGGTGAAATTTACAAATTCGTGGTCATTCAAGGTGTAGCTTAGGAATGGTGATATTTGAAGTTTCAGACTGATTGTCCACGTATAATCCATCGCCATCTCTATACCACGATGACGGGTCTTCCCTGCATTTCTACCAATAAATTGATCCTCTGCTACACGCTCGGCTACTAATAAATTGCGAACATCCATTTGGTAGATGGCCAGATTAAGGTGAAATCTGTTTTCATCGAGATATAGTTCCGTACCCAATTCGTAGTTTGTGCCTGTCTCTTGGGCAATGTCCGGGTTGATAACACCGTCGGGGGTCAAAGTCTGTTCGACAGTCGGATTAGAGAAGCCTCGGCTGACATTGGCAAAAAGGCTAGTGGCTTGAGAAAAGCGATACTCAAGGTCAAGGCTAGGAAGAACGATGAGATCGAAATCACGCTTAGCTGTTGTACTATTCGTTCCCGTATTGAAGCGGTCACGGAAATCATATTTCGTTTTATTGACCGCAAGGCCAATTTGTGCGGAAAACGTTTCCGTCAACGGTAAAAGTAGCGTTCCGAAACTGTTGAGCTGTGTTCTAAATTCCTTATTAGCTGAAAACTTTTCACCCTGTATGCTTCCGTTAATGGCTTGTTCTAGCGTTCTAAAGAGCGACCAATTGTACTCATCCTTATAAAGTTCAGCACCTAGGTTATACTCCGCAGTTCGATTTAAAAATGCAAAATTTCCGGTAAAGCGTGTCCGGAATCCGTAACCGTTCGTTATTTCATCTAAGAAACCCAATGGCGCCGGCCTGCGTTCAAAATGATCGAGATAAGAATAAAAGATACTGGTGGTATTTTTAAGACGGTCGTTGAAAATATGCGCATAATTAAGACCGATTAATGAATAATTATTGGTTTCAAAGCCTGATACACCGCCCCAATTCGCCGCGGCCTGCTTTGGGTTCTCTGCAAAAGCTGTAGCACCTAGCGAACTGGCAATATTGGCCGTGTAGTCGATATGATTGACCAATAGTCCTATTTTGTTGTTCTCGTTGAATTGGTAAGATGTATTCAATAGCAGGCCATCCCTTTCGAATTGACTATTATCGCGATAACCGTCCGTTTCCAGATGCCCATATTGCAATCCCAAGCGTAGCTTTCCGTTATTGTGGTTAAATGATAGATTGTCTTTAAGCAAGCCAAAGGAACCTATCGTAAAATTGTTGGATAGATTGGTAGATTTTCCAAGAGCTTCTTTGGGATTCAAAATAATGGCCCCACCTAGATTTGCCCCGAAAGTTGTTCCTTTCGGACCTTTTATGACTTCCATCTGACTGAGGTTCTCAAGGTCGAAGGCTTCAATGGTCGAAAAGCCAGAGCCGTCAGTGACAGGTATATCATTGTAATAAAGCCGTAGCTTGTCCGTTCCAAAAAGTGTTCGTGCGCCGATACCTCGCACGGTTATCCTATTGGTGTTCAGTGCACCCGATAATACAAATACCCCAGGGATTTGGTTGATGGCCGAGGTCAATTCTACAGGACTATAATTCTGGAATATTTTGGCGGAAATCACGTCCGAAGTACTTATACCCGTTGCATTTTTAGTCTTTAGGGCATCCAACAGTGTTACCTCGTCAAGCTGGGTCACACTATCTTTTTCTATAGGATTTTGGGCATGTGAAAAAAAAGCGGACAAAAGCAAAAATGTAAAAACAAGGAGGTATCTCATAAATCGAAATCTAACCGCAAAAATACTGAATTACGATGCTTTCGGAAGCTTCGAAACTTCCATTTTTTAACTGTTTTAGTTACTTTCGCCCAAATTTTAGAAATGAAAATTGTTTCCTACAACGTCAACGGCATCCGAGCTGCACTAAAAAAAGGATTTTTGGAATGGTTACAGACCGTTGATCCCGATGTGGTCTGTCTTCAAGAAATCAAGGTGATGGAAGAGCAATTAGACCTTTCCCTTTTTGAAGAAGCGGGCTATGCGTATACGTATTGGTACAGTGCCCAGAAGAAAGGATATAGTGGCGTCGCCATCCTATCCAAAACAAAACCTGACCACATAGAGTTCGGAACGGGTATCGCCTATATGGATTTCGAGGGTAGGAACCTCCGTGCCGATTTTGGGGATATATCCGTGATGAACATGTACCTTCCATCTGGCACCAATATAGCGCGATTGGAACATAAATTGAACTACATGGCCGATTTTCAGGACTATGTTGACGAATTGCGAAAGATACGGCCCAACTTGATTGTACTGGGCGATTATAATATTTGCCATAAGGCCATCGATATTCACGACCCCGTTCGTCTTAAAAATGTATCGGGTTTTCTTCCCGTCGAGCGCGCATGGATCGGTAATTTTATCGACAGCGGTTTTATCGACAGCTTTCGCCAATTTAACGATGCGCCGGATAATTATACCTGGTGGAGCTACCGTGCCAATGCTCGTAACAATAACAAAGGCTGGCGGTTGGATTATGGTATGGTCGCTGCGCCCTTAAAAAACCGATTGAAACGTTCCGTAATTTTAGCCAATGCCGAACATAGCGACCACTGCCCGATTTTAGTCGAAGTAGAGGAGCAGTGATTTATATATTCGTAAATTTGGATGCTTCAAATATGAATTCAAATGCGACCCCATGAACTATACCACCCTGCCCCATACTGACATCGATGTCAGTAAGATTTGCCTTGGCACTATGACTTGGGGCAACCAGAACACCGAAGAAGAAGGCCACGAGCAAATGAATTATGCCGTTGATCAAGGCATCAATTTTTTTGATACTGCCGAATTATATTCCGTACCCGCGCATGCCGACCGATGGGGCGATACCGAAAAGATAATCGGCAGCTGGTTCCAGAAAAACGGAAATCGAGACAAAATTGTTTTAGCCTCCAAAATTGCCGGCAAGGCTGAGATGTCGAAATTTATTCGTACCACCGGCTTTACGTCCGATTCGATTCGCAATGCTGTGGCCGGAAGCCTAGAACGTTTACAGACAGATTATATCGATGTGTATCAGTTGCACTGGCCAGAGCGTAGCACTAACTATTTTGGAAAGAGAGGCTATGAACACGATGTCAGTGACCATTGGCAAGATAATATCCACGAGGTTTTGGAAACTTTGCGCGATCTGATTCGTGAGGGTAAGATCCGACATGTCGGTATTTCTAACGAAACCCCTTGGGGTACTATGCGATTTATAATGGAAAGTAAAGTACATGCGAGTTTGCCCCGTACCATTACCATTCAAAATCCATACAACCTTTTGAATCGCTTGTTCGAGGTAGGTTTGTCGGAAATCGCTATACGCGAAAAAGTGGGGCTTCTGGCCTATTCACCATTGGGTTTTGGAACTTTGACGGGCAAGTTTATGGGAGGTATGCGGCCGGCTACATCGCGCGTCGTACTCTATCCACAATATTCTCGGTATAGCGGTGACACTGCATCGAAGGCAATAGAGAAGTATCATGAGCTAGCTAAAGAACACGGACTATCTATGGCCCAGATGGCCTTGGCCTTTGTGAATACGAGGCCCTTTGTCACCAGTACTATTATCGGGGCAACCTCTATGGAGCAGCTCAAACAGAATATCGGAAGTATCGATGTAGCTTTAAGCGATGAAGTACTGCAAGGTATCGAAGATATACATACAATGATTCCGAATCCATCGCCTTAAGCTAAGCCTATGTTTTTTCTAAAAGTTGGATTTGGGCAATTGGTACTGATTATTGTAGTAGTGGTTATTATCATAGTTTTTGCTAGGATTTTGCGGGATAAGCGCTAGATGCTTTATTCGATAGTTGGGTGGTCTTTAGTATAGATTGCCTATCGTATTTGATTCTCTAGTAAGTTGACAATTGAGAAGTATAATAGTCTTTCCACACCACTACGTAAGCTAAATTGTTATTCAAACAATCCACTGACAACATCTTCAATTCTTGATACCAGTTCAATGGCGATTTTCGGATTTTTCAATCCGATTTTATTGTTTTTGGACACATAGATGGTCGTAAAGCCTAGCTTTTCAGCCTCCGAAATTCGTTGGTCGATTCGCTGTACAGGGCGAATTTCACCTGCTAAGCCGATTTCTGCGGCAAAGCATACACCTTTTGCTATGGCGATATCTTCATTACTGGAAAGTATGGCGGCGATGACGGCCAAATCTATGGCGGGGTCGTCTACGGATATTCCTCCGGTAATGTTCAAAAAAACATCCTTGGCACCCAATTTAAAACCTGCCCGTTTTTCGAGCACGGCAAGAAGCATGTTCAGCCTTTTGGCATTGTAACCCGTTGTGGAGCGTTGTGGTGTTCCGTAGACTGCGGTGCTAACTAAAGCTTGAATCTCTATCATTAACGGTCGCATGCCTTCGACCGTCGAAGCAATGGCCGTGCCACTTAGTCCCTCGTCATTTTTGGAAATCAATATTTCGGAAGGATTATTTACCTGCCGTAGTCCACCGCCCTGCATTTCGTAGATGCCCAATTCTGCGGTCGACCCAAAACGATTTTTCAGAGATCGAAGGATGCGGTACACGTAATTCCGGTCGCCTTCAAATTGTAGTACGGTATCGACCATATGCTCTAAAATCTTCGGTCCGGCAATGGAACCATCTTTGGTAATGTGACCTATTAAAATTACTGGCGTATTGGTTTCCTTGGCGAACTTGATTAGTTCGGCGGTACATTCCCGGATTTGGGAGATACTCCCTGCCGCAGATTCAATATAATCGGAATGTAGTGTCTGAATGGAGTCGATAACAACAATATCGGGTTCTGTCGCCTCGATTTGTTGAAAGATATTCTGGGTCTTCGTTTCGGTAAGAATATAACAGGTATCGCTATTCGGATGAATGCGATCCGCACGCATCTTTATTTGCTTTTGGCTTTCCTCCCCGGAAACATAGAGTGTTCTGTACGGCAGTTTTAAAGCAATTTGTAGCAGCAGGGTGCTTTTGCCCACGCCCGGTTCCCCGCCCAATAATACTAAAGCTCCTGGTACAAGCCCGCCACCCAATACACGATTGAACTCAAGGTCAAAGGTGTTAAGTCGTATCTCTTTATCGGAACTGATTTCGTGTACCCGAAGCGGTTTGGCCATCCGTTTTTTTGGGCTTGCAATGGTTTTCCAACTCGATTTTTCGGGTTTTTGAACCACCTCTTCCACAACGGTATTCCATTCTTTACATGCGGAACATTGCCCTACCCATTTGGCATATTGCGCACCACAATTCTGGCAGAAAAAAGTTGTTTTTGTTTTGGCCATACAATCTAAACTGAGCTTAAATTCAAAGATAAAAATTCGCTACTAAGATGGTCAGATTTTGGAATTAGTTTTGGATGCCCTTTTATAAGCTTGAAAGCCTGTCTGTGTTATAAAGAATAGGTTTTAGCTTCTATGCTATTTTATCATGAACATTATTCTCAATACAATCAGGTTTAACTTGATAGTAAGATTTTATATGAATCTTATGATGAATGCTATTTTGGTATACATTTAATCTGAATGATGGAGGCATCAAAAGAAATTAGGAAACCCAGGTTAGTGGTGTGGGGGTAAAATGGTTCCGGTGTAGTGCGAACTGTCTTAGAAACGAATTTATTGTCTAGTAGTGTTTGGATTATTACCAAATTCCCAGCATTGGTCAAAAATTAAAAAGTCACAAAAATTAATTCAATAGATCCCAAAACACTTAAAGAGACAATAATAAATAAAAAATGAAAACATTGAAAAGTGGCAGAGGAAACCATATTATTGAAATGGATAATAAAAAGCAAGTACAAATATGAGTATAGTTAGTAGAGATTCCCATGGCGTGGCTTATATACATAGATTCCTTAGCCTTTTGGTAGGTTCCTGAAAATATACCTATTAATAAAGAAGAACGGGAAGAAGTTATTGAGAAATTGAGGTAATTTTAAGGTTCGCCATTGATATTAGAATAAATAGGTGAAGATTAAAACATTAAAATAATTGAAAATAATTGAAATGTCTCGTGGGTATCAAATTATAGAAACGGACAACGGAAACCAATTTAAGCTTACAGTAGAGCTATCAACGGAACAATTAGCATGGTATGTTTACATAGATTCATTGAAAGTTTGGCACAAACCCAAAAATATCCCTATATCTGAGCTGGAAAGAGTAAAGATTGTTAAAAAGGTTAAAACCTTTTATTAGGAGGGCGATAACCCAATCCTATTTGAGGGATATGATAAAATAGAATGATTTCAATAAAATTATCAAAGTAGACCCTAAATCTTTCAAAAAAACTATTATACATACAAAATGAAAATTCTGGAAATGACACGTGGATCTCAGGTAATAGAAATGGATAACGGCAATCAAGTTTTTTTGTCAACGGAACTTATTGAAGTTCCGGAGGCTAGATGGTACGTTTATATCAACTCATTCGATATTTGGCACAAACCTAAAAACGTTCCCATTACAGAACAGGAGAGAGATGAGATTGTTAAAAAGATAAAATCATATTATAATAAAGCCGATAACCCTATTTATGTCGAAGGCTATGACGAAATACCATCCGTCTAGGTCGAGTTATTTGTGAGAAATGAGTCTGAGCTGACATTTAAGTTTTGAAAGAATTTTTTGAAGTAGAGGTCAGACAAGCCTCTTTGTTTTTGGCTCAGAATGCTTCCGGCACTGTGCGTGTAGTTTTAGGAACTGATGTAAGGGCTGACAGTATTTGGATTACCACAGAATTACCTGCTTTAATAAGTAATAAGAATGTCACCAAAATAATTACGATAGATCCAATGACTTTGAAGGAAATTATAATACATACGAAATGAAAATACTGGAACAAAATAGAGGTATACATATTCTAGAGCAGAAAAACGGTTATCAAATAAAATTGAATGTTGAATTGTTAACAGATCCAGGAAGGTGGTTTATTTATAATGATTCATTTACTTTTTGGCATAAACCTGAAAACCTTCCAATGACTGAAAAAGAAAGACTAACGATAATTAGAAAGATCAAAGATTTTTATCAGGATGGACTTTTAGTTTTTGAAGGTGACTATAATGATAAGTAGGGAATGTTAGAATATAATTACAGGTGGCTCGTAAAAGCCTTAGAAGATTTGAAAAAAGCAAGGTGTTAAATATATTACAAACATTCCATGGAATGGAACCAATTGAAAATTATGAAAAATGATAAAGATATTTTAGATGAATTTGGCAAGTTAGTTGGCACGGTAGCTGTTGACAGTCAATACGGTAGTTTTTTATAAGTTTTGTCTGGTGAAGGGAAAAAATTTGAACGGCTAAAACCTTATTCGGTTTTGATGGACCGCTTTAACAGCGAAGAAAAAAAAACAATTAATGAATTTTTTTTTCTCTTTTAAGTGGCACTTTATTTGATTTTTTAAAGATATTCGAAGAAAACAAAGAGTTCAAAATTGTTTATCAAAAAGGGAGTAATCAGATTAATATCGAGGAGATTAGTGAAATGCTGAAAGCTGAACCTATTATCGAAAACGGGTGGTTAGAAAGGTTTAGTAAAGAACTAAAAGGAGAGTAAGTTTATTAGTATACGGTTTGTAATTTATGGCAAGAAGCCTTAGTTTTAATGAGGATTTTTTTAAATTATAATTTGTAATTGAGTAAAGCGAACGTTCCTTGCTAGTGAAGTCATTTAGTCTTTTCGATTAATAATTTCTTGGAGGCTATCGTTACAAACGCTAGATAGTTAAGAGCCTTTCAGCTACAGGTCGTCCTGAAAATCTTCCAATGACTGAAAAAGAAAGACTAGCGGTTATAAAAAAAATTAAAGTTTTTATCAGGATGGTCTTTTGGTTTTCGAAGGTATAGGCGAAGAATAAAATTCATGGAGCCTTACCTTAATAAAATTTAGCCATGAGGTATTTTTCAATTAGTGCAACACATGATTTGGGGATAATAGGTCATTATTCCCAAACCAAGTTAAAAGACGGGTATAATCCTACTCTACATAACTCCCACTGGCAGGTCAGGGCAGACGAATTTCCTGATTTCGTGCCTAATCTTGAGCTGGAAATCGACAAAAAAGCTAAGCCCACCAATTTTCTAGACGGTGCATCTGGATTTAATGGTTTTTTGGTAGATAAACCTTTTAAGAGTATATTGGAAAAATTTCGTTTACCTCCACATCATTTTTATCCCTAAAGGTTTATTACAATAGTTCACTATTAGAATATTACTGGTTTCACTACATCATCAGAGATTTTTGGGAAAATATTGATCTTGAGAAATCGACAATAAACAAATTCAGAATTATAGATACCTCGCGATGCGAAATTATTCCCATGATATCCAAGGCAAATTTGGAAAAAATAAAAAGTAATCGAGAGAGGGGTTATCAATTAAAATATGAACGGCTTTATTTTAAAACAGATATTCTATTTGATATTTATGAGACAGTAGGCATCGGTTGGATTCCTCCGATTAGTGAAGATTTATTTAGTTGCTTGATATCAAACAATATGAATGGATTCGAAACTAGTATTTATGATCATACTACAGTATTAAATCACTGAAGCATTAGTGAGGTAACATTTTCGTAATAAATGGCTTTTGTAATGTTATATTTTAAAATTTTTAATTCCGACAACCTCGATGAAATAGGTCATTATCCCCAAACCAAGTTAAAAGCCGGCTATAATCCTTCTTTGCCTGAATCCCACTGGCAGGTGAAATCAAATGAGTTTCCAGATTTCATACCCAATTATGAATTGGAACTTCATGAGAAAGCGGTACCGACCAATTTAATTGATCCGGCAAGCGGGAGTTTTGGATTAGTGGTGGACAGTAAGTTGAAAACGCTATTCCAAGAGTTCAATCTACCACCGCATCACTTTTATCCAATTAAAATTTACCAAAAGTCGAAATTGTTGGACTATTACTGGATGCATTTCATTATTAGTGATTTTTGGGAGAACATTGATATGGATAAATCTACACTAAGAATTCAGAGTAATACTAGTAAGGATATTTATATAATATTACCGGTATTGTCAAAGGAGTATGTTGAGAAACTATCTCTATATTATTTACATAAATATGAATACACACTATTTGCCGACAAACTATATTTTAAAGATTCCTTTCAAATTTATGACATAATAGATATCGAGTTTTTGGAATATACGCCTTTGATCAGCGCAAGACTTAAAAAAGAAATGGAATCTCAAAAAATGACCGGTTTCCAGCTCAAGCTTTATAAGCCGGTTAAATAATTATACAACTGTTTTATTATAAAAAGGGGCTAGATGATTGAAAGCGTCTAAACTCTAATTTTTAAGGTTTATTTCATTCCAGAACTTATATTAATGCTAAGAATTCGGGGCTAAGTTTAAACGAATATTTCAAAAAAGTTATTAATCCAGCTAATGGAGTTCCAAATTTTAAGATATGAGGTATTTTTCAATTAGTTCTACACATGATTTGGGTATAATAGGTAAGTATCCCCAAACTATGTTGAGACAAGGCTATGATCCTACTTCGAAAAATTCGAGTAGAAACTTAAAATACTCTGAATTCCCTGATTTCTTACCGGAATTAGAATTAGAAATAGATGCCAACGCAGTCCCCACTAATTTCTTGGAAAGAGCGGAAGCTACTTTTGGGATAATAGTAGATACTGATTTCAGAGAAATTTTGGAACAGTTTACATTACCACATCACCATTTTTATCCGATTAAAGTCTACCATAAAGGCAATCTTTTAAAATATTTTTGGTTACACTTTATTGTGAAAGATATATGGAAAAGCATTGATATCGAGCAATCTTTAGTTCGTATTCAAAACTCATCGAACGCTAATAATAGGGTCGTACTACCTATATTTCAAAAAGAGTACTTAGAGAAACTGTATGATTATTTTATGGTTAGCTATGAATTTAAACTCTTACCAGAAAAAATTGTCTTCAATGACAAATTTGAAAATCTTGATTTGGTAAACCTTGATTTTTTACATGACACACCTTTGATCAGTGTCAAACTAAAAAATGCTTTGGAAGAAGGTAAAATGAATGGATTTGAAACCAAATTATTTAAGCCTTTGAATGCAACTAAATACACGGATTAACCCTGAAGAAAAATTTTCTAAGTTCTAGCGCCTCTACAAATGAAAACCGATAGCAATCACCCCCTGATAATCCATGGCCGCACTTGTTTACCTGTAACATAAGATACTACTAATAGCAGTAATGCAACAACTGCACCCCCTCCCTCGCCATCGCCAGCCATATAATGAGCCAAAAAGGCGAGTAAGAAATTGTAGAAAAATCCAGCGTATGCCCATTCTTTAAGAACTCCTTTGATGTTAGAAAGAATAGCAATAAGCCCTAAAGCTTTTGCGATAATTAAAAAATAAATCAGAAATGGCGGAAAATTAAAACCCTCCATGGCTTCCGTCATCACCTCGAAATTGAAGATATAATTATAAAGGGAAAATACCAATAGAGCAGAAAGAAGTCCGGTTGCTATCCAGTAAACTATTTTTTTTATTTTCATTTGATTACTTTTTGTTAGAGGTTAAGACTATTTATAGACTTAAATAAAAATGGAAAGTCCGCTTTGCTATAAGAACGATTTCTTTGCCTGAGTAGAAAAAATTAATCAATTGGCAACGCTTTTTCAGTATAGCACTTTGAACCCATTTTTTAGAATAAGATAAAGTAAAGTTTCAAGACTTTAGAAATATATATTATTACTCCACTTCAACTTAACCTTTGAATTGAAACGCTCTTAATACCCAAAATCCGCCTTTAGAGCATCGATTTTCTCCAACGCCATTTCCTTAGTCAAAAAGTCGATCTCTTCCATATTAAATGCTTTTTCGAAGGTTTTAAACGCTTTTTTAGGCTCTCCAATTTGCTCGTAATATTCTCCTTCAAAGTAAAAACCAAGCATTGTTCCGGGAAATTGCTTTTTGCACATGTCAGAAAGCGGCTTAAGCGACTCCACATCCTCTTTTTTGCGGGTAGCGGCGTATATGGCCATGATGTCGTTGAGTTCTACGGTCTTTTCAAAACCAAAGAGGTCTTCGATGACCTGATATTTATCCTCAAGATATTGATAGACCGGCCCGTCTAAGGTCAAGATTTTCTCTTTGTATTCTTTGGGGCTGATAGGTTTGAACATCCTAAAAATATTGTCAAAGGCCTGACCGATGCCATATGTGGCAATAGAAATGTCATCAGCTCCGTCATATTGAGTGAAATCATAGTTTAAGTTGTCTTTGGAGATTGCTTTGATAGTATTGTTCATCTGCAAAATTCGGGCGGTATCATCATCCTTTAGACCTTCTACAATCAATTGGTAGAACATGGGTTGGTCGAACGACATCAAACGGGCGGGAACCCGAGCTTCCATCTGAGGCGCTAAGGATGGCGAAATATTGATATAAGCGCTAAACAACGATTTCTCCTTAAACAACCAATAATTCTGAAAATTCGCTGAAATGTCATAACCGACGATGGTTTTGAATGACGCTGTATTGTACGTTGTTTCAATATAGGGAATGAGTTCGGTACCTATAAACTCAAAAAACAGCTTGCCTTTTTCGGAGGGTAATCCGGTATCGCTCTCGAAGGCGCAATCGTCGAACCTCAGTCCGTTTTTACTTTGGTCAACGCCGACAACAATACTCGCGGGCATGCCGTGAAATTTATTGTAAAATTTGGCGTTGGCAACCGTTTGGTCAAAAAGGTAATCGCCATCAAGGACCACAATTAGTGGATATTTTTTTGCTTTGTCATACTCTTCCGGAACGTAGTATCGAACATCGCGGCGTTCTTGTAATTTGAACGATTCGAAGATTTCTTGGGTTACTTGGCCGCTCAGGTTGGCACATAGCAAAATGGCGAAAAGGCTTAAATTTCGTAGCATGGTCTAAGATTTGGGTATGGTAGACGCGTCGAAATCTAATGTAGGTGTCTCAACGGTTCCTGTTCAATAACGGTAGAACGAGAAAAGATATTGCCCCAAAAACCACGACCATAAGGGTCTGTGCAATCCACATAATCCAGCCAAAGGCATCGCCAGATATTTTACTGATTCCAAAAATGGCCAATGCCTGGCTTACGGCAATAGGGTAGAGGCCGATTCCGCCATTGGTGAACATCATGGCCAATGACCCTGCTACGAATGCAACCATTAGTTGGCCCAGCGAAAGACCGAGGGTTTCCGGTACTGTAAATTTGATGACCCACATCATTCCGATATAACAACCCCAAATGAAGAGCGTATGCCCTAAAAAGGCCCATTTATTCTTCATCTTAAAGATACTTAAAAGACCGTCAAGAAGTCCTTTCACAAATTTCTTAAGCTTGTGGGCGAAGTTATGGGATGATTTTTTGATAAAAATGAAAAATCCTGTCAACATCAGTAGCCCCGAACCCATTAATATTAAGATTTTATTCAGGGGAATGCCCACATTTTCAAGAAACCCCAAAATAATATCGGTCTGCCAGAGTAACGTTCCAAGAATGATCAGAAATAGCATGATGACATCGATGACCCGTTCGGTAATGATGGTACCTATACCTTTTTCAAAGGGAACGCCTTCGTATGTAGTCAATGCCGTAGCCCTTAAAATCTCACCGGTTCGGGGAATACCCAGATTGGCCAGATAGGCCATCAAGATGATAAAAATATTGTTGCTGATTTTGGGTGCGTAGCCAAGGGGTTGCAGTAAATAATTCCATCTTATGGCCCGCGACAAATGTCCAAAAACACCGAGTACCATCGAAATACCGACCCAGAATAGATCGGCATCCTTTATATAGTATAGTATCTGATTTCTTTCTTCCTCGGCGGTAGCAGTATACCAGTACCAAACCAAAAAAACCCCCAACGCTATTGGAAGTATTGTTTTTAAAGTCTTTGTAAGTTTTTCGTCCAAGGCGAACTATGCATTTTCCTTAAGGCTAAAACCTAAGCTGAGGTTTTGTGCTAAAGGGGAGTTATTTGTTGCTTCAGACTAATAAATTGTTGGTTTCGTTCGGAAACACTAGCGAAGGGTTAAAAACCTTTGCCTCTTCGATATCCATTCGAGCATAGGTAATAAGGATAAGAATATCGCCGGTTGCCACTTTCCTGGCGGCTGCTCCATTAAGGGTAATTTCACCGCTGGCCCTTTCACCGGGAATGGCGTACGTCTCTAAACGTTCCCCATTGTTATTGTTCACTATTTGCACCTTCTCTCCACGGATAATGTTCGCAGCATCCATAAGGTCTTCATCAATGGTTATGCTACCGATATAGTTAAGGTCGGCACCAGTACATTTTACACGATGAATCTTCGATTTGACGACTTCTATTTGCATGGGTCAAAGGTAATTAAAATTTGATTTTAGTTAAGGGCTATATTATCTATTAGCCGAACGCCCTCGGTATAAACGGCTATAAAGGCGCGATATTTTAAAGCTGTTTTTTTTGTTTTAACCGGTGTCAGCGTATCGACATCCGTTATCTCAAAATATTCCAACTTAAGATCGGAATGATTTTCGAACTGCTTTTCGGTCCAATCCCTCACATAATTAGCACTTTCCGTGCCAAATTTCTCCTTGGCAGTTAGTAGGGTCTTGTAGATGAACGCTGCCTCTTTTCGCATGTCTTTTGACAGTCTTTCATTGCGAGAGCTCATGGCCAATCCGCTTGTTTCCCTCACAATCGGGCATCCTATTACAGTTACGGAGATATTATTTGCAACGATTAGATTTTTAACGATTTGAAGCTGTTGAAAATCTTTCTCCCCGAAATAGGCCTTATCAGGCTTGATTAAAAGTAATAGGTATTCAACAATAGTGCCTACACCGTTAAAATGGTCATCTCTAAAAGCACCTTCCATCACTTTATCCAAACCTTCGAAATCATATACTTTTGATTGTATACGATTATTGTAGATATCATCTGCCGTTGGCGCAAAGACGATGATATTTTTAGATATGCCTTCTAACAAGACAACGTCTTGCTCAAGGGTATTGGGGTACTTTTCGAGGTCCTCTTTATTGTCGAACTGTGTAGGGTTGACAAAGATGCTGACCACGACAGTGTCATTCTCTGCAACCGCTTTTTCGACCAATGCAGCATGCCCTTTATGCAAGGCGCCCATAGTCGGCACTAGCCCCAAACTTTGATTTTTAGGGAGGGAAGCTAGGTGTTGTTCGAGTTCTTTCTTCGTGGTAATGACCGGCATAGGGTATTTTTAAACCGAGCAAACTTACGGCTTATCTCTATATTTTTTGTAATTTTGCAGCCAATTTACAATCCACCTTTAAATTGTGTAAAATATGAATGGCAAAAAGATATTGTTCGTATCATCGGAACTAGTACCATACCTTCCGGAGAACGAAGTTTCCCTAATGTCTTACGAAACCCCGAGAATGGTCAATAGTAATGGCGGCCAAATACGGATTTTTATGCCAAGATATGGTAATATAAACGAACGTAGGCACCAATTGCACGAGGTGATTCGTCTCTCTGGTATGAATTTGGTAGTGAACGATATGGATATGCCCTTAATTATTAAGGTAGCTTCCATACCCAAAGAGCGTATTCAAGTATATTTCATTGATAACGACGAATATTTTAAACGTAAAGCAACGTTTACGGATAGCGACGGAAATCTTTTTCCCGATAATGATCAACGTGCGATATTTTTCGCGAAAGGCGTTGTAGAAACGGTGAAGAAATTGAACTGGTCTCCAGACATTATACACGTGCATGGTTGGATGGCCTCTTTGTTGCCGCTATATCTTAAAAAATTCTATGCTGACGAACCTTTGTTCGATACCAGTAAAATTGTATTATCGGTATATGAGAAGTCCTTTGAGGGCGAACTGGATTCAGGTATGATGGATAGAATTGCCTTCGATGGCCTGCCCCAAGAAAGTATTGCTTCGCTGGCGACCCCGACGTATAATAATTTGTTAAAGATTGCCGTGGATAATTCAGATGCGGTAATTTTAGCTTCGGAAGGTATTCCTGAAGATTTAAAAAACCACATTTCCAACCTCGAGAAACCTGTGTTGCCGTATGTATCTTTGCAAGAATTTGAAGATGCGTATGCCAATTTCTATAACACTGAAGTTTTAAAATAGCCCGAATGATTTTTTCGAATCGACTCAAGTTTATCGCAGTTGCGGTAATTGCTCTTGGTACTCTATTGGTCTCCTGTGAACAAGATCTAACTTCTATTGGTTCTGGTGTTGTCGGTAGCGAACCTTTCAATACCGATAAGGCCGTATTTGACGTTTTCGCCACCAACAAGAAAATAAAGGCAGTGCGAACCAACAAGTTGCCTAGTTATCAGTTAGGTGTTTTTTCTGATCCGGTATATGGTAAGACGGAGGCCACCATTACGTCACAGGTGCAGTTGTCGACCATTAATCCAACTTTTGGTGACAAGACCCAAGCGAGAGAGGTTTCGGATGGTACACCTGAAAACGAAACCATTGAATCTGTAATTCTTTACATTCCATTTTTGCAAAGCCCTTCAGGTGATACTGACAATGACGGATTAATCGATAGTTTAGATAGTGACCCTTTAGATCCAAATAGCGATACCGATGGAGACGGTCTTACCGATAACCAAGAGAATTCCAAGGGCACCGATCCGCTTGTAATGGATACTGACGGCGATGGTATCAATGATGACGTAGATAATGAATTTGTGAGAGATCAGTTTGCCAGGGATATCGATATAGATAGTATTTATGGAAACCGCAATGCACCATTTACGTTGCGATTGCAGCGCTCGAACTTCTTTTTAAGGGATTTAGATCCTGATACAAATTTTCAGGAAGCCCAAGAATATTATTCCGATCAAGATTTTTCAGCTTTTCTTACTGAAGAAATAGCCGTAGTCAGCGACTCTATAGATGAAAAGCAGATTTTGGTACCCAGGGAAGACGACCCCGATACCGAAGATATTGATGAAGGCGAACAATTCGATAGAGAAGAGCCTGGTATTAGGGTAGAATTGCCCATAGCATTTTTTCAAGAAAATATACTGGACAGAGAGGGCAGTTCCGAATTGCTGAACCAAGCCAATTTCAATGATTTTTTACGAGGTGTTCATTTTTCGCTTGAACCTGCAGTGGGTGAAGAACTTATGGTTTTGTTTAATATGAGGGCGGCCAATATTACGATTTCCTATAGTTATACAGCTGAAGAGGAAACCAAAAACAAGAGCTTTGTACTTAATTTTTTGACCCAGCCAGCCAATGCCTCAGGTCAACCCGGAGCTATTGTTGGCAATGCGGTGAACAGCTTTGTCAACGATGACTATGCACCGGAAATTTCAGAGGCCATAGCATCTGATGATAATGCGGAGCGTATCTATATCAAGGGCGATGCCGGAAGTTTTGCTGAAATAAATCTTTTCGATGATGCTAATGGCAAGGAAGCTATTACCCAAATCAAAGCCAATAATTGGATTATCAATGAGGCGAATTTGGTGTTTTATGTAGATGAGGCGGTGGGAGCTGATTTACCACCGAGGTTGTACCTCTACAGTACAATTAGTGAACTTCCGCTTATCGGAAATATAGAATTGTTATCACCGAGCAACGGTGTAGCTAGTTATCCTTTTTATGATGGCTTTTTAGAAGATACTGGTTCCGAACGTAAATACACGGTCAAGATTACAGATTATATCAATGATTTGGTGGTGCGAAATGCCGACAATGCTACTTTGGGACTTACATTCACCCCCGATATCCGAATTTTCAATCTGGCTAATGCAATGCTCGCTGACGGAACAGAGACTAATTTGCCAGTTTCGGCGACCTTGAGCCCATTAGGTACGGTTCTATACGGTAGTAATGTAGCTGCTGCGAACGCGGGTAAAAAACTTCAACTCGAGATTTTTTATACGGAGGCAAACTGAAATACTTCAAATTCCCCCAAGATTTATATACCAGTAATCCTATTTCTACGTTTATTGTAGAGAATAGGGAAGGGCTTAGTGTTATTCGCTTAAATTTGATGCGATAATAAATTCCTAAGTTTAAATATTGATATACTATGTGTGGAATTGTAGGTTATATTGGGCATAGAGATGCCTATCCAATTATTATGAAGGGCCTCCAGCGGCTTGAATACAGGGGTTATGATAGCGCTGGTATTGCTTTGTATGACGGTGACAAAATTAATTTGTCGAAAACCAAAGGCAAAGTCGATGACCTAAAGAAAAAATCCGAAAGAGATATTTCCCTTAAAGGCAGTTTGGGCATCGGCCATACCCGCTGGGCGACCCACGGGGTTCCTAACGACGTAAATTCACATCCACATTACTCCAATTCCGGTGATTTAGTAATTATCCATAATGGTATTATCGAGAATTATGAGTCCATCAAAAAGGAATTGATTAAAAGGGGCTATACGTTTCATTCCGATACCGATACCGAAGTCTTGGTCAACCTTATCGAAGAGGTCAAAAAAAAGGAAGACGTTATGTTAGGTAAGGCCGTACAGCTCGCGCTGAACGAAGTTGTAGGCGCTTACGCCATAGCCATTTTCGATAAGAAGAAACCCGATGAAATCGTAGTGGCCAAATTAGGTAGCCCATTAGCTATAGGAGTAGGTGAAAACGAATTTTTTATCGCTTCGGATGCTTCCCCGTTTATAGAATTCACCAACAACGCTATCTACTTACAAGACGAGGAAATGGCAATAATCCGCCTTGGTAAAGAAATCAAATTGCGCAAGATTAAGGACGATGCTATTGCATATCCTAATATTTTAGAATTAAAACTGAATATCGAGGAAATTGAAAAGGGAGGTTACGACCATTTTATGCTTAAGGAAATTTATGAGCAGCCCCGTGCCATTCTTGATACCTATCGTGGTAGGTTGCTCGCCGACAAAGGTCTTATAAAAATGGCTGGTATCGATTTAAATCTCGAAAAATTGGTAAATGCCAATCGGATTATCATCGTTGCCTGCGGTACTTCATGGCACGCAGGATTGGTTGCCGAATATATTTTTGAAGATTTGGCTCGTATACCCGTTGAGGTAGAGTACGCATCGGAGTTCCGATATCGCAATCCTGTAATTACCGATAAAGATGTAGTCATCGCAATTTCCCAATCCGGTGAAACGGCCGATACCTTAGCCGCCATAAAATTGGCCAAAGAGAACGGCGCTTTTGTATTTGGAGTTTGTAATGTCGTAGGTTCTTCTATCGCACGGGAGACAGATGCTGGAGCCTATACGCATGCGGGCCCTGAAATTGGTGTTGCTTCCACAAAAGCCTTTACTACCCAAATTACCGTCTTGACCTTGATTGCCTTAAAATTGGCCAAAGAAAAAGGTAGCTTTTCCGACGCAAAGTTCAATGAATATTTGAGGGAATTGGAGACCATTCCAGCCAAAGTCGAAAAGGCTTTGGAATCGAACGCATTGATTGAAATAATTGCCGACGTATACAAAGATTCTACTAACGCACTATATCTAGGGCGAGGCTATAATTTTCCAGTCGCTTTGGAAGGAGCTCTCAAACTAAAGGAAATTAGTTATATACATGCTGAGGGCTATCCTGCAGCAGAAATGAAACATGGTCCGATTGCCCTAATTGACGAGCAGATGCCTGTGTTCGTAATCGCAACCAAAAAAGGGCACTATGAAAAGGTAGTCAGTAACATCCAAGAGATAAAATCGCGAAAAGGTAAAATTATCGCTATTGTTACCGAAGGGGATGAGCAGGTTACTGACCTGGCCGACCATGTCATAGAAGTTCCCGAGACTTTTGAAAGCTTGACGCCACTCTTAACGACCATACCTTTACAGCTACTTTCATATCATATAGCCGTAATGCGAAATTGCAACGTTGACCAGCCTAGAAATTTGGCAAAGTCTGTCACCGTCGAGTAACTTATAAACAATACATTATTTCAAGGCCATCACGTTAGCGATGGCCTTATTTTTTGAGCATATTCTTAGTTGGAGATACGATAATTACGAAATATTTATTATGCATGCATAATTTTTTTCATTTTATGATTTTCCGTATAAAAAAATTATTAACTTGCCGATACAAACTAATTTAACGTAAGCTTAACATGAAAATATTGCTGTTTTTCCCCCTATTGATGGTTGCCAATCTAGCGATGTCGCAGACCACGGTAAACGGTACGGTAGTGGACCAGAACAATCAACCCGTTGCTGGTGCGAATATCGTTATTGAAGGTAAAGCTATCGGCACAACCACTGACTTCGACGGTAATTTTATTCTGGAAACATCCGAAGAACCACCTTTCCAATTAGTTATTACCAGTATCGGATATACTGAGGCTAACCAAGAGGTTGTTGAAAATAACGCTACTTTGAACATCGTTCTCAACGAGACCCAGACGTTTCTGGATGAGGTTGTTATTTCCGCATCCCGAACACCTGAGCGTATTTTTGAATCTCCGGTTTCTGTGGAGCGATTTGGATTAAAAGAGATTAAGTCCACGTCTTCCGAGTCTTTCTACAGCGGGCTACAGAACTTAAAGGGCGTCGATATCAATACCAATAGTTTAACTTTTCAATCAATCAACACCAGAGGTTTCGCCACTTTTGCGAACAATCGATTTATGCAATTGGTAGACGGAATGGATAATTCTGCTCCGGGTCTGAATTTCGTTTTGGGTAACTTGGTAGGTATGTCCGAACTTGAGGTCAAGAGCGTCGAAATATTACCTGGTGCTTCATCGGCACTATATGGTGCTGGGGCATTCAATGGTATCCTTTTTATGACCAGTAAAGATCCTTTCAATTATCAAGGAATCAGTACCTATTTAAAAGTGGGTTCGACCTCTCAAGAAGCCGCTGGAACCAACGCGTATTATGATTTTGGTATTCGAGCGGCGCACGCCTTTAGTGATAAATTTGCTGCCAAAGTCAATTTTTCAATCTTGAGGGGAGAAGATTGGCACGCGAATAATGATATCGATTTGTTGAATCCCGGTCGTACGCGTGTTGATCCCGCATATGACGGACTTAATATTTATGGCGACGAGGTTTCTAACGTATTAAACTTTGATGAATTAGCGGGACTGCCTTCTGGTACAGTGGGCTCGGCCCTAGTTTCCAGAACTGGCTACGATGAGGCCGATCTTGTAGACTACGGTGCTGAGAGTGTAAAGTTTGATGGGGCATTGCATTTTCGTCCTTTTGCCGACGATTTTGAAATTGTATTTCAGTCTAGGGTTGGTCGAGGAAATACGATTTATCAAGGCTCCAACCGATATTCAATTCAGGATTTCAAGATGCAGCAGCATAAACTGGAAATCCGTAACGATAACTTCTTTTTAAGAGGATATTTGACGGCGGAGAATTCAGGTAACTCTTATGATACCCGTTTTGCAGCGATTAACGTTAACCGAAGATGGAAAAGGGATGCCCCAAATCCTGATAATCCAAACGAACCTTCGTGGTTCGGTGATTACGCCCGAACCTATATCGGAGCAAAATTAGGGGCTGGTACCGGGAATCAATTGGATGATGCTACGGCGCATGCATTAGCTAGGCAAGCAGCAGATGCAGGCCGGTTTTTACCAGGAACCCCCGAATTTGAAAATGCGCTAGCCGATGTAATTACGGACGGAGATTTTACATCCGGGGCCAAATTTATAGACAACACTAAAGTACGACATGTAGATGCCAATTATAATTTTAGCCATCTCACTCAAGATTTTGCCGAAATACAAGTTGGGGGTTCGTTTAGGGAATATGTGCTAAACTCGAACGGTACCATTTTTACCGATATTGACAAGCCTATCGTTTACGGCGAATACGGCGCCTATGCTCAAATTCAAAAGAAATTTTTAGAAGAACGATTGAAATTCACGGGCTCGGTACGGTACGATAAGAACGAATTTTTCGACGGCTTCTTCTCTCCAAGAGGATCGTTGGTCTATACGATGGGTGAAAATAAAAATCATAATATTAGGGGTTCGGTACAGCAGGGTTTCAGAAACCCCACTACCCAAGATTTATTTATCGGCCTTAATGCCGGACGTGCTATTTTGGTCGGCTCCGCACCTACAAACCTAGATCGCTATGTTTCACCGGCCTTAGCGCTGAGTGAGAGTGGTCAAGGCGTCACCGGTCAAAGTACGGTGACTCTTGGAGGAAGGGATGCGTATGAAAATGCGTTTTCAGCCGCTTCGGTGCAAAATGGAACGCCAACTGCTGTGAATACCCCCTTGATAAAACCTGAGGAAATTACAGCATACGAAGTAGGATATAGAGCGCAATTAGGTAAAATGGCTATCGATTTGAGTGGATATTACAACTCCTACCAGAACTTTATTTCCAGTGCCAATGTGATTGTCCCTTTCTATGGTCAGGCCGGTGACGGTGGCGCTTCGCTATTGGCATTACAGAATAGTGATTTTCAAGCTTTTCAAACCTATACGAATTCAGAAGCCAAAATCAATTCGTACGGTGCTACTGCAGGTATCGATGCCAAAATTTTCGATAATTTCGATATTGGGGGTAGCTATACGTACACTAAACTTGATTTCGAACGTGATACCTATCCAGATCTTTTAATCAGCTTCAATACACCGGAACATAAATTCAAAGCTTCTTTTGGTAACACCGAACTCTTTACAAACTTTGGGTTCAATGTTAACTATCGGTGGAGCGATACCTATCTTTGGGAAGCTACATTTGCCACTGGCGATATACCTTCTTATAGTGTGTTAGACGCACAGATCAATTACGCCGTCCCCAGTATCAAATCGGTATTCAAATTGGGAGGATCGAACCTTACGGGACAAGAATACTTTTCTGCGGTCGGAACCGGCAATATAGGATCTTTGTATTACCTATCTTGGACAATAAACCCATAAGATTGAATTTTTGCGTCCTTTTAAAATAGGTTGAAAGAGATTAAATGCATTTCAAATCTGGACGATAAAAACTATAATAAGGTCGGTAAATTTTGCTGGCCTTTTTTATTCTTGTTATGCCGTTCCAAAAAACACAAAAAAGTAGTTTTCAAATTAAGCACAATAACTTATCTTTGCACCCTGAAAAATAGGTCTAAGAACCAATCACTTAAACATAAGAGTAATGTCAAAAGTTACAGGTAAAGTTTCCCAGATTATCGGGCCGGTCGTCGATGTAGTGTTCAAAGCTGGCGATAAGCTTCCAAAAATCTATGATTCCTTGGAAATCACCAATAAAGACGGTTCTAAACTAGTTTTAGAGGTGCAGTCCCACACCGGTGAGAATACGGTGCGAACAATTTCTATGGATTCTTCCGATGGTCTAAGTCGTGGAACCGAAGTACTTTCGACAGGTGCTCCTATTCAAATGCCTGTTGGTGATGATGTTTACGGACGTCTTTTTAACGTTATCGGTGATGCCATCGACGGCCTGGGCAATTTGCCCAAAGCCGGTAAAGATGGATTACCAATTCACAGGGAAGCGCCAAAATTCGAAGACCTTACTACTTCAACAGAAGTTCTTTTTACAGGAATCAAAGTAATCGATTTAATAGAGCCTTACGCTAAAGGAGGTAAAATTGGCTTGTTCGGTGGAGCAGGTGTTGGTAAGACCGTATTGATACAGGAATTGATTAACAATATAGCCAAAGGTCATGGTGGACTTTCTGTTTTCGCAGGGGTAGGGGAACGAACCCGTGAAGGAAACGATTTATTACGTGAAATGCTCGAATCCGGTATTATCAAATACGGTGACGACTTCATGCATTCTATGGAAGAAGGTGGTTGGGACCTATCTAAAGTGGATAAGAAAGCAATGAAAGATTCGAAGGCTACCTTTGTATTCGGACAAATGAACGAACCTCCCGGAGCCCGTGCCCGTGTCGCACTATCCGGTTTAACTATCGCAGAATATTTCCGCGATGGTGCTGGTGAGGGTCAGGGAAAGGATGTACTTTTCTTCGTAGACAACATTTTCCGTTTTACCCAAGCTGGTTCAGAGGTGTCGGCGCTATTAGGCCGTATGCCTTCAGCAGTTGGATACCAACCTACCTTGGCCACCGAAATGGGAGCTATGCAAGAACGGATTACATCAACAAAGAGAGGATCGATAACCTCGGTACAAGCGGTATATGTACCTGCGGATGACCTTACCGACCCAGCACCGGCAACTACGTTTGCCCACTTGGATGCTACAACCGTATTATCCCGTAAAATTGCGGAATTAGGAATTTATCCTGCTGTTGATCCCTTGGATTCAACTTCCCGTATTCTTACGGCAGATATTTTGGGTAAAGAGCATTATGATTGTGCACAACGTGTAAAGGAGTTGTTGCAGCGTTATAAGGAATTGCAGGATATTATAGCCATTTTAGGAATGGAAGAGCTTTCGGAAGAAGATAAACTGGCCGTAGGGCGTGCCCGACGGGTGCAACGTTTTCTTTCCCAGCCTTTCCACGTAGCCGAACAGTTTACAGGGATACCAGGAGTACTTGTAGATATCAAAGAAACCATTAAAGGTTTCAATATGATTATGGAAGGAGAACTCGATAATCTTCCTGAATCTGCCTTTAACCTTAAAGGTACTATCGAAGAAGTGAAGGAAGCTGGGCAGAAAATGTTAGCCGAGGCTTAACCAAAGCTTTGGAAAATTCCTATCACTATTTTTTTGAAATTTTGAACTTGCTTAGTAGTTATACTAATATCAATAGCTAAAACAGGTTTTACAATTATTAAGAAGTATGTACTTAGAAATCGTATCGCCAGAGGCAACACTTTTTGCGGGAAATGTTACTTCAGTAACTGTGCCAGGAGTTGAAGGTGAATTTCAGATGTTGAAAGACCATGCGGCCATCATATCCTTATTACAGGAAGGCGATGTCAAGTTCGAGGGTAATGCCCCCGTATCCGAAATGCACGCCTCTAAATTTGCTAAGGGTAGTAATGGGAAAACAATATTTCATATTACTAGTGGAACAGTCGAGATGAAAGATAATAAGGTAATCGTATTGGCAGATTAGAAAAGACAATTTACCTAAGATTTGAAATACAAATTAAATAAAAAAGCCATCTGTTCTAGGTGGCTTTCTTGCATTTAGAAGATGTTGATCCTATTACTTTAATCACAGTCTACCTAAAATTTGTTTAGGCAATTAAGTCTATAATTTTCTGTTGTTGTGATTTATCCGTCATTATCCGTTTATCAAATGTAGCATTAAAGTGCAGTACCACTTCGTCGCACTTTGCATCATATTCTTCTGAAAATTCTGTACAGCGAACCCCGAAAAATTCTAGAAAAATTGTTTTAAAGGGTTTATCGTTTTGTGAAAGGTAACGTACTATTGTAAAATCTTTTTTAATCTTCCGTTCAACTATCCAAGGGAATATAGGCGTAATATTTACAGTGGAAATACTAAGCCTGATAGACATCAAAGGCTTTTCATTGACTTGGTCTATTTCAAAATGACCAAGATACCTATAGATTGGATAACAATGGTTGTCCATAAGTAATTCTTGTGTTTCCTTCATATGAACTTTCGGTTAAAATACAAGAAAATAAAATTCATTAGGACAAGTTTAATGTGACGAAAATTCCCCAGTCGGATAGACATTTTATTTCCATTACAGCTTAGGTGTATTTTGATTTTAATGTATTGAGGAAAAATAAGCATTTAACAATCCAGAACGATAATTTTCCAATCTTGACCGCCTGAACGATAGGTTACCAAATCTTTAAATCCTACCGTATGGTGTGCTCGAATAGAACGGGTGTTCTCCGTATCAACCTCGGTAATGATACATTTGAATTCAGTTCTGACCACATCTCGCATACTGAGATATAATTTTCGGAAAACTCCTTGTCCGCGAAACCCTTTATCTACACAAATCTGTCCCATTGCAATGTAATTTTCTATTTTTGGACGTATCGCCTCGACTTCATCGAACATCGGTCTTAAAATTTCAATGTCATCTGCAAATTTAGGGTGCATACAAAGAGCATATGCAATTACTTTTCCTTCTGATTTAGCTACGATATGAGAACAAATGTCGTTCATTGCCTTTACTATTTCGAACGTGTGCGAAACGGTCACAAAGCCTTCATTTTTCTTTTCTTCGGATGAAATATTACCAAGAAGGTTTTTTTGTTGTAGTTCTAGAATTTGGTATAAGTCTGCCTCCGATGTTGCTCTTTCCAGGGTTATCATATCAGTTATGGTAGGAAGTGATTTTTCAGTTTAAAATTTAAGGTCGACGTAAAAGATTAAAGTGAAAACTTATGAATTCTTCATCATTTACATTCAGCTGTGTCTAAATGAATTACTCCATCTTAAGCCATTCTTTTCTTGCTTTTATTTGCTTTTTCGATGGCTTGTCCCCAGCTTTTTCCATGAGGTGAATACTGTATTCTGGATCTGACTTCAATACGACAGAAGTGGATTTTGCTTTGCCATATCGTTCAAAACTAATTGCTAAAGTATCTGCAACCTTATGTTGTTCTATAAAGGTTTCAAATTGGTGAGTAGGAAATTCATTCCCATTAATAGATGTAATCACATCATGCAAATCGAGTCCAGCTTCGTACGCAGGACTCCCAATTTTAGGGTTCGTTACGATAATCCCATTTCCGTCTCCATCAAGTTCTACTCTCACACCTATATAGGGAGTTTTACTGCTTTGCGCTAGCATCACACCAACGGATTTCAACAATGATTGGTACTCCGGCATCCCGCTTTGATAGATGTATTTTTTAAAGAAGGTATCACCAAAAGCTTGACCTGCATATGCGTTCAAGGCCGTATGTAAATCCTTCAAAGCATAAGGGGTCTCATTTTTTCCAAAACTTTGCCAAAGCTGTTTCATAAAATCATCTAAATTCAAATCTTTTTCCCGTAATGAAAGGTCAAGAGCTAGGCCTAACATACTTCCATAAGAATAGTACGAGATAAAAAGATTTTCCCTGTTCACAGGGTCTACAGAGGTTGCTGCATCCACAAAAGGGGCTTGATAGCTCATCTCGATAGGGTTGAAAAAGGCTCTAGCCGGCGAGTTCCATACATAATTAAATGTTCCTGAAAGGCTTTCAACGTACGCTTCGGCGGTAATAATACCGGCCCTGCATAGAATAAGGTCAGTGTAATAACTTGTAAATCCCTCTGCGAACCATAAGGCATCGCTCATATTGGCTTCATCAAAACGGAAAGGTTCCAAAGACTTCGGTCGGATACGCTCGACATTCCAACTATGAAAAAATTCATGGGATACCGTACCTATATTGTTTTCCATACCACCTTCAGCCAAACCTTCGGTATCTGTCAAAATGGTAGAGTTTCGATGCTCCATTCCGTCACCTGATGCGTTGGGTATGTAGCAAGCTAAAAAGGTATATGTGCCATAATCGAAAGACGGAAGTTCACCATAGACTTCTTTCTCAGCTAGTACTATCTTTTTTACGTTTTCAAAATAGGTGTCCAGTTCAGACTCAGTTCCATTGTGATGCAATACAAATTGTAATTTTTGAGCCTCGCCTTCTGAAGTTACTTCAAATTGCCTAATTTGATAATCACTAATTTCAACAGGGCTGTCCATAAAGTATTGAAAGTTCGGTGCAGAATAAGTAGTGCCGGAAACAAGTGGCAGCTGGGTGGCAACTTTCCAGTTTAGGTCTTTACGTATTTTGAAATCTACCTCAATCTTGCGATCTCCTAGTTCCGGGACATACATAAATGTCGCGGGAATATTCAAATGGGCATGGGTCTCGTCGATTTGTGAATAGGTGCCATCGCCTCGGTTAGCGAATAACGTGTAACTTATTTGTACGGTTCCATCGTGGCCAGTAACATCCCATTGGTAAGGATTCGGTCTAGATACAGAAAGAACATTTCCGGCTCCATCCTTTGCTTTAAAATTATAAACGTTTTTAGCAAATTCATGCAGTGCATAGCGGCCCGGAGAGCTACGGCTCATTCGAAAAGCGACGGTATCTGATTGTAGATTGGTAAATTTGCCACCAATTACGGCTTCATGGTGAACAGCGTTTTCAAACGATATTTCATAGTGTACGGTCTGCGCAATTGTATAATAGCCATTCAAAATAAATATAAAATAGAAGAGGTGCTTCATGGTGCGATGGGTTAAAATATAGTTCATCAAAGCTAAGGTACAATACCCTAAAACTAGCGTGTCAATTAAAGGTTTTTGACTGTATTTGGTTTATGAAAGCATTTTAAACTATGTCCCTTTTAAAAGCGTAATTAACTTGTTATTCTTTTGTTCCAATCTACGAGTTATTTTTTTTGACATTTTGAACTATAATCTGATTTTGATACTATTCTGTTCGATCACTAATATGGTACTACTACAAATATCGATATTTATGAATACTGTCTGAAGAACCTTTAATTGCCAGATTTAAGTGGGCTTCGGAAATTGATTTTTTGAACTTGGATGGCTACTATATTATTAAAGACCTTATTTTTACGGGATGACCCGACTACCGAAAAAACTACAGGATAAATTGGTGCAACGGGATGTGCAAAATACCTTGAGGCACTTACCGGAAGCAAATAATTTGGTCGATTTTTCTTCCAATGATTATCTGGGGCTTTCTAGAGATGCGAAACTATTTCAGAGAGCATCCCAACTATTGGCGGAGAGGGGCATTTTACAAAATGGGGCAACCGGCTCTAGACTGCTTTCGGGAAATCATTCTTTATATTCCGAATTAGAAGCTAAATTATCAGAATTTCATCAAACAGAATCCGCCTTGGTTTTCAACTCAGGGTATGACGCCAATATTGGTTTTTTTGGCTCTGTACCGCAGCGGGGCGATGTTGTTTTTTATGACGAATTTATTCATGCCAGTATCCGCGACGGTATTAAAATGGGAAATGCCAAGGCGTATAAGTTCAAACATAATGATATAGGGGATTTACAAAGGAAGTATCAGATAGAATTTCAACGAAGGGGTGATGATTCAATCGAAATACCTAAATCATCCACAGGCGTGGTGTATGTCATTACCGAATCAGTATTCTCTATGGACGGTGACTCTCCAGAATTAAAGGCTTTTGTCAGGTTCTGTCAAAAAAACAGATGTCATTTAGTGGTAGACGAGGCCCATGCTGTTGGGGTATTCGGCATAAACGGTCAAGGTTTGGTACAGACTTTAGAATTGCATGATGCCGTTTTTGCGCGTATTATCACCTTCGGAAAAGCTGTTGGTTGCCACGGTGCGGCCATATTGGGAAGCAAAAATCTTAAAAATTACTTGGTGAATTTTGCACGTAGCCTCATTTACACTACGGCAATGCCGCCACATTCTTTAGCTACGGTTCTCGCCTCCTATGAAAATTTGACGGCTTCTAGACTGACTAGTGATGAACAAATTGCGCAAAATCAAATTGTAAACCTATCGGAAACCATAGCGTATTTTAACCATAAGCTTAAATTACTTCACTTGCATTTGGAAGATGCCTCTAAGGCTTCCTCATCAGATGACGGTCTCGATTCCTATTTTATTCCTAGTGTTTCTGCCATTCATTGTTGCGTCCTTCCCGGTAACGAAAGGGTGAGAGCCATTTCTGAAAAAATTCAAAAAGCTGGTTTTGATGTAAAAGCCATCCTATCCCCGACAGTACCAAAGGGGAAGGAACGGTTGCGCATCTGTCTGCATAGTTTCAATACACATGAAGAAATAGATAATGTATTGCAAACTTTATCCTTTTGTATTCAAAACCCATGAACGAAAAATTTTACACTATAGCGGCTTTCGATTATCCCGCAGATGTTCAGATTCTCAAAGGAAAATTGGAATCGGAGGGTATACCCGTGTTCTTAAAAGATGAATATACACTGAATTCAGACCCCATGATCAGTAATGCTATAGGCGGAGTGAAGGTGCAGGTCTATACCCGTGATAAAAACCAAGCCATGGAAATATATGACGAGATTCGCGCCTACGCCGTCGATGATGCCGGTAACCCTATCAAATGTCCGAACTGTAAAAGCCCAAGGTCAGAGGTCTATTATGAGCGAAAGGGGGTTTTCAATAAACTTTTTCCGTTTTTCGAAAAAAGAAAATACAAATGCCTAAATTGTGGCATGATAACTAAACAGGATTGATATGAAGCAAATTTTCGTAACAGGAACCTCCACGGAAGTAGGAAAAACCATTGCATCTGCCATTATCACCGAAGCTCTCGAGGCCGATTATTGGAAACCTATTCAAGCTGGAAGTCTTGAAAATACCGATACTGACCGGGTAAAGCGACTTATATCGAACGAAAAAACCAAATTTCATAAAAGTAGTTATGAGCTGAAATCGGCTATGAGTCCGCATGCCGCCGCCGCAATTGATGGCGTACATATAGACCGTTTAGAAATTCATGAGCCACAGACCGAAAACTATCTTGTTATAGAAGGTGCCGGTGGGCTCTTGGTGCCATTGAACGATAGCGATACGGTTTTAGATATTATCATGCCGACCTACCAAGTAGTTGTAGTGTCGAGACACTATTTAGGAAGCATCAACCACACCCTTTTGACCGTGAATTGGTTAACAAATAAAGGATATGACGTTTCGTTAATCTTCAGTGGAAATAAAAACCCACATACCGAAAATATTATACTACATAAAACCGGTGTTTCCCTTATCGGGCGTATCGATGAGGAAGAAAAATTTGATAAGGCTGTCATAAAAAAATATGCTGATCGGTTTGCCCCGATCTTGAAAACCCTCTGACCGATTTTTATTTCCCCATCTTTGCATATGCCTTCTACAGACCCGTTGATAAAATCACTTTCGGAACGCGATCAAAAACATCTTTGGCATCCACTTACACAGCATAAGCTACATCCTGAAATGCTGGCTATCGTTAAGTCGAAGGGCGCATTGCTTTATGATGAAGGCGGCAACGAATATATCGATGGTATCGCCTCTTGGTATACATGTATGTATGGGCACTGTAATGATTTTATTTTAGAAAAAGTGCACCAACAGATGCAACGCTTAGATCAAGTGATCTTTAGTGGGTTTACCCACGAACCGGCAATACGCCTGTCAGAGGAACTGATTAAACTACTTCCTTCTAATCAAGAAAAATTATTTTTCTCCGACAATGGATCGACGGCCGTTGAAGTCGGTATTAAAATGGCTTTACAGTACCATTTCAATAAAGAGCAGAAGCGGCCGGTAATGCTTGCTTTCGAAGATGGCTTTCACGGAGATACTTTCGGCGCTATGTCCGTTTCTAGCCTGTCGGTATACAACGGTCCGTTTGAAGAATTCTTTATAGCCGTAGAGCGCATTCCAGTTCCGACCGAGCAGAATATAACAGGCACTTTAGCTTGGTTAACAAACCGCTTGGAAAAAAATGATATAGCAGGATTCGTTTATGAGCCTTTGGTTCAAGGCGCCGCCGCTATGAAAATGCACGATGCAGTAGGTTTGGATAAAATTTTAAGGCTTTTGAAACGTCATGAAGTACTCTGCATAGCCGACGAGGTCATGACCGGTTTCGGTAAGACCGGCAAACATTTTGCTTCAGATCATATTACGACAAAACCCGACATCATCTGCCTCTCCAAAGCTCTTACTGCGGGTCTTCTTCCCATGGCCATTACCTCTTGTACCCAAGATGTATATGACGCATTTTACAGTGATGATATCGGTAAAGGTCTTTTTCATGCCCACACTTACACCGCCAATCCTTTAGCCTGTGCGGCAGCTTTGGCAGGGTTGGAACTTTTGTTGTCCGATGAGATACAAAATGATATCCAAAGAATAATAGCGTCCCATAAGCGTTTCGATGCCGAAATAAAAAATCATCCAAAGGTAGAAAGCACCCGTCAAACCGGAATTATATTTGCCTTGGAGCTGAAAATCGAAATGGAACGATATGGAAATTTAAGGGATAAACTCTTGAAACATTTTATGGATAACGGCGTATTTTTAAGACCTCTTGGAAATACCATATACATTTTGGCGCCCTACATTACTTCGAATACCCAATTGGAAAAAATATATGCCGCAATTAGAAGTGCATTGGATGTAGTATAGCCGAAATAGTAAACAGCACTCGAAAATCAAATGTAAAGTCTTGAGTTGAAGACGTTACAAAGAGTATTAAAAATTCGGGAGTCTAAAAAGAATATCCTTAAGTGGAAGTTGGGTATTACCTAGCTTTTTGGGGATGAATGATTCTCGCATAAATTGAAAATTTCTTTTGAAAAAACCAATTTCTATTACTGCAATAGCCTCAATTTCCCCGCTTGGTACATCTATGGAAGAGATTTGGGCCAATTATGAAAGGGATGCCCACCATTTGAAAAAAAAGATTTTCAGTGGCAGGGAGGAATGGGTCGCCACTTTACCGGATTCCGCTAAAAATGAAATAGAGCAACTAAAAAAGGAGGATACTAAATATAAAAATCTTGACGATTCGGTATTGTACGCATTGTATGCCTCAAGAAATGCGATGTCAAGTGCAAAATGGGAATCGCAAGACAACTTCGGTATTAATATCGGTTCTTCACGAGGCGCAACTACGCTTTTCGAAAAGTATCATGAAGAGTTTTTGAAAGAAAGTAGGGCGTCAACACTTACTTCTCCAACTACAACATTAGGTAACATTTCATCTTGGGTCGCCCATGACCTGCAGACTCAAGGTCCGGATATTTCCCATTCCATAACTTGTTCTACGGCCCTTCATGCGCTGTTAAACGGTGTGGCTTGGATCAAAAGCGGCATGGCCAATAAATTTTTGGTAGGCGGCAGTGAGGCACCTTTGACCCCATTCACGATTGCACAAATGAAGGCTTTAAAAATATATGCGTCCGCTAGTCAATCAAACGAACAAAGTCGTAATTACCCGTGCCAAGCTTTAAATCGCTCAAAAGAGCAAAATACTATGGTGTTAGGAGAGGGGGCTTCTATGGTCTGTCTTGAAAAAGGCGTGCCAGAACATGCGCTTGCTGTCATTGAAGGTGTGGGATATGCCACAGAGCCTTTACGCCATAACACATCCATATCTACAGATGCCGTGTGTTTTCAACGTTCGATGCGAATGGCTTTAGGAAGTATAAAAACTGAAGAAATAGATATCATCGTAATGCACGCACCAGGTACCATTAAGGGTGATTTATCGGAATATAAAGCTATCGAGAGCGTATTTGGTGACAAATTGCCATCGTTGACAACCAATAAATGGAAGATAGGGCACACCTTTGGCACCTCGGGAATGTTGAGTGTCGAATTGGCCCTATTGATGTTAAAATACCAAAAATTTATAGAGGTTCCTTTCATAAATAATGTAGCGGAGCCAAGCAGCATTCGTAGGATAATGGTTAATGCCGTCGGATTTGGAGGTAACGCCGTAAGTGTGGTTTTGACGGCCGTTTAGAAGTAGTACGTTTAGAACAGAAAATTTTTCAGTCTAATTAGGTATACTTTATTATAAGCGCCATCCCTTTTCGTAATATTTTTTAAAATAGGCTTACATATGAATCATTAACTTTGTTTGAATTTATCGGGAAAACTAAATCCTGAGTCTATAATTTGCTAAACATTACTCAACTAGTACTTTTGAGAGGTGTATAAAGTTATACTGAAACTGAACAACAGCAGCGTTAACACCATTATTGATTCATCTGTATATATGTAAGGATTGAGATAAGAGCTCGGCTTTTCGAACCTAGTTTTAATTTTCTTAGCGAGAAAACCCATTATAATTTTATTGTTAAGATAAAATCAGTTAGGGATGAAACCATAACGTTGCTACAAAAAATACGCACAAAGGGAGGGTTTCAAAAAATAGTAATCAAATAAGCCAAATGACCTTCAGGAATCAATACTGAAAATTTGGAAAATTCCTTCCAAATTATCTTTTTGCTGAACGTTCCGACTTGGCATCTCAAAGTAACGTCTCTAAAGCCAATACCAGAAAATTACTTTTTAAAAGAGTGAGAAAGACGTTCGAGATATGGATGATAAAATTCCGGATGCAGATAACTTCTTCCATTCACTTATTCAGTAAGTATAAAGCTTATCTTTTCGAATGAAATTTTCAATGTACCCAATAGACATCAGCTTTAATATTCAAATGAGAAGTTGTTTTACGAAAAGCTGATTAAGATAAATTCTAAATATTTATCGAACTAAGAACGAAAAATATAACCGAATAAAATTTAGAAGAATTTGATGTAATGAGACCCTGTTGTCATTCTTTGGTAGCGCGCCTTTTCTTTATGCTATCTGCTCTTTTCTTATTTCTATTGCATCTTTTCTATTTTAAACGCTATTTTTGAACAAGAATCCAATACCTGTTATGAGCACGAAACGGCACGACTGGACAAAGTCCGAAATCTTAGATATTTATAATAAACCCATGATGGAACTGCTTTACGAGGCAGCAACCATCCATAGAGAATATCACGACCCCAATACGGTTCAAGTATCCACTTTGCTCTCTATAAAAACCGGCGGTTGCCCTGAAGATTGTGGCTATTGTCCACAGGCCGCACGATATCATACGGATATTAAAGGTAACGACCTGATGACTGTTCCACAGGTGAAGGCGCAAGCATTACGCGCAAAAGCATCTGGAAGTTCCCGTGTTTGCATGGGGGCCGCATGGCGAAATGTTAAGGATGGTCCCGAGTTTGACCAAGTGCTTGAAATGGTGCGGACCATAAATAAATTGGATATGGAGGTCTGTTGTACCTTGGGCATGATTACCGAAAACCAAGCAAAACGTTTGGCCGAAGCGGGACTCTACGCCTACAATCACAATCTTGACACTTCCGAAGATTATTACAAGGATGTAATTTCTACCCGAGCTTTTCAGGATCGCTTAGATACAATTGATAATGTCAGAAAAAGTAATGTTACGGTTTGTAGTGGTGGCATTATAGGAATGGGTGAAGCTTTGGAAGATCGTGCAGGTATGCTTGTCGCGTTATCTAGCCTGAATCCTCAACCTGAATCGGTTCCCATCAATGCGTTGGTTCCCGTAAAAGGTACTCCGATGGCGGAAATGGAACCTATCAGTATTTGGGAAATGATTCGCATGGTAGCAACAACCCGAATCGTAATGCCCGAAACCCAAGTGCGATTGTCGGCTGGCCGTACCGAGATGAGCCGTGAGGGGCAGGCAATGTGTTTCTTCGCAGGGGCGAACTCTATTTTTGCAGGAGATAAATTGTTAACCACTCCCAACCCTGACGTAGGCGAAGATATGGCCATGTTCAAATTATTGGGACTTACCCCTCAGAAGCCATTTGTAAAAGTTTCGCAGCCAAAGACTGTGGAGGCGTCGGAGTCCCAACTCAAACCTTTAGGCGAGAAGCCCAAATGGAGTAGACCCCAACATGCAATAGAACGCAACGAAACGGCCAAGCTAAAATCAAAAACATCCGTCAATACCAATGATGTTTAAGGTCAGAATATCTTTTGTCTGATGAAAAGTTTTTAAGCGTTTTTGGAGTAAAGCCTTTATCATTCATTTTTTTGGAAGCCTTGCTTACTGTTCGGCTCTTCGCCCGGTTTACACTGTCAGCTTGAAACCTATTTTTCCCATTTCGATTTATAAGCCATAGGAGCATTATTTTAGAAATGTTTTATGAATTTTATTCCTAAGACCCTTAAATTTGCTCTCTCAATTTTAATAAGTTCTTAATCTCAAAGTCTTGAATTTAGAAGCCGTTCCTAGGGTAGCCTCCATTACAAAGAAAGAATTTTTGGAGGGATATTTTAAGCCGCAGAAGCCGGTGGTCATCGAAAATGGTGTTGTTGACTGGCCCGCCACTCAAAAATGGAGTTTAGATTATATTCGACAAGTGGCGGGAGATAAAATCGTTCCGTTATATGATGATCGACCTGTAAACCACAAAGATGGGTTTAACGAGCCGCATGCCCAAATGAAAATGGCGGAGTACGTAGACCTCCTCAAGTCGAAACCTACGAAATACCGGATTTTTCTTTGGAATGTTTTAAAGGAAGTTCCACAGTTACAAAAGGATTTCAATTTTCCTGACTTCGGACTCAAACTCAAAAAAAATCTTCCCATGTTATTTTTTGGTGGTCAGAATTCCTCCACCTTTATGCATTACGATATTGATATGGCGAACATTTTCCATGTGCATTTTGACGGGAAAAAGGAATGTATTCTATTTGCCCCGTCCCAAACCAAATATTTATATAAAGTTCCGTATTCATTGATTACACATGAGAGTATCGATTTTGAGAACCCCGATTACGATGCCTGGCCCGTTTTAAAGTCCGCCAATGGTTATAAAGCGGAGTTGAATCATGGCGATGTGCTCTATATGCCCGAAGGCTATTGGCACTTCATGAAGTATGTTACCCCTGGCTTTTCGATGAGCCTACGGTCATGGCCCAAAAACCCTATGAATTTCGCTAGGGGGCTCTACAATATTTTAGTAATGAGAACCTACGATATTGCTATGCGAAAAATGAAAGGTCAAAAATGGATCGAGCATAAAAACGCTAAGGCAATAACACGCACGAATTCGCTTTCAAAATCAAGGCCAAGGATCAATAGCTTAGATATTTAATTTCTTATTTTTTGGATGGTAATGGTAATTCTATGCCTTAATCTTTGTGTGAAGAATATAACTCGTAAACTAATTTCGAAGAAAAACTCAGTGAGACTTTGAACAGTGTTATTGCCATACTTTCGAATTCAAATGCTTATGCTGTTCTGATAGCATTTCGTAAATTTACCCTTTCAATTAAACTCCTTAATTCATACAGATGAAAAGTTATTTAGCGATTTTGTTTTTGTTGGCCTGTTCGACCACTGTACTTGCACAAGGTTATTCAGGTAAAGGCGATCAAAAGTTTCAGGTCGGAGTCAATTTGCAAAATAATGCTACCGGTATAACCGGTTCATATGATTATGGCTTGGGTGAAAATATTTCTATCGGAGCTGTATCTTCCTATGCTTTAGGAATAGCCGACGAAGTTGTTGGCACTACGCGTGAGCGATTTGATGCTAAAGCTAGGTTCAGTGCCCATCTAGGTCCGGTTATGGGTGTCAGTGATCAGTTCGATCTGTATCCAGGACTTGATATAGGATTGAAGAACTTTGGTTTCCATACCGGTGCTCGATATTTCTTTTCCGAAGGTTTTGGGATATATACCGAGCTTGGGTTTCCAATTGCTCGTTATGATACGGGCGATTTAACACCCTCTGAAGAATTACACAATCAGTTTACCGTAAATATCGGGGCTTCCTTTAATTTTTTATAGGGGGTATTAATAGAATAGTTATTGGTGATATGGGCATTACCTGTTCTAATTATGCCGTAATGTAATAGATGTGCTTTTCTATTATAAACTAAGGGATATTTTGTTCTGTTTTGATTGGAAAAATCAGGGTATAAGTTCCCTTATTTTGCTATATACTAAATCCCTTTCCCAGCCGCGGTACAATAAATATTCAGCCAGTTTTTTCCTTTTTTTTAGCAAATTCGTTTCTGTAATCTGTGCCAGTCTTTTATTGGCCAATATATCGAACGTTTCAAGATAGGATGTGTTGTCGATTTCTTCCATGGCCGTCTTGATATTGAACCTTGAAATATTACGCTGTTTCAGTTCTAAGGTAATTCGTTTTCGTCCCCATTTTTTGATGTTAAATTTGCCCCGGGCAAAGCTTTTGGCAAACCGCTCTTCGTTTAAATAGTTAGTATCTATCAAGTGGACTACAATCTCATCAATGGCTTCGGGAATCATTCGCATTAAGTGCAGTTTATCGACAACTTCTTTGTGACATCGCTCTTGATAGGCACAGTAGCTTTCAAGTTTTTTGGTGGCTTCGGAAAGGGTATAGGTTTTGTGAATTGTCATATCTGATTAGGCAACTGTCAAATTACTAAAGTACTTTTATTTGATTGGGTTTACTACATAGAACTAAAAAAAGCGGCTACCCGTTGCCGGGTAGCCGCTCTAATTATAATACTCTAATATACCGTCTTCCCGTCTTTGTCCTTAAAACGGTACTCAAGATAGGTATACGCATCACGAGGCTGTATTTTAATCCACTTCTTATGTTCTAAAAACCATTTAGAACGCATTGATGGAAAGCCTTTAGTGATGTATGCCGCAATAAAAGGGTGGATATTTAAAGTGATTTTTTCATCCTTTTTAGGCCCTTTTAGCAACTTTTCAAGATCGAAATTGATTTTATCGACCAAAACGATTGGGGCTTCAACTTCTTTTCCGCTTCCATTCGGATTTTCTTCGGTCGTTTTGATGTTCATTTCAGGACGCACGCGTTGCCTTGTTATCTGAATTAGCCCGAATTTACTGGGCGGCAGAATTTTATGCTTGGCGCGATCGTCTTTCATCTCGTCGCGAAGGTGGTCGAAAAGTTTTCTACGGTGTGGTGCCTTTACCATATCGATAAAGTCGACCACGATAATTCCTCCCATATCGCGAAGGCGTAATTGCCTGGCGATTTCGGAGGCGGCCAAAAGGTTGACCTCCAGAGCTGTATCTTCTTGATTTTTGCCCCTGCTTGAACGATTACCGCTGTTCACGTCAACGACGTGCAATGCTTCGGTATGTTCAATGATCAGGTATGCGCCTTTGCTCATGCTGGCGGTACGGCCGAAAGAAGTTTTGATTTGCCGCTCTATCCCAAATTTTTCAAAAATAGGAACGGGCGAATTGTACAATTTTACAATCGATTCCTTTCCCGGGTCGATTTCTTGTACATAATCTTGAATTTGTCCATAAAGCGTTTCATCGTCTACATGAATTCCGGTAAAGGAATCATTGAAGACATCCCTAAGTATCGACGAAGCTCTATTGAGTTCGACCAACACTTTTGAAGGAGTACGCGCTTTTTGCAGTTTTTCGCACATTGTCGACCATTTGGCCAACAGATTTTCTAGATCTTTGTCAAGTTCCGCTACTTTTTTTCCTTCAGCTACCGTTCTGATAATAACACCAAAACCTTTGGGTTTAATGCTTCTTACCAATCTTTTGAGCCTATCTTTTTCTTGATTGCTCGCTATCTTTTGAGAAACGGATACACGATCGGAAAAAGGTACCATGACCAGATAACGTCCCGCAATGGAGAGTTCTGAACTGATTCTTGGGCCTTTTGTGGAAATGGGCTCTTTAACGATTTGCACGAGTAAAGACTGATTTGCCTTAATAACGTCTGTGATGACACCATTTTTGTCAATGTCTTTTTCTACGGGAAAATTGGTAAGGGAGTAATCCTTCATTTTCCCTGAACTTACCTGCTTAATAAATTTAAGCATAGTGGCCAGTTGCGGGCCTAGGTCATGATAATGCAAAAATGCATCTTTTTCATAACCTACGTTGACGAAGGCCGCATTAAGTCCGGTAACCGGTTTGCGTACCTTGGCAAGGAGAATATCGCCAACGGAAAAATCGTTGTTGTCTTCCTCTTTGTGCAATTCAGTGAGCTTCCCATCTTTTAGAAGGGCAAAATCAACGGCATCGGAACTAGATCTTACGATTAATTCTCTATTCACCTGAATATATTTGCATTTGACACTCCGCTAAAAATTTCGATTGCTATCGGAACGGGAGTGTACAAATTGATTAAACAATACTTGAAACGGATTGTAAAATCCGCCGAATCCACATTTGGGATTTCTATGTCAATGAACGTACGTAACGGCCAGTACGGCGGATTACATGAAGAGGATCGGATAATGGGTTGAAATTTAGCCCACACCTTCCATAATAACAATAAGGGCTGAATACGTTCAGCCCTTACGAAATTATTTTTTCTTGTGACGGTTAGCTCTTCTGCGCTTTTTACGCTTATGTGTCGCTACCTTATGTCTTTTTCTTTTTTTACCACTCGGCATATAAAATTAATTTTTATGGGTTATATTATTTTACTTGTACGTTGCTTTTTACACCCTCTACAAAAACCTTTGCAGGTTTAAATGCTGGAATGTTATGTGCAGGAATTTTAATTGTTGTGTTCTTGCTGATATTTCTTCCGGTTTTTTCAGCCCTAGTTTTCACTATAAAACTGCCAAAACCTCTAAGATATACATTGTCACCGCCTTCTAATGAGGATTTGACCTCTTCCATAAAAGTTTCGATAGTGGCTTGTACATCTCCTTTTTCGATACCCAGTTTTTCTGAGATATTCGATACAATTTCTGCTTTCGTCATCTTTCGTGTTAAATTTTTCAGTAGTTAGGATCCTACGCGGATCGCTCTTTTTTTGGGATGCAAATATATAAATTAAATTTCAGCTTTCCCCCTAACCATTTAATTTTAAAGCTTTCATCATCCTAAACCGTCTCGAACTAGGTGAAATTTAAAGAATCATCAGTTAAACCGTTATTTTTGCTACTCATTGTACTGTATGATAACTTTTGCTCAGAAAATTCTGACTTGGTATACTGAAAATAAACGAGCCCTGCCATGGCGAAGTACGAGAGACCCATATAGTATATGGTTATCAGAAATAATTTTGCAGCAGACTCGTATAGTTCAGGGCATTCCCTACTATCTTAAGTTTATGGCTACATTTCCTACGGTATACGACCTAGCAGCCGCTTCGGAAGAAAGTGTGCTGAAACTTTGGCAAGGCTTAGGCTATTATTCCCGGGCCCGAAACCTTCATACCGCTGCGAAAATGGTGGTTGAGAAGTTTGATGGTCAGTTTCCACAAACTTACGAAGGCTTACTTGAATTGAATGGTGTGGGCGACTATACGGCCAGTGCCATCTCTTCCATTTGCTTTGATGTTCCGGAACCCGTTGTCGACGGAAATGTATATAGGGTGTTGGCTCGCTATTTTGGAATCGATACGCCCATAAATAGTGCTGAAGGTATAAAATACTTCAAAACTTTAGCTCGGAAAATCATGGATGCCGATGAAATATGCGATTATAATCAGGGAATAATGGAATTCGGTGCTATACAGTGTACACCCAAAAATCCGAATTGTATGTATTGCCCATTACATGATAGTTGTGTTGCGTTTCAGAAAGGTAAGGTTCTAAGTCTTCCGGTTAAAATTAATAAGACCAAAATAAAACATCGCTATTTTAATTATTTGGTTTTTTCGGATAAAAGTGGACATACTCTTTTCAGACAGCGCAAAGGAAAGGGAATCTGGCAAAATCTATGGGAATTTCCAGTTATTGAAGCCAAGCAAGAAATCGATTTAAAAACGCTTATCCTTCAAATGGATGGTTTTTCAGATGTAGAAAAAGTGAACGATATCTTGAGATATAACGAAATTCCCATCATTCATAAACTTTCACACCAACATCTGCATACCGTATTTTGGATAGTGGAAACTGACGAAATACTAGAGGGTGGCATAGTAGTATCCGAATTACTAGACTATCCCGTTCCCGTTTTGATCGCCGATTTTCTAAGGGTTTGGGTGAAATCATAAACGACTAAATAAGTGGAAGCGGGAATTCGAATTTCAAACATCCAGACAAATTTTAGCGGTATACTATGATGTATAGAAAATAACAGATTACAAATTGAAAGTTAGGTTTATAGAACCACGCTCCCACAGCATTGAAATTTGAATATTACGTATACTCATAAATCACATACCTCATATCGACCTTTAGAAAAGCAGGTATTGAAACATCCCTAAGAAACATTCAAAAATTCGTACTTTTGAGCCTTAATTTCAAGAACAAGAAAATGAGCGGTACATTGAACAAGGTGATGTTGATCGGTAATTTAGGCGATGAAGTGAAAGTACACTATTTTGAGGGCGGTGATTGCATCGGCAGGTTCCCCATTGCTACCAGCGAGACCTACACGAATAAAAAAACCGGTGAGCGCACAACCAATACCGAGTGGCATAATATCGTGGTACGAAACAAAGCGGCCGAAATCTGTGAAAAGTATCTTGGTAAAGGAGATAAGGTCTATGTTGAAGGGCGTTTGCGCACACGACAATGGCAAGATGACAGTGGTATTACACGCTATTCGACTGAGGTTCAAGCACAAGATTTTACGTTTTTGACCCCGAAGGGGGAGAGTAATGCCAGTTCTCATCAAGGTGATTCGTCCCAGAACGAGAAATCCGATAGCGCCAAATCTCATGCCGTAAGCTCCGGCAGTGATAACGCATCGTCCCAGTCTAAAAATAATTCGGCTTTAAGCCCATCCGAAGAGGATGATCTGCCTTTCTAAACTAAATATACCCAATTGGATCCCGACCCCCTTATTCTATTTCTTACTTTCATGGTCTCCGTGGGTGCTGCCGGCATAGCGGTCAAAATTATTTTGCTCGTACTATTGCTACTCAGCTCTGCTGTTATTTCAGGAGCGGAGGTTGCCTTTTTCGGACTTTCGCAAAGTGACGTTAAAGAAATAGAAGAGAGTAAAACCACCCGTGGCAACATTATCGTTAAATTGTTGGAAAGGCCAAAAAAATTATTGGCAACCATATTAGTTGCGAATAATGCAATTAACATTGGGGTTGTGTTGTTATTCAGCGTCATCGGTGATACATTATTTTCCAACGTTCAACTGCAATGGGTACGGTTTCTACTGGAAGTTGTGGTAGCTACATTTCTGATTCTCATGTTCGGTGAGATTCTGCCGAAAGTCTATGCCAATCGCAATAGGTCTGCCTTTGCCCATTTCATGGCTTATCCACTTAGGGTTTTAGATTTTTTGTTCGCGCCCTTGAGTCTCCCCATGCGGGCCGGAACGCTTTACCTACATACCAAACTGGGTAGACAGAAATCAAGCTTAAGCGTAGATCATCTATCTCAAGCCCTAGAGCTGACTTCTGAAGGTGATACGACCAAAGAGGAGCAGAAAATACTGCAAGGCATAGTCTCTTTTGGGAATACAGATACTAAACAGGTTATGCGACCACGTATCGATATATTTGCATTAAGCGAGGATATGAAATTTCCGGAAGTTTTGGAAGAGATAAAAAAGAACGGATACTCTCGAATACCGGTTTTTTCCGAACATATGGACAATGTTATGGGGGTACTTTACGTTAAAGATCTGTTGCCCTTTATTGACCGGAAGACGTTGAACTGGATGGATTTGATTCGCGAACCTTATTTTGTTCCCGAGAATAAAAAACTTGATGATTTGCTTTTAGAGTTTCAGGACAAGAAAAATCATTTGGCAATCGTAGTGGATGAATACGGTGGTACTTCAGGAATCGTAACCCTAGAGGATATTATTGAGGAAATCGTTGGCGATATTAGCGACGAATTTGACGATGAAGACCTCATATTTTCAAAGTTGGATGATTTCAATTTTGTTTTCGAGGGAAAGACCACTCTCAGAGATTTCTACCGGGTATTGAAAATAGAAGATGATACAGAGTTCGAACAGAAAAAAGGCGAATCGGAAACTATTGCCGGTTTTGTGCTAGAAATTGCAGGTAGCTTTCCGAAAAAGGGTGATGTAGTTACCTTTAACGAGTATCGATTTGTTGTTGAAGGACTTGATAAAAAACGACTTAAACAAATCAAAGTGACACTGCCACATGAAGTTTAGACTTTTTTCAGCCTTGCTGATTCTCTTTCTGCTATTTTCGGCGTGCAATGAAGAGGTTTTACCCAAACCCAATGCCAAGCTTCGTTTACAATACTCAAAACCAGTACTTAAACAGCTGGAAACCGATTATTTTAGTTTCACTTATAATTCTGCGGCAGAAGTAAAGATTAAGAATTCAAAGGTGCTCAGTTTAAAATATCCTGAAATGAAGGGAGAAATTTTTATTAACTATAAAAATGTAGAAAATAACATTGAAAAACTAATTGCGAATGCCCAAAAGCTTAGTTACGAACATTCTGCTAAGGCCGATGGCATCGTTGAGCAGCCATTTGTGAACCAAGAAAACAATGTATATGGTAGGTTTTTCGAAGTAACCGGTAATGCGGCTTCCCAAGCACAGTTCTATGTGACCGACAGCACAAAACATTTTTTGACAGGTTCGCTGTATTTTTTGATTAAGCCGAACTATGATTCCATATATCCCGCTGCCGCTTATCTACAGAATGATATTCGTGGAATTATGGAGACGTTGCGATGGAAGAGTCAAGAAAGATGAATTCTATTGTGACTTTGAAAAGTAGCTATAAAATTAATCTTTAAGTAGTTTCTTACCTTGTTGAATACTCAAATTAATTTCCTCCCGTAGAACGGCTATATTCATTTGCTCTTCGAGTACCCAAACCTTCTTTTGTTCCGAAAGGGCCTTCCCCTTATACATTTCATCCGCCTCGAAGCGTTTGCCGAAGCTAATCATCCAATCCATCATCGATTTGTTGGCTGCCTTCAGGTCTTTGATGGCGTTATCATACTTTTGTTTTTCATCCGACTTTTTGCCTTTGACTTCAAGATTTCCGATCAACTTGGCTAATTCTGGCATTCTATCCATTACCTGGTCGTGGGCTTGCATGACTTCTTGCATTTGGGTCTGCTCTTTTTCAGAATCTTGTGCGGTTGCTGAGATTACAATCAACAATAAGACGGAAACAAAAAATGGAACTAGCTTTTTCACTTAAGAGAATATTTATTTTCGGTGAAAATAAATTTAAAACAATGAGTTGCCTATGATTTATCCATATAGAACAGCATTTTTCGATGTTGGGTGCGTATGCCTTATCCAATTGATATTATTTTAGATGGTTTACTTATCTAATAGATTTTTGGCGTTTTCAATACTTGCATTGATTTGATTTCGTAAAGCTTTTGTTTTTACTTCCTCTTCATTCAGCCATTGTTTTTTTTGTTCGGATAATTCCGCACCGTTTAGAATTTCATCTGGCGTAAATCGATTTCCGAAATTCTGCATCCAATCCATCATCGCCTCGTTGGCTTCTTGAAGTTCTATTCTGGCCGTTTTATACTGTTTTCCAATTTCTGTGCTATCGTTTTCCATCGCTTTAAGTTCCGCTACCAATTTTCCTAATTGTCCCATTTTCGGCATGACCTCGTCGTGAACGGCCATAACATGGTTCATTTGAGTAGACTCTTCCTTTCCTTTACAGGATATTACAATTGTCGCAATGGCCATAAATGCCAGTATAGTTATTGGTCTCATTCCTTTCATTTTTTTGTAAAGATATAGCAATCGTGTTTTTTACGAACGTGTTTGTATTGACTGCAATTGCAGTTGGCCGAAACTTGTAGCCAAGGCCCGACCTTTTAAAAGTTGCTTATACATTTTTTTAACTACTTCTTGGGCTAATACATTGGATGAATAGAGAAAACGATTGTATGGAATCTGAATTACAGTGAATACTGCAGACCCAATGTAAGCGTTTCATTGTTCTTCAATTGAATTCCGTTCAAATCTTGATACAACGGATGACCAAATTCGAACCCAAAACGAATATCTTTCAGTGGGCCGTCAGGTACATATAGGTTGAAGCCTAGCCCTACTTTTAAAATATTTCCACCGGAATTTTCAGTATCGGCTGTAATTACCATCATTGGGTTCAGATTCGGGTCGATTCCCTTGATATCACTTGACCAAACATGGCCTAAACTCGCTGCAAGGCTGAACCAGTCCGTAAGCTTGTAACCGAACCAGTTGTCAATGGCGAAACGTGTTCCTAGCGCATATTCCCGGTCATTTTTGCCCAATCTAAAAACGCTGGATAGCTGGCCGCCATAGGAAAATACTGAGCCTTGAAATAGATAGGTAGCTGCAAGGTTCGGGTCAAAAGTGCCAGTACCGATTTGCATGGGATAGGGCAGTTCTATGGCATTTGGTGCAGAGGCCGGTGTAACATCTTGTTCGCTGATGCTTCCAGTCGGAATTGAAAGTCCCAACCTTGCGTGTACAACGTGTCTATTTTTATCCATAATCTTATAAAGAGCAGATATTTGGGTATCTCCAAAACCGGATGCAGTAGTGGTGAACGTACCGCCCATACGGGTAATATGCTCCATTTCCATCGATATCAGGTTGACCATTGCCATCAATGTGATTTTGTTGCTTGGTGCGTACATGCCTCCCAACATATGCATGTTCATCGGCATTGTGGTGGGAGTAACCATATAGTTGGCCAGCGCGTCTTGAAAATTAGCGCCATCACTACCACTTTTCAAATCTGACATATTCATATACATGTAGCGGTAGCTGAGCATTAACTCACCCTTGCCATGCACGTGGTCGCCCATTACCGAAATCGGTGCATGACCGTCGGGCCTCTCGGAAGTCCATTTTTTATTGGTGTCAAACTTCCTTTCTTGGGCGCAAAGCGCCAATGTTACCATCAATCCGATGGCGGTTATAAATGATTTCATTCAACCTTATCTTTTAAATTCTAAATTATGTTTTAAACTAGGGGACAAGCTTACGCATCGTCGAATACGCCGATAGAGGTCCGCATTGAGTATAAAATTGCCAAAAGAAGGTGCTCAATGGTTGCGTCTTCCTAGTGCAATTAATTTTTTTATTCAGAAAGTAAGTGAGGGTGGACGAAAATCGGAGTAGCTAAAAAGATAGCGATATTCGTTTAGGTATTCAGATGTGATAGTATTAAAAGATTCTATGAATTTGTGTTCTACAATCGATAAAAGTTGAACGAACCCTATGGGATATTCTTCCATTGCAATTCTAGGAAGATTCTGCCGCTTCTCTTCGTTATGTTTCGCAAGTTGTTGCATCAAATAACATTTACCGCCACAGTCCAGCTCTGGTTTATCAGTGTTGACACAAAGAAATTCTGCGATATAGTCTTGTTCAATTATGTATTCAAACAACGGCATGACCGGCCGTATCATGGCTAGCACATAAAGGAAAACGAAAAATGGTGCAGAAAACGAGTTCAAGAAATACCAATTTGACGCAAATTTACGACAGGAATTTATTTTGCTAGGTCATAGCATGAAAAAAAGAACCACTTTTGCACCTAAATCTCGAATACCTTGAACGACGATTCGAAAAAGTGGATTTATCTGATTTTGCTGTCCTTAGTTTGGGGATCTTCCTTTATCCTCATTAAAAAAGCGCTGTTAGGTTTGTCGCCAATGCAACTGGGTGGCTTGCGTATTGTTTTTGCCTCACTGGTTCTTTTTATTTTTGGATTTCGTAGTTTATTGACCATTGGCCGTAAAGACTTGAAATGGATTATTTCAGCTGGACTACTTAGCTCGTTCTTTCCGCCTTTTCTGTTTGCCTTGGCGCAGACTGAAATCGATAGTGGAGTAACCTCGATATTTAATTCTGTTGTACCCTTATTAACTACGGTAGTAGGTATTGCGGCTTTTGGTGCTGTAATTACCAAGCGACAGATTCTTGGAGTTTTTATTGGTCTGGCAGGTACTGTTGCGCTCGTTGCCGCAGGTATGGAGTTTAAGCCAGACCGTAATTATGCCTATGCGATTTTTATATTGCTTTCTGCCTTAGGCTATGCTATCAATATTAATATTATCAAAAAATACTTATCGCATTTAAGTCCGTTGGCCGTGACCACGGGCAGTTTTGGAGTAGCGTTTTTACCGGCTCTTATTCTAGTTGGGTTCTCCGGATTTTTTAGTGAGTTTGAAGGTAATTTCGAGATGCATACTGCATTATATTATTTGCTAGCACTTGCTGTGATCGGCACCTCGATCGCGAATATTTTCTTCAATAAACTTATTCATTTGTCTAGTCCCGTTTTTGCCGCTTCGGTTACCTATATAATTCCTTTGGTAGCTGTTTTATGGGCCGTTTGGGATGGGGAAACGATGAACGGCTATCAGTTGCTGGGTGGATTGATTATTCTAGTGGGAGTCTGGTTGGTAAACCGGAAGAAGAAGAATCGATTGCTGCCTGAAGAAATGGATAAGTTGCGGTGAAATGAATTGGACAAACCTATTTGAAATGTGGGGGTAATTCAACAAACACCCCTCTCATCCTACTATTTTATTTTAACGATTGCTTCGTCTATTGCTCCAATAATCCTAGCACCTTATTCCAAACTTCAGTGCTTACGGGAATACCATTCGATAAATTGTCTTTTCGGGTCTTTAAAGTGCGTTCGCCCGGATAATAGGTCTTGCCTCCTTTTTCCATGGGTTCTACATCATGGGTGTAATTGATGATTTCATTTACTAATTTTTCCTGTAGGCCGTTATCACCGAATCTTTCTGGGTCTATACATAGAAAAATTTGGGATACTCCAGTTTCATAATTGTCTTGACCGATTTTAAAGGTAGATTTTCCAGCGGATAACAAGGTAGCCAGTATATCTAGAACCATTGACAATGCGGAACCCTTCCAATACCCAATGGGTAATCCGCGTTCATTCCCAAGAATCTTCTCCGGATCTTTAGATAGCTCGTCATTATCATCCCAACCTCCTGGATAAGGGAGTTTTTCACCTTTCAATTTATAATTGTTTATGGTGCCAAAGGCGAATTGTGAAATGGCCATATCTAAAACTACATGTCCTTTATCTCTGGGGATGCCCACAATAAACGGATTGTTTCCAAGTCGGCTATGCTTTCCGCCCCATGGTGGCATATTGGGCTGGGTATTGGTGAAAAGTATCGATATGCATCCCTCTTCGGCGGCGCGCCATCCATAAGTACCGCCACGCATCCAGTGATTGTTATTTCTTAGAGCTACCAAACCCATACCGTGTTTCTTCGCTAATTCAATTGCGCGATCGGTACATTTGATTGCATTTATAATTCCTGGTCCGGAATTTCCGTCCCAGCGTTCAATACTTCCGAAGGCCTCTACTTTTTCCGCTTCGGCATCTACTTCGATAACTCCGTTTTCAATGTATTCAATGAACAAAGGAACACGATTAATACCGTGTGAATTCACACCGTCTAAAGTGGTTTCGGAATAAGTTTTGGCGAGAATTTTTGCTTTAACGTCCGTGAAAGCATATTTCAAAAAGAGACGTGTCAATACCTCCTGCATTTTATCAAACCCAACCTTTAAAGATTCTGAACTCATTTTAGTTAGTATTTTAAGAATATAAATTGAAAACGGAAAACTAGTCGATGATGTAAGTTACTTTAATTTACCGTTCATTCTAGTGATAAAATAGCTACTTGCGATAATCATTGAACCTCCCAAAATAGTATGTACTGTCAATTTTTCATTCAATAGTAAATATCCCAAAAGTATGGCGCTGACTACTTCTAGATACATTAATGATGAAGCGGTGGAGGCCGTCAAATGTTTCAAACCATAAAAAAAGAGACTAAAGACCCCAATGCCAATTAAAAATCCGTAAAAAACGCCCACCCCAATTTGGTTTAATGGTGCATCCGGAATAAAAAATAAAAATGGTATAAAGAAAAACGCGCTCACTAAATTCTGAAATACGATAGTTTGCTCTTTGCTATAATTATGTGATTCCGACTTAAACATCAGTACAGTTATGGCATAAGTTACCGCTGATAGTACCGCAGCGACCATACCGATTATATCATCGTTCTCGAAACTGAACGACTTGTTCGAATAGGTGATAACCAAACCGGCAAAGGCCAAGAGCAACCATAGTACGTGTTTAGTTTGTAGCGGTTTCTTGAAAAAGACAGTCTCAAATATGAATACGAATATGGGCCAAGAATAGAATAATACTACGGCATTTCCTATTGAAGTAAATATAAAGGCCACAAGGTAGAGATAAATTCGAGCGACGTTTATGGTAGAGGCCAATAGCATCTTTTTATAGTTTCCTATAAAAATAGGATGGGTCTTGCTGAATAATACCGGAGCTAGAAAAGCAATGGGAACCATAGTCCTGAAAAATGCGATTGCGCCCGTACTTAAATCAGACATATATTTAATGAGTATACCATTAGTACCCGCAATTAGGGCACAGACAATAACGGCATAGACTGCTTTTTTCATAGGGCAAAACTACGGAACTGATGTATATCAAAAAGGCTAAACTACACTTCTGTTTTAATGGATGGAATAGTCATCAGTTTTTCGGATTTAGTTGTAAAGGGAAGACCCAATCTCGCATTTTCCGAAACTTAAAAGCTTTATTTTATTGTGTCAGCTTTTTGAAAAGCCAATCGTTTCTTAACTCTTGTTGCTCTGGGAAGGTCCAGTGTTGGGTTTCTTGAAAAATGTGTAGTTCTTTTATGGCATCTATGACATTGTAGGCCGCAAATGTACTGGCAGGAGGGCAAACATTATCATTATAACCCCAGCTATACCAGCCCTCGGCCTTGATTGATCTTGCAAAGTTGACCACGTCGTAATATTTAGAGACCTCGATTTTTTCGGTGGTATTGGTAAAGTCGTCTACGAATATTTGAGGCCATCCACCTGCGCGGCCATGTAAAAATCCGGTCATATCGGAAAGTGCCGGATAAAAGGCCGCTAAATAATCGATGCGGTCATCAAGACTAGCGGTAACAATAGAAAGCGCACCGCCTTGGCTACCTCCAGTAACTGCCATATCCTCTCCATTGTAGTTATCGAGGCTGTCTAAAAAATCTACCGCCCGAATGCAGCCTAGATAAACGCGACGGTAATACATATTGTCTTTGTTATCCAGATTAAAGATTTGGTAATTGTTCAGGGCTCCGGCACGCAGGTCATCGTAAATTCCTTGATCGAGATTGACGGGAATACCGTGGATGCCGATTGTAAATGTGACGAATCCCTCGGCTGCCTCGTCGACTTCACCGTAATAAGGACGGATTCCGGCTCCTGGCACGTGCAAGATTGCAGGATATTTCCCCTCTTTTTTTGGGGTACATAAAATTCCATAGATTTTCCCCTGAACATTGTCAAGCTCAACGTGGTATACATCTACCTTATCGGTACAGCGTTCCGGCATCAGCGTCATTACAGCATTGATGGGCACATCGGCCAGTTCTTTCTTCCCTTCGTCCCAAAATGCCTGAAAATCGGAAGGCAAGGTCGTCGTTGGCTTTATGCTGTAGGGTGCAAAGCCAGCCGTGGCATATGACGTATATTCTTTTCCATCTACCGTAACGCTAGCGGTACAGCGCAGAAAACCGGCTTCCTTAAATTTTGGGGCCTTGACCTTGGTTTTGTTGTTTAATGATAGCGTTCCCTCTTCCCAAAGTTTGACCTCACGGTATCCTGGATCGGTTTCGATTTTGTATAAAATTTCGATACCTTCAATAGGAACATTGTTTCGGAGAACATTAATGCTGAATTCAGCCTGTTCACCGATATCGTAGGTCCAGTCCGGGTGGTTCGGGCTCACAATGACCTCAACGAGTTGTTTGCTGGGTTGGGCGCTAAGGCAGAGAGTAAGGAGAAGGGCTGAAAGTAAGGTGGTAAACTGCTTGGAATTCATAATTTTTGGTTGGTTTTTTAATGGGTTGTTTTGGTTGAAATCAGAAGTGATTGCCAATCGATACTGAAAGATAAACAATACCAAGTAATTTCAACGATGGGCTTAGTTCTAGGAACTCTTGGATGGTAGCATATTTCGGATAGCGGTAATCTTCCAGCGATTGTTATCGTAGACCGCGATGAAAGTGCTCCACATTTTCCGAAGTGTACCATCGGCATTCTGTATTTCATATCGCGTGTCGACCAGGGCCGCTGCGTTGCCGAGAAAACGAATTTGGTCTACGGTCAAAGTTCGGCTACCAGGATTGGCGGATGAGCTGTTCAGCATACCTTTTTTAGCCGATTCATAACCCCTGCGCCATTCTCCGGTCGAGACCAACTGATCGATATCGTCAGTTAGAATTTCTCTGAGCAGCGTAGTATCTTTTGTTTCCCTTGCTTCTGCATATTGGGATATTAAATCGTAAAGGGGTTGTTCTTTTTTACTTGGGATATCAGTTTCTTGGGCGTAGTTGTTTGTTGTTAACAATACTATGGACAGGGCCCAAAACATTTGTATTTTCATAGTTATTTGAATTACAGGTTGATACTCGGCCTAACCATGATGGTTTGATTCTATATAGGGTAGGTGAATTTACGAAAAAGCCTTTTGAAAAATTCAAATTTCAGTGACAGTGAAGTCTAGGTGTAAAGATATCAGTTGCCGTATTCAAGTTAATAACCCAATTTGCTTTCGAAAAGACTATTGCAAATAGTGATGATGTACTGAAAGAAAATAAAGTGGAATTTACCGCTGAGAATACCATAGTACTATCTCAACGTGCTGGAGTACGAAGCAAAATGAAAATCATAAACTAAACAGCCCTTTCAACACTATTATAAGTAGAAATGATGAGGTGTGTAGGTGAAGAATAATATACTATTGAGGCTGAACCAATACTTTAACTTATTATTGAAAACGATATGAGCTCAGTTTTCAAAAAAAGAAAACTTAAAAATTGGTTTTTTGGATAATGCAGTATTCAACTATGTTTTGGAAACAATCTTCGTTTCAAACGGCGCCAAAGCACTTAGGGCCTTTTCCACAGAGGTTATTCTTTCAAAAACCAACAACAACCGCAATCCGTTTCGTGTTTGTTTCTCCTTGATTTTGCAAAGTTGGGCATGCGATTGCACGAACTGTAGCACTTTGGTAAACGTATCTGTCTGATAGAATCCAGACTGTTGATCTGCAATAAAATAGCCGATCATCTTCCCTTTCTTCATCACGATTTTCTCAAGGCCGATGCTGTTGGCAATCCATTTGATGCGTACTGAATTCAGCAAATCCTCCGCTTGGGATGGTATTTCGCCAAAACGGTCGATAAGTTCAGATTCGAATTTCTGCAGCCCTTCCTCTTCTTTGACCTGGTTGAGTTCGGTGTAAAGGTTTAGGCGTTCGGTGATATTGTTGATATAATCATCGGGAAAAAGCAATTCGAAATCAGAATCGATTTGGGTCTCCTTTACAAATATTTTTTCGTGGTGGCCTTCTACTTCCTCATAGAGTTCCTTGAATTCGTTTTCTTTGAGTTCTTCGATGGCCTCGGCGAGTATTTTCTGATAGGTCTCAAAGCCTATTTCGTTGATAAAACCACTTTGTTCGCCGCCGAGCAAATCACCGGCACCCCGAATTTCCAAGTCCTTCATGGCGATGTTGAAGCCGCTGCCAAGTTCGGTGAACTGCTCTAGGGCTTCAATACGTTTTCGGGCGTCTGCGGTCATGACATCATAAGGCGGTGTAATGAAGTAGCAGAATGCCTTTTTATTACTACGCCCTACACGGCCGCGCATTTGGTGCAAATCACTCAGTCCAAAATTGTTGGCATTATTGATAAAAATGGTATTGGCATTGGTAACATCAAGTCCACTCTCGATGATGGTTGTGGAAACTAGCACGTCGAATTCACCGTTCATAAAGCTGAGCATGAGTGTTTCCAGTTTTTTGCCTTCCATCCGGCCGTGGCCTATTCCTACTTTTGCATCAGGGACTAGGCGCTGGATCATACCGGCAACTTCGGTGATGTTTTCGATTCGGTTGTGGATGAAAAATACCTGTCCGCCACGCTGTATTTCATAGCTGATAGCATCGCGAATGGTTTCTTCGGAAAATCCGATAACACGGCTTTCAATAGGGTAGCGGTTGGGCGGTGCGGTGTTGATAACAGATAGGTCCCGCGCTGCCATAAGGCTGAACTGTAAGGTTCTTGGAATGGGCGTTGCAGTCAGTGTCAGCACATCTACATTCTCTTTTATCGATTTCAGCTTGTCTTTGACCGCTACACCGAATTTCTGTTCTTCATCGACTATCAGCAGACCGAGGTCTTTAAATTTCACTTTCTTATTGACAAGCTGGTGGGTGCCAATGATCACATCGACTTTACCGGAGGCCAGGTTTTCTAGGGTTTCGCGGCGCTCTTTTGTAGTACGGAAACGGTTGAGATAATCGACGGTCACGGGCATGTCTGATAAGCGCTCTTGAAAGGTGCGGTTGTGCTGAAAGGCCAAAATAGTCGTGGGCACCAAAACGGCGACCTGTTTGCCGTTATCTATGGCCTTGAACGCGGCACGGATGGCGACTTCTGTTTTTCCGAAGCCCACATCGCCGCAAATTAGTCGATCCATCGGACGTTCGCTCTCCATATCGCGCTTAACATCTTCGGTGGCCTTGCCCTGATCCGGAGTGTCTTCGTAAATGAAAGATGCTTCGAGCTCGTTCTGCAAATAGCTGTCGGGACCGTATTGAAACCCTTTGTCCAACCGCCGTTTGGCGTATACCTTGATAAGGTCGAAAGCAATTTTTTTAACTCGGGTCTTGGTTTTTTGTTTCAACTTTTTCCAAGCTGCGGAACCGAGTTTGTAAATTTTCGGCGGCGCACCGTCCTTTCCGTTGAACTTCGATATTTTGTGTAGGGAATGGATGCTTACATATAAAATGTCGCGCTCTCCGTACATAAGTTTGATAGCTTCCTGTTTTCTGCCTTCAACATCGATTTTTTGAAGACCACCGAATTTTCCGATGCCGTGGTCGATATGGGTAACATAATCGCCGATTTCGAGTTTGTTGAGTTCCTTAAGGGTAATGGCGGCTTTCTTGGCGTAGCCGTTTTTAAGATGAAATTTATGGTAGCGCTCAAAAATCTGATGGTCGGTATAACAAACGATTTTAAGATCATCATCAATAAAGCCCTGAAATAACGGAAAAACTATGGTTTGGTAGTGTACCTTTTCATTCGCATCCTCAAAAATGGCTTGGAAGCGCTTAGACTGCGTTTCGCTGGCGCAAAAGATATAGTTGGTATAACCTTGGTCTTTGCGCCCATTGAGGTCTGCAATCAAAAGATCGAACTTTTTGTTGAACGAGGGTTGCGGCTTCGTTTTGAATTCTATTTTGGATGCCTGTACTTCACCACTAAATTTGTTAGCGACAGTATTATCCGATGTGCTTCCCATTGTAAGCACTCCAAACTCTTGCAATTGATTCCGGAAATTTTCGGAACTCATAAAAAGTTCTTCAGGTTCCGCGTGTTTGATGTCTGTTGATAAATTTTCGAAAGCTTCAATCGCTTTCCCGTAGAAATAATCCAGACGATCATATATATAATCCGGATTCTTTGCGAATATTAAGGTTTCAGAGGCTATATACTGTAGAAAACTTTCCCGTTTTTCTTGTATGAGCTTATCACCTACATTGGGGATAACCGTAATTTTTTTGACCTTGTCCGTTGAAAGCTGGGTCTCAACATCGAAGGTGCGTATGCTTTCTATCTCATCCCCGAAAAATTCAATGCGATACGGCTCATCATGCGAAAATGAAAATACGTCTACAATACCTCCACGAACCGAAAACTCACCGGGTTCGGTCACAAAATCTACCCTTTTAAACTGATATTCGAAAAGTACCTCGTTGAGAAAATCTAATGAAAGGGAATCACCTACTTTAATTTTTAATGTGTTTTTATCCAATTCCCTGCGAGTAACGACCTTTTCAAATAGCGCATCGGGATAGGTTGCGATGACCGCCGGCTTCTTACGGGAATTTATCCTGTTTAACACCTCTGCGCGCAAAAGTACGTTGGCGTTATTGGTTTCTTCGATTTGATATGGCCTCCGATAGCTTCCTGGAAAAAATAACACATCTTTTTCGCCGATCAACTGTTCCAAATCGTTTAGATAATAGGCCGCTTCTTCTTTGTCATTAAAAACCAAAAGAAAGGGCGCATCCGACTTTTGAAAAACTTCTGAAAGCACAAAGGAAAGCGACGAGCCCACCAGGCCATTTATTTGAATAGGTGGATTTTTAACTTCAGAATTTAGGAATAGGGATATGGCATCCTGCAGTTTCCTAATTTTTGGAGACTGTGCGAATACATTGGTGATCGGAGAGTGGGTCAACTTATAATTTTAGAAGGTGCAAAGATAGTAAGTCATAGGCAATGCATAGCATTCAATATTATCCAATTTGGATTAACTTTTATCCTAAAAAATCCGCAACTTTAACGCTTAGTGAAATTTAAATGAGATAGGATGGATTTACAGTTGAATGATAAAAGAGTATTTATTTCAGGTTCTACCAAGGGTATTGGAAAGGCCATAGCCCAAACTTTGGCCGCAGAAGGGGCAACGGTCATTATAAATGGTCGTTCGAAAGAGACTATAGATACCGCATTGAAAGATATCAAAAAGGAGGTGCCCAATGCCAAAATTTCAGGAATAGCTTGTGATTTTGGTAAGCTCGATGAAATCGAATCCCTCATTAAAGGCTGTGGTGAAATAGATATTTTAATCAATAATGTAGGTATTTTCGAACCCGTTGATTTTTTAGATATCAAGGATGCCGATTGGCAGAAGTTTTATGATATAAATGTACTGAGTGGGGTGCGTCTGTCACGGGCTTTTTTGCCCCAAATGTTGAAAAGGGATTGGGGCCGTATTATATTTATATCTAGCGAAAGCGGTATCAATATTCCTGAAGAAATGGTACATTACGGAATGACCAAAACGGCTCAGCTAGCCTTATCGCGTGGTATCGCAGAAAGTACTAAAGGAACAAAGGTTACGGTTAATTCAGTATTGCCTGGTCCTACACTATCCGAAGGGGTGAAGGAGTTTGCGGGTATTGGCGAAGAACAGTCACGGGAAGAAGTTGAAAAAAAATTCTTTAAGACCGAACGCCCATCGTCATTGATCCAACGTTTTGCAGAACCTCAAGAGGTTGCCAATATGGTGGCTTATGTAGCAAGTCCGCTATCTTCGGCTACCAACGGCGCTGCCCTTAAAGTAGATGGCGGCGTGGTAAAAACAGCATTTTAAAAGAAAGCATTTCATGGAAGAAGATGAAAAGAAAGTAGGCAAAAAATTTGATGTATTCGTCATAGGTAGCGGAGTTGCGGGGCAAACCGTAGCGAAAGCTTGCGTTGCAGCCGGACTAAAAGTTGCGATTGCAGATAGGCGAGAATATGGGGGAGTGTGCGCGAATCGCGGTTGCGATCCTAAAAAAGTGTTGCTCGGAGCCACTGAGGCTTGGGAAAAGTCGGAGCAATTACAGGGGAAAGGACTAAAATCAATGCCTAAAATCAAATGGAAAAAGCTTCAAAAATTTAAGAGGGAGTTTACTGGCCCCGTTCCAAAGGGGACAGAGGAGAATTTAAAAAAGTTAAGGATAAAACTTTACCACCAATCCCCAAAGTTTTTAGATGAAAATAGTTTGACCATAGAAGGAAAGACCGTACATGCCGATAAAATTGTGATAGCAACCGGTTATGAGCCACGGCCATTGCCTTTCGATGGCGCCAAATATTTGAAGGAAAGCGACGATTTTCTTGAACTTAAGAAATTACCAAAAAGTATTTTGTTTATCGGTGCAGGTTATATTGGGATGGAATTTGCCCATATGGCCGCAAGAAGCGGTTCAAAAGTTACTATTATCGATTCTTCCGAACGTCCTCTAGGGCCCTTTGATTCAGATTTGGTGAATGAACTCACGGAGTATTCCAAAAAGTTGGGTATTAAGTTCATTTTCAAGGCAGATGTCAAATCAGTTACAAAAAAGAAAAAGAAATTCAAGATATCTTACAAAAAAGGGAGTAAGTCAGAATCGGTTAAGGCTCATGCTATATTCAATACGGCTGGTCGCATTCCATCCGTATCTGAATTAGATTTGGAAAAGGGGAAAGTGGACTTTAATGAAAACGGCATAACGGTAAATAGTTTTCTTCAAAGCAAAACCAACCTTAATGTATATGCCTGTGGCGATGTGAGCGATCACGATGTACCGCTGACGCCGCTTTCAGGCAGGCAGGGTTATGTAGTCGGGGAAAATATTATCAATGACAATAAAAAGAAGCTGGAAACGCCGGTGATACCATCGGTGGTATTCACTTTACCGAATCTTGCCAGTGTAGGCTATTCAGAGGAAGAAGCTAAGGACCGCTATAAAAATGTGATTGTCAAGAAGGGCTCCGTATCAAAATGGTTTAATGCCAAACGGATAAATGCTCCTGTTTATGCCTATAAAATTATCTTGAACGAACGTACCGAAGAAATCGTCGGAGCCCATATCTTGGGTCCTGAGGCGGGTGAAACTATTAATCTTTTTGCCATGGCTATCAATAACAAGCTGACCGCAAAAGATATTAAACGAATGATTTTCACCTATCCTTCTTGGGCGAATGATTTGAAAAGTATGGTCTAACCGTTTTAGAATTATAGTGTAAGGAGTGCTATTTCCGAAGCCTTTCCATGAGCTTAAAAGCTGGGTTGGTTTTCCGGTTTTGATATCCATGTACAGCTATGGCGATGGTCAGTATAACGCATCCTGCTAATGCCGTATAGGCTATGGTTTCCATAGTTTCTTTATGACGGATGTATATTGCGAACAAGGCCCACACCCCCACAGCGGCAAATTCCCGCATATTTCGGGTTTTTATCATTGCTAGATTCAAGACGGTGGCGACTAGAATCATAATAATTGTCCATGTTGATTCAGAGAGAAATCCGCCTTCCCAACCTAGCTTAGAAAGGTAGGCCGATATATTGGCGATGGTCGCAACGGCAATCCATCCGCTGTAAAGGCAAATAGGCCACCAAACGAAGGCAATCACCCCGATTTGGGCGTCCCATCTTTCCATATTAGTATTGAGAATTATTTTCACTAAGGAAACTAAAATGCCTAGCATAATCAAGACGGAAAGTCCCGTGTAGCCGTAAGAGAAGGCAAAGACCCAGGCACAATTCAAAAGATTGGCTGCCAGAAACCAATATCCGGTCTGTTCGATAAATTCACTGTTTTTGTCACTAAAGAATGCCCTGCGTATTTGAAATATACCATAAGCCAATAAGGCTAAAAAAATGATACCCCATATGGCAAAGGCATAGCCTGCCGGCGTAAATAGGTTAAAATATTTGTTACTGACTTCGCCTATTGTTGTTTCATTGATGCGTATGGCCTGAGAAACGTAGTTAATCGCGATAACCAATACCACAGAAAATAGGTTTAGTACAGCTAGTGTTTTCTTCATATGGGATTTTTAATAATGGCCTGACCTATGTCTTTTTAAGCGTATTTGATTCAAAACTAGGTGTTTTCCCTTTCAATACCGTTTTAATTCGAGTGAAGTTTGTACTATTTTGAATACCGCCCTTTGCGTTTTTTCTCTTTAATCGGTACCGGAAGCACCGAATCTCCCAAAAGCGCAAAAACTTCGCAGCCCTCTATCGGCTCCAAGGTATAAGAGCCCGTGAATTCACCGAAGGCCGGGAGTACTAATTGATGCTCCGATTTATAAAAACAACGTAGTCTGGCGGACTGCCTTCCCAGACCCACCATTTTTATAGAGGGATGCACATGGCCACAAAAATTAAAAAAACTATCCCTTTTCTCTGGATGGTGGGTCAAAAGAAATCCTTCCAATTGTATTTCCGAGACTACCTGAATTTTCAAGTCTTCATACTTAACCGGAGAAATTATATCGTGATTGCCGACCACTAGTATTATATTTGCATGAATCGTTTTCGTCCACTTTTCAAACAAATTCCACTCTTGGTTTAGGGCCGAGTGAAAAAGGTCACCCATGAAAATTAAGTGCTCCGGTTTGAAGTATGCTATGGCTTCATCCATGACATCAAAATTCTTCTGAACCGCTTTTTGCGGAACGGCGGCCCCGAATTTACGGAAATGGGAAACCTTGCCTAAGTGGACGTCACTGATAAGAAGCATTGATTTTTCTTCCCAGAACAGCACTCCGGATGGATACATTATAAAGTTATGATCTTTGATTCGAATGCTTGCTGTATTCATTGCCTCAAAAGTAACCACTTTTCGATGATTTACTTTCGAAGATATTTGAAAACACACTGTATTCCATCCTTTATTTTCGCATTAAAATTGCCGCCATTTTTTTAATTCGATCAGCCAATTTTTCACTGGATAGTTTTTCGCGGCTCATTCGATCGGTAATTAACGGAAAAGAAAAAGGCGTCGGTTTCTCGCAGGGCCTCCAAACTATTTCCTGTGTGGCGATACGTTCTAATGCCAATCGCAAACGGCCTTCCTCAAGTTGATGTTCGAAAGTTTCCCGAAAGGCTTGTTGAAACAGCAGGTTTTCAGGTTCGTAGTCCCTAAAAACATCGAACAACAATTGCGAGTTGCTTTGTAGATGTTTCATTTTAATTCCCTTGTTGGGATAGCCGGTAAATACCATTCCGCTGATAACCGCAATGTCCCTAAATTTTCTGCGAGCCATTTCTGTAGCGTTTAAACTTTTATACAGGTCGTCGGACATATAGTCGGTAGAGAATAAATTGTTGTCCAAAACCTGTTGTATGTCGATTTCTTGATCGGATAGCAGTTCAAATCCATAATCGTTAAACGCCAATGAAAATGTTATTGGCGACAACAGGCTTATGCGATATCCGAGCAAGCTTCCCATGGCCTCATGTACAAATCGGCCTTCAAAAGGATAAAAAATATGATGGCAGCCATCACGTGTCTTAAAGGTTTCGATAAGAAATTCATTGGTATTGGGTACGATACTCTCTCTACGCTGCCGTTCGAAAAGGTTTCTGAGCGATTTGATTTCTTTTGATTGTCCATCTATATCTTGATTGGCCGAGTAAAGCTCATCACGTAAAAGTTCTGACATTTGTGCGGAAAGAGTCATTCGCCCGCCTGCCCAACTCGGTACCTTGTTGGTCTTTTTCTTCGAATTTTTGACATGAACCTGCATTTCTTTGATACGAATAAATTCAAGGTTACGGCCTGCAAATGTGAATACGTCCCCACGGTTCAACTTAGAGATAAAGAATTCTTCGATCGACCCGATGTACCCACCGCTTTGGTATTTGACGGCCAAGTTGGCATCGCCGACAATGGTGCCGATCTGAAAGCGATGGCGCATGGCTATGCCCCGATTGTTAACTTTAAATTTACCATCTTCTTCGACCTCTACTTTTTTATATTCATCATAGGTCTGAAGGCTTTGACTGCCCAATACCAGAAAATTGAGTAGCCACTGCCATTGGTCTTCCGAAATGGCTTGATAGCAAAAGGTCTGTTTGATTTCAGGAAATATTTCATTGGGATAGAAGCCGTCGGATACGGCCAATGTGGTTAGATACTGCAATAATACATCGAAGCTGTTTAGGTAGGGTAGCCGGTCTTCAACGGTATTTTCCAAAACTGCTTTTTGCAAGGCAGAGGCTTCTATAAGCTCAATGGCATGTGTCGGAAGAAAATAAATAACACTTTCGATACCCGGTCGGTGTCCACTACGCCCTGCACGCTGTAGAAAGCGAGCTACGCCTTTGGGTCCTCCGATTTGAACTACGGTCTCTACAGGAGCGAAGTCGACGCCCAAATCTAAACTTGAGGTGCAGACTACCGCCTTTAGGCGCTCATCACGAATCGCCTGTTCGACCCATACCCGTGTTTCCTTATTTATACTGCCATGATGCATGGCAATTTCTCCTGCATATTCTGGATGTTTCTCCAGTATTTTCTGGAACCAGATTTCACACTGGCTTCGCGTATTTGTGAAAAGCAGGGTCGTTCTACTATTGTTAATGATAGGCACGACATACTCCAATAAATGCAATCCCAAATGTCCGCGCCACGGAAAGGTTTCCATTTTTTTTGGGATTATACTCTTGACCGTAATTTTCTTATTAAGCTTCGCTTTGATCATAACGGAATTTTTCATGGCTTCCGAATCGGGCCCAAGGAGTACTTCCCGCGCCTGCTCGAGATTGCCGATAGTGGCCGATATGCCCCAAATTCGGAGATTTTTAGAGACTGTTTTTAAGCGGGACAATGCCAATTCCATCTGAACGCCCCGTTTAGTGCCTAAAAGTTCATGCCACTCGTCAACTACAATCGCCGAACAGTCTTTGAACATCTTGTCATAGCCTTTTGAAGCTAAAAGAAGTTGTAGGCTTTCAGGCGTAGTAATCAATAGGTCGGGCATTTGTTTCTTCATCTTTGCCCTATCCTTAGTCGTGGTGTCTCCAGTGCGAACGCCAACGGTCATTTGTGTACCTAAATCTGCTGTCACCCGCTCTGCAGACTGTCTGATTTCTTGCGATAGGGCACGTAATGGAGTAATCCAGATAGCCTTGAGTCCCTTCTTGTGTTTAATCTTATAATCCGGATTGCCTTTGATGTAGTTTAGAACGATAGGGAACCAAAGGGCATAGGTCTTCCCGCTGCCCGTTGGAGCGTTTAGAAGGCCATGTTTACCTTGCAAAAAAGCTTTCCACGTATCTTTTTGAAACGTAAAAGGCTTCCAGTCTTGCTGTTGGAACCAGGTTTCGGCGATATTATATAGTTGTTCCCTGTTCATAATTGCAGGCAGATGCTGCATTGGTGTTACCAGTGCTAAAATCTTTTAATATTCATTTTCCGCAGACCAAAAGTTTTACTTAGCGCCCAGAGACCTTCAATTTAGAAAAGGTTATGATACATAGTACTTTCATGCTAGAAATACCTAAGATTAGAGATTCTAAGGTTTCGAATGGCCTATTCGGTAAGCTTACTCGGAATCAAATCCTTTAAATCGGAAAGCGCATTGGCTTCCTCTATTTTTTTATCCTTTCGCCAGCGTAAAATTCGGGGAAAACGGGTCGCTACTCCACTTTTATGTCGTGATGAGAGCGCAATGCCCTCAAAACCAATTTCAAAAACATGATGAGGCGTAACGGAGCGTACCGGTCCGAAGCGTTCAAGCGTATTTTTTTTTATCCAATTATCAACCTTTCTGAATTCGGCATCGGTGAGTCCTGAATAGGCTTTTGCGAAGGTAACGAGCTCTTTTTCGCCATCTTCCTTTTCATCCCATAGGGCAAAAGTATAGTCCGTAAAAAGATTGCTACGTCGACCATGACCGCGCATGGCATACGTGAGTACGGCATCGATGGTGAGCGGGTCGACCTTCCATTTCCACCAATCGCCTTTCTTACGTCCGACGAGATAGGGCGAATCTTTGCGCTTGAGCATAAGGCCCTCACTGTGGACTTCCCGTGAGCGTTCCCGCTCTTTTGCAGCTTCTTCCCAACTGCTGAAGTGAATGGTTTCAGAGAGGTAAAACGGTATTTTTACTGCGTTCGATACGAGTTTTTCATTTGATGCGCCTTTTACGGCCACCTTTTTCTCACTGGTAAAAGCTTTTAATTGTTCAGAATTGGTACTTTCTAAAGCCTCTTTTTTTACTTCTACAAGATTATTTGATTTATCAATAATAGGCCCATCTAGATTTCTGATTTCACGAAATAGATTCTCCAATATTTCCCTACGTTCAATAAAGGCTTTATCACGAATATCTTTCCCTTTCCATTCCAGCAAATCGTAAGCTTTCAGAATTACGGGAACTTTTGCCAGCAAATTTTTGGATACGGTCTTTCTACCGATGCGCTTCTGCAGGTCATTAAAAGTTCCAATCTGACCCTTTGGGAAAGGCAGAATTTCACCGTCGATAACCGTTCCGTTTGGGATGACACCAATAAATTCATGAAATTCGGGATACTTGTCCGTCACTAGTTCTTCCCCGCGACTCCACACGAAAATTTCATCGTTTCGAAGGATGACCTGCGATCGGATACCATCCCATTTATGCTCGGCAGACCAATCTTCTACATCCCCTAAATCGTTCACTTCATTTTCAATGGCGTATGCCAAGTAAAAAGGATAGGGTTTAGAAAGGTAATCGCTCTCGTTGTCCTCTAAGATTAGCTCTTGAAACGTTATTTTATCAGGATTCCAGTTGCCCATCAGTTTGTAGGCAAGAATGTCTTCGTCTATCTCAGTTGCTTTCGCCAACGCGCGGGTCATCAATTTTTGGCTGACCCCGATTCGAAAACTTCCCGTAATCAATTTGGTGAAAACAAAGCGTTCATAATAATCGAGAACTTCCCAATTCTCATAGAGATACACTTTCTTTTCATCATCCGGCTTCTTCTTGAGGGCTATCATCTCCTCTAAAAACTGAGTAAGACTTTTATCTGTGGATGATGGGTCGACAGGAATGACCAAAGCAATGGTCTCGGCGAGATCACCAACGATATGATAGCTTTCTTCAAAAAGCCACAGGGGAATATTTGCCAATTCGGAAGCCCATGCCCTTAATAAAGTTGTGTTCACCGGCCTAGGTGGGCGACGGTGCGAGAGTATAGCAATCGTCCATACTTTATCGGTATCGCTTGCTATCTTAAAATACTCTGCCAGTGCCTGTACTTTTACATTGGTCTTATTGGTGCTGTCAAGTGTTTTTATAAGTTGCGCAAAATGCTTCATGCTGTTGTGGTTTCTTGCAAGCCCGCATCCTCTTCTTCGCCATATTGGGTTTGCTCGGTTCTGGCATCATAGCCCTGCTCTCGTAAATACTTTGAAAAAATATCGGAATAACCGTGCGTACAAATGATTTTTTCAGCACCCGTTGCCCGTATACTTTCCAAGAGGCCGTCCCAGTCGCAATGATCGCTCAAAACGAAGCCCTTGTCAATAGCTCTGCGGCGTCGCGCGCCCCTAAAAGTCATCCATCCACTAGCGGATGCGGTTACATAAGGTACCATTTTACGAATCCACGGGCTACCGTGGGCACTGGGTGGCGCCAGAACCACGTTGCCTAAAAGCTCCTCTTTTTTAGTATCGCGAGTAATAAGGGTAGTTTCTGGAAAATCGACTAAGGGTCGGAGTACTTCGGTCATGTTTTCAATAGCACCATGGGTATAAATTTTACCGATATCGGTATCCAGGTATTTCAAAAGTCGCTGTGCTTTTCCCAAAGAATATCCGAAAAGTACAGAGGTCTTTTTTTCGGACCGGTTTTCGGCCCACCATTTGTTGATATCCTCAAATACCTCCTTTTGTGGTGTCCATTTAAAAGCAGGCAATCCAAAAGTACATTCGGTGATAAAAGTGTCACACTTAACAACTTCGTAAGGTTCCGAGATTCCATCATTTTCCGTTTTATAATCCCCAGTAAACACCCAAACTTCACCCTTGTGTTCAACCCTAATTTGTGATGAAGCGATAATATGGCCCGCTGGATGAAGTGAAAAAATGACATTATTGATGGTAAACCTCTCGCCCCATTCCTTACCGGTGACATTGATATCCCCTAAACGGTGCGAGATTATTGGCACATTTCTGTGATGGGTGATATATTGGCTATGGCCCCATCGGCTATGGTCTGCATGGCCGTGAGAGATGATAGCCTTGTCGACAGGTTTCCAGGGATCTAGATAAACCTTGGCAGCACTACAATAGATGCCTTTGTCCGTGAACTCAAGTAATGGTTTTTTCATAGCCATGGAAAATTACGAATTTGTGATTGAAACAAAGTTTTCAGGCAGTTGAAATTTGACCTTGAAAAAAATTATATTTGTCGGAATAAAATTTAACGATTTATGGGATTTTCAGATTTATACAGCAGCGGAGAACATCGTAGAAACTTGGCACATTTTGCCTCTTTGGCTACTCTGGCCTCTATTGATGGGGAAATAAGTTCGGAGGAAAAGAAGATGTTAGATCAGTTTGCGAGTAAATTGGATATTACAACTTCAGAATATGAGGAAGTAATGAGAAAGGAAAATAAATATCCCATAGACCCGCCCAATACCTCTGAAAAACGTTTGGAAAGGCTTTATGACCTTTTCCGTATAATTTTTTCTGACCACAAAATCGATGAAGAAGAAATGGTATTATTAAAACGCTATGCTATCGGTCTTGGATTTGCTGGTGATTCAGCGGATAAGATTATCGAAAAATCAGTTGATATATTTAGCGGACGCCTTGATTTTGATGATTATATGTATCTTTTGAAACATTAAAATGATATCATTCATTCTAATGGTACTTATCTAAAAATTCCTGTAATTTTTCGACCATTTTCCGGCTTCCGGCGAAGAAGGGTATACGTTGGTGAAGTTCGGTCGGCACCACGTCCAGTATGCGGCTGCGGCCTCCAACGGCAATTCCGTTCGCCTGTTCCGCTATGAATGCCATGGGATTGCATTCATATAACAGACGTAACTTGCCCTCTTCGGTGACACTGCTCTTTGGATACATATAAATACCACCCTTAATCATATTTCGGTGAAAATCCGATACCAGTGAACCGATGTACCTCGCGGTATACGGTCTATCTCCATCCTCTTCTTGGCAATATTTAATATAATCTTTGACACCTTGGTGAAAATGTACGTAATGGCCTTCGTTTACGGTATAAATAGTACCAGTTTCCGGAAATTGCATGTTCGGATGAGATAGGTAAAAGGTACCAATTGCTGGGTTTAAGGTAAATCCGTTTACACCGTCGCCAGTGGTATATACCAACATGGTCGAAGTGCCGTATACGATATATCCGGCGGCGACCTGATTTTTTCCCGGTTGTAAGAAATCTTCTAAAGTTACCGGTGTACCAACGGGAGTTATACGGCGATATACCGAAAATATGGTACCTACCGAAACATTCACATCAATGTTTGATGAACCGTCCAGTGGATCGATCAGTACCACATACTTATTTTGGTTACGCTCATCGCTGCTATTAATACTTATAAAATCTTCCTCTTCCTCAGATGCAATACCACAGACGATTTCGCGGTTTGTCAGTGACTGAATAAATTTTTCATTCGCAAAGAGGTCAAGTTTTTGTTGTGCTTCCCCTTGAATATTAATTTCGCCTACGCCGCCAATAATATCGACAAGTCCCGCTTTATTAACCTCATGATTTACAACCTTTGCGGCTAAGCGAATAGCATTGATCAGTTTTGATAATTCACCGGTAGAGTATTGAAATGAGGTTTGGTTTTCAATTATGAACTCCCCTAGGGTACTATTTTTCTTTTTATTCATTGTAAATAAGGTCTTAGCACTTCTTGAAGCGTTTTCAAGTTCGTTCATCAACAAATATCGTGTAATTTGTGACACTTCACTTCTTTTGGATAATTTTCATTATTTAAATTTATAACTTTGTGTTTTATTTGTAACAATTATGGATTTTAAAATTCGATCTGCAGTGGAGGCAGATATGCCCCACGTTTTACAGTTAGTGCAAGAACTGGCCGTTTTCGAAAAAGAAGCAGATGCCGTTGAGATCAGCGTAGAAGATTTGAAGAAGGATGGTTTTGGGGCTGATAAACTGTTCGATTGTTTTGTGGGCGAAAGTCAAGGTGACCTTGTAGGAATGGCGCTGATCTATCCTCGATATTCAACTTGGAAGGGCCCAGTTATTCATTTGGAGGATCTTATCGTTACCGAACGGATGCGCGGTAGCGGACTAGGTAGCGCCCTATTGGCCGAGGTGGTCAAATACGGAAGCAGGTTAGGGGTCAAACGAATATCTTGGGAAGTAATCGATTGGAACGCACCTGCCATCGCCTTTTATGAAAGTAAAGGTGCTACGGTAATGCGCGACTGGGATGTTGTTCAGTTGGATGAAAAAGGAATGCGCAATTTTTTAGCGAATCTCTAAGCTAATGAGTGTTGATGAACTATAACAATAAAAAATTCAAGCCGGTACAGAATGCCGATAATGGTGAAACATCGGAAGAAACCAGCTTTTATTACAAACAGGCAGGTCGTATTTTGACTTCTGAATATAGTGGCGGAAAAATTGAAATAGGGCATTTGATAGGATTGGTTGACGATGATGGAAATATTGATATGCGATATCATCAGATTAATACTGATGGTTTGCTGAGAACCGGAATCTGCTCTTCAACACCTGAAGTAATGCCGAACGGAAAGATTCGCTTGCACGAATCTTGGCAGTGGACGTCAGGGGATAAAAGTCATGGTACATCCATTTTAGAAGAATTCACAGGTTGAAATATTGAATCGCTTACACCTGTCGAGACTTTCCAAAGTTTACTAACGGGTTCGTGCTTACAGGGTTTATATCTTAAAATTACATTAAAGAATATTTTCTATGAGGATTTTTAAATTCGGTGGTGCTTCCGTAAAAGATGCAGAAGGAATAAAAAATGTGGTAGAAGTTTTACGCCAAATGGGGCATGAGAAGACCCTTGTGGTCGTTTCCGCCATGGGCAAGACTACCAATGCCATGGAAGCCGTTGTAAATACGTATTTCGAAGATAGGGCTGCTGAACCCAGTCAGAATAGGGCCAAGTTACCGGCCGCGTTTCAAGAAACGATCGATTATCATAATGAAGTATTGACCAATCTATTTGAAAATTCTAACCATTATATATTTACAAGGGTAAAAGAACTTTTTGATGAGGTAAAGGGGTTTTTGGCATGGAATAAATCCCCTAAATATAACTTCGTTTATGATCAGGTCGTCGGCTACGGAGAATTGGTGTCGACATCGATTATCAGTGCCTACTTGAAAGAGATTGGCATTGAAAATACTTGGTTGGATGTTCGTGATTTTATAAAGACCAATGATAGTTATCGCGATGTATCCGTAAATTGGGAAAAAACCCAAGAGCGTATCACCGAAAATATTGATACAAAGAAACTGAACATAACCCAAGGTTTTCTAGGGAGTGACGACAATAATTTCACGACCACACTAGGGCGGGAAGGATCTGACTACACCGCTGCCATTTTAGCCTATTGCCTGAACGCTGACTCCGTTACCATTTGGAAAGATGTACCTGGAGTATTGAACGCCGATCCCAGGTACTTTGAGGAAACGCAACTCTTGAATAAAATATCGTATAGAGAGGCTATTGAACTTGCATTTTACGGCGCTTCGGTAATACATCCGAAGACGTTGCAGCCACTTCAGCAAAAAGAAATTCCGCTTCACGTAAAGTCCTTCATCCATCCTAAAGACCCTGGAACTACTGTTGGGAAAGGTGTTGGCATCGAACCCATGGTGCCCTGTTTTATAGTAAAAAAAGGCCAGGTTTTAATGAAGCTATCTTCCCTTGATTTTTCTTTTATCGTTGAGGATAGTATCAGTGCCCTTTTTAAACTATTTCACGAACATAAAATCAAGGTAGATTTGATTCAGAATTCGGCCATTAGTTTTTCCGTTTGTGTCGACAACCGGTTTGGACGATTACAGGAGTTATTACAACTTTTGAAAAGTCGTTTCAACGTTACTTGTAACGAGGGGGTTTCACTATATACTATTCGTCACTTTGATGAAAAAGCTATCGCATCGCTGCAAAACGGACACGAAATCTTGTTGGAACAACGCGGTAAAGAGACACTGCAACTGGTGGTCAAATAAATCCGGCAAAGTATCCCATAATGTTAAAAGGCTATTGAAATATAGTGATTTCGCTATCTTCGCCTTTAACTAATCGAAGAAAAGCCATGGGTTTAGTGACCGCAAAAGAAGTAGCCAAGGTCGCCAACCTCGATAGGTTCGGTGCGTTAGGAACGTTTTTAGCTTGGGTATTGTTAAGGGTTACTAAGGTTTCGGCTCTAAGTGCTTGGTATGAGACCGTAGACCATCTTGACGGGCCCGATTTTATCGATGCCACCTTGAAGCACTATGAAATCGATTACGAGATTCCTGCCGAAGATCTTAAAAGATTACCAAAAGAAGGACCTTATATTACAGTCAGTAACCATCCCTTAGGCGTTATCGATGGTATGATACTCATGCAGATAATGTTGCGACATCGTCCTGAATTTAAGATAATGACCAATTTTCTACTGCAGCGATTCGAACCGATGAAGCCTTTTATATTTCCTGTAAACCCCTTCGAAAATCGAAAAGGGGCAAAGAGCAGTTTGACGGGTTTTAAGAAGGCAATGCTTCATTTAAGGGATGGCAATTCATTTGGAGTTTTTCCTGCGGGCGAAGTTTCCACCCTTAAAGAAGGTAAAATTATTGTCGATAAAGCTTGGGAAGAGGCCGCGATCAAGCTTATTCAAAGGGCGGAAGTCCCAGTGGTACCCATTTATTTTCATGCCCGAAATAGTAAGCTATTCTATCGCCTTGCTAAAATCAGCGATACCTTTCGAACGGCAAAATTACCGTCAGAAGTGTTTTCCCAAAAGTATAGGCCTATAAAGGTACGTATCGGTCAACCTATTTCAGTAGCGACCCAAAAGGAACAATCCAGTCTTGCCGAATATTCTGAGCTATTGCGTCGTAAAACCTACATTTTGGCAAATGCCTATGAAAAGGAACGCTTGATCAATCAGTTGCCGACAACCCTAAAACTTCCCAAACAACCCCGGAAAATTGCCAAAGCTGTTCGTAAGGAACTGATAGAGGGTGAAATCAAAAAATTGGTCGAGAAAGACCGGCGGATGGTACAGAGCAAGAATTATGAGGTGTTCTTGGCTCCGGCCAAAGAAATACCGTTCACCCTGCAAGAAATTGGTAGACAACGCGAAATTACCTTTCGGGAAATCGGTGAGGGCACCAATAATTCGATTGATATAGACAAATTCGATGCTTACTATCACCATATGTTTCTATGGGATAACGAGGCGAAAGTGATTGCTGGGGCCTATCGCATGGGCCTAGGTTCCGAAATTTTTTCAAAGTTTGGCATCGATGGATTTTATTTGCAGGATCTTTTTCGGTTCGACTCCGAACTCTTCGGAATGATGCGGCAATCCATTGAAATGGGAAGGGCCTATATTATGAAAGATTACCAGCAAAAACCCATGCCATTATTCTTACTTTGGAAGGGAATCGTCCATACGACATTACGTCATCCCGAACATAAATACTTAATCGGTGGTGTAAGCATAAGCAATCAGTTTTCGAATTTCTCGAAATCATTGATGATCGAGTTTATGAAAAGTAATTATTGGGACCCTTATGTAGCTCAATACGTCCGCCCCAAAAAGGAATTTAAAGTCAAGTTAAAAGATGCGGACAAAGAGTTTGTTTTCGACGAAACACAAGCCGACCTCAACAAATTTGACCGCATGATCGATGAGGTCGAACCAGGTAATCTGCGTTTGCCGGTACTAATAAAAAAATACATCAAGCAAAACGCGAAGGTAGTTGCCTTTAACGTCGACCCACTTTTCAATAATGCGGTAGACGGCCTCATGTACATCAAGATTGCAGATCTACCGGAAAGTACAGTAAAACCAGTGATGGAAGAATTTCAGGCGGAGTTGGAAAGAAAATTACTCGAGACCAATCAGAATGAAGAAGTGTGATACATTGTTTCATTAATGTTAAACAAATATTAAAGATTAGCTCAAAATATACCTAAGTCCTTAAGTAATGATATTTTAGTTTTTACTTAGAACCTCTGTTTATCTACCTTACTAGTGTAGTATTCCCCTTTTATTACCATCTGGTTCTACGCCACTCTTTTTTTTCTTCATCGGTAAGGAATGTCCATGCTACAATTCTGCTTAATTTATTTCCCGTACCCATTGGAATCTCTCTGATTTCGGTGGTATCAACTTCATTAAACACCTCATGAATTCTTTTAAGGTTTGATTGTTTTGAGACTAGGCTTGTAAACCAATAACAGTTTTTAGAAAAGGTTTTGCTTTCCCTTATCATATTACGGATAAACCCATATTCTCCTCCCTCGTACACGAGCTCTTGGTTAACGCCAGAAAAATTCAGTTTTGGTGTCTTCAAAGTTTTCCCCGATAGATTCTTTATTTTTCTTCTTGTTCCCTGTTGTGCATCTTCCAGTGAGGCATGGAATGGAGGGTTGCAAATCGTAGCATCAACTTTATCTTCTATGGCTAAAATATTTTTAAAAAAGTGTTTTGGATTGGTTTGTAATATGCAGCTTATATTATCTGACAATACTGTATTGGCATTGATAATCTGCTGAGCCGCTGCAATTGATGTAGGATTAATGTCAGAACCTATAAATCTCCAACCGTATTCTACTGTTCCGATGATGGGATAGATACAACTGGATCCAATTCCGATATCTAAACAAGTGATTTTGGTTCCTGTTGGGATATCTTGGAGAATGTTTCCACTTAGTAGGTCGGCAACTTGATGTATATAATCGGCGCGACCGGGTATAGGTGGGCATAGGTTTTCGTTAGGGAATTCCCAGTATTTTATACCGTAATACTGATTAAGTAAAGCTTTGTTCAGTAATTTAACGGCAACCGGATTTGCAAAATTTATAGTTTCTGCGCCAAACTTATTTATCGCGATGTGGTTTTTCAGTTCAGGAACGACCGTTTTCAGTGCCTCCAAGTCATATCGTTCTCGATTTTTGTTTCGAGGATGCAATCTTGATTTGAGGTGCGGGTTTTTCTTTGTCGGCATTATATTCGATATTTTCAAATGTAAAGAGAAAATAGTATAGTTGCCTCGAGGGTTAATATTAATAGTGCTATTGAGAATTTAGTTGTTTAGATTGGCTTCCATTTGAAAGCACTATTTTTGGAAAACAATCTAGCTTATCCTTGTTGTTTTAAGTTTAGAAGGGAAAGTATCTTGTTCCATAAATCCATTTAAAGTAATTGCGTTGTTATACTGTTGAAATTTTCTAGTTTGAGTTGAGTTTTGAAATCAGTTTTCCCTATTATTACAGAAGACAAAGTATTCTTAGAATACAAGACAACTAATGCTTATTAAATTCTTCCGCCATAAAATGGGTACTGAAGGCTTTAATCTCATTTCGTGCCTTTTCAAATGCTGCGTGTCTTATTTCTTCTGACCCAGTTACTTTTGAAGGGTCAAAAAAGTTTTGGTGTATGCGCTTCGCATTTGGTGCGGGAATGTAGGGGCAGTTATCTTTGGCATGGTCGCATACCGTAATAATATAATCCCAAGCGACTCCGTCATATTCCTCAACTAAATTTGAAGAATGACGGCTAATATCGATACCGCCTTCTTTCATAATAGCCACCGCTCCAAGATTTAGCCCATGCGTTTCGATACCTGCACTGTAGATCTTGGCCAGACCATTTAATTTTTTAAGATAACCGTGTGCCATTTGGCTCCTACAAGAATTGCCGGTGCAGAGTACAAGTATATTCTTCATATTCTTAATTGAGAGTATAGCAGTAATTTTTTCCCTACCTCGCTAATTTTTATTAATCTATTCCAATAGTTGTGCTGCGGCGCTCAAAGAGAAGATTGTCTTTCCAAACACCGTGTAGTTTGCCGACCTTTTCGCGCTTTCCGATATATCGAAAACCCATTTTTTCGTGTAACCGGATGCTTCCTTTATTTTCGGGAAAGATTCCGGATTGTAAAGTCCATAGGGCCTCTTTTTCACTTAGCTGAATTAGCGTATCCAACAATAATTGGCCCACGCCCTTTTTCCAAGCATTTTTCCCGACATAAACGCTGACTTCGGCCACTCCGCCGTAGACGCATCTGCTCGAAACAGGGGATAATGCCGCCCACCCCAAAACCTTATTTTTAGCGGTGGCCACTATTCTGCATGATTGCATATGGGCCCTATCCCAAGCCTCGTAGGTCGGAACTTGGGTTTCAAAGGTGGCAAAACCAGTACTCATCCCTTCTTCATAGATGCCTGCCACCTCCTTCCAATCGTCAAAATTCATTGGTCTTATCTGAATTTCTGTATCCGTTTGAAGCATTACATATATTATGTAGTGTTATACATTAGCAACATCCACCGCCGGGTGTACATTCAGCATTCGAAGCTTTTACAGGTTCGGATGTTATGCCACAGGTCTCTTTTGCCTTACAATCCGTCTTTTCTACGCCTAATTTCATAATTATTGCATCTTTATCGACGATAATATCGTTGACGAATAGCTGAGCCGTATGAAAGTTGGGGTTACTGTATTCAAATTTGACTTCGACATCTTTTTCCATTGGTTTAATCCGGTCTACTTTACGTAAAATACCTAAAGCTTTCTCGGCGGACATATAGTGGTCGGTTTGTTCTTTCGGATCTTCCCAAAGTTGGATTACGGTCTCCTTCCAAAAATCGGTACCTGCACCACAATCTACGGCATCAACGGTAACGTTCTTTATCTCAGTGATATGATATCCAGGGGCGACGAACTTTCCCGAACGATATTCGAAAAGCAGCTTCTTATTTGGTTGTTCTTTTAAGATTGATAAAAATTCTTTTGTTTTCATACGTTATTAATTTAAATCGTCTGATTATATGTTAGCAACAGTTTTGGGTGATTCCTCCAAAGAAATCTTGGAAGATGGTTTGCAATTCTTTCCATCTTTCTTTATCAATGCAATAGCATAGGTTCTTACCTTCGAAAGTACCTTTAAGCAATCCTATTTTTTTGATTTCATTCAAATGTTGTGAAATTGTGGGTTGTGCTAACCCAATTTCAGCTACCAAATCGTTGCAGATGCAATGTTCCTGTTTGCTAATATGATTGAGTATAGCTATTCGGGCAGGATGAGCTAACACTTTAGCAGCTGCAGCCAAGTCAATTTGTAGTACGGTGAATATTTCCGTTTTCGTCGCTCCCATTATTAAAAGAATTACTGCTATTTTGGATAAAAGATGTTTAACACTATGGCCAAGATTTGATTGTTACGTTCTAATATACCGATTGTACATCAATAGCATAGTTAATTACTAGAAAATTAAAATGTAATATTGCAATATTACGATAATACCCCGTAACAAAAAAGCCAGAAGCTTAATATTCTGACTTTTAAATATCGGTAATAGATTAAAACCAAGGTTTACGGCCTACTTGGTAGATATTGTAAAACTCTTCGTCTGTTTTGGTCAAATATATAATTCCTTCAATAACACCAATGATCCACACGGCGGAAGCTGCCATTCCACAAGTAATAGCTCCAAGCCCTATAGTAACTACCAACATGATAATGCCTTCTTTGGTATATCCCAATATAAACTTATGAATTCCAAATCCCCCTAAAACTATAGCAAGAATACCGGCTAAGACTTTTTTATTCTCTCCTCCAACTCCGCTAAAAGCCTCTTTAGCGCCTTCCCTGAACTCGTTCGCCGTCTTTTTGGCTCCCTCCCCAAAATCATTTGCAGCTTTTTTGCTGTCACCGGCAAAACCTTTGGTCGATTCTTTGGCTTTTTTGAATTCTTCCTGTGCCCTGTCACCAAAGTCTTTTGCTGACTTCTTTGTGTCGTCGGAAAAACTTTTACTCGACTCTTTGCCCTTTTCGAAACCTTCATTGGCTTTTTTACCAAATTCACTTGATTTCTTATTCCCTTTATCGAAAGACCCTTCCGAGCCCTTTCCGAATTTTTTCTCCTCGTCTGACATATCTAGTTTTTAGGTGGTTATAATAGGATAGCTAAATGTAGCGAATTATACAATATCAACGAAATCATGTATTTGCGTCTTTAGTAGTCCAATATTTCGAGGTAGGACTGAATTAAACGGATATAACTTTTCCCCATATCCAATTTGCACTTTCAGTGTTTTGGTTATTATTTGACAAACCAGTTGTAAAGCTTCTCGTCTACGTAAACACCCATATGATAGATGGCGATACTTGTTTTCTTAGAAACTAAATGCATAAATGGAAGTGGGGTTCGGGTGCTCAGTAATAGCCTTTATATTATAATGAATGCGTTACCACATATCGCAACATGCCACAACTTATTTGCTCTTCGAATTCATTGGGAATATTCTGAAGAATACAGGCTCTTATTCTTGAAACCGCCTCTTTTCTTACGGGTGGCAGTTGTTGCTAATATACCTCTTGAATTTGAGTGATAGGTCATGAGTTCATATTTTAGGAACAGCTAACAAGGTTAGTAAAACTCGGCTTTAATTTTATTTACAATAGTTTGCGCCAGTTTTTCAAGGCTTTCAACTGTCCAACCTGCAACGTGCGGAGAAAGAATGACATTATCGGCTTTGATTAGATAATAAAAAGCCTCTGGCAAATTTCCATCGGTGAACATATTTTCAAAAGACGACTTTTCATATTCCAAAACATCTAGTCCGGCACCTAAGATTTTCCCTGATTTTAGAGCAGCGACCAAATCTTCTGTAACAACACATTTGCCACGCGCCGTATTCAAAAGCCAAAACGGATTTCTAAAATTATGTATGAATTCGGTATCTATCATGGCGATGGTTCGCTCCGTCTGCGGAACGTGCAGGCTTAAGACATCGATTCGGCTTTGAAGTTCCATAATGCCTACTTGACGTGCGTTTTCGTCCCCGACCCCACCTTTTATATCGTAGCAGATGACCTCATCGACATCGAAACCTCTCAGTTTTTTGGCAAAGGCTTTGCCCATATTTCCGTAGCCGATAATACCAATAATTTTTCCCTCAAGTTCGACGCCCCGGTTGCCTTCACGGTCCCATTTTCCCGAACGAACCTCCCGGTCAGCTTTGTTCAGATTATTGAACAGGGATAACAACATACCTAAAGCGTGTTCACCCACGGCATTGCGATTGCCTTCAGGTGCGGCGGCTAAAAAGATACCATTGGCCTCGGCGTGCCTTACGTCGATATTCTCAAGACCAGCGCCCAAACGACCTATGAATTTCAGGTTGGTAGCCTTTTTCAAAAACTCATTATCAATACTAAACCTACTTCGAATGATCAGTCCATCATATCTATTGATTTTCTGTTCGATTTCTTGCTTTGACGACGTATAGTCTTCATCGTTTTGAAAGCCTAGCTCGGCAAATTGTGCGATGATTAACGGATGATTTTTATCTACGTGTAATATCTTCATGTATTTATAACTTCGGATAGTTGGTTTGTGTCAGTTCATGCGTCACCCCACCGGTATGGGCCGTGTTCAGTTTTTCAAACAATAAAATTTCTACTTCTTCGCCGTTTCTTGTCGACGGGCAATGTTCAACGCCTTTTGGCACAACAATGATTTCACCCTCCCGAACGGTTTCCGTTCGATCACGGAACTGCATGTATAAGGTACCCTTCAATACCTGAAAAAGTTCATCTTCGTTCTCGTGGGCATGCCAAACGAACTCGCCCTGAACTTTAGCGAGAAGTACTTGCATATCATCAACAATAGCTATCTGTTGCGGATGCCATTGATCAGCAAAAGCGGCTTGTTTTTGTTTTAAGTTAATGGGCTTCATAGAAATGGGGACTTTTGCTGTGTGGGGTTAAATATACAAAGATTTCTTTTCCAAGAAACGCGGTTAATCACGACTGCAAAAGGCTCAAAGTACCATTAGGTTACACCCCCTGATATCTGAATTGTCGAATCGGCCGAGTATCTCGAAACTGCCATCTTCATGCATTTTGCCTAAATCTTGGGTAGCGATAAAGGCGCAAGAATTAACATTGGCCAAGTCGATAATGTTTATGCCTCCGGTCTTTTCTGTAGGCTGATACGTTAATGGGTCTTCGGTATCGCGAATCATCACCTTCATCCATGGTGGCGTTTCAAAGCTTCCATTTCCATTAGAATAGGCTTGTGATAATAGTTCTGTCATCCCATATTCCGAATGTATTTTTTCAACACCGAAGCCTGATCTTAAAACACGATGGAGCTCACTGCGAATGAGTTCTTTTCTGCGGCCCTTCATTCCGCCTGTTTCCATAATAATAGTATTATGTAGCTTCATGGGATATTTTTCCGCCATATCAAGTAATGCAAAAGATACACCGATTAACAGCGTTTTTATGCCCGCGGCCTCAAGTTGTTGCAGTTCGGTCTTTAATTCTTTTATATTATCCAGATAAAAACCACTTTTTTCGTACCCGCTCTGTTTGATAAGGGCGTCGACCATATATATTAATGAAGAACCTTGGCGTTCAAGATACGATGGAAGTAGAGCTAGTACACAATAGTCGGTTACGTTACCATAAAAATGTTGAAAGGCTTTATGAAAGCTCTGTTCATATATTCGAAGATCACTTACTAAATGTTTGCTGGTCAAATTTCCCGTTGTCCCGCTACTGGTAAATATCACCTCGCTTTTTTCACCTTGGGTTATAATTTCCCTTGATTTAAAAAAACCAATAGGTAAAAAAGGGATGTCCGTAAGTTTACGTACCTCTGTTAGTTTTGTACCTAGATAGTCGCAAAATTCACGATAGACCGGGTTTTTGGCATATTGCTTCCTAAAGATTGTTAAGGCCATTGCCTCGAATGCCGTCTTCGTTTTAATTTCAAATATTCTATCCGTATTCATATCCATCTTAAACAATCTTCCCATCGCGTAAAATCTATCAAACTTTTAACGGATGTCACGATGGCAAAAGTAGTAATAACCTATCCGAATAGAATGAACCAGGTATAAACCAACTACAATTATGTTAATCCTTTTAACCTTTAAGCACATTAACGTTAATTTTTATTAAATGAGGGCCTTTTACCCTCCAATCATTTGGCTATGCACACTAGACCCCATACATTGTGAAAATCACTTACAGTTAATGTGAGTTTTAACTAATGAGGTAGTTTAGACTTCAACAAAAACAAAAGTATGAGTCAAGTAAAAAAAGACGACACCGTAAAAGTACATTACACAGGAAAGTTAGATGACGGGCAAGTATTCGATAGCTCGGTCGAACGCGGCGAACCTTTAAAGTTCACTATGGGTCAAGGTCAGTTGATACCCGGATTTGAAGATGGTGTCATCAACATGAAAGTCAATGAAAAGAAAACGATTAACATAAGTAAGGAGAAAGCTTACGGAGAAATCCGGAAAGAGTTGGTACAAGAAGTACCTAAAAATCAGCTTCCCGAAAATATAAAGCCTGAAGTCGGTATGGGATTAACTTCCCAAACGCAAGACGGCAAAGAAATCAACCTTATCGTCAAAGATGTAAAGGATGAAACTATAGTTGTCGATGGCAATCACCCCTTGGCCGGTAAAGATTTAACTTTCGAGCTTGAAGTAGTAGAGATTCTATAGATTTTATTGGTAAAAGGAATAAAAAAGCACCCATAATAGGGTGCTTTTTTTGGTTATTGAAATCGGGTTGTTGTTTGTAATTTTCTTTTCCTTTTTTAGGATAAACAGCTACTTTCAGTTTAATTATTCCAAGCCTGTTTTTTACTGAACCGTAATTGCTATTTGACTACCAATTTTCTAGTAATTGTTTGTTGACCTTCACTAATTTGTAATACATATACTCCAGGTGCCAATCGTGAAACGTCCAGCGTTTTTCCGTTAATTTGATCTTTTAATACTACTTCGCCGAACACATCATAAACTGTAATTTCTTTATCGGCATTCGCTTGGGTAAGAATGTTCACTACACCTCCGAACGTAGGATTCGGATAAAGCTTAACTTCTGAAGTGCCTAATTTTCGCCCATTTAAAAAGTCAGCGGGCTCTTGAGCGGTTAACGTAAACGTCAACAGCAAAAACAAGCTAAAGTAAAATATTCTCATACGTAGCGATTTGGGGTCGTGAGCTCTAGATGAGTTCGTTACGTAAAATTAGCGAAAGGATTTACTTACAAGATAATAATGTTGTGAAACGTAATATTTTGTAGGTGAAGAATATAAACTACTGTATTTAATCTATTTTTATACTTCACCGAAATTGATTCCTCTATTGAATGGGGTTGGTTCAATCAAGTTTAGGATTAAAGGATTCGTAAAGCTTAAGACTCGGAATTTTAAAGTATATCTCGGTGTACTAATTTCTTTGTCTAGTACATGGAATTATTCTTGAGTTGCGATTATTACGGTATAGCTGAATAGTAAAGCTGTGAAGCAAGATTTTGTGAAGGTGATAATTCGGGTTAACACTTATTTTAAGATGAAGAAGAAGAAAAATAAGAAGGATACTAGTGGAATAGCACGGAACTATCGGACAATTAGCTTTCGTGTAGCGACTTTATTATTTTGAAAGACGCGTAGTACATAAACACCTGCATCAAGTTCTGAAATGAAAAGCTCGTCCCCCGTTATGCTGATCTCAAGTACTTGGGTTCCCAGAACATCGTAAATGGAGATTTGTTTTGTGGCATTTTCATTTGTGCTTATATACACCTTACCATCTGCCACAGGATTTGGATAGAGTTTGAACCCCTTGATTTCGCCATTTGCACTGGCGTTTTGCCCATAACTAAAAGATAAGGTTAGTAAAGCGATAACAAGGTAGAGGTGCTTCATAAGCAGTTTCGTTCAAAAAACGTACCGCAAATATAATAAATTTGCTCGAAGTCCGTTGCGGTGACTGTATTAATGGTACGAATTATAGGTTAAACAACATGTCCCTTAGGCTTTTGAAATATAATGTTGAATTGGTTTTTATGAGATTAACTCAGTTTAAATTGATAAAAGTGAATTTCGCTTTATTTTCTAAACCATTATGTGGAATCGCTAGTTTTACCTTTTTTATGGAAAGCCCGAAATGAAATAGGCCCACTAAGAGTTTTTCTAAGTGGGCCTGTGTTATAATGTCAAAATAATCTTATTTAAAAGGGGTAAATTGGTTTAGTTAATTCCAACCGTCCATCCTAATCCCCAAGTGGCAATATCCGTTTGTGTTCCGTTACCGACACCGGTAATAAAATCGCCTTCGACGGGCGTAGTAGTATTAGTTGCGGCATCACTTTCAAAATTAATGGTCACATCATCAAAAGTAACGTCCACCACATTGGATATATCATTGACAATGGCATCGGCGGTCAAAGGATCGTCAATGTTAAAACCTGTGGCATAACCCTGTAAAAAGAGATTGTTAAAAACGGCTTCAGTACCTCTGCGTAGTCGGATAGCTTCAGCACCTTGTGCAGCGCCAATACCAACTGCCGTAAAATTAGTTAATGTCGGACTAGATAAAGGGGTTGCGGCGTTATTGTCTTCATTGCCGTCAGCTTCTATCACTTTGTCAGAATCAGCGCTGGTTTTAACGTATACATCGGTTAATGAACCCCGCCAACCTTCGGTCCAATCCACTGAATCGTCTTGAGCATTCGTAACCACTATGTTTGTTCCGCTAACTGTGCCGCCAAAAAATTCTACGCCGTCATCAGCACCTTCGTTGATTTGAATAAATGATACCGTTGTACCAGATCCTACCGCATAGAATGAGATACCGTTGAATTCAGACTCGGAGTTTATAGCTGCTCCGGTATATTCTAACAGCATATAGCTCAAGATTCCTGAATTATCTGCGTCATCAGTGCCTCCATAAGTAAGGTTTCCTATTTCTGAAGTAGCCGTACTGCCCGAATTGATAGTTGCATTACCGAGTATAACCAGACCGCCCCAGTCACCAGCTGCAGGGCTATTTGCATTTGATGTAATTACTATTGGATTATCTGCAGTGCCTTGAGCATCGATTTTTGCACCTTGCAGTATAGCGATATACACATCGGTTCCACCTGCTGCCGTGCGTATTTCGGTACCCGCGGGTATGGTCAATGTGGTTCCAGATTGCATAACCAATGCACCTGAAAGTGTATAGGTAGTTCCGGCATTTAAAGTGATGTCTGCCGAGCCGTCACCTAATTCGGTCAATTCTGCTGATGATGCAATAGGATCCGAAAGCGTAGACCAACCATTTGACCAAGATGTAACATCTGTACCGGTACCGTTCGAAATTCCGCTAAATAGATTGCCTTCCGTGGCTTCCGTAGCACTTGTACTTGGGTCACTCTCCAATCTCGTGGTTATATCGATAAAGGTCACATCTGTTACCGTAGTGGCCCCGTTTAATATATGGTCTATTGTGGTAGGATCATCAACATTAAAACCAATTGCGTAGCCATCCAATACTAGATTGACAATAGTAGCTTCTGTACCCCTTCTCAAACGAATGGCCTCTGCACCTTGATCTGCCCCAAGACCTACCGCAGTAAAGTTGGTAATCGTAGGTGATGAAAGCGGTGTCGCTTCATTGTTGTCTTCATTACCATCGGCTTCAATAACTTTATCCGAATCGGCACTGGTCTCGATATAAAGATCAGTAATACCGCCTCTCCAACCTTCGGTCCAATCTAAAGAATCGTCTTGCGCATTTCTAAGAATTACATGGCTAGCTTCAACGGTTCCACCAAAGAACTCGACGCCGTCATCGGCACCTTCGAATACTTCAACGAAATCTACAGTGGTTGTGCTGCCTACTCCGTAAAATGAAATACCGTTAAACTCAGATTCAGAGTTGATGGCCGCACCAGTATATTCTATACGAAGATATTGTATGTTACCAGAGCTATCTGCATCATCCGTACCACCATAAGTATAATTGCCGACTTCTGAAGTAGCGGTCGCCCCTGAATTGATGGTCGCATTGCCAAGTAAAACAAGTCCGCCCCAATTTCCGGCAGATGGTGATGCATCGTTAGAGGTCATTATAATTGGTTGTGAGGGCGTACCGACTGCCTGAATCTCTGCATCTTGCAAAATGGCAATGTAGCCATCTGTACCTGCACTTGATTTAATTGTAGTACCAGGGGCTATCGACAATGTTGTTCCGGCCTGCATGATAAGAGGGCTTGTCAAAAGGTATTCCTCATTATTCCCAGGTCCATCTAAACTTAAATCGGCTGTCTGTTCACCTCCGATTTCTATGACGGTAGGTGTTCCTGCTTCAGGATTACCACCCTCACCAGAAGTATTGTTCGTTGTATTAGTGACATTGAAAATAATATCACTAGAGTCATCTTCACAGGCCGTAAAGCCCGCTAGCATGACAATTAGTAGCAAAATTTTTGTAGTGTTACCCATGGTTTAAAATTTAAAAATGATATTGAATTGTTAGTGTTTAGATTTAATATATATACTTAAAGCTGAGTCCGATAGACATTCCTCTCTTGAATGTTTCAATATCTACGGTGCCGTCATTGGTGTTTTCTTGAACTATTTTGATATAAGGGTCAAGCACGTTAGTTGCTTTTAGATTGATTTGAAAATTATCCCCAATTGCATTGAGCCATGAAAAATTCAATGTAGGAACCCCTTTCTCAATTTGATTGCCGCGGCCTGAAGACCCTAAAGCAAATATCCTATCATTGAAATAACTTCCTGAAAGAGTTAGTGAGGAATTGAAGTTTTCAAAATCCCCTTTGTAGGTGATATCTCCATTTACCAAAAATGGTGAAGCCCCTTGTACCTGATCTTCAGAACGGTCTGGAAAACTAGCGGTGAAAATGCCGTCGACAGGCTTTAAGTCTTGATGCGTATAGAGATATGATGCATTCGCTCCAATTTTAAGCGCACTGTTTTCTCCATATGTAGCTATTGTTTTGGCTATCTCAACTTCCAGACCGATGGCCTCTGCTTGATCACCGGTTCTAAAAAATCGTCGAGTATTGGCTGCATCGTTTGCAATAACCAAGTTGACGGGGTCTGAGATAAGCTTCCCAAAAATGGCAGCTGATATAAGTTCACCTTCCGATGGAAAGGTTTCCCATTTAATGTCTAAATTATAGATTGACGAAATTGTATTTAATAGATCGGGGTTACCACCAACTTGCTGGGTTACATCCTCAAAAACGAAAGGAGCAACTTCCTTGAATTCCGGCAAGGATACCGTTCTACTAAAAGCGAGCCTATAATTATTTTTATCCGTTGGCGAGTATTTAAGGTTCAGCGTTGGTAAAAACTCGGTCTGAGAAAACTCAACGGTTCCAGGGTTTACATTGATTACATCGTAGGTTACGTTTTGGTTGTAGTTTTCAATTCGAATACCGGGTGTAGCTGACCACTGATCATCAATTTTCCATTGATAATCGAAAAAGCCGGCATGGGTAGTCAACTCTCCCGAATAGATATTCTCTGGAAGTCCAGGAAGATTATCCCTTGGACCACCAAGCGGGAAAATAACGTCGTTAGTCATCAGTGCCGGCTTCAGAACGAATAAATTGAAAACATCGTTACCAGGGTCGTTATCTAAGCTAAGAGCAAAATTATCAGTATTGAAAAGGGCATCAAAGTTATCGATATCGATAGGGCCGTAAGAAGAAAGGTTGTCATTGATATTGGTATTATATCCATATCGAATGGATTGGAAATCTCTTGTTTTTTTCCTTCCGGAATATCCCAACCGAATTTTCGAGTCATTCCCTAGGTCATAGCTAAACGTAAAGTTTCCGGTAAATTCTTCATCATCGATATTTTGAAAAAATCGCTGACTATCGAAGTTGTTGTTGGTTATAAAACGAACATTTGGCACAAAATTGGTTTGCTCATCATCGGTAAATTCCCCGATATCTAGCGTTACCCGTCTACGATCTGGTTGGTCGGCATAAGATAGGTTATACCCCGCGCCCCAAAAAAGATCAAGCTTATCGGTTAACTTATGGTCACCCAACAACTGATTTATAAAAATAATATTTTGATCAAACTGCGAATTCAATTGGTAATAGCCATCCTCGGCCAAATCAATTTCAAGTCCATTACCTTCCGTTCCATAATATCCGACATCACTTCCTGAATCGTTTATAGCTATGGAATTTATTCTTAATTTATTCTTGTCATCGATACGATAGACTAAATTCACGATGCCGGTGGTATTGGTATTGTATTGGTAGCGGTCGACATTCGGAAATAGAATATCAGCGGTTGCCGAGTAATTTGCGGAAAGTCCCTGTAAAAATTCAAACGAATTGGAATAGGATAGATTTCCAAAAATGCTCAGTCGTGAGGTTTCGCTGAAATTAAAGGAATAGCCACCGGCAAGACTAAAAGAACTGTTTACTGGAAAGCCTACCTGTGTGGGGTCGACACCATGTTGAACTACTTGGGAATATTGAGAGGTAGGCGACCTTTTCCAATATCCAAGAGAGCTAACCCCATTATGCACAGGGAAAAAATTCCATTCTCCAACTGCCCTTGTATTAAAACTTGCTCCGGTATTTATCTCGAAAAAGCCATCTCCAGAATACTGAGTAGAACTTATATCGACATTACCTGCTGCAAAATCACCATATGCCGAAGGAGAAAAGGTTTTGCTGATAGAAACGTTCTCAATGATATTAGAGGAAAATAATGAGAGGTCAATGTTTTTTTTGTCGATATCATTAGAAGGTACCGCGAGCCCGTTCAAGGTTGTACTCTGATAGCGGTCGCCAAGACCTCTTACATACACGTTGCTCGAACCTTGTTGCTTTGAAACTCCTGAAATCTGAGCTACGGCCGCTGCAGCATTGTCTATTCCTTTTCGAGTCAAAGCTTCGGCACTTATGGCCTCTTGAATAATCGAAGCCTTTTTTTGTTGGATCAATACCGAAATCTCAGAATTTTTTCTGGTAGTCGTGGTTACAACGACTTCATCCAAGGAAACGCCTTCTGAAGCACTCATCGGAACATTTACGGTAGTCACTTTACCTGCTTCAACTTTCACGTTAGGTATTTCTACCGTCTCATACCCTAGATAGCTAAAAACTACGGTAACAGTTGCCGGATCAAGACCTGCGATTTCAAATAGGCCATCAAAATCAGAAGTTGTACCTGTGGTAGTACCTTTTATAACCACATTGGCGAAGGGCAACGGGTCGTCATTCAATTCCTTGTCGGTAAGTTTTCCAACGATACTTCCCTTACTTTGGGCATTGACCGTGAGGGTTACTGATAAAAGCAACAAACAGACTAAACAATATTTCATTAATCAGGGTTCTAATATTTGCGGCAAAGAACGCTTAGGGTTGTAAAACCCATGTTACCCTCATGTTAAACCTATATTGCAATACAGTTACCTTAACGTTACGACATTAAATCAACGTTAAGCCCCTTTACCCTAGATGTATTATCTTTACTTTTGACGGATTAACCAATTCTAAAACGCCATGAAAAAGAAAGACATCAAGATACTTTTGGTAGACGATGAGCCAGATATTCTTGAAATTGTAGGCTATAACCTGACTTCTGAAGGTTATCAAGTATTTACTGCAAAAAATGGACTCGAAGGCGTTGCCGTAGCTAGGAAAAAGGAGCCTCATTTGATTATTCTCGATGTCATGATGCCCGAAATGGACGGTATGGAAGCTTGCGAGAAAATCCGTAAGATATCGGGTCTTGAAAATACGATTATCACCTTTCTAACCGCTCGAGGCGAAGACTATTCGCAAGTAGCAGGCCTTGACGCAGGTGCCGATGACTATATCACCAAACCCATACGGCCAAAAGTTTTGGTCAGCAAAGTAAAGGCCTTACTTAGAAGACTGAAAGAAGATGATGGAACCCAAGATGATATTACCAAAGTCGGGGATATTATTATCAATCGGGAAGAATATAAGATTGTGAACCAAGGTGAAGAGCTTATTTTACCAAGAAAGGAATTTGAACTACTGGCCCTGTTAACCTCTAAACCTAATAAAGTGTTCAAACGGGAAACGATACTAGATAGGGTTTGGGGCAGTGAGGTTGTAGTGGGCGGTCGTACCATAGACGTGCATATTCGAAAACTGCGCGAAAAAATAGGGGAAGATCATTTCAAGACGGTAAAAGGGGTCGGGTATAAGTTTGTGCTATAATGGCCACAAGGCTACGAAGATCATATCGTTTCGCACTGCGTTCATCGCTGCTGATAGCGTTAATTTTCGCCTTCGTATTAGGCATATTTCTGTATTTTTCACACGTATTCGATGGTACACTTCTTTTATTGGCAACCGTCATCCTTTTTTTAATTTCTTTCCTCATCCTTCAAATCCGAATAGAAAAGTTCATTTACAAAAGAATTAAACAAATCTATGATGATGTGGCACTTTTGGAGTCATCTACACTTTCTTCAGACCCGATAACCACAGATATGCGTACGCTTACGGAGGAAATCGAAAAGTTTGCCAAAGATAAAAAGGTCGAAATCGATACATTAAGGGTGCGTGAAGAATATCGTAAAGATTTCTTGGGAAACGTATCACATGAGTTGAAGACCCCGCTTTTTACGGTTCAAGGCTATATCGAAACTCTATTAGACGGTGCCATGAACGACAAAAACGTTCGTAAAAAATACCTGCAACGTGCCAGTAAAGGTGTCGATAGGCTTATTTATATTGTAAAAGACCTCGATCTTATTACCAAGCTTGAGGTTGGCGAGCTCAATCTAGAGGAAGAAGACTTTAATATCGTAGAACTGATACAAAATATTTTCGACCAGTTGGAAATGAAAGCGGAAAAAAAGAATATCGTGCTCACCTTTGATATGAACTACACGCAACCGATTCAAGTTTTCGCCGACAAAGAAAAAATAGAGCAGGTTATTACGAATCTTTTAGTGAATTCCATCAAATATGGTCGGCGCGATGGTACTACGGAGGTCAGTGTCGAAAACCTTATTAAAAATAAGGTAATCGTAAGAATTACCGATAACGGCGAAGGAATTCCGAGACGCTACATTCCCCGAATTTTCGAACGCTTTTATCGGGTAGATCAAAGCGGCAGCCGAAAAGAGGGCGGGTCTGGTCTGGGCCTCGCCATTGTAAAACACATTATAGAGGCCCATGAAGAAAAAATTTACGTTGAAAGTGAAATTGGGGTAGGATCAGAATTTTCGTTTACGTTGGAAAAGACCAAGATAGCTTCCTAATATTAGTTATTTCTTCCCGCAGTATTTCAGTAGCTTTGTCGGTAATTGGCACTTCACATTCGGTCATTCGCCTTATGTAGATACTTTTGGTGCCAGATTATCTAATTGTATGGATGCTATTTATTTTGCCATCCATTAAGTAAATGGAATGTACATCTTCAATGGAATGTAGTGGGAAGTAAAAATAAACTCAAAAGATTCAAAGAGAACGAACAGTTCAAAAATGTCATCCAACCTGATAGGGAAGCCGTAAAAAATGGTTTTTCCCTCAAAGGAAAATGGGCATTGCATTTTGGAAACGACGATCCCATCGTGCTTGAATTAGGATGCGGAAAGGGTGAATATACCATAGGTCTTGCCCAACATCATCCCCATAAAAACTTTATAGGTATTGATATTAAAGGCGCCCGTTTATGGCGGGGCGCTAAGACCGCCTTGGAAGAAAATCTTGATAATGTTGCTTTTTTGCGTACTCAGATCGAACTTATAGATGAGCTTTTTGCCGAAAATGAGGTGTCGGAAATCTGGATTACCTTTCCCGACCCTCAAATTAAGTATAAGCGCACGAAGCACCGCATGACCAACCAAGAATTTTTGGATAGATACAAAAGAATTCTAAATCCGGGTGGATTGATGCATTTGAAAACGGATAGCGAGTTCATGCATGGGTATACCTTAGGAATATTGCAGGGTTTGGGATTGGAGATTATCTACGCCAATCATGATGTCTATAAAAATGAAGGTAGCCCAACAGAAGTTTTGAACATACAGACTTTCTATGAAAAGCAGTACCTTGAGAAAGGGAAGCCGATTACCTACATTCAGTTTAAGATTTAAGTGTCATGCACCATCTTTTTATTCTCTTTTTCGCCACATTTTCTGCGGCCTTCATGGCCACAGTACCTCCGGGGCTGTTAAATATGAACGCGGCAAAAGTAAGCGTAGAGAAAGGAAAGACGAACGGAATTATTTTCAGCATTGGGGTGTCTACGATGATTATCCTGCAGGCGACGGTCGCCGTCTATATTTCCAGATTTTTAAGTAATAATCCCGATGTAATTGCGGCACTGTTGAAGATTGCAACGGTAATTTTTGCCTTTTTTGCCATATATTTTTTTTGGGCCGCGCGAAGAAAAAGGGTGCCAAAGCCGAAACTGGTAAGAGTCAGTAAAAAAAATAGCTTTTTTAAAGGTCTTGGTTTGGCTGCCGTCAATCTATTGACCATTCCCTACTACAGTGGCCTCAACATTATGTGGAATGCCTCAGGATGGATAAAATTTGAGGTGTGGGATATTACTATTTTCATTTTAGCCGCCGGTCTTGGTACATTCTCCGTACTCTATATGTATACCATATATTTTAATAAACTGGAGAATAAGACCAATCGCTTTTCAAAAAATTCAAATTATATTTTGAGTGGGTTGATGGTCGTTTTGTTAGTAATCACTTTATTTCGGATTTTTTATTGAATTCCCTAAAGGAAAAATTGTTTCGATAAATCGATTCTATCTTGAGCCACTCTTAAATCCATATTTAAAATGAACCCGGAAAATAAAAATTTTTTCGAAAAAGTTTATGAAGTGGCGCGGCAAATTCCAGAAGGTAGGGTGACGTCTTATGGCGCTATTGCCAAATATTTAGGTGCAGCCCGCAGTGCCAGAATGGTCGGATGGGCCATGAATGGTGTGGTAGATAGGCTTGAGATTCCAGCACATCGGGTCGTAAATAAAATTGGCTTGTTGACGGGGAAGCACCATTTTGATGGTACAAACCTGATGCAACAACTTTTGGAGAACGAGGGTATTAAAGTGGTCGATAATCAGGTTGTAAATTTTGAAAATTATTTTTGGGATCCCTTTAGAGAACTTGAGAATTAGGCCTTTTAAAAGATATTATTTTATTAGGTCAATCAAAGGTCAACGTAAAAACAGTATTTTCTTTGGAAGCGGCCTCGATACTTCCGCCATGCAATCGCATAATCTGTTTCGATAGGCTAAGGCCAATACCGGTACCCGAATTTTTTGTGGTAAAAAAGGGTACAAATATTTCTTCTAGATTTTCCGAAGAAATACCGGGGCCATTGTCCCACACCCTTACAATTTTTTTATTCTTGGTATCGTATCCCGCTAAAAATTTAATCAGCCCAACATGATTATCAGAAATAGCATTTTCATAGTTGCATAAAGATTGTTGGGCGTTCTTTCCCAGGTTCAAAAGCACTTGGGTAATCTGTTTTTCATCGACAAAGAGTTCGAGTTCTTCTGGGTCGACGATAACTTCAATTTTAATTCGTTCTTCAACACTATGCTCGCCCAATAAAAGTTTTATTTTTTCCAGTAACTTTTTTGCGGAAATAAGCGATTTATCGGGTTCGGGTATACTTAAGAAGGTACGGTACGATTGCACGAAACCCATCAAGTCGTTGCCTTGTTCTTTAATAACTTCCAGCCCCTTTACGGTGCTTTTCATGTGATTTTCTACAAATTCGTCAGTAGTAACTAATTCCCCGTTTCTTTTGAAGTATTTTAAAACAGATTCTGAAATCGAGGTGATCGGGGTAATGGTATTCATAATTTCATGGGTCAGCACTCGAATTAGTTTCACGTAAGAATCGGTCTCTTTTTCGTCGAGTTCCCTGCGAATATCCTGTACCACGACAAGCAATAGGGTTTGTTTTTCAAGGTTGATGCTCGTGGACTTCAGTGACAGCTGAATCTTTTCGCGTTCATTGGTCAATTTAAAAGTCTTGCTTTCGAAAGGTTGAAGGTTTTCGAATAGCCTATATAATTTTTTGTCGACTTGATTTAGCTGTTTAATGTGGTTCAGCGGTCGGTAATTAAAGAGCCTCTCCACGGTCGGGTTGGTGTAAAGAATATGTCCTTTTGGATTGATGGTTAGAATTCCGATATCCGCCTGTTTTAATATTTCTTGATAATATTGCTCTTGAGCCTGCTTTTTAAGGTGGATATCTTGAATCATGGCATTCAGCATGTTCAGGCTATGGTTCAATTCTTCCAAAGACTTTACGCTCAATTTTTCTGGAAACCGTAACGTGAAATCCTCATTCTTGATAGCGTCGAAGAAGTAGGCGATTTTGCGGTTAGTCTGATTAACGTATCTTATCAAAAAAACGGTTTGCATGATGAGGAAACCAAAGACAAGCGCGGCCATCAAGAATTGACGGTCAAAAAAGAAAAAACCGGTACCCATGCCGGCGGCTGAGATGAGTAGTATCCGAAATATCAATTGCCAATATATATGTCTACTTACCATTTGGATAATCAAATACAAACCTCATTTTTAAACTTTAATTTTAGGTTGAAAGTTTTAAGTTTAACAACTTAGGGTTTATTAATTCTCGAAAAAAATTCATTGAAAGACATTATTTTGCTCCAGTCGGTTTGCCCTCATATATAAAAACAAAGGCAATGTAAATGCAATAGCGACCAAAAAAGTCAGGGGAATTAGAACCCACCAATATTTGGTTTTGAGTTTGAGGCTTTCCGAAACCATAAATACGAAAAAAGTCAGTACCACTACCGACAAATCGGCTCCGATAGATTTACCGGCAAAATTAGCCTGTGCATCGTTCAAAAAATTTGAAAATGTAGGGTCTTCTACCGTTTGAAACCATTGAATATTATAATACCAGGTATAACAAATGCCTAAAATTGATAACAAGAGATAGATATGTTTAAATTTCATGGGCTTTTAATCTTGTTGAGAGCTACCGATAGAGCCCTAATGAATGAATACAGATTACTTTTTCTTTTTCAATTTATTGTACAGTGTTTGTCTAGAAATTCCCAACTGTTCAGCGGCGGCACTATAGTTGCCATCATTTTGACCTAAGGCCTTAGTAATCATCAAAAGTTCCATTTCTTCCAAAGTTTTCGGTCCGGTAGGTGCAGATGCACTCGACTTTGCTTCCAACAGAAAATCTTCTGAATTTAGGATATTTCCTTCCGAAAGAATTACCGCCCGTTCCAACGTATGCAAAAGTTCGCGAATATTTCCTGGCCAAGAATACGACAGTAATTTATCTTGGGCGGCTTGGATAATGCGCAATCCTTGCTTGGCATATTTTGAAGTAAATTTTTTGAGATAAAAATCGGCTAAAACAAGAATATCGCCTTCTCTCTCCCGAAGCGGCGGCACTTCAATGCGGATGGTATTGATGCGGTAGAGCAAGTCTTCCCTAAAAAGTCCGTCTTCTACCATCTTATCAAGATTCTCATTGGTAGCACATATCAATCGGATATTTACGGATATCGGTTTGTTCGACCCAACACGTACAATGGTTTTGTTCTGTATGGCCGATAGTAGTTTAGCTTGCGCCTGAAGCGAAAGATTACCTATTTCATCTAAAAATAAGGTACCGCTGTTCGCCGCTTCAAATTTACCCGCGCGATCTTCCTTAGCATCCGTAAAAGAGCCTTTGGTATGACCGAAAAGTTCACTTTCGAAGAGATTTTCGGAGATAGAACCCATATCAACGGAAATAAAGACCTCGTTGCTTCGACCCGATAGTTTGTGAAGTTCCCGGGCGATAAGCTCTTTTCCGGTACCGTTCTCTCCGGTTACCAATACATTGACTTCCGTTTTGGCAACTTTGGCTGTCAGGTTCAAAACAGCGGTAAGCGCTTTAGAATTTCCTATAATTTGACTGGTATTCTGATTAATGACCTGCTTTAGATTGTTCTCCTTTACCTTCAGTTGGGTAACTTCTTGTTGCGATTTGCGCAATTCGTATGCTGATTTTACCGTAGCCAAGAGTTTGTCATTGTTCCATGGTTTCAGTACGAAATCTACTGCGCCAATTTTTAGGGCTTTAACGGCAAGGTCAATGGCACCATAAGCAGTCATCATGATAACAGAAATATGGGGTGCCTTTTTTCGAATTTCCTTCAGCCAGAACAATCCCTCATTACCCGCATTTACACCAGCCGAAAAATTCATGTCTAGCATAACGATGTCGTATGAATTTAATTCTGGGAAAGAAGATATCTGATTCGGATTTGAAATACTCTTAACTGTTTTATATTCAAACTGTAATAATATTTCCAAAGCGCTCAGAACGCTCTTACTATCATCTATTACTAATATTTTTGCCTCCAACATACTCTAAAATTACGATTTCGTCCTCATTTTAATCTAAATCTGTCAAAATATTTGACAACCAATGTACATATATTTTACACTTGTATCCTATCATATCCTAATTTTAAATTTAAATATCTGAAAATCATTATTTTATATTTTTGGCATACGAATAGCTTATCCTTTGGCATACCAATAAACTATGAATCTAAAATTTAAAATAACTATACTCCTATTGACCGCTTTATCGATAAGAGGCTTGGCACAAGAACAATGGACGCTAGATGCATGCGTAGATTATGCTTTGGAGCATAACCTTCAATTGAACGATTTCAAGTATACGACCCAATCAGGTAGGGAAACTTATCGGCAATCTATACGAGACTTGTTGCCAAGGGTAAACGGATCAACAGATTATGTCATAAATTTTGGACGAAGCACCGACCCCTTTACCAATGATGTGGTCACAACTGATTTTTTCTCCAACCGATATTCATTGGAAACTTCAATCGACTTATTTCGAGGGTTTCAGAAGATAAATGCGATCAAGGCTTCCAAATTTTTGTACAAGGCAACGCAAGAAGAGACCTTGCAGCAGAAGTACTTGTTGGCGTTTCGTGTGATGCAGGCCTTTTATGATATTCGTTTTGCAGAAGGTCTGGTAGCTATATCAAAGGAGCAACTTGCAGTGTCACAGTCGAACTATAATTTGGTCGAGAAACAAATCGAACTGGGACTGAAAGCGGGCGCAGATCTATATGAAGCGGAATCTTTATTATTTACCGACCGACTGAACCTGACCCAAAGCAAAAATCAACTGGCTACCGCTAAATTGGGATTGATACAGGAAATGAATCTTGAAGATGCAGAAGGTATTAACATTCAGTCCGAAGTGCTTGAAAATTCTGAAATAACGGATAGTTCAGAGATACAACCTGATTCCATTTATAAAGAGACTACTGAATTCTTACCGCTTTTAAAGGCCCAGGAATTACGGGTCAAAGCGGCAAAAAAGCAGTTGGATGTGGAGCGCGGAAATCTTTTCCCGTCATTGTCGCTCTTCGCAGGAATGGGTACCGGTTATTTTGAAACTACGCGTGACTCACTTGCCATGACCGTTCCTTTTCGGGATCAATTTCGGGATAATACCTTTCAGTACGTAGGCTTAAGTTTAAATGTACCCATAAGTAACGCTTGGTCTGCACAATCGCGAATCAAGCAACAAAAAATAGAACGCCTTAGGGCACAGAACAACCTTGACGTGCAAGAACAGGTGATTTTTCAGCAGATTCAGCTATTAGTACAAGATTATGAATCTTTACTATTGGAATATGCACAGAGTAATCAAAACGTAGCCTCGCAAAATTTAGCTTTTGAAATTGCCCAAAAACGGTATGAAAAAGGGCTAATAAATGCTTTGGAACTTTTTCAGGCCAAAAACCTATTTGCCAATGCCCAAAATGAGAATTTACAGGTGCGCCTACGTTCTGAAATAAATAAGACCACATTAGATTTTTATCGGGGGCTACCTGTGTTCGATATAAATTGATTATTACCTATTTGAAAACAAATTGTTCAACGATTTAGATAAAAATTTTTAAAAGATAATTTAGAATGGATATACAATTAGAAAAGAAAAAAGGATTACGCCCAAGACATTATGGCTATATCGCCTTGGGCCTGCTCCTTCTTTTTGCGGGCTATCAATTGATTTTCGCCAGTTCGGTCTCAACCTACCGTACAGAAAAAGATAAGCTTTCCGTCTCGGAGGTTACCCAAGGTAAGTTCGACGATTATATTACAATTAATGGCAATGTAGCGCCTATAGCTACTATTTATATGGATGCCTATGAGGGCGGGCGAGTCACCGAAAAACTAATTGAAGAAGGTGCAACCGTTAAAAAAGGGAATATCATTCTCAAATTGGAGAACATGAATCTCTACGAGCAGATTTTGGCTAGCGAAAGTAATCTAGCCCTAAAACAGAATGATCTTCGTTCGACAAAACTCACTTTTGATTCACGTCAGGTAGAAGGTCGCAGATCCTTGGCAACCGCTAGTACAGATTTGCAAAGATTAAAACGGAATTATGAGCAAAATCAATCGCTTTATGACGAAGAACTGATATCAAAAGAAGAATATCAATTATCAAAGGAGAACTATGAGCTTTCTAAAAAGCAATATGATATTGTCAAGCTTCAGACCGATAACGATGATGAGCTGCGTAAGACGTCCTTAACGGGTTTAGACGCAGATCTCGCTCGGATGCAGAAAACTCTGGGAATGGTCTACCAGAGGTTAGACCACCTGAATGTTCGCGCCCCAGCCGATGGGCAGTTGGGTTTTTTAGATGCTGAAATCGGACAGAGTATCGAACAAGGCGAGCGTATAGGTCAGATAAACGTGTTAACCGACTACAAGATCGAGGCTACCATTGACGAACATTATATCGATAGAATCGTTCGTGACCTAAGTGCCGTACTTGATAGAAATGGCGAGGAATATCCGCTGCGACTACGAAAGGTATATCCCGAAGTAAGAAACGGAAAATTTAAGGTCGACCTAATCTTTACCGATAATAAACCCCTGACCATCCGCACGGGACAGAGTTATAACATTAAATTACAGTTAGGCGAATCTAGCGACGCATTATTGCTTCCCAAAGGTAGTTTCTTTCAAAGTACCGGTGGTCAATGGATATTTGTGGTCGGTTCTGATGGGGAAGAGGCCTTAAAACGAAACATCCGCATCGGCAAACAGAATTCAAGATATTATGAAGTCTTAGAAGGCTTGCAGCATGGGGAAAAGGTGATTACAAGCAATTACGATTCGTTCGGGGATGCCGAGAAGATAGTATTAAAGTAAATAGCAACTTCAGCAATTGTCACAAATTGACTTCCATACAGTCTTTACTATAAACACCTAAAACCAATCTAATATGATACGAATAAAAGAACTAAAAAAGAGCTTCAAAACGGAAGAAGTCGAGACGCTAGCCTTGAATAAGGTTAATCTCCATGTAGAGGATGGCGAATTTGTCGGCATTATGGGCCCCTCAGGCTGTGGTAAATCTACTTTGCTGAATATTATTGGCATGCTCGACAACCCCACTGAAGGCAGTTACAACTTTGCCGGCAATGAAGTTGCGGGACTTAAGGAAAGCCAGCGTACCCAACTCCGAAAGGGAAATCTCGGATTTGTTTTCCAAAGCTTTAACCTCATCGACGAGCTTACCGTTTTTGAAAATGTGGAATTACCCTTGATCTACCTAAAGGAAAACAAGGCTAGCCGCCGAGAGAAGGTAATGAAAGTTTTAGAGCGTATGAAGATTGCCCATCGTGAGAAGCATTTTCCCCATCAGCTATCGGGTGGTCAACAGCAGCGTGTAGCTATAGCTAGGGCGGTCGTAACCAATCCCAAACTGATTCTTGCGGATGAGCCCACAGGTAATCTAGATTCCAAAAACGGACTCGAAGTCATGAACTTGCTTACCGAACTCAATCAAGAAGGCACAACCATAGTTATGGTTACGCACTCAGACCACGATTCGCATTTTGCCCACCGGGTCGTAAACCTATTCGATGGGCAGATTGTTACCGAAAGCCACAATCGTGCTTTAGAAGCGCGGGTGTAAAATACAATAGGAGTTTATTCATCGATCAGAATTGAAATTTATAAAGTTCCAAAATACAGTCTGTCAGGTCAATCGCCTAATCAACGATTGTGACTCAAATTAGAATTTAATCAGAAATAAGACCCCCGACAGTGCTTTACTTAGCCAAATCTGAAGTTTATTCATCAATGTAAACCGATTGTAAATCGCTGCACATTCAAAAACGGGAAACATGTTCAAAAACTATCTAAAAATCGCTTGGCGCAACCTCATTAAAAACAGTGCGTATTCCGTAATTAATATTGGGGGTCTAGCCATAGGCATTACAGCCTGCCTTTTGATATTACAGTATGTTGCGTTCGAAACGAGCTATGAAGATTTTCATACGAACAAAGACCGTGTCTTCAGGGTCAAGCAAGAGCGTTACAACGCTGGTAAACTGGAAACTGAATGGGCTGGAGGAGCTTTTGCGGTCGGAAATTCATTTAAGGAGGCCATTCCTGAAATCGAAGAATTCGTTAAGGTGGTTCAAACCCAAGATATCATTGTAGACGTGAACGATGAAACCCTTAAAATTGACCAAGTTTTTTTTGCGACTAATTCTTTTTTCAATGTGTTCTCTTACCCATTGCTTGCGGGCGATTTGAATTCTGTTTTAAAAGAACCTGGTACAGCGGCGATTTCTGAAAGCATCGCAGTAAAAATTTTTGGAACCAAGGAGGTTATTGGTAAGATGCTTCCTATCAGTGGCGGAAAAGATTATCGCATAACTGGAGTGTATGAAGATATGCCATTAAATACACAACTTAAGCCGAACTTTTTGGCTTCCTATGCCACTTTTGTTGAACAGGTGAAAACTAATTCGAACGGGGAACAAACTCCAGATGACGCATGGGATTGGGATGGCTGCCTCACCTACTTAATGTTGAAAGAAGGAACTGATGCTAGTGCCGTCGAAGCCAAGTTTGCCCCGATAGTAAAAGAAAATGAAAGCGATTTCACCAAACAATCCAATAGTTCTGCCAAGTACTCATTGATGCCCATAACCGATATTCACCTGTATTCTAACTTTATGATGGAGCCCGGTGCTACTGGTGACGGTAAAACCGTCTATCTACTTTTTGGTATCGCTTTTTTTATAATAATAATAGCATGGGTAAACTATATTAATCTTGCTACTGCTCGTGCTATAGGTAGGGCGAAAGAAGTTGGTGTTCGTAAGACCGTTGGTTCGAACCGAAATCAACTGATTGGTCAATTCTTTCTTGAATCGGCCCTTTTCAACGCTTTAGCCCTGGTTTTAGCCTTAGGCTTAATGGCGATTTTAATTCCCGCTTTCAATCAATTGTCAGGGCAGGAACTCTCGTACGCCCTCTTTTCAAAAAGTACCTTTTGGATCGGGCTCACTGCCTTATTACTGATAGGCGTTTTTCTTTCAGGTGCGTATCCCGCGATTGTCTTATCCCGTTTCAAACCTGTAGAAGTATTAAAGGGAAAAATGGCAAATACACAGCAGGGTACTTTATTACGAAAATCATTGGTGGTCTTCCAATTCGCGGCATCCCTGTTTTTGTTGATCGGTACTTTGACCGTATACAAGCAGATTCAATTTATGCGACAGCAATCCTTGGGGTTGGATATAGATAAGACCTTAGTGGTAGTGCCTCCTATCGTTACCGACTCTACTTATTTGAGTCAAATGCTCGCTTTTAAGGAGAATCTATTGAAAATCCCATCCATTAAAAGTGTCGCCGCCGCTACTACGATTCCAGGGCAACCGGTAAATTGGAACGCTGGAGGTATAAAACTGGTGTCCCAAGGCCAGGAACTAGCGAAACAATATCGTGTTATAGGTGTCGATTACGATTATGTTGATCAGTTCGGTCTAAAATTGATTGCCGGTCGCGCTTTTTCGGATGAGTTTGGTGCCGATCCGGAGGCTGTGATTCTCAATCGTGCAGGTATCTTACAATTGGGTTTTAACGATCCAGAAGAAGCTATTGGCAAACGCATCGATTTTTGGGGAAACCAATACACCATTATCGGAGTATCAGAAAACTTTAACCAAGAATCATTACGGTTGCCTTACGAACCCTTGGTAATTCGATTGATTCCCGATGTACGGGGATTTTTTACCATGAAGCTAAACTCCTCAGATATAGGATCAACTATAGCACAGGTCGAGACCCAATGGAATAGCTTTTTTCCGGGCAACACCTACGAATACTTCTTTTTAGACGACCATTTCAACGACCAGTACCTAGCCGACCAGCGTTTTGGAAAAGTATTTGGTTTTTTCACGGGCTTGGCAATCTTGGTGGCCTGTTTAGGTTTGTTCGGACTGGCTTCGTTCACCACGTTGCAGCGTACTAAAGAAATTGGAATCAGGAAAGTCTTGGGTGCCTCAGTTCTGGGAATTTTGAAGTTATTATACAGAGAGTTTGCTTTCCTGCTCATGGTTGCATTCCTGATTTCGATACCTGTATCATGGTTCACCGCAAGCAATTGGCTACAGGGCTACGCTTTTCGGATTGACATCCATTGGAGTTTTTTCATGTTGCCTTTTGTTGTAATTGTTTTGATTGCCTTGGTAACGGTAAGCTTTCAATCGATTAAGGCCTCTTTGGCCAACCCGGTAAAGAGTTTGCGAGCAGAATAAATTTGCCTCTAGCTTTCTCTAATTTATGTAGCGGTAATCCCTTAATCAAAAAGTAGTCAGTGCTATACTTTGAATTATGGAGAACTAGAGGAACCAGACTCACAAACATTTTGGAAGGGTTTGGGAGGGTATTATCAGAGACATTGGTTTGAAATAATATAAACAATTCCTTGGTAAAAGAGTAGTAAAATTAAAACCATATAATACGAAAAAAATGAAAACCAAATTAGGTATCCTATTATTATTTTTAGGCATTCAAATGAGTTTTGCCCAAGTTAAATCTGTAGATGTCGACGCCTTTGACAAGGTGATTGTAAGTCCGCATATTCAGGTCATCTTTCAAGAAGGTATTACAGAAAATGTTTTTATCGAAAGCAGTAGTGTATCCGAAGATAAAATCAATATCGAAGTCAAGGGTAAGACCCTTCGCATTTATCTCGATGATGCCAAGGAAGTGACCAAAAGTGAAAAAATTAAAAATAACGGATATAAACAAACCAAATCCATTTATAACGGAACGGTTCTAAAGGCAACGGTGACCTATAAAAATCTGGAAGAACTTTCATTGCGCGGGGAAGAGAAAATAGTTTGTAAAAGTCCGCTTAAAGGCGACAAGTTCAACCTGACGATGTATGGGGCATCCCAAGTTTATATTGATAAGGTGGAATTGGGAAGTCTAAAGACTGTCATTTACGGCGAAAGTTATCTCGAGCTCAAGGAAGGTAATTTGGGCCGTCATAAGATTACGGCATATGGCGAGACCAATGTGAACACGCTCGGAGTCGAAAGTAAATCTGCGAAAATTGTAGCGTATGGTGAGGGTAGTTACCGTTTGAAAGTTAGCGATGACCTAAAGATTACAGCTTACGGTGAAGCTACAGTGGCTTATGAAGGTAGCCCCATGATAAATAAAGGAATTATTATCGGCGAAGCGAAGATTCAGAAAATATAGTAATTAGGCTTAAACATGCTGAATGGCTAAATATAGTATAGCGTTAATGGCAAATATAAATCAAATCACATGTTCAAGAACCATCTAAAAATGGCTTGAAGATTTTTCATATCGGATGGAAATAGGCTGGGGTGTTTTCGCCATCGCAGCTTTGTTGGCCTTAGGGGTAGCGGTGCTGACCGTCAGTTACCAGAGTATTAAAGCGGCTATTATGAACCCGGTAAGAAGTTTGCGGTCGGAGTGAAATTGAACTAGTTGGTGTTTTTGAGGTTAGGTAATCTATTATTTGCTCACTAGCAATTCGGATGCAGTTAACGTAAAAATCAAACCTTAAAATGGGGATAGACTTCTTCATGGCATCGAATTTCGCTACACAGTTGACTTTGCGGATATGGATACAACAGTTGGCATTATTGCTATTTTGACAGTAATGTTTCATACTATAGCCTTCTCTTTTACTGAAATATAGAATTAAAATTTACAGACAAAAACCCTCGAGAAAAATAGAAGAAAGCTTTTAGTAAGAAGTTGCTGCTTGGGAATTGGAGTTTCTATTGATGTAAGAAATCATCTGTAAAGCCCGGCTAAAATGTAAATCCAATTTTAACACCGCCCCAAGCCGAAGCCTGTCCGTTTTCAAATTCTCTAGTGATTAACGAGCGAGAATATTCGAAGTAGAGCGTGCGTGTCTTCAATATAACACCAAAATCGAATTGAGCGGTCAACCGTTCCACCTCCGCTGCGGAGATGGTATATGGACTATCCCTATTAAAAATTCCACCTTGTAGGGTGGCATCGTAACCTACGAGCTTAATGGTTGGTTGGGCATACATATACAGTCGAAAACCTTTTGTATTTTTTGTAAATGGGGAGTCGATTATACCAATAGTGCTGTTGATTCCTGCGGATAAATGGGTAAAAAGGGTGCCCAACTGCGCGTTCGCCAAGGTCTGTAATGAAATTAGCCGGTTGTAAGACCATAGCCTTTTCTCATACCCTAACTGATAGTCGAGCACCACATCGTTTTTGATTTGATGCTGCCAGCCTAAAGGCTTTTTATCGTCGATGAGTCGATGAATGCCTGCCTGCATTTCCCTGCCAAAAGCACCGGGACCGATGATACCAAGACTTAGAGAAGAGGTTGTTCTCGATTTTCTTACGGTATCGGTAGCCACCACAAAACTTTTAAGCATGATTGCAGCAGCAAAGGGTCGGTCGCCGAATTGGATTTCCGGCAGCTGATATTCCTGCGGGGTAAAACCAATATGCTCAATCGAAATACCGTATTTGAGTTTAGTATCTTTTGGGGTCAAAAGTAAAACCTTAAGCGGGTTTCTTTCCAGAATGGGAGCCACCAATTCCAAGTTATAACCTTGTGTATAATCCTTATCTGCAGCGGCAAAAAAGTCATTATCGTAGTTGAATCGAAAATAGGAATTACTGTTGAGGTCACGAAAAGAGACCAAGTGATCTATTTTTTGCGCCGCTAAAATGCCCGGCAAAAGAAGTAGCATACATAATAATCTCTTCATAGCCTAACTTACGAAAACAGAGCTACGAAAGTTTTAATTTGAGCTATATAGGTGTGTGTACCATTGAATGCATATTTTTTTATGGAACTTGAATTGTCCAGATATTGTACATCGACTGTCCAAATATTTAACAATTAACGAAGTGATACAAAAAGCAAAATAATTAATATATTGATTGTCAGTAGGTTAAATATATGGCATAGAATTGGACTCAATCTTACTATCATTAAAAAATTCAATAGCGACAATGCTTAAAAACAATTTGAAGATTGCTTGGCGAAACATCGTTAAGAACAGTGGAATTTTCTCCATCAATATAGCCGGACTTGCCCTTGGCATCGCATCGTGCCTTATAATCATGCTTTTTGTAATTGATGAGTTAAGCTATGACCGTTTTAACAAAAAGGCCGATGAAATAGTTCGTGTAGTCTTTAAAGCCCAAATAGAAGGGGAAGATGTTCGTGAAGCCGTAGTGATGCCGCCAGTTGCCGAAACACTAAAACGCGAATTCCCGGAAGTTGTTGATGCCACCCGTTTAAGACGGATGGGCGAGCCCATTGTGACCTATGAAAATACAACTTTCAATTACAGCAAATATGCCTGGGCAGATCCTAATTTCTTTGAGGTTTTTACATTGCCAATTATTAAAGGTGAACGAAATTCTCCATTGGGACAGCCCTACACGATCGTATTGACAGAAAAAGAAGCACAGCGCTATTTTGGAAATGCCGATGCCGCCATAGGAAAGCAGTTGCAACTGAACAGTGAGGAGCAACCTTACACGGTTACCGCCGTTGCGGAAGAAGTGCCCACCAATTCCCATTTCCATTTTAAAGGATTTGTTTCTATGGAAGGCCATAAACTTGCCCAATCAGGTACTTGGATGAATTCTGACTTTTTTACGTATTTGGTCTTGCGTAAAGATTTTGACTATAAACAACTGGAAACCAAACTGCCGCAAGTGTTGCAAAAGCATATGGGTCCACAGTTGCAGGAAGAACTGGGCCTAAGCTTTGCCGAGTTCAATCAAGAGAATTCATTGGGTCTTTTTTTGCAACCGCTAACTGATATACATCTTAACCCCGAATTCTCGAAGGCTTCAACGCTAGAGGCAGGTGGTGACATTAAGTACGTTTATATCTTCAGCGCCGTTGCACTGTTTATGTTGCTAATTGCCTGTATCAATTTTATGAACCTCTCAACGGCGGCAGCATCCAGAAGAGCCAAGGAAGTGGGTATTCGCAAAGTTTTGGGATCTAATAAGAAACAATTGATCAAACAGTTTTTAATGGAATCGGTCATAGCTACGGTAATCGCCATGTTGGTCGCTGCTATACTGATAGTAATATCACTTCCTTATTTCAATTCGCTATCCGGAAAAGAATTTGATTTGATAGAATTTTTGCAACTGCCGGTGTTATTAAGTCTTTTAGGGGGCACTGTGGCCATCAGTCTTCTGGCCGGCGGCTATCCTGCTTTGTTTTTATCCTCTTTCAAACCAATATCCGCCTTAAAAAGTAAGTTTTTTGGTTTTGGCAACAGCCAAGGTGTTCGAAGTGGATTGGTCGTTTTTCAATTTGTGATATCCGCCGGACTTATCTTAGCCGTACTCGTTGTCAACCAACAAATGGATTTCATACAGCATAAAAATTTGGGGTATGATCGAAATCAGATTCTGGTGTTGAGAGATTCGTATCGATTGGGAAACAGTAACGAAACCTTGAAGGATGAATTATTAAAAGACCCCAAGGTCGCTGGTGTTTCCCAATCGTCTTTCGTACCTGCCGGACCTTCTGATAATGCCGTTTACGGTATCTATAAAGATGGAAAATTCAAGCGTCGAAGTGCGCTGTATACTGTAGATGAAAACTATCTCTCCGTCATGGGGATGCAGTTGGTAGAGGGTCGTAATTTCTCAAAAGAATTCGGTACGGAGAAAGGAAAAACAATCATTAACCAAAGTGCCGCGAAAGCATTTGGGCTAGGGGAGAATGCCGTCGGAAAAACTTTTGAAAAGGCTGGCAATCCGCAGAACGAAAAGCTAACTGTCATTGGTGTAATCAAAGATTTCCACTACGAATCACTCCACCGCTCGATAGAACCGCTGATCATGACCTATGGTTCGGGAGGCGGATTGATCATCAAGGCGAAAACAGCAGATATGGCAGGCTTGATTGCCGATTCCGAAGAACTATGGGAAAGCTTTGGCACGACTGAAACCTTCAATTATGCACTATTAGATGAATCATACCGTCAAACCTATGTGACAGAGCAAAAGATGGGTACAGTACTTAATGTATTCGCTTTACTAACCATCTTGGTTGCCTGTCTAGGTCTTTTCGGCCTTGTCACCTTTACAGCTGAGCGACGGTTTAAGGAAATAGGCATCCGCAAAGTATTAGGTTCGTCGGTCACACAGATTATGACCATGCTTTCCGCAGATTTTTTGAAGCTGGTCGGCGTCTCTTTCTTGGTCGCCTTCCCCTTGGGCTATTACTTAATGGATAAATGGCTGCAAGGCTTCGCATATCGAATTGAGATCCAATGGTGGCTTTTCGTATTGGCCGCATTTATCACGATAGGTATTGCCTTTACAACGATAGGATGGAAGAGTTTTCGGGCGGCGACGATGAACCCGGTAAGGGCTTTAAAGGATGAATAATTACGCCCATTTCTTAGTTCGTTACATAGGGAGAGCTACAATTTTGTTTGAAGTAAAGAATTTCGCAAAATGGAAAGCGGTCTTGAGCGGAAAGTATTGTAGAACCTTTCATAGTCTAATTTTAACGTAGTTGCAAGAGTATAGTTCCAGTATTCCAACCAAAAATAAGTGTCATGTATAAAAACTATCTGAAAATCGCTTGGCGAAACCTCACACGCAACAAAGGCTATTCAGCCATTAATATTGGTGGACTTGCGCTCGGCATGGCCGTGGTTATACTAATCGGTTTATGGGTGCTAGATGAATTTACGTTTAATACCACGCACAAAAACCATGAGAAAATCGCTCAAATATATAATCGTGGCGAGAATTTGGATACGGGTGAAATGGGTTCTTTTGCTTCCACTTTATACATGATGGGAAGTGTCATCAAAGAAAATTATACCGATTATTTCGAACACGTGATAAGGGCAACCTGGGTAGGGGAGTATGTGCTTGCGACCAATGGCGAAAGCTATACCCAAACCGGTCAATTTATCGAAAAGGATGCTTTAGATATGCTTTCGCTGGATATGATTCAAGGTTCCCATGCCAGTTTAGAAGATCTAAACGCTGTTGTATTATCCGAATCGGCAGCTTTGGCCATATTTGGTACGGAGAATCCTATTGGTAAAGCTATAACACTGAACAATGAAATGGATGCCGTAGTCAAGGGTATTTACAAAGACCTCCCTAAAAATAATGATTTTGCAAACGTAAAGTTCTTCGCTAATTGGAACATGGTCGAGGCCAACGAACCCGAACGTTTTGAACGGATCAAAACTGTATGGGACGATTGGTCTTTTCAACTATACGTACAGCTCAGGCCGAATATTGATTTCGAGACCGCCAATCAGGCGCTTCGAAAATTGTATACCCAATATGGCCCTTCGAACGAGTTGGATATTTTTGGCCAACGCAACCTGCATCCCTTTGCATATCCCATGGACAAATGGCATCTATATTCTGAATTTGATTCCCAGGGCATGCCTACCGAAGGCCGAATTACGTTTGTATGGCTATTTGTTGCCATTGGTGTTTTTGTACTTTTCTTGGCCTGTATCAATTTTATGAACCTTAGCACGGCGCGTTCCGAAAAGCGTTCAAAAGAGGTAGGTATCAGAAAGACGGTAGGTTCAAAAAAGAAACAACTGGTTATCCAATTTTTAAGCGAATCGTTGCTGATTTCGGCTCTAGCGCTGGTTTTGGCCTTTGTTTTAGTCGCAGTCTCCCTGCCTTGGTTCAACGCGTTGGCCGGAAAAGATATGAGCATCCCTTGGGGCAACCCTATATTTTGGACAATGATACTAACTTTCACCCTGCTAACCGGATTACTGGCTGGTAGCTACCCTGCGTTATATCTATCCTCATTCACTCCTATAAAGGTGCTCAAAGGTACTTTTAAGGCAGGTCCGTATGCTTCCGTTCCAAGAAAGGTCTTGGTGGTCTTTCAATTTGCAGTATCCATAATGCTTGCGGTAGGTACGGTGATCGTTTTCAACCAAATCGAGTTTACCAAAGATAGGCCCATGGGTTATGATCAAAATAATCTGATTTCGGTTCAGATGAACAATCCCGAATACAATGGTAAATATGAGGTATTGCGCAATGAGTTGATGAATACCAGAGTGGTTGAAGAAATGGCACAGTCTTCTTCACCCCTAACCGGAGTTCACAGTAATGGAGGAGGAAGGATCAGCTGGAAAGGTAAAAATCCGGAAATGAGGCCTGATTTCGGTATTCTAAGAATATCGCACGACTACGGAAAAACGGTAGGTTGGGAGTTTGTGGAAGGAAGGGATTTTTCAAGGGAATTTGCTTCCGATTCCTCGGCTATTATTCTAAACGAATCCGCCGTAAAATATATGGGGCTGGAAAATCCAGTAGGAAATTTTATCGAATTTGGAAACGATAATCGTGCTGAGATAATCGGTGTCACCAAAGACATGGTCATGCAGTCGCCCTATCAGCCTGTCAAGCAAGCCTTTTTTTATATGGATTATGATCGAATGAATTACATAGAAATCAAGCTTAAGCCAAATGTCTCTGCAAGTGTCGCCATTGCAAAAATCGAAAGCGTTTTCAATACTGTGGTTCCGTCTGCAAAATTCGATTACAAATTCATAGACCAAGAATTTGCCAGTAAGTTTGAGGCCGAACAAAGGTTGGGAAACCTTGCAGGCGTTTTTACGCTCTTGGCAATTTTTATTAGTTGCCTAGGTTTGTTCGGTCTGGCTTCTTTCGTCGCGGAACAGCGTACAAAAGAAATTGGTGTACGCAAGGTTTTGGGCGCTTCGGTACTAAACCTGTGGAAAATGCTATCCAAAGACTTTGTGATTCTAGTATTAATATCTTGTTTGATAGCTATCCCAATAATCTACCATTTTATGGGACAATGGCTACAGAGCTATGAATACCGAATGGAAATCTCATGGTATATTTTCGTCATTGCCATTGCAGGAGCTTTGGCGATTACTTTGTTGACTGTCAGTTTTCAGGCTATTAAGGCAGCAAATGTAAATCCGATAAAGAGCTTGAGAACGGAGTGAAGAGATTATTATAAAACGGAGAAAAATTTCAAACAGAATAGATGACAACCATAAAATCATACCTAAGACATTTGTTCAAGAACAAACTGTATACCCTTGTCACCGTAATAGGTTTTGCGATATCACTTACATTTATTCTTCTTCTGAGTATCTACATTCAAAATGAATTGGCCGTTGACGACTTTCACGTTAAAAAAGAGCGAATTTACCGATTGGAGAATGAATCGGTCGATTTCTCGCCCCCAATTGCGGTCGACCTTAAAAATAGTATCCCCGAAATCGAAGACTTTACGAGAACACTCGAAAGTGACGGTATGGTAAATGTTTCAGGCGAACAAAAATTAAAAGCTGATTATTTAGGAGTGGATGCTTCTTTTTTTGAGATTTTTTCATTCCCACTTTTAAAGGGAAAGCCTTTGGATGTACTCCAGACGGCTAATAGTATAGTGCTCTCAAAATCCATGGCCATCAAATTATTCGGTTCTACGGATGCAGTAGGCAAAACGGTTTTTATGAATACCCAACATGAATTTATAGTCTCGGGTATTATGGAAGATTTTCCGGAAAATACCCATTTTGTACCACAGGATGCTTTGGTGAATCTAAAGGCATTTAAGACGTTATGGGGTTTTGAAAATATAATGGAGGAATATGGTTTCGCTTCGTTAAGCATTTATCTTTTGGCCAAGGAAAACACTGACCTCCCGTCCAAGGCACCGGAAATATTAAATAAATTCCAGAACGATTATTGGCTTTATAAAGAAGGATGGGCCAATATTGTCGAATTCGCGCCTTTAAAAGAACTCTATTTTAGCCCGAAAATTGGAAACGGCACTAAGAGTAATAGTGAAACACTTATCACTGTGCTGTCTGTTATCGTTTTGCTGATATTGTTACTTGCCGTTGGTAATTACGTTAACCTAACCCTGGCACAGGCTACCTTTCGTGGTAAGGAAGTGGCCATTAAAAAATTATTGGGCGGTTCTAAAAAGCAGCTCTTTCTTCAATTTATAAAGGAATCTATTTTTTTATGTCTGGCTGCTGTGCTATTGGCTCTCGTTTTGCCAAAATTGATTGAACCGATTTTTGATTCATTATTGGACACAAGGCTGTTATTGAACGAAAAAACTACGCTTTCAAATTTGCTGCTTTTTATCGGGGCTTTTAGTTTGATAGGTGTGCTATCAGGAATTCTTCCTGCTGCTAAAATATCCACTTTTAAACCTTTGGAGGTCGTAAAGGGTAGCTTCCGTAAACAAAGCAAAAGCATTTACGGGAAGGTCTTTATCACTTTCCAATATACCGTAACAATCGCTCTCTTGGCCTGCAGTTGGATAATCCTCAAACAGACCGATTTTTTACGTGGTAAAGATTTAGGCTTTCGAAAAGACAATATCGTACAACTGGAATATTTGGGTAGCAACGAACAGAAAGAAACCATAAAAAATGCGTTACTGAAAATACCCGGTGTAGAAGACGTTTCGTTGACTTGGCAAAGTCCTTTAAGCGGTGGTAGCAACCAAACCTTTACCTACGGAGAGCAATCTTTAAGCTTTCAGGAATTTGCGGTCGATGCCTCATTTTTCAACGTCTTCAACATCGAAATGGATCCCACTTCAGTAGCCTATTCCGATAAGGGCCGATATCTCAACGAAACAGCGGTAAAAGAATTAGGCCTCGGTGATCGTCCAATTTCTTTTAAAATGGAGGATGAAGAAATACCGATTTTGGGCGTCGTAAGCGATTTTAACTTTAAGGAATTGCGTGACAAAATCGGGCCTTTGATGCTACGACAACAAAATAAGGATTTCATAGCCGATAACATTTTTTTAAAAATTAACGGACAAAACAGTTTTCAAATAGCTGACAACATAAAAACTACGTACGATAATTTAGTGGATGGTGCCGAATTCAATCTCACATTTATCGACGACACTATTGATGGATGGTACGAAAAAGACGAACGTGCCGGGAAGATTATCGGGTATTTTACGCTATTGTCTTTTATTATTTCGGGGATGGGAATTTTGGCGATGTCTACTTTTTACATGCAACAGCGCAAAAAGGAGATTGGCATACGGAAAGTCAACGGGGCTTCAATCGGTCAAATCCTAAAACTCCTGAACCAAGACTTCGTCAAGTGGGTCGGTCTTGCGTTTTTGATTGCCGTACCAATTTCATGGTTCGCCATGAACAAATGGCTTGAAGGCTTTGCCTATAGAACGAGTATGAGCTGGTGGATATTCGCCTTGGCAGGAATTACGGCATTGGCGATCGCACTGCTGACCGTAAGCTGGCAAAGTTTTCGGGCGGCTACCAACAATCCGGTAGAGGCGTTAAGAGATGATTGACCGGTCAATTTAACAGTGTCGCCCATAACAGACCGAGAATTCCAACCTGGCAAGTTTCTTCAACGGGAGGTAAAAGTGTAAGTATATTAAAAATATGAACATCAGGTAATAATAAATAGATATATGTACAAACTATTCCTAAAAATTGCGACCCGATATCTGCTCAAGAACAAGCTGTACTCCTTTATTAATATTTTTGGGCTGGCCATTGGCGTGGCATCTTTTATCCTGATTATGCTTTACGTGAATTATGAGCGGAGTTTTGACACCTTTGAGGGATCGGAAAATGTACATCGGGTCTATATGGATTATCTGGAAGGCGGTAAATGGGTGCCCGGTGATGCCAATGCCTATATCGTAACCGGCCCCACCTTGAAAGAAAAATTCCCTGAAATCGAGGATTTTGTTCGGCTTCGTCGCGTGAAAGGTTTGGTGTTGCTGCACGATAATACCGTTTTTGACGAAAATACGGGGGCATTGGCGGACCCAAGCTACTTTAAAATCTTTGATCGCAATTTGCAAGAAGGCGACATCCGTACCGCCTTGGAAGAACCCTATTCCATAGTACTCTCTGCATCTTTGGCGGCCAAAATTTTTGGGGCAGCGAATCCTATCGGTGAAACCGTAAAGATACCCGAAGGGGGCAATATAAACTTTAAGGTTACCGGGGTGTTGAACGGTGATGTACCCAATAGCCATATCAATAACGACTTTTTGGTTTCGTTCAAGACCTTTTATACATGGCCCGTTTTCGAACGTGATTGGAAATATACATGGAATCAAAATGAATATTTCACATATTTGAAATTGGACAAAAATGCCAATGTCGCCTCGTTGAATAAGAAGATAATGGCCTTTGAACCAGAAGGGCTTATAAATGAAAGGCACCATTTAGAACCGATCGAAGACATCCATCTCAATTCAAATAAGCCCTATGAGGCCGAGGCCAATGGCAGTGCCAACAGCGTTCGGTTGTTGGCGATAATCGCCTTTATCACGATTCTGCTGTCTTGGATGAACTACGTGAATCTCTCCACCAGTAAATCTATGGAACGCGCCAAGGAAATCGGAGTGCGTAAAGTTGTAGGGGCAAGAAGGCCACAATTGATTCTGCAGTCCCTTATAGAATCGGGTCTCTTGAATGGTATCGCCATAGTCTTGGCCATCGGGGCGGTATTCGTATTCCTTCCTGCTTTTAATCGTTTTGTCGGTTTGGAACTTGAACTGAACAGTACACAAATAAAGAGACTCTTGCCGTATTTCGGGTTTATGTTGATTGGGGTCACCGTGTCGGCGTTCTATCCAGCTTTTGTATTGAGCAAGTACAAGCCCGTAACGGTACTGAAGGGAAAGTTACAGGACTCCACCAAAGGGCTAAATTTGAGAAGAGGATTGATTATCGGACAATTTTTGGCGACGATAACATTATTGACAGGAGCCTTTATGGCCAACAAGCAAATCCGTTTTCTTCAAAACCGCCCTCTCGGTGCCGAGCTTGAGAATTTGGTTTCCCTTAACGGACAGGTGTTGAACAGGGAACGGGATTCCGTCTTAAGTAGCGATTATAGCACCTTGGTCGGCGAACTTAAAAAAAGCCCATACGTTACCGATGTTGCCTTAAGTTCGACCTATCCGGGCGATGATTTCTCAAATTTGAATTCAAATATCGGAATGATCTTTCCCAACGGAAAAACCGATGATAAACGGGTGTGGTACAATTATGTCGCAGAACCCAATTATTTTGATGTAACGGGAATGGAATTTGCGGCAGGGGAGCCCTTTACACAAACTGCCAATGGATTCAGCAACAAAATTGTAATCAATGAAAAAATGGCCCGCTTTATGGAAGTCTCCGACCTTGAGGGTTTGATAGGAAAAACCATTAAATTTTTTAATGATGAGTGGATTGTGGCCGGGATCGTTAAGGATTACCATCACTTCGGACTGAAGTCTCCCATCGATCCTTTAATAATAATGCATAACAAACCTCTCAGGAATATTCTTGTAAAATTGGATAAGCGGTCAGCTACTATGTCAAATACGACCAAGGCCTTGGAACAACTCTCCGAAACCTGGCATCAGGTTTTTCCTGAAAGTACCTACAAGTATATTTTTTTGGACCAAAATTTCGAGGCCCAATACAAAGAGGATAAAAAGTTCGCCTTGGCATTTCAAATTTTTACTATCCTCGCCATACTCATCGCCTCCATGGGCCTGTTTGGTCTAACTTCCTACACTTGCATTCAAAGAAGAAAAGAGATTGGCATCCGGAAGGTCAACGGGGCTTCAATCGGTCAAATCCTAAAACTCCTGAACCAAGACTTCGTCAAGTGGGTCGGTCTTGCGTTTTTGATTGCCGTACCAATTTCATGGTTCGCCATGAACAAATGGCTCGAAGGCTTTGCCTATAGAACGAGCATGAGCTGGTGGATATTCGCCTTGGCAGGAATTACGGCATTGGCGATCGCACTGCTGACCGTAAGCTGGCAAAGTTTTCGGGCGGCTACGAACAATCCGGTCGAGGCGTTACGAGACGAGTAGCATCCGACCTTGATTAGAGTGTGTCCGTACTTAGATTCAAATCAAAATAAAGACAATCAAAGTTCAACCAAACAATGGTCAATCAAAAAATAATCAATCCATGCTAAAAAACTATCTAAAAATCGGCTGGCGAAACCTAATGAAAGACAAAACGTTCACCGCCTTAAATGTTATAGGACTTTCCGTAGCTTCTGGTATTGCTATTTTACTTTCGATGGCCGCCTTTTTCGACTTGTCGTTTGACAAGTTTCATGAGAAGGGCGATCGAATCTATCAAGTTTACTGGACGGAGCAAACGCCGAGAGGTCCGGAAGCAGGTACAAGCTTGCCTGCACCTTTTGCCGACGCCCTTAAAACCGAAGTTCCCGGAGTCGAGAGTATCACCCGGTTTCTTGAGGCGGAAGCTTTGACAACCTATGGCGATACAGAAATCAACCTTGATGCGGTATGGGTGGATGCCGATTTCTTCGAAATGTTCACTTTTCCCGTTTTAAAAGGTAAGAAGAACGACGTTTTACAAAATAAAAGTTCCGTCGTAATCACAGAGCAAACGGCCGAGAAGCTTTTTGGAGATACCGAAGCCATTGGGCAAATAGTGAACATTAGAATCGGGTCAGAAGATTTACCATTTACCGTAGCTGCGGTAACTGCAGACAATCAGGCCCAGAATTCCTTGGATTTTGAAATGGCAATCCCATTTGAAAATACCTTGAGTTACACCGAGCGAATGAAAACTTGGGGCTCTATATATCACGATGTTTACGTTCAATTACAACCTGGAGTCGACGCCAAACAATTTGAACGGAATACCAGATCATTCGTAAGTCTGCATTACAAAGAGGATATCGAAAATTTAAAACGTGACGGTGCGATGGCAAATGCCGATGGCCTGTTTAGACAATTGGGTCTATTGCTGCTCGAAAACGTGCATTATACCAGTTTCAAAAAAGGATATGCAGAAATTAGTCGCGCCATACCCTATCTTATTCTAGGGGTGGCATTTCTTATTTTATTGATTGCCTGTGTGAATTTCATCAATATGAACATTGCGAAAAGTTCACAAAGGCTAAGGGAAATCGGTATGCGGAAGACCCTAGGTGCGACGAAAAAACATTTGTTCTTCCAGTTTTGGAGCGAAAGCCTATTTATATTTATAGCATCCATTGGTTTTGGAGTTCTTCTGAGCGCATTGTTCATCGACGATTTCAAGACGATGTTCCGTTCCGCTATTTCTATGGATATATTAACCTCTCCATTGGTCATTTTCGGCTCGTTGGTATTCGTTTGTCTAATAACTTTGGTAGTAGGTGGCTATCCTGCTTTACTACTAAGCCGATTGGGTACAATTCAATCCTTAAAGGGGAAGTTGGAAAGTTCTGGTGGCAATCGGGTACGCAACGCACTAATGATTCTACAATTCGGTATCGCTATTTTACTTATGAGCGGCACCTTGGTCTTATGGGGCCAAGTCGATTTTATGCGGAACAAGGATTTGGGTTTCGATAAAAATCAGGTACTTTCCTTTCCTTTGGATGGAAAAAAGAACAATTATGAAGCAGTAAAGTTATTGCGGGACGAACTAGCGGGAAACCCGGATATCTTGAGCGTAACCGCATCCGACAACAATCTGGGTAGGGGCAAAGACGGAAGCCAATCGACCAGTGTCTGGGGAGTTGAATATAAGGGCAGGGGTATCCGTACCAACGCCCTGACCGTTGATTATGGTTACTTAGAGACACTAGGGCTTGAACTCGTATTGGGAAGGAGTTTTGATATGGACTATGCCGGCGATACCCAAAGCGTGATTATCAATGAAAGTATGGCCAGACAATTGGGCGAAACAGATCCGCTAACCGCTTTCTTTCCAGTTAGCGATAGCCTACATTATCCGGTGATCGGCGTAGTCAAGGATTATAATTTTCAGGATATTTCTAAAGCTATCGAGCCCCTCACCATTTTTTTGAATAACGAATCTGGTCTTTCATATGCCTTTATTAAAGTGGCACCCATGAACATGGCAAATTCTTTTGGCGCCGTAGAAACGGCTTGGAAAAAAATCGAACCTAATTCCGAATTCTTAGGGTCATTTTTGGATGAGAATATAGACAATACTTTTCAACGTGAGAAAATGATGGCCACCATGATTACCAGTGGTTCGATCATTGCGATTGCCTTAAGCTGTATCGGCTTGTTCGCTATGTCATTATTGATTGTTTCGCAACGCACCAAAGAAATCGGCGTGCGTAAAGTGCTGGGTGCGAGTGTAGCGTCAATTACCGTACTGTTGACCAAAGATTTTTTAAAGCTGGTATTGGTTTCATTTTTTATAGCTTCACCGATAGCCTATTGGTTGCTACGGCAGTGGTTGGAAAATTATACGTACAGAATCAATCTAGGAATGTGGTTTTTTGTCGCGGCGGGACTATTGGCCCTGATTATAGCGCTTTTGACAGTTGGCATTAGAACGGTTAGCGCGGCGATGCAGAATCCGGTAAAAAGTTTACGAACGGAGTAATTGAATAAGAATAAATGCCATCGTATATATAGAAGAAGCTCTGTATTGTACGCTAGTATGCGAAGGGTGACCACAAGATTCAAAAAAGTTTAAAATGAAACTTGGAATTCTAATAAACAGATTTCCGCCCCTGCCTGACGGCAAGGTAGGTTTAGATGAACACCAGTAAAAACCATAACTAATTATGCTACTACAACTAAACGGAATTTTTAAATGGGTCCAACAGGGCGGCCAACGGGTTTTCCTATTGAAAGATATCAACTTAGAAGTTGAGGAAGGTGAGTTCATATCGATTATGGGACCCTCGGGCTCGGGGAAATCTACTTTACTAAATGTCATCGGGATGCTAGATGATTTTGACGAAGGGGAATATAATTTTTTGGATGAACCCGTACATCAGCTGAAGGAAAAACACCGCGCCAATCTATATAAGCAATACATCGGTTTTGTGTTTCAAGCCTATCATCTGATTGATGAACTGACGGTATACGAAAATCTTGAAATGCCATTATTGTACAAAAAGCTAAAAGGTTCTGATCGTAAAGCTATGGTTGCCGATATGCTTGATCGTTTTGGTATCGTAGGCAAAAAAGATTTGTTCCCCACCCAATTAAGTGGTGGGCAACAGCAGCTGGTAGGCGTCGCACGTGCACTGATTTCAAAACCGAAACTGATTTTGGCAGATGAGCCCACTGGGAACTTGAATTCCAAGCAAAGTAGTGAAATCATGGCGTTGTTCAAGGAACTCAATGATGATGGGGTTACTATTATTCAGGCGACTCATTCAGAGCAAAATGCAGCTTACGGTAAACGTATTATAAATCTGTTGGATGGGCGGAAGGTATAGCTTAAGTTAAGCCTTTCAAATAGCATTTTGGAACGGAAATTGTCGTGTGCACTTTATGATTTGGAAACCGACAATCCTATTTCTGGTACACTGTACTATTTGTTACGGTCAAACCAATATGACGAATGTCAATTTTCCTAGATTAATTCTGACCGAAAGCGATACCATAGTACGTATGTTTTCTGAAACAATACAAGCATCATCGGCAATGGTATATGCAGTTGGAATAAATGACTCTTTAGTGTTGACCGAGGGCCAGTTTAAGTTTGCTGCGGAAACATCTAGTACGCCCAAGAGTAATAGGGCAAACCTAGTAAAACTATTTGTGGATGTTTCTAATTCTAACTTTCATAGTCACTTTCTTAGCAAGATAGATATGACACCGCCCCCTCCGCCTATTGGTTTAGACATTTTAGATTCGGTTTATGTAGATTTTATCGGACGTTACGATTATGTTTTAAACAAAATTGGCGATAGCCTGTTAAACGACTTTGCGCAGCTTAATGAGAAAAGGCAAAAAACCCATAGTTGGTCATATCCTTTTTTAGTATACAACAGTTCGAAAAACAATGTCATTTTCGAAAATCCTATTGAGGGAAACATCTACGTTATTTTAGAAGCATTGGATAGGGATGGGAATTGGAAGCCTATCGAATTTTGGGAACAACATCAATTTTTATGTGGCACTGGACACAGAAATTACAGCTTGCCAGCGAAAACTTTTCTAATAGGTGCTTTTAAAAGATATCGAGGAAATTACCGTACAAAGATGAGGCTAAAGTTAAATAACTTTGGAGAAGTTATGTATTCCAACGTTTTTGAGGATACTATTAATTATAGTCAATTTGATACTACAGAAGTATTAAAAGGGGTTCGAAATATGTATTCTGATAGAAATGAAGAGTATATCCAGAAGAAGATAAATACTAGCTTTCTAGATTGAAGTGCGGAATTTCTTTTTGTATTTATAAATCTAATTAAGTATAATAATTAGGATAAATCATCTTATCTAGACATTTGATTCATCTTACGATGCCGGACCCATTTCCACCCCTATCCCTACAAATTCAATCTATTATATTTAGTCCCCATCTCTTTTACCGTCTCAGTGCTATACAGTATCTTTGTTGTTTAGAATCGTTTTACATAATTGAAGAAAGAAACGGATAATGAAGATTGAAAAACAGGCAGTTTTAAAAGCTTTGGAAAACATAACCGTTCCTGGTGAAGGCCAGAATATGGTTGAAAGCGGGGCGGTCAAGAACATACAGATTTTTGGGGATGAGGTCGAGGTTGATATTACAATCGGTAACCCTAGTTTACAGGCTCGTAAGAAAACCGAGGTCGAAATCCTGAAAATAATTCATAGGGAAGTTTACGAGAAGGCCAAGATTAAGATAAACATCAAGGTTGATGCGCCTGCCGCGAAGCCGAAAACGAACGAGATCAAAGGCAAACCGATTCCCGGTATACAGAGTATAATCGCCGTTGCGTCTGGAAAAGGCGGTGTCGGCAAGTCTACGGTTACGGCCAACTTGGCGGTCACCCTAGCGAAAATGGGCTTTAAAGTGGGTGTATTAGATGCAGATATCTACGGCCCTTCAATGCCCACCATGTTTGATGTGACCCAAGAGAAGCCATTGGCGGTCAATATAAACGGAAAATCGAAAATGAAGCCTGTGGAAAGTCACGGGGTGAAACTTTTATCCATCGGATTTTTCACACAGCGCGACCAAGCGGTAATTTGGCGAGGGCCAATGGCCTCAAAGGCGCTAAATCAAATGATTTTCGATGCCCATTGGGGCGAGCTTGACTTTATGCTTTTAGACCTTCCACCAGGTACAGGTGACATCCATTTGAGCATCATGCAGGCGATGCCTGTTACTGGGGCTGTTGTGGTCAGCACCCCGCAAGAGGTTGCACTTGCCGATGCACGTAAAGGTGTGGCCATGTTTCAGCAAGATTCCATAAACGTGCCTGTGTTGGGTATTGTAGAGAATATGGCGTATTTTACACCTGAGGAACTTCCGGATAACAAATACTATATCTTTGGAAAAGAAGGTGCAAAGCATCTTGCAGAAGACCTCGGGGTACCATTTTTAGGAGAGATTCCCTTGGTGCAAAGTATACGGGAAGCCGGTGACGTCGGACGACCTGCCGCCTTGCAAACAGCTACACAAGTTGAAGCAGCTTTTGAGCAATTGACCAGAAATACAGTGCAGGAATTGGTACGCCGAAACAAAAGCCTTCCCCCTACGGAAGCGATTAAGATAACAACAATGGCGGGTTGTGCCGCCGTTAAAGGAAAAAAATCATGACTTCGGAAGAACTTACAAAGAACGTAGAGAAGGCCTTGGATGAAATCCGTCCGTTTTTGCAAAGTGATGGCGGTGACATTTCACTAATATCCATCGATGACGAAAAATCAGTTAAGGTGCGACTTGAAGGGAACTGCATTGGCTGTTCGGTCAATCAAATGACATTGAAGAGCGGAGTCGAAATGACCATAAGAAAATATGCGCCCCAAATCGAAGAAGTGGTTAATGTTGGCCAACCGGTAACCGGTCGGTAATTTTGGTCCCGTTGAAGAAAATGATGACATTGATTGGGAGACTTAAAAGATGATCTTGAATGATTACTACTGATATATTGATTATCGGTGCGGGCCCTACCGGGCTTTTTGCCGTTTTTGAAGCCGGCCTTTTGCAATTAAAATGCCACTTGATCGATGCACTTCCCCAAGCTGGTGGACAATGCTCGGAAATTTATCCTAAAAAACCCATTTACGATATTCCTGGATTTCCAGAAGTCTTGGCAGGCGATTTGGTCGATAATCTTATGGAACAGATTAAGCCTTTCAAACCAGGCTTTACCCTAGGAGAAAGAGCACAACATATAGAGAAACAAGAGGATGGGTCATTCATCGTGACCACAAACAAAGGAACCAAACACCATGCGCCAATTGTCGCGATTGCTGGTGGGTTGGGAAGTTTTGAACCTAGAAAGCCTTTACTCGAAAATTTAAAAAAGTATGAAGATAATGGAATAGCGTATATCATCAAAGATCCAGAAGTATACCGCGATAAAAAAGTAGTAATTGCCGGAGGCGGTGATTCTGCCTTGGATTGGAGCATCTTTCTAGCGAATATAGCATCCGAAGTAACCCTTGTTCATCGGAGAAAAGAATTCCGCGGCGCTTTAGATTCTGTGGAAAAAGTACAGGCCTTCAAAAATCAGGGAAAAATCAGATTGATTACCCCTGCTGAAGTAACGGGACTAGAAGGTGAAGATAAATTGGAGGCGGTGAACATCCGAAAGATAACAACCGATATAGAAGATATTTCCATACAAGTGGATAATTTTATCCCTTTATTCGGGTTATCACCCAAATTGGGACCGATTGCCGATTGGGGTCTTGATATCGAAAGGAATGCCATCAAAGTAAATACTTTTGATTATCAGACGAACGTTCCCGGGATTTATGCCATTGGAGATGTCAACACATATCCAGGCAAGCTAAAATTGATACTCTGTGGTTTCCATGAAGCCACGCTGATGTGCCAAAGTGCCTATCAACGTATATATCCTGATAAAAAATATGTGATGAAATATACCACAGTAGGAGGTGTTACCGGTTTTGACGGCAGTAAGAAGGAAGCCCCAAAAGCTGTGGTCAAAGCGATAGATTGATATAATAGTATATTGTATTCATATTTTGCAAATTCGGGACTTTACTTCAATTATAATTAAATCAACTTTCACAATAAATGAGTGACGTAAAAATAAAAATAACCGACCGCGAGGGATTTGTGCACGAAATAGATGCCCCGACCGATATGAACATGAACCTTATGGAGGTAGTTCGCTCTTATGAACTCGCTCCAGAAGGAACCATTGGTATATGTGGCGGAATGGCCATGTGTGCCTCCTGCCAGTGTTACGTAAAATCAGATCATCAACTTCCCGAAAAATCGGATGATGAAGAGGCTATGTTGGCCGAAGCCTTTCATGTAGAAGATAATAGCCGATTAGGCTGTCAAATTCATATAACCGAAGATTTGGAGGGTTTAGAAGTGGAGTTGGCACCCGAAAGTTAGAAAATAACTAAGTAACAGCATACTATTCAATGTAATTAAAAGTTGAGTGTCTATTAGTTTTTAATAGGATTCAACGTCTTAATCCGCAAAGATTACTTTATCAAATTTTATAATTTAGGATAATTCTAATTGTACCCAATTCGCCTTCTATAAGTTTGGTACTGATAGACCCATTACCTTCTCCTCGAAAGAAAATATATGGATAATTATTGCTGAAGCCCAATTGGGAATAACACCAGGTTGTTGTTTCTATTTTATATATTTAAAGGTATTGAAGTATAAATCCCATTGGAGGTCATCAATTGTAAATATTTTACACAATCTAGCTATACGTTTCACAGATTTACACATCGGAAACACATTCTAAAAAATATAAAATACTGTTTATCAGTAAATTGAACATTATTTACTTTTTGGTACTATATTTTCATATAGGTAGTCAGAATAAAACAATTATAAAATTTAATTTAAATAGAAACAAGATGAAAAAGTTATTTATTACTACCGTATTCGCACTAGGAAGTTTAGCCGCATTCGCTCAAGAAGCTGAGACTGCAGAGCCACAGGATGCTGCAACCGAAGTACCAGCCGAGGCTACTGACGCTGCTACCGAAACTGCTGCTGAAGGACAAGAAGCTGTTGCACAGGATGATTTCAGTGAAATCGCCATCGAGGAAGTACCTGAGGCAGTTACTTCAATGATTGAGACTAACTATCCAGGAGCTACAATGAACGCTGCTTCTAAAAATGAAGCAGGTCATTACAAAGTAGAGGTTTCTTTGGAAGACGGAACTTCAGGAGCTCTTATCGTTGACGAAGAAGGAAACGCTGTTGAGCAATAAGATATAAATCGATTTGGGAAGTTTATTAATCCCAATTCAATTTCTAAAAAAGAGGAACCGTTTAAATACGGTTCCTCTTTTTTAATTTGGAATCTGCTTTTCTCATTTAGGATAGAATGTCCGAGTTTTGATAGTATTTTCTGATATTATGCAAAGCAAAATTATTGTTTTAAATAGGTAATGAGGTGAGATGCTACTGAACTATTTAGTGGTATAAAGTACAGCTCATACTGCTGAGCCATGTACTATTTGAAACTTCAAATACAATAGAATACTTTAGTATACTGTAGAAACTTTACACAATACGGCGATACGTTTCACAGATTTACACATTGAACTTATATCCCATAAAATATAAAATACTGTTTATCAGTAAATTGAACATTATTTACTTTTTGGTACTATATTTTCATATAGATAGTCAGAACAAGACAATTAAAAACTTTAATTTAAATAGAAACAAGATGAAAAAATTATTTATTACTACCGTATTCGCATTAGGAAGTTTAGCCGCATTCGCTCAGGAAGCTGAGACTGCAGAGCCACAGGATGCTGCAACCGAAGTACCAGCCGAGGCTACTGATGCTGCTACCGAAACTCAGGATGCCGCTACCGAAACTGCTGCTCAAGGTGAAGATGCAGTTGCACAGGATGATTTCAGTGAAATCGCAATCGAGGAAGTACCTGAGGCCGTTACTTCAATGATCGAGACTAACTATCCAGGAGCTACAATGAACGCCGCTTCTAAAAACGAAGCCGGTAATTATAAAGTAGAGGTTTCTTTGGAAGACGGAACTTCAGGAGCTCTTATCGTTGACGAAGAAGGAAACGCTGTTGAACAATAAGAATTAGTAATTTAGGTAAATCCTAGATAAAAGAAAAGGGTCGTGTAATACGACCCTTTTTTTATGTAAAAATTTCATTTGTGCTATTCGTTGTTTTTCATATAAAATAGAATAAGAATCATTAAATGTTGCTATAAAGTTTTGAATTTACATCCAAAAGCTGGAAAGTCGAATGTGATTATCAATTCTTTTCATTATCACTTTGATGACGATTAAATTCTTGCTTGATAGGTAAACAAATTATAGTATCGCCCTTCTGTAGCAATTAGTTCATCGTGCGTACCTCTTTCCGCAATACGACCATTTTCAATTACCAAAATTTGATTGGCCTTTCGTATGGTACTCAAACGGTGTGCAATAACAAAGGTAGTTCGACCTTCGGTAAGGGTAGCTAAACTTTTTTGAATCAAGGCTTCGCTTTCTGTATCTAGATTAGAGGTCGCTTCGTCTAGAATTAAGATTTTCGGATTAGCCAATACGGCTCGCGCTATTGCGATTCTTTGCCGCTGCCCGCCCGAAAGTTTGACGCCTCGTTCACCGATGAGCGTATCCAGACCATTATCAAAACGATCGGTAAATTCGTTCACATAGGCGGCTAATACTGCTCGTTGTAATTCTTCTTCGGTAGCATTTGGTCTCGGAAAAAGAATATTTTGTCGAATAGTACCCTCGAACAAGAATTCATCCTGTAATACTACGCCCAAGTTTTTTCGATAACTGTCGAGATTTACTTTCGAAACATCATTACCATCAATCGTGATTTTACCTGATTGCGGATTTAAAAAGGTAGCAGCCAGTCCGGCAATAGTAGATTTCCCGGATCCTGAACTTCCCACCAAGGCAACTACATTGCCCGATTTTACTTCAAAGCTGATATTGTGCAATACTTCTTTATCTTCTTCATAGGCGAAAGAAACATCATCAAAAATAATATCCCCTTTTGCATTTTCCAAAACTATTGTTCTATTTTCATCGTCCGATTCAGGAACCATATTCATGAGTTCTTCTGTACGGTCGAGTCCAGCTAAAGCTTCGGTCAGTTGACTGCCAATATTACTCATTTGTACGATTGGCGCGACCATGAGTCCTAATAAAAAAGTAAAAGTCAAGAATTCGCCGATCGTGAGTTCGTCCATCATAATTTTATAACCTCCGATGCCCATAATTCCTGTAGTGGCAATACCCAACAAGAAGGTTGATGAACTAGTCATAAACGCAGTTGCAGTAAGGCTCTTTTTAACGTTTTGGTACAGCCGGTCAACACCTTCCTCAAAAATCTTATTTTCTTGCGCTTCTGCATTGAAACCCTTGATGACACGAACGCCTCCCAAGGTTTCAGTAAGCCTTCCGGTTACTTCTGCGTTTATCTTACCACGATTTCTGAAAATTGGGCGAATGATTTTGAATGCTTTTAGCGCAACTAGCGCAAAAATGGCTAAAGGAATTAAAGTGAAGAGTGTCATCGTCCAGCTTATCCGCAATAGTAAAATAAGCGATACCACCGCTGTAATGGTGCCGCCGACCAATTGCACCAAACCGGTACCTATTAAGTTTCGTACTCCTTCGACATCGGTCATGATCCGTGATACCAAGGCACCGGATTTGGCATTATCGAAAAAACGGATAGGTAATGATAACACCTTCTTTTGAACCTGTGCCCGCAATTCTGAAATAAGATACTGAGCCTGTACACTGAGAATTTTTGTCAATAGGAAGGAAGTCACGGACTGTACGAGAATGGACAAGGCCACGGCACCAACGAGTAACTTTAAAAAATCAATGTCCTTGTTCGGTATAATGTCGTCCATCAGATATTTAAGCGATAGTGGGGCAACAAAACTTGCAGCTTTACTCACTATGATTAAACCCAAACCTATAAAAACCAATTTTCGCCTAGGCCAAATAATAGTTTTGAACGCGGTGAGGATACTTACTTTTTGTTCTGGCATAGCTATTTTTTGAAAGAAGTTGCAAGGTACTTGAAATATGGGTATACCTAATGGAAAGTAAATGGACAAATTACAACTGAAAGTTTTTCAAAAGTTTTAAATTCACTCAACAAACCAAATATCATGTTCAAAACTCTTATATATTTCGCTATCTGCGTCACGTTATTTCCATTCGGGTTACAGGCACAATCCGTAAACGAGGTTAGCCGTTGGCAGGCCCAAGCGAAAAACGTAGAAATCATCCGCGACGATTTCGGAATTCCGCATGTCTATGGTAAAACTGACGCTGATGCTGTTTTTGGTCTGCTTTACGCCCAATGTGAAGACGATTTCAATCGCGTCGAACAAAATTACATATGGGCTACAGGCCGTTTGGCCGAGGTTGAAGGCGAAACTGCCCTTTATAGTGATTTGAGGGCCAAACTTTTTATGACCGAAGCTGAGGCCAAAACGAATTATCAAGACAGTCCGAAGTGGTTACAGAAACTTTGCGACGCATTTGCGGATGGAATCAATTATTATTTGTACACCCATCCAGAAATACAGCCCAAACTATTGAGTCATTTCGAACCTTGGATGCCCATGTATTTCAGTGAAGGTTCGATTGGCGGGGATATCGAGCGAATTTCTACGGACAACATCAAGGCTTTTTACGAAAGTGGGATGAAAACCGCCATAAATGAAGAAGTTGAAGACGGGAATGTAAAAAACAATAAATTGAAAAAAGCCAAAATGAAGAAGGTCAAGGCTGACAAGCAATTGCAGCCCGAACCTCAAGGCTCTAACGGAATTGCTATATCTGGAAAACTTACGGAATCTGGCAACGCCATGCTCTTGATCAATCCACATACTTCTTTTTATTTTCGGGGAGAAGTGCATGCAATTTCCGAAGAAGGCTTAAACGCCTATGGTGCGGTCACTTGGGGACAGTTTTTCATTTATCAGGGTTTCAACGAGAAAACGGGTTGGATGCATACTAGTACATATACCGACATCATCGACGAATTCAAGGAAAAAATAGTGAAAATCAATGGAAAATTAATGTATCAATATGGAAAAGAAGATCGCCCTGTACAGACCTCAGAAATCATTTTAAAATACAAGGATGGGGCTATTTTAAAAGAGAAAACCTTTCCGGCATATCACACCCACCACGGACCGATTACACATATCGAAGATGGTCAATGGACGGCAACTGCAATGATGTGGGAACCGCCAAAGGCCTTGGAACAGTCTTTTATCCGTTCAAAACAGGATGGGTACAAAGGTTTTAGGGAGATGATGGATATAAGAACGAATTCTAGCAACAATACGGTATATGCCGATGCTGAAGGCAACATTGCTTATTTTCATGGAAATTTCATCCCGAAACGGGACACAATTTTTGACTATTCAAAACCCGTAGATGGCAGTGACCCCAAAACAGATTGGCAAGGTTTGCATACGGTCGACGAAAACATCCTCCTACTAAACCCTAAAAATGGTTGGTTACAAAATTGTAACTCCACGCCCTTTACCGCTGCACTACAATACAGTCCGAAGAAAGAAAACTATCCAAATTACATGTCTATCGACCAGGAGAACTTTCGGGGCGTTCACGCTATTGAATTGTTGACCGATAAATCAGGGTATACCTTAGACACTTTGATTCAACTGGCGCACGACCCTTATTTATCGGCATTCAAAGCTTTAATTCCCGGATTGGTCGACGCCTATAACAGCCATGATGAAAAAAATCCGGAATTGCGGGAACCTATCGAAATTCTAGAAAAATGGGACTATACAACTTCGGCGGAATCTGTAGCGATGACTTTGGCACATTATTATGGCACAGCTATGGGCCGTGAAGCGGAGTACCCTGAAAATCTTAGCGATATGGAGGCGATGATTTGGTTGGGAAAAAACCCGGAAGAAGGTCTCCGAATTTTTGAAGGCGTTATCGATCGATTAACAGCCGATTTCGGTACTTGGAAAATTTCATGGGGCGAGGTCAATCGATACCAAAGGCTGAACGGGGATATCCGACAAGCTTTTGACGATGACAAACCCAGTCGACCCATCGGTTTTGCTTCCGGTCGTTGGGGCGCGTTGGCCGCTTATGGGGTTAGCTACGATAACAAGACCAAAAAAATATATGGTACTCGCGGCAACAGCTTCGCCGCCGTTGTCGAATTCGGAGATAGGGTAAAGGCGAAGAGTATTTTGGCCGGTGGCCAGAGCGGCGACCCGAAGTCTCCACATTTCGACGATCAAATCGAACGTTATGCCAATGCCAATTGGAAGGATGTCGCTTACTACAAAGATGATGTCGTACAGCGGGCAGAGGAAACCTACCGGCCGGGGGAGCGGAAATGATGATTACGTTTAGACCGGAATCTGTTGACTCAAACAATGCAACGTACCAAAACCCCAAATAAGATCTATACAGCTGAGTCCGATTACTTTTCGATCAGGAAAACAATCGGCCAAAATATTCAGGGCAATACGATCGTTCGAATCATTAAAAACAGGCACGAGCACGGTTTGGTTCAGTATTAAAAAATTGGCATAACTGGCCGGTAATCGCAATCCGTCAAAAATGATTTTGTTGGGCATAGGCAGTTCAACGACTTTTAAAGTACTGCCATCTTCAGTTTTAGACTTTTTTAGGCGCTTTAGATTTTCTTGCAAGGGCGCATAATTATCGTCTTCTACATCCCTCTCTACCACGGTTACTACGGTATCTTCGTTTACAAATCGACAAAGGTCGTCGATATGGCCGTGGGTGTCATCGCCTACTATACCATCCTTTAACCAAATCGTATGGCTAATCCCTAAATACTCCTTGAAAATGGCTTCATAATCCTGTTTTGTAAGCCCTATATTGCGTATCTGAATAGACGGGTGTAACAGACATTCTTCTGATGTAATCAACGTACCTTTTCCATTGACTTCAAGTGCACCACCCTCTAAAACAACATGCTTCCCCTTGTAGCTTACTTGCGTCAAAGGAAGTTCAAGGAATTCAGAGATTGTTTTTGGTACGTGTTTATCCAGCTGCCAATTTTTATATTTGGCCCAGCCGTTGAAATTGAAGTTTAAGGCTTCCCGTTTTCCATCGATTTTGACAATGATTGGGCCGGAATCCCGCATCCAGCTACGATTTGTTTTCTGAATGATAAAATGTATGTTTTCCAGGGAAACGGATGCCATTTGCAACAAATTCTTGACTTTGTCTTGCAAATCTGTATCCTTCACTATAAGAAACACCTTTTCGTAGGCCGCAATTTTCTTGATGAATTCCACAAAAGCCCACTGTATGGTACTATATTTCCCGGGCCAATCATTACCATTATGTGGGAAACATAATAAAATACCCTCTTGGGGTTCCCATTCCGCCGGAAATCTTCTTGATGCCATTTGAGTTGCTATCTTTAGTCCAGTGCTCTTTTTGTAAGATCTTGAAAGGCATCGATTCTACGATCCCTAAAAAATGGCCAGTTTTGGCGAACGTTTTCTTGATGGGCCAAATCTACCTCAGCCATTAGAATTTCCTCTTTATCGTGGGATGCCATGGCCAATATTTCCCCTTGCGGCCCACAGATGAACGACTTGCCCCAGAATTCAATACCATCGGTACCGGGCAAATACTGTTCTAATCCGATACGGTTTGCGGCCGCGACATAGATGCCATTGGCTACCGCATGGCCTTTCATGACATTCATCCAGGCACCGTACTGGTTTTCCCCGAATTGTTCTTTTTCAAAGGGATGCCATCCAATGGCAGTAGGATAGAAAAGAATTTCGGCACCTTTCATTGCCGTCAATCTAGCTGCCTCTGGGTACCATTGGTCCCAACAGATTAGGGTGCCCACTTTCCCCTTTGTGGTCTCAATCGCTTGAAATCCAAGATCCCCAGGTGTGAAATAAAATTTTTCGTAAAAATGCGGATCATCGGGAATGTGCATTTTTCTGTATAGACCGGCCCGGGAGCCATCAGTATCGATGATATAAGCACTGTTGTGATAAATACCGGCCATGCGTTTCTCAAAAAACGGAACGATAAGTGCCACATTCAGTTGTTTTGCCAAATCGCTAAAGGCCGTGAAGGAGATGTCGCCAAGAGGTTCCGCTAGCGAAAAGTTCTCTACATCTTCGCTTTGGCAGAAATAATGGCTGCTATATAATTCTGGCAGGCTGATGATATCGGCGCCTTGGGCTGCTGCTTCACTTATCCAAAGCAGACATTTTTTCCGGTTCTCTTCCGGAGTATTGTTCAGGTTTAGCTGTAAAACGGCAACTCTATAGTTTTTTTTTGACATACTCCTCTGCTTTTTGGAAATGCAAAGATATTAAACGATTGACATATTAAAACCTTATACATTTAAATTGGTTCTTAAGTGAGTAGAATGCATTCTTGGTTTTTATTTTTTAATCGCTATGTGTAGCCGTACAACCAAAGACGCTTTCTTTAGCCTCGGTATGCAGTATATTGATGTTAAAGTATCCCTAAAAGTTTATATTAAGGTAATATACTATAGAATGTGGAAAATTCCGTTGTTTCACCAGTCCACAATCCGTCGGAAATTTGTAGCGTATAATTTTAATACGAAAAGTTATGAGTACGACAAAATATTATCCAACTATATGGCAGACAGTTCCTTTTTCTTTTGATTTCTCTAAATGGGATTCCGATGGAAAATGCATCAAAGATATGGTGCTAAAGAACGAATTTGTAGATGATTTGAACGTATCGGAGATGAATTTGAATATTGCGAAATTCTCCGCTTTCGATACCCTAGGGAAAGAACATTTTATAACTGATTTTAAAGGTCAGGATGCATTAACAATCAAAGGTATTCACGCAGGCGATTTTTTAAGATCTAAAAGTGTTCTTTTGCTAGAACCCGGAACCTATACAAGGCTTCGGTTCTATCTCGAGTACGGTAGCACCTTTGTCTATAGCGACCGTGTTGAAGAACCTGCTGACGGATTCAACCACTTGGATTTTGAGATTGAAAACAGACTAACCATCAAAGGTGACGAGTCGCCAGAAGCGATTTTGAGATTTGATTTTGTGCCCTTCAAAGCAAGTAAGTTGGTCATATCGATCAAACAATTTTTTAAGAGGCCTCGACGCGTTGCAGGCAAGCTAGTAGAAAGTTTTAGTCATTAACGAACCCCATATTGATACAGCCGTAATTTTAGGGAAAACCTTGATTACGGCCGTCTCAATTTTTTTGGGGTAGCCCCAATATCAAAACAACTAACTATTTAATCGGTTTTTTTGGATTCTTCCCATTTATCAACAATGGGTTCCAAAATTGTCTTTTCGACACCATAAACCTTTCCATCTTTTGCCAGTGGCATAAATTCATCGATGTATTGCTGGCTCAGAGCTTCGGAATCACCATACTGTTCGCGTAAATCATCCATTTTTAGATGTAAGTCTTTTTGAATTGCTGTATATGCGGAATCATCGTAATAATTATGTTGCTCTAAACTGTCCTTCTTTCTGTCTATCAATTCCCAGTAATCAAGGTCAAAGTAGTAATGTATCAACTTATAATCTTTGGTGATAACTGCATAATGTCGGTTCACATTATGTTCAGAAGGGTGTTCATAATAATGATAGTAGACAGCGTCGCGCTCCCAATTATCCAAATCACCTGTAAGAACCGGAACCAGACTTTTACCCTGCATATCGGCAGGTTGCTTTACATCCGCTACATCCAAGAAGGTCTGTGCAAAATCGAGATTTTGTACGAGTTCATTTGAGGTAGTTCCTGCTTTTATCCTATTTGGCCACGAAACCAAAAGAGGGGTCTTAAAACTTTGGTCGTAAACGAACCGCTTGTCGAACCAACCATGCTCTCCAAGATAAAAGCCTTGGTCGGACGTATATACGATAATGGTATTATCCATTAAATCGTTCGCCTCTAAATAATCCAATACTCTGCCTACGTTCTCGTCAACGGATGCAATTGTACCAAGATAATCTTGCATATACCTTTGATAACGCCATTTTGCCAAGTCTTTTTCAGACATGTTCGGATATCTTATTTTGAATTCATCCATGATTGGTTTATATGCAGCATCAAAATTGGCCTTTTGAATAGAATCAAACCGTGCAATCTGATTCTCATATCGTATTTTATCTAAGCCTATCTCCTCAAGTCCCAGTTCGTCCATAACCGCTGGATATACCTTGTTATCTCCTGCCCAACCCATATTTCCATTAATGTTCATTTGGGCGACCTTAGCTGCCGGCATTCCTTCATGCTCATCGATTAACGTTGCGGGTTCCGGAAAGATTTTATTGGTATATTCTTTCATATGCCTCTCTGCCATTAACCACGCGCGATGAGGTGCTTTGTGAAGATACATCAACATAAATGGTTTTTCTTTTTCCCTTTCCTCCTTCAACCAATCAAGGGTCATGTCCGTCACAATATCAGTAACATAGCCGGCCACCTTAATTTCGCCCTCCTTTTTAGTGATAAACTCCGGGTTGTAATATGACCCCTGTCCAGGAAGTATTTTAAATTGGTCAAAACCTTTTGGATTATTGCCAAAGTGCAACTTCCCGAACATGGCGGTTTGATAGCCCGCCTTCTGTAACAATTGCGGAAAGGTTACATTGGTGGTATCAAACGGAGATACATTGTCAACTTTACCATTTTTGTGGGAGTGTTTACCCGTTAAGATAGTCGCTCTTGATGGCGCACAAATGGAGTTGGTAACGCTCGCATTGGTAAACAACATTCCCATTTTGGCAATTCTATCAATGTTCGGAGTCTCTATTAAACTATTGTCATAAGCCGATATTGCCTGGTAGGCATGGTCATCTGACATGATAAATACTATATTCGGCCGAGTGGGTTCCTGTTCCTGTTTTTCGTTACAACCAAGTATAAATACTATTATAATAATTGAGAGAAAGCCTAGCCAATTGTTCTTCATGGGAGGGAATTTGGTTCGGTGTAACCATATAGGTCTAAAAATAATTTATTTTATGCTCTACGAAAAATGATTGCGTGAATATGTACCGTAAGAAACGAGCGGAAGGGAAAGTTTTATTGATAAAGCGTTTAGCTTTTTTTATAATACTTTGCAATAGGACTTTTGTCCTTCTTTGATATGATTTCTTTTCGTTATATAGTGGAGGACTAATCCCTATTAATTGCTGCGTTCAGTTCATTTATTTGCTACTTCTGCCACTAAAAAATTCTATGCCCACAGGAATTAAGGATAGCGCAATTATCCCGAAAATAACAATTTCAAAGTTATCTTTAACAAAAGGTAGGTTTCCGAAAAAATAACCAACGGAAGTTAAAACCAATACCCAGACCGTGCCGCCTAAAATATTATAACGGATGAACTTGCTATAGTGCATTCCGCCAATTCCGGCTACAAAGGGGGCGAATGTGCGTATTACGGGTATAAAACGTGCAATAATTATTGTTCGAGGACCGTTTTTGTCAAAAAAATCACGGGTTTTGTCAATGTTCTTTTCACTCACCAGCTTCTTGCCAGCGATTTCCCATGCAAGGGCCCTTAGCCCAAAGGTTTTCCCAAGGTAATAGTTAAGACTATCCCCAAGAACGGCCGCAGCCATTAGCGTAATAAGCACTATTAACAGACTCAGTTGCGCGGTTTCTCCAGTTTCGTTTTCGACCCCTGCGCAAAATCCGCCTGCAGCAAAAAGGAGTGAATCTCCGGGAAGGAAGGGCATTATTACCAATCCTGTTTCAATGAAAATAAACGCAAATAGGATGGCATAGACCCATGGGCCATAATCTATTATCATGGTAAACAGATAAGCGTCTAAATGCAGTAAAAAATCTAAAATACTATTCATTGGTCAACTATTTTTTAGACCATAAGATTATTTCGATTGCGTAAATACAAATTGATATATCTTATATTGTACGTCTGATTCACCAGTATGGTATTAACTGTTAATAGCTATATGTAGTACCATAAATATTCCCAGCGTCATTTTTTGCTAGGCTTTGGTACTCTTCCTCATAAATGATATAGTTAAACCAACCTCTGTGTTGAGAAGGAATGTGTAAACCAAGTATACTTTGATTATAATTAGACCTGACCATAGGAACTATTACTTCCCTTAAAATCTGTGTCCGAATCCGGTTACATGGAGATTTTTGCTCCTCTCAATTATGTAAATAACCGATACTATGTTCGTTACGCTTTTGAAAATTATCTTTTGTATCAAAAGAATTCTGTAAATGTATGGGTGAATACTAAAAGAATTCTAAAGATGATTTAAAAGTCACCTTATTATAATTATGAATATTGAGTTTTATAAGACGGCCATTTTGACCTTAATAGCATAAACCTAAACTTTCGTATTCCAAGTATCCTAGACTTAGGCGCCTATTGGTGTTTACTAAATAAAGGTGATAAGAAACCCCTGCGTCGTACAAATATCCCAGTAAAGGAGTATAGCTAGTGAACTACTAATGGCGATGTCAATTTCCGGTACATGAAAGTAAGTATGCATCATAATGACATTTGATATGCCCATTAATGACATTTTAAATACCTAATCTCACCTGCCAATAAGCATCAATCACTGTATATACGTTGTGCCTAAATTGTTGCGGCAGCATACGTAAATTGAAAGAACTTAGTACTAGAATGCACTGGCATGGTAAATTTCATGTAGAAAAAAACTAACCGAATCTCCCAAAATGTTGCAATTATTGATTTGCAAAAAGGACCGATTAAAAATAGAAGATTAGAAAACGAGATTAATAAGAAATTTTTAGGGTCAATAACACCGGCTGTATTTGAAGCCACTGATTAATTATCTCGTGACATAAAAGAGAATTTTCCTGAAATAAATGTGAAGATTATTCCTCCGCTTCCTTTGTAACAATTAGAGTAGCTCTTGAACCTGTTGATAGCAACCACTTATTAGTATAAATAAGAACACCCTTATCATCGTAAACATCAATTTGCGCAGTATTAGGTGGCGAAGATCCAACGTTCAATGCCTCAAATTCAAAACGGTTGAAGCCTTCTTCCAAATCGACATTTATACCTTTAAAAGATCCGGTCAATAAAGTGTTCGGCTCGATTACATTTCCATTAAGCCATATTTTTACCCGATCTCCGTCTACATATTCATGGTCGCGGCAAACAATGCCTACGAATTTACCACCACTTTTTACATCGCCGAGATACATATCCGAAAAGTGCTCCCTAGAACCTTCTTTGGGTTCCCGTGGTCCAGCTTTCGGATCGATTTTCATGCCTGTGCCTGCTTGAACCAACTCACGATCGGGCAACATTTTTACCGGATTGCGCTTATTCATCTCTAAATTGACTTCAGGACTGTTGTCAATGACAGAAGGTATATTCAATGACGTACCTTTTTGAGGTTCAGCAGTATCATCTATCTTGTTTCCGACACCAATTTCCAAAGGTTTTTGAGTCGGCAGGTCAGTTTGGCCATAGCTTAAAGAGGCCAAAAGAAAGAAGATAAGTATAAATAATGAATAGCTTTTCGGCATTTCTAAAATGGTAAAAACGAACATAAAGATAACAAATACCCTGCCATGGGAATGCAGGTACTTGTTAAAACGCCAAATTCTCGATAATCGTATTGGCTATCACTTCATGACCATTTAAATTTGGATGTATGGGGTCTTTGTCGTAACATACCTGCTGATTTTCTAGCAGGGGCGTATGTACATCGATTTTCGCCTTGGCGAATGGATGATTCATATGAAGAATAATTCGCTTAAATTCTTGTAGAACTTCTTCGTCATATTCCGGGTAAGGATTTTTATAACTAAAATCTTTAGAAACGGATGATACTATCGGTGCGGTCTCCAAAACCAAAGGACAAGGTGTTAATAACAGAGCTGGAATATTTCTCTGACGCATTTTCTCCAAAAATGAGTAAACCCCAATTTTGAAACTATTAAACAATTCTTCAGAGGGCTTACCGTAGATGCCGTCATTAATTCCATAGCAGAAAGTGGCTATATGTATTGGATCCGCATCCAAAATACCATCCAATCGGTCAAAGAGATAGGGTCTTGGGCCGGGGTGGTCATTTTCTGTGAGCCCGGTAACGGTTTCACTGCTTAGACCATGGTTAATAAATTTTAGTCCCATTTCTGGATGCGCACCTTCTACTTTGGATTGTAATATTTTGACATAACCATCTTTCTGCGCTGTAATACTATCGCCGAAACAGCCAATGACCTGGTTTTTTTCAAACCGGAAACCTTGACCACCCAAACATCCTAAGAAAGGAGTCGCTAAGAGAGCAAGCGCTGAACGGTGTAAAAATTTTCTTCTGTTCATGACATCCTAAACGGTCTAATCATCTCTAAAATAAGGAAAATATATCCAGTTTCCGATTATGCCCAAGCTTCTCTTAGAAAACCAATGAAATTTTGGTTCATAATACCTCTTATATCTGTTTCAGAATATCCTCGAACCTTTAATAATTCAGGTATTTTTTGAAGGTCGGCAATGGTATCAATATTTGAGGGCGACTGCTCCGTGCCAAAACCACCGTCAAGATCTGTACCGATGCCTACGTGATTGGCATTACCTGCCAATTGACATATGTGATCGATATTATCGATCATTTGCTGTAACGATACACCCATAGTTTGAGGTGTTGATTGCCCACGGACCCAATTCGGCACCATCATCCATGCATCTAGTGCCATACCTATAACCGCTTTTCTTGTGATCAGTTCTTTAATTTGATCGTCCGAAAATTGTCGGTTATGATCTACCAAGGCTCGGCAATTGTTATGACTTGCCCAGATTGGCCCATCGTAAACATCCATGGTGTCCCAAAAACTCTGGTCACAAAGGTGGGTGGCATCTAGAATGAGATTGAGCTGGGCGATTTTCTTTAAAAGTTCTTTTCCCCTTACACCTATGGTTCCAGTAGAATCTGTGCCAAAAGCGTATGTGCCCGGACCGTAGTGCGCCGGACCGATGGCCCGTAAACCTTGTTCATACGATTGTTCTAAGTGCTCCATAGATAATATCGAATCTGCCCCCTCAAGGCTTAAGATATAACCAATCGGTTTTTTTAGCCCTTCTTCATTCCACACTGTCAAGTGAGCATTTAGGTCATTGTAGTTTGTAATTTGTACCATTTCCCCAATATGCTCCATGGCTCGATACCAGGCAAGTTGCCCTTGGGTCTGTGCCCAAGCCTGTTGTGGAGAGTTCCATCCCGGAAGTGGATTCTCCTTTTTAACATAGCGCGCAATCTGGGTTGCCACGCACAATCCGATATTACCCTTACGCATAGCATCTAAGGAAACGGTGTTGCGACCGCGGTCTGGCTTGTCGGTCATTCCGATTTCGCTTTTACGTATTTCTTGTACAGACCAAGTTAGGTCGCGGTTCCATTCCATGGCATTCATGGCAAGGTCTAGATGGGCATCGAAGATAAACATGGTATTGATTTGAAAGTTGGGATAATTATCGGTTTCTAGAGATATTAAGGATTACTAAAGTTTTAGATTGTTGCACATCAAATGCTTATTTGCTGATTTCTGGCCGCTACTTTCCAAGACTCGATGACCTGACCTTCAGAAACCACCTGCAACGCTTCGTACTTCGCAACTGTCGGACATATATGAACCGGAAGCGCATAGCAAACGGCACCGACTTTTAAATGTGTTACATTTTCGCATCCAAGTACGAAATGCTCTTCACTTTGCCCTTTTTGGATACAATCGTTCATATTTAAAAATTGCACTCTGGGGAACGGCATTTCGGAAGCCATATGTTTGTGCCCCAAATCTAAGCAGACTGTATTTTCGTTTGGTTTACTAACAATTCGGGTAAGAAGTACAGCAGCGGGCAGAAACTCCATTTCTGGAAAAGAAGCGGCGTATCCGGCATCCCAAAGTAGTGTTGTGCCCGGACTGGCTTCTACTGATTCACGTTTGGCATGGAATGGAAAGGTAGGGGAACCTCCGGCAACGATTCCGTTGACTTTTAATCCTTTTGATACCAAATTCTTCTTTAAATCAATGACGTTTGCAAAGGCATTGTCACAAGCTTTCTTCCTTTCCACAACATCTTTATGATGAATATGGCCATCATAGGCGTGCAATCCCAATATTTCAATGTTCGGATCAGCATCCATTTTTTGATAAAGGGCAACTGCACTTTCATCGGGAATTATCCCCGTTCGGTTCATCCCACAATTGATATCCATCCAAAGTGAAATTTTCAAAGCTTTTGATTTTGCGAAAGTAGATAAAGCTTCAAACGTATCCGTATTATCTACAAGTGCCGAAAATTTTGAATCCGGATAAGTATCCATCAAATCAAAAAAACGTTTTGTGCTAGTGCCTACCGGCTGCATTGCCAAAAGAATATCAGGGGCTTTACAAAGCGCCAATAGTTCGGCCTCGGCAATCGTGGCGCATTTAAATTTTTGAATACCCTGGTCCAGTTGCATCTTTATAATTTCCGCAGTTTTGTGGGTCTTGATATGTGGTCGAAGATATTCGGTACCTCCCGCCATTTCTATCATAATGCGGATATTATGAAGTATTCGTTCAGGATATACTAGTAGCGCGGGTGAGATAACGTCCTCATTATCCGATAATTCAAACCAGTTTTGAATGGTCATACATTAAGAATGTAATTCGAACATAGCCTCGATTTCCACAGAAATCCCTCCGGGAAGCATCATACCCACGGCACTACGAACCCCTACGCCATTTTCGTTTCCTAAAATTTCGGCCATAAGCTCGCTAAAGCCATTGATGACCAAAGGATGGTCATGGAAATCAGGGGAACAATTGACCATTCCCAAGGTTTTTACCAAGCGCTTTATTCGGTCGATATCCTTAAAGTGGGTCTGAATGGTCGAAAGCATGGTCAAGGCTACTTGGCGCGCACCTGCTTTCCCCTCGTCAAGCGTAAGTGTATCACCGACCCTACCCTTCATCAGGGAGCCATCGGGCAGCATGGGCCCTTGTCCTGAAACATATAAGAAATTTTCTATAACGAGTACAGGTTTATAAAGTCCTGCCGGTGGCGGCGCGGGCGGTAATGTCAAGCCGAGCTCTTCAATTCTTTCTGAGATAGATTTCATAAAACGTTTTTTTTCGGTTGTTCTACAAAAGAACAAATTTTCCATTGACTATACGCCTAGCAGCACACCTATCTGGTACCAAACTCTGCCTTTTCAGCTCTATGCCACGAATTGTTCCAATACCAAAACCCCGATTAAACCCATCACACCGACGGTGGTTTCCATGACGGTCCATGTGCGAAGGGTATCTTTTATGGAGAGATTAAAATATTCTTTATAAAGCCAAAAACCGCCATCGTTAACATGCGATAACATCAAACTACCCGATCCGATGGCCAAGACCATCAATTCGGCACTGACACCGGTATTTTCAATTAACGGCAGGGCAATACCTGCAGCGGTAAGTCCTGCCACGGTTGCAGAACCGACACAGACCCTAATAACCGTTGCTATAAGCCAAGCCAATACTAGCGGTGAAATGGTAGAGCCCTTTAGCATTTCACCGATATATTCGCTTACGCCACTATCGATAAGCACCTCTTTCAATGCACCTGCCCCTGCGATTATGAGTAACACCATGGTAATGCCCGATACGGCACTCGTCACTGAATCCATCACTTCCGTCATTTTTTTACCACGGGCGAGACCCAATGTATAAATAGCGACCAATACGGAAATCAACATCGCGATGACGGGGTCTCCCAATACATCTGTCGTTTTTCTTATGATGTTTTCTTCAGGAAGCAAAAGGGCTACAATTGATGCTAGGCCAATCAAAATTACCGGTAGTAATGCGGTTAGAATACTGTTCAGGGTGCCGGGCATTTCGGCATCGGTCAATACTTTCGGATTCATAAATTCCTTTAGCGGAGTGGCGTTCACGTTTTTTATCGTCCGGGAGAATAGGGGGCCAGCGACTATTATGGCCGGAATGGAAATGATAATTCCATACAGCAGGGTCGTGCCGATATTGGCATCGAACATAATTGCGATTCCGGTAGGAGCCGGGTGCGGCGGAAGATAACCATGCGTGACGGACAAAGAGGCCAGCATGGGAAGACCTACATAAATTAAGTTTAGCCCTGTTGCGGCGGCAACGGTAAAGACCAGTGGTACCAGTATCACAAAACCGACGGTATAGAACATGGGAATACCAACGATAAAACCGGTCAATACGACGGCCCATTGAATATTCTTTTTACCGAATTTCTCTACCAATTGCATTGTAATGCGTTGGGCTGCACCACTATCGGCTACCAGTTTTCCGAGCATGGCACCAAGGCCAAGAATTAGGATGAGGTAGCCCAACGTATTGCCAATTCCATTTTGTATGGATTTTATAGCAGTCAAAAAATCCATACCCTCTGCTACTCCGACCAAAAGGGAGACAATGATAAAGGATATGAAGGCATTTAGTTTAAAACGGGCTATTAAAATAAAGAGTAGAATGATTCCGGCAATAACAATGGCGAGCGGCATAATGCGATTAGTTTCGTCGAAGATACTAAAATAGGATATATGGAGAAACGTCTTTTGAAATACAGTAGTAAGGGCATCGGTCTATTACACGATAATTTATTATTTAGATAATAGCGCCAGTACCTCTCCAACTTTCGTCGCTCACTAAATTTTTGGCGGCGTCATACAATTCTCGTAGTCTGCCTTTATCAACATCGTAGATCCCTTGCATGATTCTAGGTAGGTAAAATGTTCCATGGTCGACGAGACCCTTTCTTTTGATGGTGTTTTTCTCTTGTACCTCGTCGTTTTTTGAAATTTCGGCATTTGTAATTTCAACGTATCTCTCGAGGATGCTCAATAGATTTTTGGGTGCGAAGTTCTTTGGAGAAATAATTTCCCGGATGTCATCGGGTCTTGAAAATATGCTGGTAGTCTCCGTAACCTGAAATCCCGGTTTCTCACTGGATATTATTTTATTCGTGGGACTATGGTCCCGTACCCCGCCATCAAAAAGCAGCAGTTTTGGAAAGGATATGGTTTCATCTTCAAAGTCGTTGACCGGGCCATTCATAGCTACACCCTGAGTAAAGACTGGAATAGAAGCGGATGCATTGACGAATTTAAGGAAGTTTTCGTAAGAGACCGTTTTCAGATTGACGTATAATCGAGCCCCGGTATAAAAATCAACAGAGCCGACAATACATATGGCTTTGGTCTTATCTAGTTTATAAGCTTCGAATTCAGCACGTGATACAGTTTTGGCCAAGGTCTTTTCCAAGTTTTTCTGATTACCAAGGTAGTGTTTGCCTCGAATCAGTTTCCAAACGGCATTAAAAGTCTTAATTTTTCCATTTGTATGTAAGGGTGATACCTCGAAAAAGTCATCCAAGGAAATATTTAGCACCTGCTGCTTTATGGCTTCCCGTTTTCCCAAGGCCAGGGGTAGTGCTAGAATGGCTCCCGCAGAAATTCCCGAAATAATATCGGGTACATAACCGCGATCATAAATTATTGTTTCTGCTACCCCGAAGAGTCCGGCTATTTTCGTCCCTCCGCCCGAAATGCCCAAATGTCTCATAGTTTCGTCTTACTGTTAACACTGAAAAGTGTTCCACTAAAATACGAAATAGGTAGTTTAAAATTAGGCAGGTATTGTGTAGCCTGCTTGATTTAGGGTATATCAAGCAGGTTGTTTTGCTTCTGAAATATATAATGTTTAGAACGAAAGAAAGGTGCTAAATTCCTAAAACGACCTTAGCGATCCAAAAATAGATGAGAATACCGAATATATCATTGCTAGTAGTAATGAAAGGGCCCGTTGCAATAGCGGGGTCTATATTTCTTTTATGAAGAAACAAAGGAATAAAGGTTCCTATAAATCCAGCCACTAAAATAACGGCAACCAATGATAGGGAAATGGCCAAGGAGGTTAGAAAATCGCCTTTCCAAAACCAAGTGAACAAGAGCAAAACCACGGCCAAGGCTAAGCCGTTAAGCAGCGCCAGGAGCATCTCTTTGATCAAACGATTTCCCACGCTACCTTTCAAGTCGTCATTGGCAAGGCCCTGAACGATAATAGCGCTAGATTGCACTCCGACGTTACCCGCCATAGCCGCTATAAGCGGCGTGAAAAAGAACAGAATGGCATGCTTACTGATCATTTCCTCAAAACTGCCCATGATGGCCGCTGCGCCGACACCGCCAACGAGACCTAGAAAAAGCCAAGGTAGTCTTGCTCGGGTCAGTTGCCAGATGCTATCATCAGCCTCTACGTCTTGCGAAATACCCGCTGCCATTTGGTAATCTTTATCGGCCTCTTCTCGAATAACGTCAACGATATCGTCAATCGTAATCCGCCCTACGAGGCGACCGATTTCGTCGACTACGGGAATGGCTTCCAAATCGTATTTGCTCATAATCTTGGCGACCTCTTCCGGTTTTTCATTGACCCCGACCGAATCGACCTTAGGAATATAGACGTCTTTGATGTGGGTTGTTGTTGACGTGGTCAAAAGATCTTTTAAAGAAAGACGCCCTTTTAGTTTGTCATCTGCATCTACCACATAGATGGAATGCACCCGTGTAACATTTTCGGCCTGGGCTCTCATCTCTTTTACGCAAGTGAGAACGGTCCAGTCTTCCTTTACTTTGACTAATTCCTTGGCCATCAAACCGCCCGCGGAATATTCGTCGTAACGTAGCAAGTCTACGATATCTTTGGCATGCTCTCGATCCTCAAGCTCGGAAATAACTTCTTGAATGATATCGCTCGGTAGTTCGCCTACTATATCGGCGGCATCGTCAGTATCAAGTTCGGCCAGTTCTTCCGCAATTTCCTTAGCGGATAGATTGTTGAGTATGCCTTCCCTAACATCATTATCGAGCTCGGTAAGTACGTCGGAAGTTTTATCGCTTTCGAGGAGCTTGATAATATGCGTGGCCTCTCGTTCATCAAGCTCGTCTATGATTTCAGCGATATCGGCATAGTGCATGTCTTCCATAAGGGACACCAATTCGGTATCCTTTTGGTTTTCGATAAGCTGCTCGATCTCGGTTACGAGTTCTTCCGTGAGTTTGAATGGCGTCATAGCAAGGCCTCAGATATTTTCTGCAAAGTGCGCAAAGGTAGCGTAAAGCAACGTTCGGACAAGGTAATGGATATAGAAAAATTTAAGGATTTCGGTGATTAATTCAAGCGATTTAATTCAGAATTTAAGAGTTCAAATCAATCTGTACTTTTTGGGTCAAAAGTATAAAATCATCAACGCTTAATTGTTCAGGTCGTAGGTCAAAGAGAGCATCTTCCCGTAGGGTGTCGGATAAATCGAAAGACTTCAGACTATTTCGGATGGTCTTACGCCGATGGTTAAACGCCGCCTTTACGACCCTATAGAAAAGCTTCTCGTCACAGTCTAGCGTAAAATCTGGTTTACGAACCAGCCGTAACACCCCCGATTGTACCTTGGGCGGTGGATCGAAAACTTGGGGATGTACCGTGAATAGATATTCAGCGTCATAAAAAGCCTGTACAAGAACGGATAGAATACCATAAGCCTTACTGCCTTCTTTCTCGCAGATACGTTTTGCAACCTCTTTCTGGAACATACCTGAAAATTCTGGAATTTGAATCTTCATTTCCAACATTTTGAAAACGATTTGGGTAGAAATATTATAGGGAAAGTTACCTGTAATGGCAAAAGGTTCAGTGCCGAATAGATTTGTCAAATCGTACTTTAGGAAATCTGCCTCTATGACTGTAAAAGACCTTGACCTTTGTAGCACTTTCGGATGTTCTAAGGGAAAACTGTGGTTTAGGTAAACAATAGCATCCGCATCAAGTTCCATTGCGACCAAATCTATATCGCGCAGCAGCAAATATTTAGTGAGCACACCTGTTCCCGGACCAATTTCGATAACGTTGGTGTAGCCATTCAAAGAAAGGGTCTCCGAAATTTCCTTTGCGATACCTTCATCTTTCAAAAAATGCTGGCCTAAATACTTTTTGGCTTTTACGGGACTTTTATCCGAGGGATGTTTTTTAGTTTTACTTCCATATTGTTTCTTTTTGGCCATGATGTTGTTTTCATACGGTAATGTATACCCAGGCATTTTTACCTGAAATCAAGGTAACGCTTATTCTTTGATATAATGCCCCCTCATATTCGTCCGCTGCCTTCAAATCCTCTTCAACGATTTCGTAGACGATACCCTCAATAGAATCTTTTTCGTCACCGGTATGTTCGGCCATTAGGTATACGCCGTCAGCTTTAGCTTCCGATATACGGTACGCTACTAATTTGTCTTCAAAACCCTCCAATTTCTTCTGGAAAAAAGCATGGTGCAGCCGTTCGTCTTGAAGGGTGCCGTAGGTAAATAGATAAATTATCTTTTCCATGTAATAAATATTTGTGAACCGTGATTCAAATAGTAATCCATCTTCAAAATAACGCTAATCTTTTTAAATCAAGACTACATTTTACATCGATTTCACATTTATTGAAAGCAAAATTCGAAACTGATAAACCTAGAACAGATCCAGAATCGAAGAAAATCAGAAAGGATCAACATTGTAATAATTTAGTATAGAAATATTTGGGAAGGATTAAAAAAGAGACCAAATCTTATGGGGTACCAAGGATAAATGAACACATTCTGAAACTTGAATATTCTCAGTGTTCGCTGATAACTTCCAGTTCTGTACGAAAGGATACAAACTGGTTTGGAAAGCGTTTTAGGGCATCTTGACGCAATCGGTTTGCGTCTTCAGCGTAATATTTCTGCAATGTTTCTTTGTTAACGCACGTAAATTGCACTGAATAGGTTAGGCCGCCCATGTCTTCTTCGACCAGCACCCTGCTCATTTTAGCGTTCAAAAACTTCCCTGTCTCCAGAATATCTGGGATATGGGTTACTTGCATCCATTGCAACCATTTATCATGAACTGAGCTCTCGATATTAGTGGTTACATTATATATATACATAAAAAAGAAATTTGGTTCGATACCGGATTTTTAATCCAACTTACTTTTTTCAATTCAGGTTGCGCTTTGAACAATCGGATAAATTAACCATACATTGTTTTCGTTCGGCATATGACTAATTTTAAAAGCATTTTGGCTGCCAAATGCTCAGGGCGTAATTGCAATTAATCCTTTAAATGAAGTTACTCGATACTATCGCCTCGTAACATTCTATAGTTTTTTCGTGCCTGTGGATAATAATAACTGTCTTGATACTTAAAAATAATTTTTTCGAATTCAGCTTTGGCTTTTTCAGGTTCATCAAGCATTTTTCGATACAGTTCGCCAAGTGCGAAATGTGCATCGTCGGCCAAGATACCATTGGCATAAAATTCAGTTATCTTTCGATAGTTGAATTCCGCAGCCTCATAATCCTTTATATTCTCCAACAGTTCGGCCTGTTTCAAAAGAGCCTCGTCCTCTATTTTTTCACCTTTATGATCTTTTAAAATCACGTCCAGTTCAGCGATGGCTTCCTTTTTCTTATTCTGGTATGCCAAAAGGTCTGCACGGGCATATTTTTTCAAGGCGGTCTGTGTAGAATCTTCCAACGAATTATCTGATATCAGAAGGCTTAGTTGCATAGCGTCATTGGCAATAAGTTGAGAGGTAGAACTTCTCAAGACTTTCAGTTGCGTAAGGGCCCAATCAAAATCACCTTTGTAAAAGCTCGTCTGGGCAACTTTGAACCTTGCGTTCTGACCCATCATATCATTTTTAAGTTTTTTCTGAATCTGTGAAAAATAGATTAGCGCCTGATTGAACTTTTTATCGTAAACCAAAATATCACCTAAAGTCAATTTTAAATAAGCGTTTGCCCGGTCGTTCAATGGCAATTCCATACTTTTTTTTAGGATATCGATGGCGGGTTCGGGGGTATTTTTTTCAAAAGTCAAAAAATTGGAATAGGCAATCTGTAATTGTAAGGTCTGGTTTTTATATCCATGAAGCGCAATGAGTTCATCGAATTGCTTTTGTATACCCTCTAAATCTTTTTCATCGACATCTAACAGTTGTATTTCAATCAATTGCAACTGGGCATTCAACTTCGTGATTTCGTCGCCAGTATTATTGGCAACATATTCAAAAATTTCACGGGCGGTTTCAATTTCGGAATCCTCAAGGGCTAAATCGCCCAAACCCTCTAACCTTTGCATTGTTTGGCCATCCATACGTTTGTAAAGGGCTTTCTCTTGGCGAAAAGCACTATCATACTGTTTTTGTTTGACAAATAGCCAACTCAGCAGCTCGTTCCACAGCAAATCTGGACTTTTCTGTGCATTTTTTAGCAATACCTGTTTAAAAAGCACATTGTTCTCATTTTCTGGGTCGGCGGTTACGAAATCATCGATTTGGCGGAGAATGTTCGATCTAGATGTTTTGCCCTCGCTCACTAGTTTCAGGTAAGAAATATACATTTTTTCGATATCACCTTGTTCGCCATAAATGCGGGCCATTTGGTAGTTGTAATCCAGCTGTGGGTTAAGCTCCATGGCTTTAGTATACGCTTTCAATGCCCAGTCTAAAAGCACATATTTCTGAAAACGAAATCCCACACCATATCCAAAGTTTGGATTTTCGTCGATTTTGGCGATGGCCATTTGGTAATATTTGTCGGCGGCTTCGGTTTTTTTCTGTAGCGTGTAGTTGTAGCCGAGTTCAATGAGCAAGGTTGGGTAGGCGTTACTTTCCTCGATTTTTTCCAAAAGAAATTTTTCTGCCTCCGCATAACGCTCCAACTGTTGATAGGTGGCAATAAGACCTTCTGCATAATCCGTTCGGCGTGGATTTAATTCGACCAGTTTTTCATAGAAGATAATGGCTTTCTCATAATCGCCATCGTTGAAGTATTGCTGGGCCAGAAAATCTTCTTGGGCGGAAACGAGAATGGGCGCGCTTAAAAGAATAAAAAGAACGACTCTGTACATCTGCGGATTTTAATGCAGCACTTCACTGCGTTCATGAAAGCTTCTACAGCGGTTGTCGAAGTAGATTAAAGTGATAGTACCAGCGTTAATCTAAGATTTACGAATCCATAGAAACTTAAAGTCCTCTTCTCAAAGTTAGCCATTTTAAAATGGATGGCTAGCCTAATTAAGAATCGTCAATCTATTATATCAAACCCACAATAGGGCACTAAGACTTTGGGAATGCGAATGCCTTCTGCGGTTTGGTAGTTTTCCAAAATACCGGCCAGAACACGTGGCAGCGCTAAGGCACTTCCGTTCAAGGTATGGGCCAATTGGCTTTTACCGTTTTCATCCTTAAAGCGCAGTTTAAGGCGATTGGCCTGATAGGTCTCAAAATTAGAAACGGAACTGATTTCCAACCATCGGTTCTGGGCCGTACTAAATACTTCGAAATCAAAGGTCAATGCGGCCGTGAAGCCCAAATCGCCACCGCAGAGCCGTAAGATGCGATAGGGGAGTTCAAGCTCACGAAGAATAATTTTGACATGCTCTACCATTTCATCTAAAGCAGCATAGGATCTATCAGGATGCTCTACCCGAACGATTTCAACCTTATCGAACTGATGCAATCGGTTCAGGCCACGTACATGCGCTCCGTAACTGCCCGCTTCCCTTCTAAAGCAAGGTGTATAAGCGGTATATTGCACGGGAAAATCGTTAGCGTCTAAAATCTGATCACGGAATATATTCGTTACCGGTACTTCTCCAGTGGGAATCAGGTATAGGTTATCTACTGGCAAATGATACATTTGCCCCTCTTTGTCGGGCAATTGGCCTGTTCCGTAGCCTGATGCTTCATTGACCAAATGAGGTACCTGCACTTCGGTATAGCCTTCTGCAGTATTCTTGTCCAAGAAATAGTTGATTAGGGCACGTTGTAATTTAGCGCCCTTTCCTTTATAGACGGGAAAACCTGCGCCTGCAATTTTTACACCCAGTTCAAGGTCGATAATATCATATTTTTTGGCAAGTTCCCAATGGGGTAGGGCATCGGTATCCAATATTGGAATTGCACCTTCTTCAAAAACCTCTTCGTTATCCTCTTCAGATTTGCCCGCTGGCACAGTGTCGTGCGGAACATTTGGAATTTGATATAGTAGTGCCTGTAACGCCTCGGCCGTTGTATTCAGATCATCGCCCATTTTTTTGGAATCCTCTTTGAGACTTCCAGCTTTTTGCTTTAAGGCCTCAGCTTCCTGATATTTCCCGTTTTGGTAAAGTGCGCCGATATCTTTCGAAAGCTTATTGCTTTCCGCGAGTGTACTGTCTAATTGGGTCTGGGTCGAACGGCGTTTTTCATCCAACTGAAGTACTTCGTTCAGCATCGTTTCCGCATCGATATTCCGCTTTTTCAAGGCCTTAATAATAATGTCTTTATTCTCGCGTATGGCTTGTAATTGTAACATGTCTACCTAATGTTTCCGGCAAATTTAATGCAATCATTTGATGAAGGTGTGTAAAACCAATACTTTTACCTCTGATATTTGTAAAACAAATTTGCCTATGATTTTTGAACATTTTGCCTTAAACGTACCTAATGTTGATGCCTTGGTGACTTGGTACACGAAATTCGTGGGATTGCATGTGGTCAAGGCCCAATCAGAACCCCCATTCATGACCTTTTTGGCCGATGCATCGAATAGAGTAATTTTAGAGCTTTATCACCGCCCCGAAGAAGCCATTACCGATTTTGCCAAACAGCACTTTTTGACTTTTCATCTGGCCTTCGTATCGGAGAATGCTGAGGTCGACAAAGATAGGCTCATGGCGGAAGGTGCAATGTTTGTTGAAGAAGTGCGTAAGGAAGACGGTAGTCATCTGATTATGTTAAGAGATCCTTGGGGCATGCCATTACAATTGTGTCAACGAACGATAAAATTTTAGCTTTAAATTGAAGTAAAGAATAGTAAAGTACCTTTTTGTATTTATGTAATTCTTGCTGAAGATATGCTGTGATTAAAGAGCCCCGATTAGCTCTTTAAATAATTTCACCATTTTAGGCTCCGCTTTTTCCGCTACGGAAAGAATGGACTTTATATTTACCGGTTGCAAATTATCGGGGTCGCATATATCCGTTAAAACGGATACTGCGGCAACGGGAAGTCCCAGATGTTTAGCGACGATTACCTCGGGTACCGTGCTCATGCCAACGGCATCGGCGCCCAATATTTTCAACATCCTATATTCGGCCCTGGTCTCCAATTGCGGCCCAACTACCGAGGCATAGACGCCTTTTCGTAGCGTAATGTTTTCCGCATCTGCGATTTTGATAAGTTTCTCCCGCATTTCCAAATCATAGGGTTCGGCCATATCGGTAAATCGTGTGCCAAATTGCGCTACATTTTTAAAGGCCAGCGGCGAGCCACCCTGAAGGTTGATATGGTCTTCGATGAGCATGAGGTCACCTAATGCGAACTCAAGATTAATGGCACCTGATGCATTACTTATAAACAGTTTTTTGATACCTAATTGGTGCATTACCCTAATCGGATAGGTCACATCTAAAAAATCATAGCCTTCATAAAGGTGAAAACGGCCTTTCATAACTACGGCCTTTTTTCCTTGGAGCGTACCGTATATCAGTTTTCCGGAATGAAATTCAACCGTAGCCAGTGGAAAAAATGGAATATGGTTATAGTGCGCTACGATAGGATCTTCGATGGCGTCCGCCAGTTTGCCAAGTCCCGTACCCAATACAATTCCGATTTCGGGAGCATCAAATCCTTTTCCCTGTAAATAGGTTGTTGATTCGTCAAGTTGTTTTTGTGTCATTCAATGTGTTTTTGCTAATCTTGATGTAAAGATTCTAGTTGTGGCGGAATGCCCTTTACCAATCCTATAACTATGGCTCTGTAAAAAAAAGGCCCGTTAGACTCGCAATAATTGCCCTTGAACTGCGTCCAATTTAATCTTAAACGGGAAATCCGCCACATTAAGATTTACTTGCCTCAAAAGCATTACATACAGTCTTACTTTACACTCTTTATGTCGTAAGGCTAAACCTGCTTTAAAAAGTGTTTAAATGCCTCTTTATCTTTAATATCGTCATACACATCGATATCGTTCCGTTCTTCCAAGATAGCTAGTTTTTCGTTTTTTATATGGTCCATCGTATCTTTTAACACCGTGTCTTGGCCCCAATTTTTATTTTGAAAAAGTTCCGCCTTAAAAGATTTCATTCCCAGAAGATAGTATCCGCCATCTTGCGCCGGACCAATCACAAAGTCATTTTTATCAAGTTGGGCGAATGCATTTTCAATGTCACTCTGCTTGAGATCGAAGATGTCACTGCCAATGACGATGATTCGATCAAAGCCCGATGTGAATCCATCCTGAAAGGCATTGGCCATTCGCAAGCCCAAATCTGTGCCTTTCTGGAGTCTTTTATCGTAGAAGGTCTCGTCCCAGATATCATCTTCCCATATTTCCTCTGAATACCAGACCTGTTTGGCGGTGTTTAGATTCTCTGTAATGGACACCGTATGCCGCAGTAAAAATTTATAGATATCTAAAGCCGTTTCATCGCCTACAGTTTGAGCTAACCGGGTCTTGCACTTGCCCATTTCTGGGTTGCGCGTAAAAATCAGTAAGAGGTCTTTCGAAGATACCAGCGTAAAATGGATGGTTTTCTTATCGTATTTATCCTGTTTTTCGTTTATGATGCCCATACAAAAAGTTTGAAGCGTTATTGGGAACTATTATTTTCAAAGTGTATTCAACTGTTACTTTTATTGCGGTGGCACGTCATAGACTTTTTCACCTTTTTTCAGCAACTTGCCCCAGTATTTGCTAAAGGCATGAACTTTTTCGGTTTCGTTTCCGGTGGAATCATATACCGAATGTCCGGTATTCTTCCATTCGAAGATACCGCCGTACAGATTCTTCACATTGGAAAAACCGGCCTCCATTAATTTTTGTCCGATATTCTCGGAACGGACGCCGATAGAGCAATAAACTACAATATCGGTATTTCTATTTTCGATTTTTGGAATGACGGAATCCAGTTCAAAGGTTTTTGCCCCGACCCAAATAGCGTCTTTAAGATGACTCACCTGAAATTCATCCTTTTCCCTTGCGTCCAGAACTACGATATGGTTCATACCATTAAGAGCTTCAACCGTAATATAGGGCACACTTTCAGTATTGAATTTTTTTAGGATTTTGTCAATCTTGTTCTGTGAAAGAACTTTTGGGCTGAAGGCAAGAGAAATAAGAGTGATCAGAAAAAATCGCATAATTTTCGGAATAATCGATGTAAAGATACTATTTTAGGGAAGTTTTTGAAATGGTTCGGTATGCGAATTAAATCCTAAAAATGCTTTTTTAAAGCATTGCTACTTAAGACAGGTGATGCCTTTCTCGAAGCTGTATAACGGTTTCTGCTATAATCTTTCGGCACTTGGGCTTTTGTTTCCAAATTGACCTTAAAAGCATAAATGGCTAGTTGCAACTTAAGCTAAACCCTCGTTTTGCTCATCTAATACTCTTATATGAAATTTGTACATCTTGTATTTACTTTTATTTGCACCAGTCTAGTTCTTACTTCCTGTAAAGACGATAAAAAAACAGAAACCCCAATGGCCAGTAATAGCGATAAAGACTATTATACGGAACCGTATCGGCCTCAGTTTCATTTTTCACCAGAAAAAATGTGGATGAACGACCCGAACGGCATGGTCTACAACAAGGGTGTCTATAATTTATTCTATCAATATTATCCTGACAGTACAGTTTGGGGCCCAATGCACTGGGGCCACGCCACTAGTGAGGATTTATTGCATTGGAAGCACAAACCAATAGCACAATATCCGGATGAAAACGGTTATATTTTCTCGGGAAGCGCGGTGTTGGATGAACAAAATTCATCGGGTTTCGGTTCGGAAGAAAATCCTCCTTTGGTCGCTATTTTCACCTATCACGATGCTAAAAAGGAAGGGAAGGGCAATACCAATTACCAGACCCAAGGTATCGCCTATAGTACTGATAATGGAGAAACATGGACAAAGTACGAAGACAATCCAGTGGTTAGCGTCGAGAACTCTACCGATTTTCGAGATCCAAAAGTATTTTGGTACGAACCTGATCAAAAGTGGATAATGACATTGGTGGCGGGAGATCATGCTGAATTCTACGGATCAAATAATTTGAAGGATTGGGAACTTCAGGGCAAATTCGGAACGGACAAGGGTGCTCACGGTGGGGTATGGGAATGTCCAGATCTCATTTCTTTAAAAGTAGAAGGCACCGATGAAGAAAAATGGGTCTTATTTATAAGTATCAATCCCGGTGCGCCCAACGGTGGCAGCGGTACCCAATATTTTATAGGGGATTTTGACGGTAAAAATTTTACGACCGATCAAATGGAAAACCGTTGGATAGATTGGGGTACCGATAATTATGCTGGGGTAACTTTTAGCAATACGCCAGACCAAGAAACTATTTTTATAGGTTGGATGAGCAACTGGTTATATGCAAGAGAAACTCCGACGGAAACTTGGCGAAGCGCGATGACCTTGCCCCGAATATTGAGTTTGAAAAAAGTTGGAGAAAAGTATTCACTATTTAATTACCCGATATCTAATGTTAATGATCTGATTTCTGAAACAGGGGAAGAAAACATCAAGATAATGGCGCAAGCTGAAGATTCGATTTCATCCGACAGCTTGATGCAATCGGAGGTTCTTTTTACAACTTCGACAAAAGCTTTTGAATTGAAATTGGGCAACAGCGACGGAGAAGAATTACTCTTTAAAATGGACGGTAATGATCAGGAATTTACATTAAACAGATCCCTTTCCGGTAAGACTGATTTTCAAGAAGACTTTGCTAAAACCGTTCAGACTATGCCTGTCCCTGATTTGCCCGATGGTGAATATGAAGTGCGAATTTTGATGGATAAGTCATCTATTGAACTATTTCTCAATAAGGGGCAATACGTAATGACGGCGCAGGTTTTTCCGAATCAGGATTATAATATGTTGAAGATTTTGAACACTTCAGATGAGGTAATTGAGTTTAAGGAGTTTGAGATCAATCCGATTGCTCGGGTATGGTAAGTAATTAGCGTTTCAACTTTAATGTTGTTATATTAGGTGAAAGACAATATGAAAATTTCTTTCATCAGTCAACAAAATTAGCGGTATTGTTTTTGGTCATTTCCATCGCCAATGCCTCAAGATCGATACCCATGTTTTCTTTATTGACTCGAAGTGCTTCGGTTCGAAGGCCTACAGGAAGTTTTGAGTAGCCATCCTTCGCCCCTAAAATGATGCCTGCGACAGCGGCCACAGTGTCATTATCCCTTCCATAGTTTACAATAAATTGTAAGGTCTTTTCAAAATCCCCTTCTCCAAATTGCAGGCCTGTCACCAAAATTTGCCAAATCTCACCGGAGTGGAAGGCGATGGCCTTTTCATCTTTTTCCAGAAAATCATATACCATTTCTTGACGTATCCAATCCTTTTTATTGCCTGTAAAGCCTTTAGGTATTTTGTATAGGGTAGAATCGGCCGCGCTCAAAGAGTCTGTTAGAATAAGATTGTTTATTGCCAGAACATATTTGACCGATGCATCTGCGACGGAATGTGATATGCGCCCGACCAGTCTGCTGTCTTGATAGCCTTCAGGGTCGACAAAAGTGGCCGTATCAATAATGGAATCGATATTCTGAGTGCGTAAGGCCGTATGGGTCATGGCGGCAACCAAACCTGAAATGTCTTTGGCATACCCGATATCGAAAATGGAATGGCTGTAAGCGGCTTGGTAAGCCTCTTCGGGAGTATGGCTTACCAAACCGAACATAGGCGTATATAGTTGACCGGCACATGCCATCTCCCCGCCATAGAATCTGTTCAAAGCCCTTTGATAGACATCGGGATTTTCTCGGTAGGCCATAGCGACCCTTGCCCACTCTTTTATCCAATCGATTTTTTCGATTTGGGTGTCCAAAAAATCGGTTTTCGGTACGTTGCCATCATCGGAAAGCGATTCGGTGAGAGAGCCATAATAGTTCACTATAAAATCAGCAAAATGTTCGGCGTTCCAATCATCTTGATATTTGGAAAGATATTTTACCATTGCGAATTTCCAACGGGTATCATCGGTAGTAGCACCCGCGGTAAGATTATGGCCCCAAGTACCTTCAGGAGATTGATCCCTTATAGCCGGGGTAAGACCGGTGATGTAGCCATATTTTAGCTGAATATCTTTACGTCGCCACATTTCGGTAGAGGCTCCCATAGCATCACCGATTGCAGAGCCGACCAAGGCACCCAACACCTTATCGTAATATTCCTCTTCCGATAATTTTAAATCTTCACTGGTATAGTTCGACTTTTTTGGCGCAGGGATATCAACTCCAGTTGTTTTGTCTTTGCAGGAGAGCAATAGAAAAAGGATGGAAATTAGTATAAGGGCGTGTTTCAAAATGCGTTTAGCTAATTACTTAAATATTAAATCAAAACAATATATGCAGTGGAAGTTGGGGTCTTAACCCATAACGAGTCTTCGCGCTTTTTTCAAAAGCTTTCGCTTTTCTTCAATATCCCTTTCTAAAGGCAATTGCGCCAGTCCGATTAAGCGCCGGATGATTTCGATACCAGCTACCTGACCGACAAGTTTTTTATCGGCCTCGCCTTGATATCGATTGTATATCTGATTCAAAAATCTTTTTTTTCCGGTAGCCATAATGATGTGGGCCACCATAATCCCCAGATCATATTCCGGAAAACCGGCAAACGCAAATTCAGGGTCGATTACATAGAGATTGTCGGCTTCGGTCATCCAACTTCCGGGATAGTAGTCACCATGAAGGAGGGTATTTCCGGGCGAGAGGTATTTTTCACCAATATGATTGACCACCCTCTTGAGCGCGTCATCATCTTTAAAGTGAATGGAGAGTTCTTGTAGTCCGGGCTGAACCTCGTCAAGATTAAAGCCATTGTCCTCAAGAAAGGGAAGCACGAAAATGTGTTGATGGTTTAACCGCCGCATTTCAATGTTCTCCGGAAAATCGTCTTGAACTTTTTTCCGGTGTATGAGTCCTAATATAAAGATAAGCCTATCCAATTCTTTGGCCGATATCGTTCTTTTTTGATAAATAGAAACCATATCCTCGCAATGTCCCAAATCTTCAAGTAGAAGAAGATTTTCTGTGGAATCATATCCCAATATATGGGGAATATGCGCATTAACGGCATTATCCCTCACTGCCTGATAAAAGTTTTTTTCAACCGCGATACGTTCAACCGGGGCCTCTATGTCTTTATATTTTTCCACATAGGGTCGTGATTGTTTGATGATAAATGAACGCTTATCGGTAACTACACGAAGTACCACATTCATATTACCTTCACCTGGTTTTTCAACGGAAATTATGTTTTCGTCAGCATTTAACCATTCCTTCTCACGAAGGTAAGTTTGCAATTGGGGTATTGGGGTCGAGATATCTACGGTAGTCAAGATGAAGGTTTTTATGCAATATACTCGTAATAACAAAATAACCCTAAAACAAGGTGAGGATTTTTTATAGTGCCTTTAGCTCAGAAGCTTCGGCGGAACCAGGAACGTTTTGTTTCTTGGAAAGGATATCGTCAAGGATGCCGTTTTCGAGTATTATTTTTTGGATGAACTTTCTGGTTTCATCCTTTTTATAAACCTCTCGAGATAAAGGGTATCCTCTTTTGAACTACATTCCTTCGACAGGGCGATTTCCCAGTCATCGGCGGCTTTTGTGAAGGCCCTTTTAAAATGGTGCGCGTTGTGCAGTTCGAGTCGCAGACCGGGTTCCGGCGATTCCCCGATGTAGTACCTGTCCATCGACCGGCTATAGATTATATATAGGTAATGCATGTCCGCTTAAAACAAAAAAACCTAGATCAAAGGATCTAGGTTTAAGTGTGGTGCCTCCAGGAATCGAACCAGGGACACATGGATTTTCAGTCCATTGCTCTACCAACTGAGCTAAGGCACCATCCCTATAAGGGGCTGCAAATATAATTTCAATTTTACGATATACAAACAAATTGTAAAAAAAAGCCATTTGTTTTTGTGCGTTTTTTGATCTTTGCTATATGAACCTAATAATAGACGCTGGAAATCGACTGGTAAAACTAGCGATTTTCGATAAAGGGAATATAATTTTCCATCAGACCGTCGAAGCCGAAAATGTGGCCAGGCAAGTGAAAGAAGTTTGTGATCACTATTCCCAAGTACAACGAAGTATCGTTTCATCGGTGGCAAATCTTGACCGTAGAGTAATTGCCGTGTTAGCCGTTTTTTGCGAAGTACATGAGTTGAGCCATGAAACAAAGACACCTTTTAAAAATTCCTATGCAACCCCAAAGACGCTAGGGGTAGATCGCATTGCTCTGGCAACCGCTGCTTTTTATAAAAATCCTAAGGGAAATACCTTGGTCATCGATGCCGGTACCTGTGTAACGTATGATATGATCAACGATTATGGTGAGTACCTTGGTGGCGCCATATCCCCGGGCTTACACATGCGTTATAGGGCATTACAGGAATTTACGGCAAAATTGCCTTTGCTACAGCCCGAAGAGCCATTGGATATTATTGGGAACTCTACGGAAACAAGTATACACAGTGGCGTGGTGAACGGTATTTCCCTTGAGATAGATGAAGTCATTGGGCAATACAAATCGCGCTTTGCAGATTTAACAGTTATTTTAACAGGCGGCGATGCCCAATTTTTGTCAAAGCGACTAAAAAATACCATATTTGCGGATTCAAAATTTCTCCTAGAAGGGCTTAACTATCTTTTGGAATATAATAAATAATAAAATCCCTAGATTGCGACAACAGCTTGGGATAACGCCCGTAAAATATAAATTCCGGGAAGCAGCCTGTCGGCCGGCAGGTAAAACCAAAACGATTACATGATCAGAAAAATAGGTTTCGTCATAGCCAGCCTTATAGTAACCGGTATGTGTGCCCAAGATGGTTCGATTTCCCCATATTCCTATTTTGGTCTTGGAGACATCAGGGAAGTAGGAACGGTCGAGAACCAGATGATGGGCGATATTGGCGTATATGCCGATAGTATCCATGTCAATTTAAAGAACCCCGCTGCCTACAGCAAACTCGGGGTTAGCGGAAGAGACGATTTTGGTATAACTACATATACCGCCGGTTTATCGCGTAAACAATTACGGTTTAAGAGCTTTGCCGAGGAACAGAGTAGTGCGGTCATTAATCTAGATTATCTTGCATTGGCATTAACGTTAAAAGAAGGTTTGGGCTTAGGTTTCGGTCTTAGACCTTATTCTTCCGTTGGTTACAATTTCGAGGATCTTCGAGGGGTAGAAGGATCAAGAATTTTGAACCAATATTCAGGTGAAGGCGGTCTAAATAAGGTTTTTGTTTCGGCGGGTTACGAACTTTTAAAAGACGTAAGCATAGGAGTTACCGTCAACTATAATTTTGGAACTATTGAAAGCTTACGGGTACAAAGCACAGAAGGTGTGCAGTTCGGTGCTAAAGATAGACGTGAATCCAGAATTGGGGGTTTTGACCTTAATTACGCGCTAAACTACACGCCGGCAATCGATAAGGATCATACGCTGTACACTTCGTTAAGGGTAAATACACAGGCTAATCTTTCAGCGCGCAATACACAACAAATAGGTTCTTTTGCGCTGTCTTCAAATCAAGATATTGAGATTATAGATGTAAATCTTGAAAGACAGGGTTTAAAAGACACCGGTGTAAAAATACCGACTACAGGAACTTTAGGTATAGGATATGGAGAGAATTTAAAATGGTTCTTAGGGGCGGAATATAGCTATCAACAACTGGGTGACTACGAAAATGAGTTTTTATCCTCGGATAATTTGGTATATAATAATGCCAGTACTTTTGCCTTGGGTGGTTTTATTACACCTGATAGAAACTCGTTTGAAAGCTTTTTTAAGAGGGTAACGTATCGTGCTGGTTTACGGTACGCTAAGACCGGAATGGTTATTAATAATAAAGACGTAAACAATCTTGGCATAACTTTTGGATTGGGATTACCGCTGGGCAGAAGTTTTTCTAATCTCAACCTTGGTTTCGAACTGGGAAGAAGGGGAACTTCTGCGGCAGACCTGATTGAAGAAAGCTATTTTAAGATAAATCTGGGTCTTTCGCTGAGCGAACAATGGTTTAGGAAGCGAAGAATCAATTAATTTTCAAGTTTTTCTCTAATTGACATTAGAAATTGCAGAATAAAGTCCGATAAGGGTGCGAAAATTATCTATAAATGGTCAATTTCTAAATTTCCTATGGTTCTGTCAGCAAAAATTTAGTACATTGACCCCTTCGAAACTTCTAGTCTTCGATGCGTATCGGAGCAAATTTTAAAACATAAATAAAAATTGAAAAAATGAAAACTAAGATTTACGTCACCGCGATTCTTTTACTAGGGGTTATGGGCCTAGGCAATGCCCAAGCTCAAAACCAGGAGTGTATGACCAACCTTTCCATTTACGTTGAGCATGCAAAAGTTAAAAATTATGAAGCGGCCTATACTCCGTGGAAAATGGTGTACGAAACTTGTCCCGATATTAACAAGGCCAACTTCATCTATGGAGAAAGGATTTTAAAAGACAAAATTGAAAAATCCTCTGGTGCTGATAAAGACGGATATATTAAAGATTTGGTAGCGTTGTATGATAACAGCTCTAAGTACTATCCTAAAAAGTATACACCAGCCGTTGTGGGAATTGATAAAGCCCTTTTAATGTATGAGAACAAAATGGGTTCTGATACAGAGATTTATGACATGCTTCAAAAGGCGTTTGATGAAGATCCTGGTAACTTTAAAAATCCAAGGGCACTTTACCTATATTTTTCAAGTTTGGTAGATTTACACAAGGGCGGGAGTAAAGAATTGCAAGAAGTTTTCGATGTATACGATGATGTTACCGAGAAAATAGAAGAAGAGAACAAAAAACTTACGGATGTAATTACCACATTATTGCCTAAAGATTCTACGGGTACAATTACCTCGAAGGAAAAAAGATCTTTGCAGATTGCTACTACCAATTCCGAATCTTACGGTAAAATTGCCGGTAGTGTAGATTCAAAATTAGGGGCTTTGGCCGATTGCGATAACTTGATTCCACTCTATCAAAAGAGTTTTGAAGAGAAAAAGGGAGATGTGAAATGGGTTAAAAGAGCTGTGGGTAGAATGTTCAGTAAAGAGTGTACTGACGATCCCTTGTTTACAAAACTTTTTGAGGCGCAAATGGCTTTAGATCCATCTGCAAAAGCTCGTATGTACAGTGGTTTGTTAAAACAAAAAGCGGGTAATAGCCAAGGGGCTTTGGAAGATTTTAATAAGGCAGTGGATTTAGAAACCGATTCTTATGAGAAATCCGAGATACTTTATAAAATAGCAACGATTGTTAGAAAAACAAGTAAGTCTCAAGCTAGAAGTTACGCTCAGAAAGCTATTGACGCCAACAAGGCCAACGGGAAGGCATATCTTTTAATTGCCAATCTGTATGCTACAAGTGCGAACGATTGCGGAAGCACTCCGTTCGAGAAGCGTGCGATGTATTGGAAAGCTGCTGAAATGGCACGTCAGGCTGGTCGAGTAGATCCTGCCTTAAGCTCCAATGCTCAACAGTCATCTGCTAGTTATGATGCAAAAGCACCTTCAAAAACCGACATATTCAACTCGGGTATGGCGGGCAAAAAAATTACTTTTAGCTGTTGGGTAGGCGGTAGTATTACGGTACCGAATATATAAGATGTTATCAAATAGAGGAGATACTTTCAAAAGTATTGCCATGGCCTTGGTCGTGGCAATACTTTTTTTTTCATGTACAGATACCTATGAAAGGTCAGGGGATGAGAAAGTTCCAATAGTTTACCCTATGGGTATAGCCGAAGACTTTATTCTAACCTACACAGAAGCTAGAAACGATGTAGATAGTGAAGATTCAACCGGTACCAAAGTAATAGCAGTATTAAAAAGTCCACTTAGGGAAGATTATTCCAATTTAACTTTTGCATATCAAACGTTTCCGAAGGGTTTAGTGGTCGATTTTTTTAATGAGGAAGGTCAGAAAAGTATTATAAAGGCCGATTATGGCATTCTGTATTCAGCGACAAATGTGCTAGATTTGCAGGATAATGTGATTATAGAGACCCATGATGGCAAGTTGATGGAAACGACCCAAGTATATTGGGATCAAGAAAACGACTGGGTATTTACCCAAGAGAAATTTAAATATACGAACCCGGAAGACGGTTCGGTAATGTACGGAACCGGTATGGATTTCAAAAAAGAACCTTATTTTTTCAGCGCCCACAAGACCAATGGACTGATGAGTATTAAAGAAGAACCGCAATGATTAGAATATTAAGGTATACCGAATACTTATATCTCGGTGTGTTCGTGTTCTCGCTTTACAGAATTTTTGCCGATTGGAATACTGACCGGCAAGGTGCCTATTTGTTCATATTCTTTGCGGTGGTGTCTATTGGCATGTTTCTTTTTCGACGAAACTACCGCAAGAAATTCGAACAGCGCAAACGTGATAACAACTAGTGTTATTGGAAACTTCCGTCTTAATAATCGTATCGTGTTTATTGTTTTCAGCCTTTTTTTCGGGTATGGAAATTGCATTTATTTCCGCGAACAAAATTCATATTGAAATAGAAAAAAAGCAAGATGGATTTTTGGCCAAAGTGCTCACGCTATTGACTAAAAAGCCTTCTAAATTTATTGCCACAATGCTTATTGGCAATAATATTGCTCTGGTTATCTATGGTTTTTTTATGGGTGACCTACTAATGCTCTGGTTTGAGGGGATGCTGCTTGTCGAAAACAACTTTCTGAATGTTATATTGACCGATTTCAGCCTTTTGGTGCAGACCATTATCTCAACTTTGATAATACTTCTAACGGCAGAGTTTTTACCTAAAGTACTTTTTCAGATATATGCGAACACCTTATTAAAATTGTTGGCTATTCCCGCTTTTTTGTTTTACCTCATATTTTCGGTAATCTCCGATTTTGTAATATGGGTATCCGACCTCATTCTAAAGGCATTTTTTAAGACCGATGGTGATGAGGTGCAATTGTCTTTTAGTAAAATAGAACTGGGTGATTATATTACGGAACAGATGGAAACCGTAGAAGCTGAGGATGAAATGGATTCCGAAATACAGATTTTTCAAAAAGCGCTGGAGTTTTCAGCAGTCAAAGCTAGGGAAGTGATGGTTCCCCGTACCGAAATCAGTGCGGTTGAAATACATGAAACGCCAAAAAATCTGGCGAAACTTTTTACGGAAACCGGATTATCCAAAATTTTAATTTACAAAGACACTATTGATAATGTCATCGGTTACGTGCATTCATACGAGCTATTTAAAAAACCAAAGACCATAAAAAGCATCTTGCTTCCTGTTGAATTCGTGCCTGAAACCATGTTGATTCAAGATATTCTGAACATTTTGACAAAAAAGAGAAAAAGTATTGCAGTAGTCTTAGACGAATATGGGGGAACTTCAGGCTTAATGACCGTTGAAGATATCGTTGAAGAACTTTTCGGGGAAATTGAAGACGAGCATGACACCACTGATCTAATTGAACAGGTCGAGGAAAACTTGTATACCTTATCGGCAAGGCTGGAAGTCGATTATTTGAACGAGACCTATAAATTTGAACTTCCCGAAAGTGAAGAGTATGAAACTTTAGGCGGACTTATAGTAAATCAGGTAGGAGAAATACCTGAAAAAGATTCAAAAATCCAAATCGAGCAATTTTTATTTACCATCATTGAAGTGTCCAGTACCAAAATCGATTTGGTGACCCTTCAAATAACGGAAAAAGAATAAATTTTGTTTTGCATGTCCTGCGCTGGAACACGTAACAAATACAACTATTCAATTTTCATAAGTTCAACGAATGTATTAGCTTTGCACGCTGATTAAAAAACAACCATAAATGGCTATTTTAGAAAGTATAAGAAAACAGACTACCATCTTGATCCTTATTATCGGACTGGCACTTTTCGCCTTCGTTATCTCGGGGGTTTTTACTGCTGGCGGACTTAGTGGAGGTAAGGCTGGTTCAAGCATAGCCGAAATTAATGGTGAGGACCTTTCTATCGATGACTTTCGGAATCAGGTCGATATTGCTTCCCAAAATTCAGGTCCGAACGTATCTACAATGCAGACGGTTAACCAAGTTTGGGACCAAGAAGTGCGCAACACGATTATGGGTCAACAGTTAGCGCATTTGGGTATAAATATTGAGCAAGACCAGATAATGAATTATGTGGGTACTATTCCAGGCTATGCACAGAACCCACAATTTCAGAATGAGAATGGTGTTTTTGACGAGAACAAATTCAGAAGTTTTATTGCCGACTTAAAGGTTAACAATCCTGCACAATACCAATTTTGGTTGCAGAACGAGGCTTCCATTATTCAATCTGCAAAGCAACAAGCCTATTTCAATTTGATTAAGGCCGGTGTTGGCGCCACTCTTAAAGAAGGGGAACTTGAGTACCGTTTGGCGACCGATAAAATGGATATAAAATACGTGCATATTCCGTTTACCTCAATAGCAGACAGTTCTGTGAGCGTTTCGAAAAGTGAAATCAGAAGTTATATCGATGAGCACAAAGACAATTTCAAACAAGATGCCGCCAGAGATATACAATTTGTATATTTTGAAGAAAAGCCATCTGCAGAAGATGAAAAGGGCGTTGAAGATGCTATTAACGAACTTATGAAAGAACGTGTCGAATACAATGAAACTTCCGATACTAACGATACTATTGCAGGTTTTAAGGAAACTAACGACATGGCCGCTTTTTTGGATCGAAGTTCCGATATTAAGTTCGATACCATCTATAAGGAAAAAAATCAATTGCCCACAAAATTTGCAGATACTTTGATGAATTTGCAAGTTGGGGAAATATTTGGTCCATATCGCGATGGCGATATGTTCAAAGTTACCAAAATGATGGATAGAAAAGCCAATGGATCTGTCAAGGCAAGTCATATTTTGATTGCCTATAAGGAAGCGGAACGCGCCGATCCCAAGGTGACGAGAACCAAAGAGGAAGCAGAGGTCGAAGCAAAACGCCTTTTGAAGGAGGCCCGTAAAAAAGATGCGAAATTTGTAGAATTGGCAAGGGACAACTCAGATGGACCATCAGCGCCGAACGGTGGTGATTTAGGATATTTTCAAGAAGGACGAATGGTTCCCGAATTTAACGACTTCGCTTTCCAGAACCCCGTTGGATCTATTGGTTTGGTAGAGACCAACTTCGGGTTTCATATTATAAAGGTCGATGACAAGCGCGATATCGTACAACTTGCAGAACTAGCTCGTGAAATCGAGCCTTCCGAAAAAACCATCGACGGACTCTTTACTGAAGCGACACAATTCGAGATGGAATCCATTTCATCTGATGATGCATTCTCAAAATTGGCTAAAGACAAAAAGTTTGTAGTACGCCCGGTGAACAAACTCAATGCAACTGATGAAAATCTACCTGGGCTATCTTCCCAAAGGAATATCGTTCAGTGGGCCTTTATGGATGATACCAACGTTGGCGATATAAAAAGGTTTGATTTAAATAGTGGTTATGCGGTGGTTCAGCTTACCAAAAAGTATGATGCAGGCTTGATGTCCGTTGAGGATGCATCGGCAACGGTACTTCCAAAAATCAGGAAAGAACGCAAAGCAGCGCAAATCATTTCTGCGAATAAAGGGAAGTCAATTGAAGAAATCGCTAAAGAAAATAATGTCAGTTCGTCTACAGCATCCGCATTGACTGTAAAATCACCTACGCTTCCGGGATCGGGTTCCGAACCTGCCGTTGTAGGGGCAGCATTTGCAATGAAACAAGGCGATACGTCTGAATTGATTGAAGGAAATACTGGAATTTTTAAGATTACGGTTACAAAGAAAACCGATGCCCCAAAACTTGATAATTACAGTACGTATGCTACTTCGTTGAAAAGTGCTCGTGAAGGGCAAGTCAACACAGCGGTTTACAATGCTTTAAAAGACAATTCAGAGATTGAAGACAATAGGGCCGTTTTTTACTAAATAAAGAGTTTGGTCTAACACTAATGCCCCAATGGGTAGTTGGTTCTTGTCGAAGTCACGAATATGAATTTTAAACCTGGTGTCTGTTAATTTGCAGATTTACCAGGTTTTTCGTTTGTAAAAGAATAAGCCAGACACCTTAAATTTTAAAGTTGAATTTCACGTATACATTTAGTTGTTCTGGTTCATTACCATTTCTTTATACGGGATGACGGTATCATAGCCTAATCCCTTGAAATAAGATGGCGTGTCGTGGTCACCGGTCGCTAAAACAAAATCGCCGCCCCATGCCCCTAGACTTTTAACTGTTCCCCGGAAATTGGGGAATAATGTTTCTTTTACGGTAGGCATTCCAAGGCTTTGGGAAAGCAGCGTTTCATGCTGGTTCATTAGCGTTTCAAATTCAGAAAGGCTTTTGCATACTATTGTTTTTTCTGTGATACCAGACACTTTTTCCAGCACCATGGTTTTGTCAAAATTCTTTTTTCGATACGTTGCAATACCCTCTCGGCTGCTCTGTTTTTTGTTTAGATGGATAAAATAAAGATGGTCTTGAAAAGTTGGATTAAAGTCAATTTCAGTAATAATTGGTTTTCCTTTGTTCAGGCGATATGCTATAGGATGATATTTTTGTGCACAGGCGATATCGTACCCACTTCCTGTAAATGCATTCCATAACAATTGATATGCATCGACTTCCGCCCATTGGGCAATATTATTAATCAAAGTAGAGGAAGATCCTAGACCCCAATCACGGGGAAAGCTCAATTTGGTTTCGACGGAATACCCAATATTCCTATTTAACCATTCTGGATTTAAGGCTTGTGCTTCCCTTAAAATTTTCGATAAGGTTTCGGCTATCGCGACCATTTTTGAAGACCTATCTTGACCAGTATTGAGGTTGGGGGTAAAAATACTTTGCCCGCTTGATGTTTTTTCGGCTGGATTTAGGTCGAATGTGTTTTCAAACCAAACTTTTCCGTCTTTGTCCAAACTCCGCCAACGTAATTCGAAGCTGTTAATTTCCTGAACTGATAACGACTGTCCGAAGCTTGTGGGTAGGGCCAAGCTCAAGGCGCCATCTAGCACGGCATATTCGCCAGTAATCAATAGTTTTCCGTTGCTGTAGAAAGAATGCGGCATTATGACGTTCTTAACTTCTTAAATGCCGTTACCACTGCGCTATGTGTTGCCGCGTTTTTCTTAAAGTGTTCGGTCAACGTTACTTTTTCATCTTCTGTAGCCCCCAATTGATTTAGAATGTTCAGTAAATGCATCTTCATATGACCTTCTTGAATGCCGGTGGTCACAAGTGAGCGTAAGGCCGCAAAATTCTGCGCCAATCCCGCGACCGCTACAATCTGCATTAATGTTTCTGCGGAGGGCTTCCCAAGAATTTCTAACGCCAATTTTACAAGCGGATGCAGGCTGGTTAATCCGCCTACCGTTCCAAGTGCCAGTGGAACTTCTATCCAAAATCGAAATATACCGTTCTCAACTTCGGCATGGGTAAGACTGGAATACTGCCCGTCTTTGGCAGCATAGGCATGAATGCCCGCTTCTACTGCCCTAAAATCGTTACCAGTAGCTAAAATTACGGCGTCGATACCGTTCATAATACCTTTATTATGGGTTACGGCACGATGGGGCTCCACCTTGGCAATTTCTACCGCCCTGACCATCTTTTTGGCAAAATCTTCTGATGATATCTTTTCGCCAACGTTAAGTTGATCAATAGGGCAGCTCACCTCGGCACGAACCAAACAATTAGGTACATAATTAGATAATATGGCCATGACCACTTCAAGATTTTTCTCTGTTTCTGTAAAAGTGGAGTACTGCTGTGCTCCGTCCTTTAGTGTGGCAGCAAACTGCTCTAGACAAGAATTAATAAAATTGGCGCCCATCGCGTCCAAGGTCTCGAAGGTGCAATGCAACTGATAATAATTTTCAAGAATATTTGTCTTATCCCTTAACGCTATAGCCGTTATTCCACCGCCCCGTTTTTCCATGTTTTTTGTAATCGAAGCGGCATCGGCATATAATCTTGGCTGAATTTCCTCAAAAAAGTTTTTTAATCTTTCTTTGTTTCCTGAGTACATTAAGTGTACCTGTCCAATTTTTTCGGTACCGATTACCGTGGCTTTAAAGCCTCCCCGCGTCAGCCAAAATTTTGCAGCCTTACTCGCGGCCGCTATAACCGAACTTTCTTCTATAGCCATAGGAATGGCGTAAAGAGTATCGTTGATAAGAAAGTTGGGGGAAATGCCGAAAGGCAAATAATAATTGGTCAAGGTATTTTCGATGAACTCATCGTGCAAATGCTGTACTTTTTTATCGGGGTGCCAGTAGCGTCTCAATACCTCTTTTGCAGCTTCAGGATTATCGGTGAAGTTGGCAGTAATCCAATCCAGTTTTTCGGCTTTGGTCAGTTTCGAGAATCCCTCGATGGGTTTGGTCATAGCAATCGGTTTCTAAAGGTAAAGATACTGATTACCCCCAAATGTGAAATGAAGGCAAAAATAGTAGATTACAGAAAAGCTAAGTTTAACTGTTTCGGAAGCATCTTTCTTTTATTGGCAATAGAAAAGCTAAGGTATTAGGCGTCAAAGTGCTTCTTATAAATCCCATGTTTACCTCATTTATTTTTAAAAATATCACTAAACTTGAATGATTTAATCTATTTTTAACTTCCTATGAAAAAATTCAACGTTCTCCTATTTTTATGTTTCGGTTTGATGGCCGTTTCGAACGGTCAAGACACTCCAATAACCGTAGAGGAAATTTATAATGGGGCCTTCCGTACCGAGGGGCTCGATGCACTACGCTCCCTAGAAAACGGCAAACAGTATACTGTGTTGAACACCGATAGGTCTACGGGCAATAGCAGTATCGACAAATATGATTATGCTACCTTGAAGAAGGTGGGTACTGTACTAAGTTCAGCAGATTTACCTGAAATTCAAAGTTTTTCATCCTATGCATTCAATGATGATGAATCGAAAATACTTTTGGCCACCGAGGTAGAATCTATTTTTCGACGGTCCACTTTAGGTATTTTTTACGTCTATGATGTCGACTCGAAGGCGCTGACCCGTATTTCCGATAATAAAATACGCGAACCTGCCTTATCGCCTGACGGAAAAAAAGTTGCCTATGTGACCGACAATAATTTGTATGTATTTGATATTTCATCCAAAAAATCGGAGCAGATTACAACAGATGGGGTGAAAAATAAAATTATAAATGGCGTAACCGATTGGGTCTATGAAGAAGAATTTGCCTTTGTACGGGCCTTTTCGTGGAATTCCGATGGAACTAGAATCGCCTTTCTGCGTTTTGATGAGACCGAGGTACCCGAATTTTCTATGGACATATTTGGCGAGAATCTTTATCCTTCCCAAGAAACTTTTAAATATCCTAAAGCTGGAGAGAACAATTCGGTGGTAACCTTGCATCTCTTTGACTTGGCGTCGAAAACCACCTCAAAGGTAGACTTAGGAAATCCGTATTATATTCCACGGATGCAATGGATGAATAATGCCGATTATCTTAGCGTGCAAACGCTGAATCGCCATCAGAACGATTTGAAACTGCATGCGGTGAATGCCAAAGACAATTCAGTATCACTTTTGCATGAAGAAAAAGACGAGGCTTACGTTGACGTAACCGATGACCTTACCTTTTTACCCGATGACAGTTTTATTTGGACCAGTGAGCAAGATGGGTACAATCACATCTATCTATATGGTCAAGATGGCAAACTGATGAACCAGATAACCAAGGGTGCTTGGGAAGTTACCCGTTATTTCGGTTACGATCAAGAAAAGGATAAGGTATACTATCAGTCTACCGAGAACGGTTCGATCAATCGTGGGGTTTATAGTATCGAAAGCGATGGTAGGAATAAAAAAGCGCTTGCTGCCGAAGAAGGCACCAATTCGGCAGACTTCAGTGCCGATTTCACTTATTTTATAAACACCTTTTCAAGTGCGACAACCCCTCCGGTATATACCTTACACAAGGCCTTAAGCGGCAAACAGATCAAAGAAATTAAAAATAACGAGGCCTTATTGGCAAAATTAAAGTCCTACGTATTTCAGCCTAAAGAATTTTCAACGATTACCATAAATGGTAACGAACTGAATATGTACCAAATCAAACCTGTAGGTTTTGACGCCAATAAAAAGTATCCGCTTTTAATGTATCAATATAGCGGTCCAGGATCACAGAGCGTTGCCAACCAATGGTATAATGATAGGGATTACTGGCACGAGGTTTTAGCCGCTAAAGGCTACGTCATAGCTTGCGTCGATGGTCGGGGCACTGGTTTCAAAGGTCGTGATTTTAAGAAGTCGACTTATTTGAATTTGGTAAAATATGAGACCGAAGATCAAATAGCCGCGGCCGAAAAACTGAGTGAACTACCTTATATCGATGAGAAGCGTACAGGTATTTGGGGATGGAGCTTTGGTGGGCATATGGCAACCAATTCTATACTTAAGGGTAACGAGGTATTTGAAACGGCTATTGCTGTTGCGCCGGTAACTTCCTGGCGTTTTTATGATAGCATTTATACTGAACGTTTCATGCGCACTCCTGAAGAGAACCCTAGTGGATACGACGACAATTCCCCTTTCAATTACCCGGAAATGCTCAAGGGAAACTACTTGTTGATACACGGCTCGGGCGATGATAACGTACACGTGCAGAATTCCATGCGAATGATTGAAGCCTTGGTACAGGCCAACAAACCTTTCGACATGGCCATTTATCCTGATAAAAACCATGGAATTTATGGCGGCATGACGCGGGTGCACCTATTTAATAAGATGACAAAGTTCATTGTCGAAAACCTTTGAAAACAAAACTTTAGCTTTTATGGAAACCCAAAACGAGTTTACCGAACAACCACAGTTGTTCGGCCATCCCAAAGGTCTTTTCTATCTGTTTTTTGCTGAATTATGGGAGCGTTTTAGCTTTTATGGCATGCGCGCCTTACTGACCCTTTACATGGTCAATGTTATATTCGAAGCCTTAGCGGAACGCGATTTTGCCACTGCGGCGGTCTATGCATCCTACGGTTCGTTGGTGTATGCGTCTACTGTAATCGGCGGACGAATTTCCGATCAGATTCTAGGGATGCGTAACTCTATTTTTTTAGGAGGTACATTGATGTCTATAGGACATTTTGTGTTGGCTATTCAGAACGATATTGCCTTCTTTTTGGCGCTGGCTTTAATTATTGTGGGCAACGGTTTCTTTAAACCGAATATCTCCACATTCGTTGGTACTTTATATCCACATGGTGACCCTAAAAAAGATTCAGGGTTCACCATTTTTTATATGGGTATAAACATTGGTGGATGGATTGCGCCACTTTTATGCGGATGGTTGGCCTATGAATACGGATGGCACTACGGTTTTGGTCTCGCCGGTGTCGGTATGTTAACAGGCCTAGTTGTTTTTTGGAGAGGAATTCAAAGTAATGTTTTTGGTGAAAGGGGACTGCCACCGAACCAACATGTAATGTCTAAAAAAGTGTTGGGCATAAAACAAGGTATTCTTATTCCGGTACTTGCTGTTTTGTCGGCACCTTTAATAGCATATTTGCTTTCAGCATATAAATCTTTAGGTGATCCGGGTACTTTCTTGGGCGACCAAAATATCGTTAATGTCATTTTCAAATTAATAGGTGTTGCCATAATCGTTTATCTGGGATACATCATGTATCAAGCTACGCTTGATGAGCGTAAAAAACTTTTTGTTGCCATTTTGATTACATTTTTCATGACTATTTTTTGGGGCTTTCACGAGCTTTCAGGAAGTGTTATTACGCTATTCGCCTCGCGAAATGTTGAACTCACTTTGATGTCGGCGGCTCAAACAAACTCATTAAATTCAATGTGGATAATAATTTTAGCCATACCCATATCATTGATGTGGACGTTTTTGAGTAAAAAAGGACTGAACCCGAGAACACCCTATAAATTTGGCTTCGGTTTGTTATTTGCGGGTATTAGCTTTTATATTCTTTCTTTGAGTGGCGCCAGTGCCAACGCCGATGGTCTTGTTCCATTTGCCTATCTTTTGTTAATGTATTTTTTAATTTCCTTGGGCGAGCTTTTTATGTCTCCTGTAGGACTTTCGAAGATTACCGATTTATCTCCAAAACGCATCGTTGCATTCATGATGGGCGTTTGGTTTTTGGCAGTTGCCTTTGCTTTTCAGGTGGTCGGTTTTATTGGCCAGCAGTTGGCCATAGAGAGTACCGATAAAAATGTTGGCGGATTTGAAACCTTGACGGTATACACCGATGGTTTTCAATTGATCGCTGAATATGCTTTGGGAGCCGGAATTCTGGTATTATTGGCCTCACCATTCATCAAGCGCTTAATGGGTGAGGTACATTAATTAGAATCATCTAGGTTGTAGGCACCTAACTCGCCTGTATAGTGAAAGGGCAAATTCCGCCTTTGACATGTAATTTTCCAACGTACAACATAACTTCGGTAGTTGCTGCCGTCAGCTATAATCGCTTTGGGGCGTACGGAATCGATTAACCTTTCTAAGTTAAGTTTTGGAGAACTTGTCAACAAAAGATAATCCGGATTTCGGTATGCGGGTGGATAGATGGCTACACTATCGACAATCAGTAGCTTTTTATCGCGCCACTGATAGGCATTTTTTATGGGGTGTTGTGCTATTGTCGTTATTCGTTCGGCTACTTCATAATCGGCCATTATCCGATTAAGTCCTATGGCATCTTCAGTCAGGGCTGAAACATGGTTTCCGGTCTGTTGTAATAAGATGGTATTTTTTGTTTGGTGCGCGATAAATAGAGATTCCTTCTGGCGAGCTTGATAGGAAACAAAAAATAGCCATAGCTGAAATCCTATTATGGCTGATGATAGGGCAAATACCTTTTTGAAATTGGGTTTTGAAAGTAAAAAAACGGCAGTTATCAAGACGATATAAGCCAAGACCAATTGAACGGCATCAAAAGATATATTTTTGAAAACGAAGGCTTCCTGTTCGGCGACCCAGCCAATAATCGTATTCATCGAACGGATTAGCGTATCGTATGCGGTAACTAAAATATCGGGTAGACGGTTAAAAATGGCCAAGACAATGACCAAGATACCCAGTCCTAAAATTAATCCCAATGCCGGAACTATCAAAAGGTTTGAGATAAAGAACAATCCAGGGAACTGATGGAAATAAAACAGACTAATGGGTAAAACCCCTAACTGAGCCGCTATACTAACGGAGAGTAATTGCCAAAAATACTTGACCACTTGGTTTTTAGGACGCCATAGTTTTTCTAGTAACGGATACATCCATACGATAGCAAAAACAGCGGCATAGCTCATTTGAAAACCGACTTGAAAAATGAGAAGGGGATCGATTACCAAAAGAATGAAGAACATCGAGAGTGCAAGAATATTAAATGTATTGCTAGGCCGGTTAAGATACATTGCATACGCAACAAAAGTAAACATGGTTACTGCACGTACAACAGACGCTGAAAGGCCTGCTAGTAATGCAAAGCCCCAAAGGAGACCCACGATTACTATTAGTTTGATAGTTTTTCCTTTGGGGAGACGTTCCAAGGGGCGTAACAAAAATTGTAATAATAATAGAAGAATACCGATATGGAGACCCGATACGGCGAGTATATGTACTGCGCCCGCATCTTTGTAATCGTCGTACGTCGCTGCGGAAATTTCATTGCGCTGGCCAAGTAAAAGCGCTTGAATGATTGCCAATTCCTCCGTTCCGAAATCTGTGCCCTTCAGGTTGACGATTATGCGATGTCTAAAGTTTGCCGCTAGTCCATTGAGCGTAAGTACAGGATTAGGAGAAATTAAAAAATTATTTCCTCGCATCCGTATTTGGTTTTCGATGCCTAAGTTTTCTAAATACGCCTTATAATCGAATTGATGTGGGTTCAACGGTGGGGCTATTGCCTCTAATTCGGCATATACTATGAGTTCATCATCTACCCTTAGCTTTTGTATTGCCGTATCCAAAGGAAAACTGATTAGTAACTTACCTGAGGTCACTTCGTGGTCAAGTGCTAATACCTTAATGATATAGCGGTCGGAATAGGCAGATGATTTGAGACTTTCATCAACTTTGATTTTCCAAATGTGGTTTCCCGAAAGAGTATATTGGGAATAATGTCCGGCACGGTTTTTTGATAAGGTCGATGACACGGCAAAAATCCCTATATAAATGGTTGTAAACGCGACCAATATTGTGAACATGGCCGAGTTGCTAGTCCTAAAACTGAATGGGCTTGCGCGTGTTTCCCTATAAAAGATATATCCGAGAAGTATAAGACTAATACCAGTGGAAATTAGAGGTATTATAATCTCGGGTTGCCAATATCCACCAATAAGAATCCCTAAAATGAGTAGTAAAGTCAGTTTTATGGGAATAAATCGTAACAGGTTCATGGTCGATTAGCGATGAAGCGGTGATGATACCCAACAAAATACTGATTTTGAAAGGTTTCGATTTGAAATTCGAAGAATTATCGATGAATGGCTAAACCTCTAGGTTGAGACGGCCCCTGTCGTTCACTTTCGGGATTAGAGTACCCGTTTTGCCCTTACAAAGGCACTGTTCCAATAACCTTCGCGCAGTGATGAGACAATGACGCCGCGAGAGCTCGAAGAATGAATGAACTTTACCTCCCCATTGTCAACAGTCACTACCATACCTACATGATTTATGCGTTTGGCGCGTTTGCTCGTCCTGAAAAAGAGAAGATCTCCTTTGCTAACCTCTTGTAAACTGATGTGTTTACCCTCTTCCGCCATATGGTACGATACTCTGGGGAGCTTTATATTGTTTTCGCCGAATGCAACGTAAAGAAGTCCTGAGCAGTCCATTCCAGTTTTTGTAGTGCCGCCATATTTGTAGCGTACCCCCGAAAACTGTAGGGCAGAATCAACGATATCATCGGCTTTCGTATGCTTAGAAATTGTAGAACGATTATTTGGCTTTGAGACTTTTGGTGAGTCAATCTCTTTTTTGGCAGATACAGAAACGGTACGCGTTGTTTTGGCCGTGGTTCTTTTTTTTGACCCACAACCGGAAATAAAAATTATGAGGAGTATGTATAGGCTTATCCGAAGCATCCAAGATGAATTAGGCTCTTGGCAATCAAAATTAAGGAAAATTAATGGGTGCTTTGCAAATCTTTGACAATCAACTCCGCTGTCTTCTGGCTGGCTCCCTTTCCCCCAAGCTTTTGTTTTAGTACGTCATATGCTGCTAACTGGGCTTCACGAGCGGGTCCGTCTAAGATTTTGAAAAGTGCAATTTTAAGATTTTTGGTATTGAAATCATCTTGAATTAGTTCTTTCACAACTTCTTTTTCCATGATCAGGTTGACGAGCGAAATATACTCGAGCGTAATAATACGCTTAGCAATTTGATAGGATAACCAGTTGGCGCGGTAGCACACTACTTGGGGTACCTTAAAGATAGCGGTCTCTAGGGTTGCCGTACCGCTGGTCACCAAAGCTGCATAAGAAACCTCTAAAAGGTTGTAGGTTTCGTTACTTACAAAATCAACGTTCGGATTAGTTAGAAAAGGTTCATAAAATTCTTCTTGAAGACTAGGAGCCCCACCGATAACAAATTGATAATGGGTAAAATCTTCGACAATAGACAACATGATATCGAGCATTTTTTTTACCTCTTGCTTGCGGCTTCCTGGTAATAAAGCTATGATAGGTTTTTCGGGATGTAGCTGATGTGCATTGCGGAAAACTTTGGGATCTACAGATTTCCGGTCGCTAATCGCATCTATTAACGGGTGACCTACAAAGTGTACCGGAAAATTATGTTTCTTTTCGTAAAACTCTTTTTCGAAGGGAAGAATGACATACATGGCGTCGATATCTCTTTTTATATCCTTTATCCGACCTTCACGCGATGCCCAAATTTGGGGAGAAATGTAGTAACTGGTTTTAAATCCTTTCTCTTTCGCCCATTTGGCTATCCGAAGATTAAAACCCGAAAAGTCAATAAATAGAACAACATCGGGTCTAAATTCTTGTATATCTTCTTTACAGTACTGAATATTTTTCGAAATAGTCCGAAGATTCAGCAAAACTTCGAAAAAGCCCATAAAGGCCATTTCATTATAGTGCTTGGCGAGGGTTCCCCCAGCCTGTTCCATCATATCGCCGCCCCAGCAGCGAATGTTGGCATCACGGTCTTCCGCCTTTAAGGCTTTAATAAGATTTGAACCGTGCAGGTCGCCTGAGGCTTCACCAGATATGAGGTAGTACTTCATTTCAAATACAAAAATCAAACTCAGACTCAAATAAAAAAGAGCTTGGACATTTTTTATCGATTATTCTTAGAAAAATTTATAATAGAGAATCAACAACGCGGTCAAAATTGTTGCTATGAGTACCCCTTTGGCACGCTGATCTCTTCGAATTTTTAAAAAGCCAAAAAACGCAATGAGATTTAAGATTGCGCCCAAGGCTAAAAGACTTCCTACATGCCCCTGCTTCACCGCGGCCTCAAATGTTTCCATAACACCAAGGTTTGAAAATAACAAAATATACAAAAGGGTGCCTATAGTATTGGCAATGATACCAACTGTAAAGCCGATTATAAGTTCCTTCTTTTTATCCATGATAGTTGTAAATGTATTGTATTAGAAGCTAAGCGCTATCAAAGGTTTCAAAATTTCCAAGAATTCAACTGCTGAATTGCATGGTAAGCGGTCAAATCGAATTGTGTGGGCACAATGGAAATATAGTGCTGTGCCAATGCCGATTCGTCAGTATCCTGCCCATTATCCAACAGCTCGAACTCACCGGTGAGCCAGTAGTAATCCTTTCCAGAGGGACTTTGTCTTTTGTCGAATTTCTCCCGCCAATTAGCACGTGCTTGACGACAGATCTTGATGCCCTTAATTTGATCTTTTGAAACTTTAGGGATGTTGACATTAAGAATAACTCCTTCGGGTATTCCTTTTTCAAGGGATTTCCTTACTATCGATTTTATGGCCTCCTCCGCAGCGCTGAAATCGGCTTCCCATGCAAAATCGCAGAGTGAAAACCCAATCGATGGTATACCCTCTATGCCGGCTTCGATAGCTGCACTCATGGTACCGGAGTATATAACGTTTATCGAAGCGTTTGATCCATGGTTAATACCGCTGACGCATAGGTCAGGCTTTCGATCTAATAATTCACGCAGTGCCAGTTTGATACAATCTGCAGGTGTGCCGCTGCAACTGTACTCTTTTGTTGCCCCATCATTGGCCGGCATATCGTTCAGAAATAAGGTGTCATCCACAGTGATCGCGTGGCCTTTACCCGACTGCGGACTATCGGGGGCAACCACTATGATTTCACCGAACTCAGATAGAAAACGAATCAGATTCCGTAAACCGGGAGCGGTAATTCCATCATCGTTCGTTACTAAGATTAAAGGTTTTGACATATTGCATAATTTATACGGTAAAAATACGTTTTACAAAGCATATCGGTCAACGCGGGTTCTACTTCCGTTTAACAAAATATTAATGGCAGCGCTCACAAGGTGGCATGGTTTTTTCAGTATCTTAGAGGATTGGTTAATGCTAAGTACGCTATATATGGTCGCTATGAACCAGTCGATAGCAAATGAAACTTAAATATCTATGAAAAGGAATCTCGCCTATGCACTTATGGGAATGCTATTATCTGTAGCTTCCTGTAGTTTTACGAACAAGTCTTTTGAAAATGACGACAAGGACAAGTTATTGTTGGATTTAATAACCTATGTTCTTGAAAAGGGGCACTATGAACCTAAAACCATTGACGATGATTTTTCAGTCAGCGTTTTTGAGGATTTTATAGATGTTATAGACCCTACAAAGCGCTATTTTTTAGCCGAGGACATAAAGGAATTCGAGCAGTTCAAATTTCAGATAGACGATCAAATTAATAGCACCGACATTTCTTTTTTCAATCTGGTTTATGATCGATTGATACAAAGAATGGAAGATGCTAAGGGTATCTACAAAGAGGTACTCGATACCCCTTTCGATTATACCGAAAAGGAAAATATCGATATCGACTATGAGAAATTACCTTTCGCAGCTTCCAGAAAAGACTTGAAGGAGCGATGGAGACAGCAATTGAAGTATGCCACTTTGGGCACTTATGATTCTAAAGTCAGAAAGCCAACTAAGGATGAAGAAATTGAAAAACCGCTTGAAATTGATGAGGCAGATCAAAATGTTTTAGAAGAAGAAGTAGATGATGAGATCTCTGAAGAGACTATGAATCCAGAAGAGGCTGAAGTCTTTTCAAGAGAATCCACAAGGAAAACCTTGGACGAGTTTTTTGATTTTGTAAGTGACCTTGAACGTAAAGATTGGTTTGTACAGTACATCAATACCATTGTTGACGAATTTGATCCACATACCTACTATTTCGCGCCGGATGATAAAGAAAAGTTCGATGTTAGTATGTCCGGTAAGTTTGAAGGCATAGGTGCTAGGTTACAAAAGAAGCCAGAGGGCGCTAAAATTGTAGACATTATTTCTGGAGGGCCGGTTTGGCGTGATGGGCAGTTAGAGGTAGGTGATGAGATTTTGAAGGTCGGCCAAGAAGGCGAAGAGCCTATTAATATTGTAGGTATGCGCTTAGACGATGCCATCAAATTGATAAAAGGTGCCAAAGGTACCACTGTAGATTTGACCGTTCGTAAAATTGATGGTTCCATGGATGTGGTTTCCTTGACACGTGATGTAGTAGAGTTGGAAGAATCTTTTGCGAAATCGGCGAATATAATTAAGGATAATCAAAAATTCGGATTGATTGATTTACCGAAATTCTATGTCGATTTCGATGATTATACCGAACGTAATGCAGCCACCGATGTCGCTAAGGAAGTTGAGCGTTTGAAGGAGGCGGGTGCAGAAGGTCTAATTCTTGATTTACGCGATAATGGTGGAGGTTCGTTAAAGACTGTAGTCGAAATGGCAGGATTGTTTATCAAGGATGGCCCAATCGTACAGGTTCGCTCTTCTGGAAAGGGAAAAGATGTATACGACGACAAAGATGAACGGATTCAATGGGATGGTCCTCTGGTCATTTTAGTAAACGAATTATCAGCCTCTGCATCCGAGATTTTAGCAGCGGCAATGCAAGATTACAAAAGGGCTATTGTCATAGGCAGCCAACAAACTTTCGGCAAGGGTACGGTTCAGAATGTAATTCCTTTAGAAAATATAGTTCGCAGCAATGATCATGATGATTTAGGAGCGATTAAATTGACAACGCAGAAATTTTATCGTATCAATGGTGGTTCTACCCAGTTAGAAGGTGTTAAGAGCGATGTCGTTGTACCGGACAAGTATAGCTATATCGATTTGGGAGAACGCGATCAATCGAATCCATTGAAATGGGATAAGATATCACCCGCCAATTATAAAGCTTGGAATGGATACATAGATTACGACCGGACGATTGCCAATAGCAAAAAGAGAATGGATAATAGTGCCCAAATTAAGCTAATCGAAGAAAATGCAAAATGGCTGAAATCGAAGCAGGATGAGACGGTTATTTCGTTAAATTATGATGCCTACGTTAACGATGAGGAAAAGGCAAAGGAAAAATCAAAATATTTTAAAACTATCACCGATTACGATTCTAAGTTAACTTTTGAATCTTTAAAATACGAAAAGGATCTTTTTGTTAAAGATTCAGTTTTGCAAGAGAAACGGGACCGGTGGCACAAAAACCTCGCTAAAGATGTATACGTTGAGGAAGCGGTTAACGTATTACAAGATTTGAAAAACAATAGTTTAGAGCACGGCAAGTTGGCGGCGAAGGATTAAGATTGTAAGATAAAAATCAAATTAAAAACCCCGGACATTACTATGTCGGGGGTTTTTAGTTTAAAAATATTTTGGTACATAAATGGCGGATGTAAAACCATCATTCTGTAAAATTCCTCTAACCGAATTCAGGGTTTTATTGTTGAGTTTTACGATTTTGTTCTCCGAAAACTCCCCCTTCTGCCAGTATTAATGCTTGAAAACAGGGATTTTCATCCTAAGATACCTGCAATTGAAAATCTTACGGCGTGAGTCAATAAAAATACTTAGATCGATTTCCGTATTCCCATCTCCAATCCCCGTAATTCCGCCAGGCCCCTTAATCTTCCGATTCCTGAATAACCAGGATTCGTTTTCTTTTGAAGATCATCGAGCATCTTATGGCCATGGTCAGGTCGCATAGGCATTCTTACGTCTTTTCTTCCTTCTGATTTACGCTTTCCCTGTTCCATCACCAAGGCTTTCATTACACCATACATATCTACGTCACCTTCAAGATGGTTCGCCTCATGAAAATTACCGTCCGCATCACGTTCAGTACTCCGCAAGTGAATAAAATGGATGCGACTTCCCAAGCGCTCAACCATTGCTGGCAAATTATTGTCAGAACGCACACCAAAAGAGCCTGTGCAAAAGGTAAGACCATTGTTAGGGCTATCAACGGCATTATATAGTTCTATGATATCCTTTTCTGTGCTCACCACACGTGGTAGCCCCAAAATGGGGAACGGAGGGTCATCGGGGTGAATGCACATCAATACCCCTGCCTTCTCGGCAACGGGTATTATCTGGCCCAAAAATTCAAATAAGTGATTTTTAAGCTCTGCCGGTCCTATGGAATCGTAAGTTTTTAAGATGGTGTTGAATTCTGCTAAAGTATAACCTTCTTCGGCACCTGGAAGTCCTGCAATAATATTGTTCGAAAGTTCTATTTTGGCATCCTCCGATAACTTTGAAAAATAATGTTCCGCATTTTCCTTTTGCACATCGGTATATGCATTTTCTGCGCCTGGGCGTTTCAATAAAAACAGTTCGAAAGCGGCAAAGGCTGCCGCCTCAAAACGTAAAGCTGTAGAACCATCCACCATTTCATAATTAAGATCGGTTCTAGTCCAATCGAGAACGGGCATGAAGTTATAGCAAACAATGTCAATACCACATTTCCCTAAATTGGAAAGTGTTCTTTTGTAATTTTCCACATAGGTTTTATAACCTTCGGCTTGGGTTTTAATAGCTTCATGAATTGGTACGCTCTCAACAACTGACCATGTAAGTCCCATATGTTCAATAGCATCCTTTCTTTTTACTATCTCATCAATGGGCCATACTTCTCCGTTCGGTATATGGTGCAAAGCAGATACTACTCCGGTAGCACCCGCTTGCTTAATATCCGATAATGAAACGGAATCATTCGGCCCGTACCATCTCCAAGTTTGTTCTAATGTCAATTCCATTGTATTCTTGTTTAAAACCTTCCAATTTAAGGTTTTTTAGTAAGTTTTTAGATTCAATCCCCTATTTCTAAAAACCGACACCCTTTTTTGCGGAGTGTATGACTTCAAACAGGTGTTCCAGTTTAGGTGTGAAGCCTTGAATATATTGCTTGAACGTTTATGGAACCTGAAAATTTTTCTAGAAGAAGCTTTAATTTTGGCTGTATGTAATTTCTACAAAATGGCTTTTTCGGATCACTATAGTAATAGTTGAAAAATTGCGTATCTGATGGCTTAAAAGCCATGAAGGGTAGTACTTCCGTAATCAAGGTGCGTTCGAAATCTGGTTGTAATCCAATTAGTATTATTTTGGCTTCCATACGCTGTGCCTCTGAAAATGAATAAACCGCAGAGCGATATTTTTGGCGCATCGAATGATTGGAAGTACTCTCGTGGGTGTGCAAGTGGATTTCGATTAGGTCTTTTAGCGGAATAATGGCTTTATTATAATGAACCAATACAGCCTCTGAGAAGATACCGTTCTTAGCTTCAGAAGCTACAAAACCTTGTTCAACTTTATCTACCCCCTTTAAGGATTGAAAAATCGCTTCGGTACACCAATGACAACTACCGCCCATGCCTATCTTTTCCATCTATGAAATTTATTTAAAGTTTCCAAAAATTTTCATACCTCAAGAATCAAACTTCTAGTGAAACTTGATTTGACTAGGGAAATCGTTATGCCATTCAAATTTGATTGAGACTATTCAGATAGAAATGCGTTTACCATCAGCTTGAAATGTAAAAGCGTTAAAACATCCTTTTTTTAATCACAATTTTAAACAAGCCTGTTTAAGATGATAGCGTCTATTTCTTGCAAACTGTTTGCATACTTAGTAAGGTTTGGTGAGATAGATAATGTTCGTTATATTTTTGGTATAACGCCACATTGAAGAGATAGCTTAGGCTAGTTGTTATTTGGAACAATCGGTTTCTAAACCTAAGTATTCTTCAACTTATGTGAATACCTTTTACGCAACTTAGCCAGCTTTGGCGTAATCACAGCACTGCAAAACGCCTGATCCCTATTATTATGATAATAGTTTTGATGATAGGACTCGGCCTCATAAAAGGTCTTTAGTGGACACAGTTCTGTTGCAATGCTATTTTCATAGCATTGATCCATTTCATTAATTACCTTCTCGCCTATCACTCTCTGACTCTCGTTATGATAATATATTACCGAACGATATTGGCTTCCGTAAGTGTCACCCTTTTTAGTAATTACGGTCGGGTCGTGGCTGGTCATGAAAACCGTTAAGAGGTCATGGAATGAAATGGTATTTGCATCAAAACTAATTTGCACGACCTCCGTATGTCCCGTACGGCCTGAGCAAACTTCTCTATAGGTGGGTTTCCCTGGAGCAGAACCGCCCATATATCCTGATTTTACTTTATCGACCCCTTTTAACTCTTGGACCACGGCCTCTATACACCAAAAGCATCCGCCTCCGAAGCTTGCCGATTGCATATTTTTTTTACCATTACTTTTAGTGCTCACTGTCAGCGCGAGCTTTCTCTTCCTGTAATTTCAAGGATTCGGAATTCATACAATACCGCAAGCCGCTTGGTGGTGGACCATCTTGAAAGACGTGACCCAAATGTGCATCGCAGGTATTGCACAAGGCTTCTACGCGAATCATCCCAAAAGCTGTATCCTTTATATATTTAACGGCATTTTCTTTTATAGGTTGATGAAAACTAGGCCATCCGGTTCCGGACTCGAATTTAATCGATGAATCGAATAGTGGTGTGTCACAACAGATACAGTTGTATTTTCCAGCCTCGTGCGCTGCACAATAGGCACCCGAATGCGGAGCTTCAGTACCTTTTTTGCGCGTAATTCGAAACTGTTCGGGAGTTAGTATTTTCCGCCACTCCTCCTCAGTTTTTTCAAGCCTTCGGTCTGGTTCGGGGTTTCCCTTTGTAGTAAAATGAATGATATCTTTCCAAGTGAGCATTGTCTTTTTTTTAGAATTTCAATATAAGCTATTTGTCGAATTTTCAGGTTTGACCTTTCATATAAATAAGTGAAACTTTAAATTCATTTTAACAAAGGTTTCTCATATTAGGTGCTGATTAAAAGGGGCAGGGATAATTTTCGGTCTAACTTCGCCATGTTAAATACTTATAAGCTATGATTAAATTTTCGAAGATTGGTTTACTGATGCTACTAATGGTCGGACTTAGTTCCTGTTCAAATGATGACAGTCCGGTGATTCCGGAAAAGCCTGTTCAAGAGGATCCGGTTGTGCCTGCAGTTGATTTAATAGTTTCTGATAGCCTAATTCTCAATCCTTCCGGTTTTACACCCCTTTCGGCCCTAATCTCGTTAGAAACTTCACAGCCTGTAACCATTGCCATGCGTATCACAGGCAAGAATGGTCCTGATTCCGATGTGTTACATACATTCCCCAATCCCGCTTCTGAGTTTGCTATTCCCGTGCACGGTCTTTATCCGGACTACGCCAACACGGTTACCTTAGATTTTTTAGATGCTGCAGGAGATAGTTTAGAAACTAAAACCTATGAAATTCAAACTGGGCCTTTGAACGTAGAATTACCTGAAATTACCATAGATATTGCCAAGCGAGATCAAATGGCCGAGGGTATGACCTTTGTAAACTATCTGGGATACAATGAAAATGAATTTCCTAAAAAACCTTTTATTTTCGATGCTTGGGGCGATATTCGTTGGTATTTGGATTATACCGACAGTCCGCTGCTCAATAAATTATTCTACGATAACGGGCTAGAGCGTTTGAAGAATGGAAACCTCTATTTTGCCGAGGGAGCAGATTTCGGCGGTGGGGGCAGTAATACCATATACGAGATTGATTTTTTCGGTTCAATCCTGAATACTTGGGAAATGCCCGGCTACGGTTTTCATCATGATGTCGTCGAAAAGCCCAACGGTAATTTTTTGGTAACGGTTAATAAATTAGGAGCAACGACTATAGAAGATCACATAATTGAGATCGACAGGGAAAGTAAAATGATTATCAATACCTGGGACCTTAATTTTTCATTGGATAATTCCCGTACCAGCCTTACCGATAATACGAAAGACTGGATTCACGTCAACGCTGTGGCCTACGATCCCTCGGATGATACTATTATAGTCTCCGGTCGAACACAAGCAATGATCAAACTTACCCAAACTAACGAAGTGGTATGGATTATGGGGCCACATGTAGGATGGGCTACATCCGGTGACGGAACGGATTTAAATCAATATCTGCTTCAACCTTTAGATGCCGAAGGCAATCCAATCACAAACGAAGCGGTATTGTCAGGTGCAGAAAACCATCCTGACTTTGAATGGAACTGGTACCAGCATGCTACAAAGCTGATGCCGAACGGACATATCAGCCTTTTCGACAATGGTGATAACCGAAATTTTACCGGAGCCTTGAAATATAGCCGCGCCGTCGAATATGAAATCAATGCTACTGACATGACAGTCAAACAAATTTGGCAATACGGATCTGCAAGGGGCGCCGAGATGTTTTCGTTTATCGTCTCTGATGTAGATTACCTTGCCGATACGGACCACATGCTTATTTCGCCAGGTGCCGCTGGCCCTTCAGGCGCTAAGTTTGGTAAATCTATTGAAGTTGACTACCCGACAGGAGAAGTTATTTTCGAAGCTACTATTAGATCGGAAATGGCCTTGAGTACCGCAGTTGTGCTGCACAGAACGGAACGGATGTCTTTGTACCTGAATTAAATTAATCAATAAGTTTATAGGTAAATTCATCATCTTTGTGAAAAGCTAGTCGTAAGGGCAACCCTTGCAACTCAAAGTGTACATGAAACGAAAGACTATATATTCTATATTGATCATTATCACTATAATCGGTTTTTGGCTCTTTGAAAATTTTTATACTCCGGATACCTATTCTGTTTCGGAAACTGCAGGTTTAAAAACGGAAATCCCCATTAACTTCTTGCCAAGTTCCTCAACAGGTGCGATAGTCGAGCACAGCTTTTATAGCTTATCGTATAACGAGCCTTTTGAACAGGCTGAATGGGTGGCATATACCCTTGATAAAAGCCAGTTGACCAATGACCAACGCAAACGTCCTTTTTTTATTGAAGACCCCAAAGTGAAGACTAAATCCGCCGATTGGCGTAATTACAAGGGTTCTGGTTATGACAGGGGGCATCTGTGCCCTGCGGGCGATCGACGTTTTTCGGAAAAAGCATTTAATGAAACGTTTTACACGAGCAATATCAGTCCACAAGACCGTGATTTTAACGCGGGAATATGGAATCGTCTCGAACAGCAGGTGCGAGATTGGGCTAGAAGTTATGACGAAGTTTTTGTTGTAACCGGAGGCGTATTGGAATTGGGCTTGACTGAAATTGGAGATGAGGATGTCGATGTACCCCGTTATTTTTATAAAATTATAACTAAGGGTGATCCCAGCAATCCCGAAATGCTAGGGTTTTTGTTTTTGGGGAAGGAAAGCACTAAGCCCTTGCGTTCGTTCACTGTTTCCATCGATGCTATAGAAAAACGTACAGGTATCGATTTTTTCCAAAACCTTCCTAATGAAGTTCAGGATAGATTAGAGGCTAGGGTGGAGCTTGATGGCTGGAAGTTCTGAATAAAAATTCAAATCCAAAACTTCAAAATTCCATTCATCCTTTAAACCGCCATTCCGAACTAATACATTACATCATCCGACTAGTTTGCAGTTTGATTATATGCCTTCATTCAACCGATTGGCATCCAATTTAATAAATATAAACAGCAACATCGTGAAGAATAGCATGCCCGATCCGCCGTAACTGAATAAGGGCAGGGGTATACCTACCGTTGGTAGTATGCCTATGACCATGCCGATGTTAATAAAATAATGTACTAATAGAATAGAGATTACCCCATAGCCGTACATTCTGCTGAAAGCGTTTTTTTGCCGTTCTGCCAAAAATATCAACCGCAATAGGAGTAGCGTAAACAATAACACCACTGTTACCGTACCGATAAAACCCCACTCTTCCCCAACGGTAGTAAAAATATAATCGGAATGCTGTTCTGGAACAAAATTACCTTTGGTACGCGTACCTTCTAAAAATCCCTTACCAAAAATCCCTCCAGATTCGATAGCTTTTTCCGACTGGTATGAGTTATAACCTATGGTTTTTTGTATCTGCTCTAGTTTGGCAGGATCTTTCTCCAAACGCAGCCATAATGAAAAGCGGTCACGATGTCGCTGCTCGAAAACATTATCGAACACGAAATCGACAGATAGTGAAAATAGTACGGTGACGATAAGGGCCGTAGCTAAAGGTAGTACCGGAACCTTGAATTTTTTCTTCTTGAGTAAAAGAAAAACGAGAATAATCAAGGCTAATATTATGGCTATCCATATAGTACCGAACATCAAGGTAGTGACGAAAATCAAAATGGCGAAAAGTGCAATGCCCAGATAATAGACGGGTAGCCCTTCCCTGAAAATAACAAACGAGAGTGAAAAAAATACTAAGGCACTGCCAGGATCAGGTTGCGGTATAATTAATAACGCGGGTATTAAAATAATAACAAAAGCGTACAATTGGTCTTTCGTACGTTTGATATCGGTTTGAATATCACTGAGATATTTAGCGAGCGCCAATGCTGTAGCTACTTTGGCGAATTCGGCAGGCTGCAGATTAAAAAAGCCAAGGTCATACCACGAAGTCGCTCCTGAGATGGTCTTTCCGAAAACAAAAAGCCCGAGCAGCGATACCATCGACACCATATAGAAAACGCTGGAAAAACGTTCGTAAAAGCTGGCTTCCAAGGCGAGCAGAATTACCACGGAGGCGATACTGACCAATATAAAAAATAGCTGCTTGCCGTGCAATGTGCCAAAATCAAATATTGACGCGCCGTTCTCCGTAAATGTACTGGAATATATGTTTACCCATCCGATGGTGACTAGCAACAGGTAGAATAATACGCTTAGCCAATCGATACGTTTGAGGACACTTTTACCCGCCATAGTCGATTATATTGAAGGGTCTTCTTCTTTGGGGGCAATCGCATCTTGGCTCCAGTCGTATTCATTGATCTTGAATTCTTTGCCGCTGTATGGTTTGGCATATTCACGGTCTAAGGTTCTTTCCAACATGCGTTTTTCGAGATCTGTACGTGTAATTTCTCCTTTAAGGTATTTTTCGATCATTAGCGATGCGATGTGGCCTGCATAACGTGAACCGTAGTAGCCGTTCTCAATATACACGGCAATTGCTATTTTAGGGTTTTCAACGGGAGCAAAGGCAACAAAAACCGAATGATCGGTAAGCTGAACCCGTACACTATCAATTTTAGTATAGTTCTCTACGGTACCGGTCTTTCCGGCTATAGTTACGTCAGGTATCCTTAACCATTTTGCGGTTCCCTCATTGTAGACATCTGCCATACCTTGAATCACAGGTTCAAAATGTCTTTTTTCGATAGTAGTTTGCTTGGGCTCAACATAATCGGGGATACTGATATTTTTCCCATCTATTTTCTTGAGGATGTGAGGTGTAAAATAAAATCCGCGATTGGCAATAGCGGCCGTCATGTTGGCCAATTGAATCGGTGTAGCGGCCACTTCGCCTTGACCGATCGAATTCGAAATGATATAGGATGATGACCAGCGGTTATCGCCGTACCATTTATCATAATATTCTTTACTGGGTATTCTTCCCTTTCTTCCTGTTGGAAGATCATATCCCAAATACTGGCCCAGCCCGAAGCTTTTCATATGCTTTTCCCAAACATCCATTCCTTCATCAGTAGTCTCGTACTTTTCATAAATTTTCCGGAAGGCGTTGGCAAAATAGGCGTTACACGATTCATAGATACCGCTATTGAGATTTCGCATTCCGCCACCACAGTGGCAGCCTCTTTTTTTCTTACCCACGTAAAAGCCATTATAGCATCTGACACTTGTGCTCGGGGTAATTACACCTTCCTGTAAGGCAACAAGAGCATTAAGGGTCTTGAAAGGTGAGCCTGGTGAGGGTTCCGCTAAAAGGGAACGATCCCATGTGGGCCTGGCGATGCTATCATAATGAAGTTTACTGTAGTTTTTCGATCTTTCCCTGCCGACCAAAAGCGCCGGGTCGTAGGTGGGGCCTGATATCATTGAAAGAATTTCACCGGTTGCCGGTTCAAGCGCTACAATGCCGCCACGTTTACCGTTCATCAAACGTTCTCCATACTCTTGAAGAACTTTGTCCAATGTAACATTCAGTTCTAGGCCTTGTTCGGGCAAGGTGTCTAAAATTCCGTTTTTATACTTCCCAATATCTCGGTTGTAGCGGTCTTTTTGTATGTACTGCACCCCTTTTCTTCCTCGTAAAATATCCTCATACTGCTTTTCCACCCCGGTACGTCCGGTCAGTTCCCCTTGCACATAATACGGGTTTTTAGCCAGGTCGCGTTCATTTACCTCACTGATATACCCGAGTACATTTGCGGCACTATTGGTAGCGTAGTATCTAAGAGAGCGTTGCTGAATATAAAACCCCTGATAATGCCTCATTTTTTCTTGAAGCCTGGCGTAATCCTGTTTTGAAAGTTGGGGTACAAATACAGAAGGAAGTCTTGGTGAATACATTCTTGCCTTCCGGAGTTCTTTGATGAATTTTTTCTTTTTTATTCCTAGTAATCCGCAAAACTCCAATGTATCCAAGGCCCGTACTTCACGTGGAATCACCATGACATCGTATGCGGGATCATTACCTACTAAAAGCTTATCGTTACGGTCGTAGATATATCCCCGCTCGGGATAATCGTAAACGCGCTTTATGGCAGGATCTTCCAATACTTGATCCGGCGAAAAACTAAATATCTGAAGGTATGAAAGCCTGCCGATAAATGTGATACCGATAATGATAATGATGGAGGATAGCAGTATTTTTTTCAACTAGAATTATATTTAATGGCCTAGAAATGGAATTTTTTACTCTTTTTTGACACTAAAAAGTGAACCGAAAAGTAAACAAAGTATTAAGGTTACCGCACCGGTCGCCAACACTTTCTTCAAAATTAATAGGAAATTCGCCAAACTAAAAATTTCAAGCGTAAAGAAGACGAGATGATGCACTATAATCAATAACGTCAAAAAGGTAATTTGTTGTATTCGAGTAGTATTACTTAATTTAAAACTTTGAAACTCAAAATTGACACCGAAAACAAAGCGCATGATGGCGGGTCGCATATAGGCGATGGTTAGCGTCGATGCAGCATGAAGCGCCATTGAGTCAGAAAAGAAGTCTATAGATATTCCCAGAAGAAACGCAAGACCTATGAATGCCGCCCTGTTCTCTTTAATCGGGTACCAATACAAAAATAGAATGTAGACCATCGGGTTGATAAACCCGAAAAAATTGAGCCGATTGAACACCAGTACTTGTACCAGTACGAGCAGTATAAAGCGGACTACGTTTAAAAAGTACGAGTTACTGATCATTGGACTGGCTCTTGTTTTCCAATTCTTTTATTTCTTCGCGAAATGCGTTGTTCACAATATACACGTTCTTGATGTTCGTCATATCATTGAAGAGTGCTACATCGATATTATAAAAACTATTGGAGCTGTTCAGGTCGAATTTTCTAATAGTCCCAACAGGTATGCCTTCAGGAAATATACTGCTCATGCCGCCCGTAACAATAGTATCGCCCACGGTAAGCTTAACCAATCGTGGAATGTCGATAAGTTGTACTACGTCGTACCGCTTCATGTTCCATACTAAGGAACCAAAGTGATTTGTGTTTTTTATTTTGGCATTGATGTTAGATTGTTCGTTAAGTATGCTTTGTACGGTGGCAAAGTGATTCGAGGTGTTCTCTACGATACCTAATATACCCTTACTGGTTATAACGCCCATGTCGCCTTTAATGCTATCTTTTTCACCTTTATCGATGGTAATATAGTTCCTGGGTTCGGCAAAACTGTTTTTGATTACACGGCCCGTTGTAATAGTATACATACGTTGTGTTGAATCGAGAACTATTGAATCGGTTTCGCCCCCATTGAATAGCATGTCGCGTAACCGTCTGTTCTCATCCATCAATTTTTGGTTCTCCGTATCAAGTCCGAAATAGGTCGAAACGCTGTTTGAAGTCTCTAGGATATTACCGGTAAGCCAGTTTGAGGAATTAAAAAAACGAGACTGATGGTACGAGTGTGATTGTATGGTAAAACCTATTGATACGATCATCAAAAAGATATAAAGAAGGAAGTTCTTATATCGAATGATAAATTTGATAATCTGCTGCATGCCCCGTGCTAGTTATTTTTTCCTTTTTTCTTTACCTTGGAAAGAGGTGTCCGCCGTAATTCCTGAACGTGTATATGGAAGATGTACTTCTCAAAACTGTATATTCATTGGCAAGAAGATGCCAAACGAAAATTTTTGTCAGCCGAAACTTATTTTTAAATTATTTAATAAGGATACTCTTATAACGATCTAAATTCTTCAGGGCAATACCGGTACCTCGAACTACAGCTCTTAGCGGATCTTCGGCAATGTAGACCGGAAGGTCTGTTTTTTGTGATAGCCTACGATCCAAACCTCGAAGCATCGAACCACCACCGGCCAAATAGATGCCAGTATTATAAATATCTGCAGCTAATTCTGGTGGTGTCTGTGATAGGGTCTCCATGACCGCATCTTCGACCCGCAGGATAGATTTGTCTAAGGCTTTGGCAATTTCTCGATAAGATATTTGAACTTGCTTAGGCTTTCCTGTCAAAAGATCACGACCTTGAACAGATTTGTCATCTGGAGGTGTCTGAAGGTCTTCTGTTGCCGAACCGATTTCAATCTTTATACTTTCTGCGGTAGCTTCCCCTACGTAAAGGTTATGTTGCGTGCGCATGTAATAAATAATATCATTTGTAAAGACATCACCCGCGATTTTGACGGATTTGTCACAAACGATTCCGCCTAAGGCAATAACCGCAATTTCTGTAGTACCCCCTCCAATATCGACAATCATGTTTCCTTTTGGCTGCATAATGTCTAGACCGATACCGATAGCGGCAGCCATAGGTTCGTGTATAAGGTAGACTTCCTTACCATTGACACGTTCCGCTGATTCCTTCACCGCCCTCATTTCCACTTCCGTAATACCTGATGGAATACAGATTACCATCCGCAAAGCTGGCGGAAACCATTTTTTCTTAAGGGCGGGAATATTTTTGATGAACATGTTGATCATCTTCTCCGAAGCATCAAAATCAGCGATAACCCCGTCTTTTAAAGGCCTGATGGTCTTTATGTTTTCATGGGTTTTCCCTTGCATCATGTTGGCCTCTTTGCCCACAGCAATGATTTTACCTGAAATACGGTCACGGGCCACAATAGACGGACTGTCAACGACAACCTTGTCCATGTGTATGATGAGTGTGTTCGCCGTTCCTAAATCAATGGCGATTTCCTCGGTCAAGAAATCAAAAAATCCCATTTTGTTATATTGGTTATGTTACTAGTTCGATAAGGGTTGAAACCATAAAATGAAGTCTATGCGTTTCACCGACAAATGTAGCAAAATTAGTAGCCCAACCACTTTTTATGTTGTGAATTCACTCCTTATGATGGTCAAACTATAAAGTCTTGAAGGCTATATCATTGAAAATAGCGATTTTAGGCTCAATTCAACGATTAAATTTGGATTTTAATGTTTAAAATGACGTGTTCCCGTCATGACCATCGACACATTATTTTCGTTACAGTAATCAATGCTCAATTGATCTTTAATCGATCCCCCGGGCTGTATTACGCTTCTGATGCCACTCTTTTCTGCAATTTCAACACAATCGGGAAAAGGAAAGAAGGCATCGCTGGCCATAACGGCGCCTTGAAGGTCAAATTTGAACGATCCAGCTTTGTGTATTGCCTGATTTAAGGCGTCTACACGAGAAGTTTGCCCAGTACCGCTGGCGCATAGTTGTTTATTCTTTGCGAGTACAATGGTATTCGATTTTGTATGCTTGCAAAGTTTCGAAGCAAATATAAGATCGTCCAATTCCTTTTCTGAAGGTCGTTTTTCAGTGGCGTATTGAAAATCGGATAGGCTATCCGTTCTTTGGTCTCTATCTTGAACCAAAATACCGTTTAGGCAAGTTCGAACAATAGAATTTGGGAGCTCGACTTCCTTTTGAATCAAGATTATCCGATTTTTCTTCCCTTTCAAAATCTTCAGGGCCTCATCAGAATAACTAGGAGCTATTACTACTTCGCAGAATAAATTATGTATCTCATCGGCGGTAGGTTTGTCAATTTCGACATTGCTGATCAGAATACCCCCAAAAGCGGAAACAGGGTCACCGGCCAAAGCATCGACATAGGCTTGGTGAATGGTTTCCCGCTGTGACAATCCGCATGCATTATTATGTTTTAATATGGCAAAGGTCGGCATATCGCCTTTGAACTCGCTCATAAGATTGACCGCGGCATCAACATCCAATAGATTGTTGTACGAAAGCTCTTTGCCATGTAATTTGTTGAACATGGCCTCAAAATCGCCAAAGAAAAATCCTTTTTGATGAGGATTTTCACCATATCGTAATTCTTGGCCTTTGGTTTCGCTAATTTTAAAGGATGCGATTTCGTGACCCTTATTAAAATAATTGAAAATGGCGGAATCATAATGTGAAGAAACGTTGAAAGCTTTTGCGGCAAAGTTTTTACGATTTTCCAGTGATGTGTTTCCGTTTCCCTGCGAAATAATTTCCAAAAGTTCGCCGTAGTCCTCCATGGAGGAAACGCATAAAACATCTTTAAAATTTTTGGCGGCCGCCCGAATCAGCGAAATACCTCCGATATCTATTTTTTCGATGATATCCTGTTCGGAAGCGCCACTGGCAACAGTCTTCTCAAAAGGATATAGATCAACGATAACAATATCTAGTTGTGGGATGTCAAATTCCTCTAATTGGGCAACATCACCCGCATTGTCCTGGCGGTTTAAGATACCTCCGAAAACTTTAGGATGTAAGGTCTTTACGCGCCCGCCCAAAATGGAAGGATAACTGGTTACGTCTTCAACGGCAATTACCTCGATTCCTAAATCTCTAATGAATTTTTCGGTTCCGCCCGTAGAATAAATTGTTATACCAAGTTCATGGAACTTTTTCACTATGGGTTCTAGACCGTCTTTATGGAAAACGGAAATTAAGGCAGAATTAGCTTTCTTTATGTTCATTTCTTATAAAGTTATACCGATAGAAAAACATGGGTTTTTCATATGGTTTTACGGACAGGCAAAAGTACTTTTTTCACAGTGAAAAAGATAGTTGCGTTATCAACAATCGGAAGGAAGTTTTACACGGATACTATGAACCGGTTATTTTACTTAGTATTTTTGACATTCTGAATCATCAATTGCCTATGCTATTTGGAATTTGTTACTCTAAGTGTATAGCAAGCCAATGACTCTTCTTTTACACTAATATTTTACTGACCTCTCTATTAACAAACTCCAAAAAACGTTCATCTTTCTCCGTAAAGGGGTTTTCTGTATTCGAATCAATATCGATTTGCCCGATATTTTCTCCATTGATAAATAAGGGTACCACTATTTCGGCTTTTACGGTGATGCTGCAAGCAATATAATTATCCTGTGCTTTCACATCGGGGACCACGAAATTTTGATTACTGACAGCTACTTGACCGCAGATGCCTTTGCCAAAGGGAATGATAGTGTGGTCTGTAGGGGAACCGGCGTATGGACCGAGTTTTAGCTCATCTTTATCGCCATTCTTAAAGTAAAAGCCTACCCAGTCGTAATGGGGTACAGAATTTTTTAATAGCTCACAAACCTGCTGTAGGCGAATATCATTTTTTAGCTCTGAACGATTCAGTAAAATAAGGACTTCCTGTTTCAATTTTTCAAACATATTCTATCATTTTGTGCAAAGATATGGAAAGCGGAGTAACGATGTAAAGCATCAGTTTTACAAGGGCAGTTGATTGTTTTAGGTATTGTAGGTAAAGTTACGGCACAAAAAAGGGATGCCTTTTGGCATCCCTATTAAAAATTCTAATTTATTATATACTTAAGGCTGAATTTTAACATCGAATACAATGTAATCGTCGGCGTCAAAGCCAGCTTTGATTTCAGTAACTTTAATAAGTCCCTTTTTACCATAATTATCGACAAACTCAATAACATCGCCCTCGTTTAAATTTTCTATATTTTGAAAGAGTGCCTGATTGATTTCATTAAGTTCTCCCGACAAAGCTATCGCATCGAATTCTGCAGTGGTCTTGGCCGATAGTTCAAAAAATGCTTCATTTAAGGTTTCGTTTTCGGCATCATCTTCGGTGGCCTCTGCTTCAAAACCTTCTACATCAAAATCAAAAACTGTTTTATAATTGGCCGTTGATGCGAATGAAGCAGTTGCGTCGTTTGTATAATAATAGCCAAAATCCCAAAAAGCCCTAAATTCAGGTCCATCGGTAATATTGTATACCGTTTCGTTTAATAAAGAAAAGAAAGTTTCAGAATTACCATCTGCTCTGGGAGCGAATAGTTTAATGCCCGTAAATGAACGAACTTCGGCAGCAGGGTTGGTACCGTTACCAACGGTCACCGTAATTGTACCTTCGCCTAAGGCAAGCCTTTTTTCGCTATCCCTAAAATCACCTTTACCAGTAGTCGTCCAGAAGGTATAAACAATTTCGCCATTATCGATATCTGGCACAGGTAATTCAAAAGTAAAATCTATTGCTTTTTTGTTGGAGCCGTCCAGATCAATTGAACCGTCACCTTTGGTCTCATCTTTTAAATTAGGATCATCGATGTCGAGAACTTGAAAGGGTATTGCGCCACCACCTGAAACATTTTGAGTAATGTACATTCTCAACTGATTTGTTTCTGAAGACGTGAATATAACACGACCGGGTACATTAGTGCCTACCTCACCACTAGTTTCTGCCGTAGGGACATTTGATGATGGATCGGATTCATTAAATACTAAGGTAGCCACCTCGGGCTCTGCCGGATTTTCCGTATCCGGATTACTTGGACCTGTAGGGTCGGTCGGTGTTTCAAAAACGCTACCGTCATCCGTACTACAGCTTGTTGCAAAAAGTGCTAATGCCATAACAATAAATCCGGAAGTTAATTTTGATTTGAACTGTTTTCTCATGGGTTTACTTTAAAATTAGTTAAATAGTGATTTGTAGGAAACTCTTTTCAGGATTCCCCATCTAATAACTAATCTGTAAGAATTAAAGTATGCAAGACAACCGAAAATTTTAAATTTTTACTGATTTTTCATTTGTATTCGAAAAAGAGTGTATAAAAAGAGATATTTAACGGAAAAAGAGTGTTTTTTAACGGATGTTGACTAAAAAATAATCCCTCGATTATATTTTCTTCAAATGGACGTATCGATACTTTATAAAGAAGCAGCAATAGAAATAGGACATTGCCCAAATCATTTTAAGCTAGATGTAACATAAAAAAACCGCCTCGATAAATTTTATCGAGGCGGCTTAATTATCATTGGACTGTTCCAATCTCAAATTACATCATTCCGGGCATCCCTCCGCCACCCATTGGTGGGCCTGAAGGTGCATCTTCCTTAATGTCGGTCAAAGCACACTCGGTAGTTAAGATCATTCCAGCTACAGAAGCGGCATTTTCCAATGCAACTCTGGTTACCTTCTTAGGATCGATAATACCCGCCTTTAACATTTCTACATACTTCTCTGATTTGGCGTCATAACCAAAATCTCCTTTACCTTCCAATACTTTGGCGGCAACTACAGAACCTTCACCACCAGCGTTCTCTACAATAATACGCAAAGGTGATTCAATGGCACGGGCTACAATATGCAATCCGGTTTCCTCATCGGCATTTTCGGTCTGCACTTTTGAAAGCGAGGCCTTTGCTCTGATAAGGGCAACACCACCACCGGCAACAATACCTTCTTCAACGGCGGCACGTGTAGAGTGCAATGCATCGTCAACACGGTCTTTCTTCTCTTTCATTTCAACTTCAGAAGCGGCGCCTACATAAAGTACAGCAACACCGCCAGCCAATTTGGCTAAACGCTCTTGAAGTTTTTCCTTGTCATAATCGGAAGTGGTCGTCTCAATTTGAGATTTGATCTGATTGACACGAGTCTTAATATCCTTTTGAACACCACCACCATTGACGATAGTTGTGTTATCTTTATCGATAGATACTTTCTCACAAGTACCCAACATGTCTATAGTTGTGTTATCCAAAGAGAATCCTCTTTCTTCGGAAATAACAGTACCGTCAGTTAGAATTGCGATGTCTTCCAACATTGCTTTTCTACGATCACCAAATCCTGGTGCCTTAACAGCAGCAATTTTTAATGAACCTCTCAATTTGTTCACTACCAAAGTAGCCAAAGCTTCTCCGTCGACATCTTCAGCGATAATCAACAAAGGCTTTCCAGATTGTGCTACGGGCTCCAATACAGGAAGTAAATCTTTCATCGAAGATATCTTCTTGTCGAACAACAGTATATAAGGACTGTCAAGTTCGGAAACCATTTTTTCAGAATCCGTTACGAAATATGGAGAAAGGTATCCTCTATCAAATTGCATTCCCTCTACAACATCAACGTAGGTTTCGGTGCCTTTGGCTTCCTCAACGGTGATAACACCTTCTTTACCTACTTTTCCAAAAGCTTCGGCAATCAATTCTCCGATAGTTTCGTCGTTGTTTGCAGATATAGAAGCGACTTGCTTAATTTTATCGGAAGAATCTCCGACTTTCTTAGCCTGCTTGGCCAAATCGGCTACAATAGCCTCAACAGCTTTATCGATACCTCTTTTTAAGTCCATCGGATTTGCTCCGGCCGCTACGTTTTTCAAGCCTTCCTTTACAATTGACTGCGCTAAAACGGTAGCGGTAGTTGTACCGTCACCCGCCAAATCATTGGTCTTGGAAGCAACTTCCTTAACCATTTGGGCACCCATATTTTCTAGGGCATCCTTTAGTTCGATTTCTTTCGCAACGGACACACCATCCTTAGTTACTTGAGGCGCACCAAAAGATTTGCTGATAATTACGTTTCTTCCCTTGGGTCCCAAGGTTACTTTTACTGCATTTGCCAATGCATCGACACCTCTTTTGAGCCCGTCGCGTGCATCAAGATCAAATCTTATATCTTTAGCCATACTTAAATTTTTTAAATTAAAATTTTAAATCCCAAATACATCCAATTCCTTATACCAATGTTTGGCTATAGAATTTTCTATTTTTTGGAATTCTTGATTTATTTTTTTGATTTTTATATGATTGCCAAAACGTCGCTCTCGCGCATCATCAAATAATCATTGCCTTCTAGCTTGAGCTCAGTACCTGCATACTTACCATAAAGCACTTTATCGCCTACCTTAACGGTCACTTTATCATCCTTTGTACCAGGTCCGACCGCGACAATCATACCTTGTTGTGGTTTTTCCTTTGCGGTATCGGGAATGTAAATGCCTGACGCTGTTTTCGTCTCGGCGGCCATAGGTTCGATTAATACTCGATCTGCCAATGGTTTAATGTTGACTTTTGCCATATTTATAGTTTTTAGTTGAAAAAATAATATTCTTTCACAATACAGTCAGAAAGTATGCCATTACGGAATAACTGACACATTGTTAAACAAAAATGCCAGCTTGTCATTCAAGCTGGCATTTTGTGCTATTTTGTAGGAAAAATTTACAGACTATCAGAAATATTAGAGTCCTCCGTAGCTGGTGCTGATTCAGATTCGGGCAACGCTTCGGGCAATTCATCTGGTATCGTAGTCTCTATATCGTTACCATTTAAAATTTTGGATTCGCCTCCACCAAAGTTACCTTTTAAGGCAACGTTGGATGCTAATATTAATACCACCAATAGTATAGAGAGTGTCCATGTACTTCTGTCCAAAAAATCACCGGTCTTTTTAACTCCACCAACTACTTGACTTCCGCCTCCACCGAATGACGATGATAATCCACCACCTTTAGGGTTTTGCACCATAATAACTAGAACAAGCAGAAAACAGACTACTATAATAAGGATTAGGAATATCGTAAATGTACTCATACGTTTATATTACTAGGTTATAGGATGTATTTGTCGTTGCTATTTTTGAACATAAAAATATTGGCAGAGACTAATACTGGAAATTTTATTTATTCAAATGCGGTTGAATTTAATTGAAAATCAATTGTCGTCAGCTTTCAATCGTTCAACTGCCTTGATACGATCTGCAAAGAAACCACTTTTTTCCGGATATTTCAAACTTAAAATTTTATAGGCCTGTATAGCGTTTTTGTACTTCTTTTGCTCTAAATAGACCTTCGCCAAGGTCTCCGTCATAAGCTCTTTTTTATCAAGTTTGACCGATGTTGAAATCGCTATTTTGGGCACGTCTTTTAGAGGGTTTATTTTTGGTCTGTCCGCAATAAATTTATCTATGAGGTCAAACTTTTTCTGTTTGTCACTGTCCTCTTCTAAAGAATTTTCTTCCTCTAGTGGAAAATTAATGTCTTCGAGTTCTTTTTCGGTAGATGCCTTTTTATTTTCTTTCAATGGTTTAAAGGCGGTTAGCTGTAACCATTCCCCGAACGAATACCTTTCTTTTTTGGTAAAGGGAAGTGGCTCTCCAATATCTAGTTCATCGGAGGCAGTTTTCCTTGCATCGGAGGTAGGTTTGCTTTGATTACTGTCTTTGGCCTTAAAAAGAAGGGGGTCCAAAAGCGTATCGGCCTCTGCACGGGTCAAAGGAAACGAGTCTTCTTCTATAGTGTCAACCTCAATTTCTTCCAATGGCTGCGGCACAACTTCCTCTGATTTTACTGCATTGTCGACCAAGGCGGTCGCGTCTCCTAATAGATGGTCCGCTATAGTATTTTGAATAAAATCTTTTGAAGTAATAAAATCAAAAAGTACTTCACGGTCAGCTGTGTAGGCTGCAACAACTTTTAGGGCGTTATTGTATTTGAAACTGTTCAGGTTTTTAAGACCTTTCAAGTGTAAAGATCGCGCTGCTTGAAAATAGGGATATTCTTCCAAAACTTCTTCCAGTTGCCTAATCTGTATTGGTGAGACCAGCTTGTCTGGATGTTGTAAAAGGTAGGAAACGTCTTTTGTGTTCATCGTATTCGATTACCAATCCGCCAATGATTCGTTAAAAATATCCTGTGTAATCCGTTCGAAAAGCACTTCCAGTGCTTCACTTTTAATTGCAGCAGGCTGTGTCGCAGCTGGAAAATCATAAAAAAATGAAAAGCGTTGCTCAAAATCAGCGTCCTCTTTGGTCTTATTATAAAATCTAACGTTAACAGCCATCGACAATCGGTTTTGGGCAGCAGTCTGTTGTGCCGTAGCACTCATAGGTGAAATACGGTATTCTACAATTTCACCTTCATACAATAAATCACCATCGGAACTGGTAAGGTCGAGACTGGTCTGGTTCAATATACGATCTTGCAGGGCCTGGGTAAAATCACGCTCTAGACCAGGTTCAAAAACCGAACCTGGATTGTTGGTGGCGAAGTTCTGAAAACGAGGCACACTAAAAGAAGTGGCCGTACCTACATCACCACCGGTAAAATTGTATATGCCGCAACTGTTGAGGTACAGCGCCAAAGTCACGGATAATAGAATGAATATATACTTTTTCACTTTTTAGATTAAGATTCCAAATGGGTAAATACCAATTTTATTCCGCGCCAGAATTGGCTAAGATTTTACGCTCAAAGATCATATTGTTTGATTTTTCTATAAAGGGTACGTTCCGAAATACCTAATTCTTCTGCGGCTGCCTTTCGTTTGCCCCGATTGCGTTCAAGCGATTTTTTAATGAGTTCGACCTCTTTTTCCTGTAAAGATAGGGTTTCTTCTTCCTCTATTTCTTCGGCGAAGTGATACTTATCACTTCCATTTGTAGGACGCTGTGTTGGTTTTTGGGCTTCATGTTCGGGCAGATGAAGTACTTCCATTAGATCCCGTTCATCCTCTATGACATCTTCACCGTTATCGCCATAAATCTTTTCTATCAATCCTTCGTTTTCCTTTTGAACCTTGCTGCCATCATTATTTTTCATTAGGGCCAAGGTCAATTTTTTCAAATCGTTGAGGTCGCCTTTCATATCGAAAAGTACCTTATATAAAATCTCTCTTTCGTTGCTAAAATCCCCTTCAGACTTTTTCTGTCCGATAACTGCGGGCAGGTTCGAACCACTGGAATCAGGCAAATAACCTTTTAAAGTGTCCCAAGTAACAACGCGGCTCTGTTCGAGCACTGATATTTGTTCGGCAATATTACGAAGCTGACGGATATTACCGGGCCAGCGATATTTCAATAGTAGCGGCACCGCATTATCTTCTAAGCGAATAGTCGGCATTTTATATTTTGTACCAAAATCGGAAGCAAATTTTCGGAATAGAAGATGAATATCATCTTGACGTTCCCGTAAGGGCGGAATATGGATTTCGACCGTGCTCAATCGATAATATAGATCTTCCCGAAACTTTTCTTTTTTAATGGCATCGAACATATTAACGTTGGTAGCCGCAACGATACGAACGTCGGTTTTTTGGACTTGCGAAGATCCAACTTTCAAAAATTCACCATTTTCCAAAACACGTAAAAGACGTACTTGGGTGGTCAATGGCAGCTCACCAACCTCGTCTAAAAAAATCGTACCCCCATCGGCGACTTCAAAATAGCCGTTTCTCGTTTGCGTTGCTCCGGTAAAAGCGCCTTTTTCGTGACCGAAAAGTTCACTGTCGATAGTGCCTTCTGGAATTGCCCCACAGTTTACGGCGATGTATTTGGCATGTTTACGATGCGATAGTGAATGTATGATTTTTGGGATTGCCTCTTTACCGACACCACTTTCTCCGGTCACCAATACCGAAATATCGGTAGGGGATACCTGAGTTGCTTTTTCTAGGGCACGGTTCAGTTTTGCATCATTACCGATGATTTCAAAGCGCTGTTTCAATGATTGAATGGATTCCATCTTTATCTTTCCCGAGCTTGAGTGGGATTCAATTTTTGTGTCTTCATAAATCTATTGCCAATAGAATTACGCGATACTGGTTAGTTATATTCCTTAACTGTATTGTTTAAGCAATGGATTACACGTTAGCGTACAATCCATCGCAAATTGCTGTTTTAAGCCCTCGCTACGGCTTCCCCGATTAAAGTGGCGGATGTGCAACTGTCCATTCGTACCATTACGAAATCCCCAATTTTGTAATTTTCTTTAGGAAATACGGCCACGGTGTTCTGCGAATTGCGTCCCATCCAATGTTCATCAGATTTTTTCGAAGTGCCTTCAATAAGTACTTTCTGAATTTTACCGAGGTGCTGCTCTGTGCGATATTGACAATGTTCGCGCTGCAGAGCGATAATCTCGGCCAATCTCCGTTTTTTCACTTCAGGCGGAACGTCGTCTTCTAATTTGCGCTCGGCCATTGTGCCTGGGCGTTCGGAGTACGCATACATAAAACCGAAATCATACTTAACATGTTCCAGTAATGATAAGGTATCTTGATGGTCGGCCTCAGTCTCTGTTGGAAATCCAGATATCATGTCTTGTGAAATACCTACATCGGGAATTATTTTTCGAATAGCATCGATCAAGTCGAAGTATTCCTCCCGAGTGTGAAGGCGGTTCATAGCCTTTAAAATTCGATTGCTTCCACTTTGAACAGGAAGATGCACGTTGTTACAGATGTTATCATACTTCGCCATTATGCGGATAACATCCAAAGTCATATCCTGTGGGTTCGAAGTCGAAAATCGAATTCGCAAATCGGGTTGTGCCAAGGCGACATCCTCTAAAAGTTTTGCAAAATCGACGGCCATCGCTTTTTGCATGTCCGAAGCCTTTATGAAATCCTTTTTTAATCCCCCGCCGTACCACAGGTAACTATCAACATTTTGGCCCAACAGTGTAATTTCTTTATATCCCTTTTCCCATAAATCGTTCACCTCTTCAAGAATGGATTGCGGATCTCGGCTACGTTCACGTCCCCGTGTAAAAGGCACCACACAGAAGGTACACATATTATCGCAACCCCTGGTGATGGATACTAAAGCGGTAATACCGTTCGAATTCAGACGAACAGGTGCGATATCACCGTAGGTTTCTTCCTTTGAAAGAACAACGTTTACGGCATCTCGGCCTTGGTCGATTTCCTGTATTAAGTTGGGTAGATCTTTATAGGCATCGGGGCCTACGACCATATCCACAATTTTTTCTTCCTCAAGAAATTTATGCTTTAAACGTTCTGCCATACAGCCGAGAACCCCAACCTTCATGTGCGGGCGGTTTCGTTTGACGGCATTGAATTTTTCGAGTCGCTTGCGAACGGTAAGTTCGGCTTTTTCACGGATGGAACAAGTATTGACAAGAACCAGGTCGGCCTCGTCAAGTTCTTGGGTAGTAGCAAACCCCTCTTCCGCCAAAATGGAAGCAACGATTTCGCTATCGGAAAAGTTCATCGAACAACCATAGCTCTCTATGTAAAGTTTCCGGGTATTCTGAGTATCCTTTTTTGGGGATAACGCCGTACCTTGAACACTTTCATCTATCGTCTTTTCCATGTTGTCGTAAATTCAAATATTCGATAACCGCTACTTGCGTTTGTTTTGCGGACAGCAAATATAATATTAAATGGGCTTTTGTGACAGATTGACAGTTGTAAATTTATCTAAAAGTAACAGTCCGGATGAATTCTAACGATACCAAAATACGGGAACAGCAAATGGATGATGCGCGACAAGGCAATGCTGTGAATCACAATAGAAGTGTCCGTCAAATCATGGAAACCATCTATATGCAGAAGGAGTGGGGCGGTGTTAAGCAGGAATTTTATTCCGGTCAAGGTTCTCACCTACCCAAAATTGTGGACCCCTATGTTCGAAAAATCAATCAATTTTTAAATGCGTTCACACCCAAATTAAGAGTTTGCGATTTAGGATGTGGAGACTTCAATGTCGGAAAGCAGTTGGTAAAAGCTTCTGTACAGTATATCGGTGTAGATATAGTGGCTGATTTAATTGTTAGAAATAAAACACTTTTCAAGCGTCCCAATTTGGAGTTTATGACTTTGGATATAATTTCGGATGACCTGCCAGAAGCAGATTGCGTACTGGTTCGACAGGTACTCCAACATTTATCGAACGAGCAAATCGGATTCATAATCAAGAAGTTGAAAAAATTCAAATATATGATCGTTACCGAACATTTGCCCAAAGGCGATTTCGTGGCCAACATGGATAAAAAGACGGATGCATCTATTCGACTTTTTGAGAATAGCGGAGTGGTCTTGACGGAATCGCCATTTGATTTGAGTCCACTAAAACAAAGGAGTCTGATTCAAATACATCTCAAAAAAGGTCAAATCGAAACTACGCTATATCAAAATTTTTAATTTTTTTGTAAATCTGACGCAACCTTTTGAAGTGTTATGTATCTCATATACAGAACTCCCGCAGAGTTTTTACGAACCGAATTAACCACTTAAAATATCCGATTTATGAAAAAGACCGTTTTGTTATCGATTTTTGTAGCTGCTTTGGGCTTTGTCTCCTGTGAAGAAGATAAGGATGATCTTTTACCTGAATCCCGGGATTATGTAATCGCTACGCCGCTTATCACAGACCTTACGGCTTTTAAGGAAGCTGCCGTTGCAGTTGTTGATCCGATACCGATGCAACAATCGGGAAAAATCTATGCTTATAAAGATTATGTTTTCGTTAATGACGTCAATAAAGGCTTCCATATTTTGGACAATATTGACCCTAGCGCCCCCAAAAATATCGGTTTTATCAAAATGGAAGGCAATAACGATATTTCTATCAAGGATGACCGGTTGTATGCCGATAGCTATGGCGATTTAGTCGTGCTTGATATTTCAGATATCGAAAATATACCAACCGCAAAACGGGTAGAAAATGTCTTTTATGAAAATTATGGGTTCGTAATGGACTTCGGAGTCGAATTTCCACAGGCCGATATGTACGACTATGGTAATATTGATTATCAAAATCAAGCTATCGTTGGATGGGAAGTTAAGACCGAACATCTGTCGACTGGGGAATTCCAAAATAGATTCGGATATGATCCTAACGTTATGTATTTGGAAGACAACGCCTCGTTCAATGGAATTAATGGTAATTCCGAGGCTGCATCGAATACTCCAACTGCTTCTACGACAGGTCAAGGGGGCTCTTTAGCACGTTTTAAGATTGTAGGTGATTATTTATATACCGTCGACCCGCACTCCATCAATGTCATCGATATTTCAGATCTTGATAATCCTGTAAAAGGGGAAACAGTGTACGCAGGTTTTGATATAGAGACCATTTTTAATCAAGGGCAGTACTTGTATCTTGGTAGTATGAGAGGAATGTATATATACGATATTGCTTCACCCAAATTGCCTGTTCTCGTATCTGAGTTCGAGCATGGCACTGCTTGTGACCCCGTTGTCGTTGACGGTAATTATGCTTTTGTCACCTTACGTGGCGGTAATAATTGTGGCGCTACCGAAAGCGGACTCTACATCATTGACCTTATCGATATTAAAAATCCGGTCCTTAAAAAGCAATATAGCTTGGATGGCCCATACGGACTGGGTATCAAAGATGAAAAACTTTTTATCTGTGATGGCAACTCCGGTTTGAAAGTCTACGACAAAAGCAATGTCGAAGACCTAAAGCTGTTGAATCATTTTGAGGATATTGTGACTTACGATGTGATTCCTTTACAGAATTCGCTACTCATGATTGGCGATAAAGTGTTATACCAATACAAATATTTCGATGATAATATTCGGCTGTTAAGTACTTTCGATTTAAACTAGCTAGAGATGAATAGTGATTAAAACGCCCTGAAATTCAGGGCGTTTTTTTATACCTATATATATGCTATGATCGGAAATTAAAAAATTCATTTACTTTTGTGGCTCGAAAAAACCATACATGGCCAAAAATTTAGTAATAGTGGAGTCGCCCGCAAAGGCAAAGACAATAGAAAAGTTTTTAGGAAAGGATTATAAGGTGGAGTCCAGTTTCGGGCACATCGCCGATTTACCGTCCAAAGAACTTGGGGTAGATGTCGATAAAAATTTTGAACCAAAGTATATTGTCGATGAAGACAAGAAAGCGCTTGTAAAAAAACTAAAGAACCTTGCCGACAAAGCGGATATCATCTGGTTGGCGAGCGATGAAGACCGAGAGGGGGAGGCCATTTCTTGGCATTTGGCCGAGGAATTGAAGCTAGATAAGAAAAAGACCCGACGTATCGTTTTTAACTCGATTACGAAATCGGCCATTCAAAAGGCCATCGAGAACCCAAGGGAAATCAACTATAATTTGGTGAACGCGCAACAAGCGCGGAGGGTATTAGACCGTTTGGTAGGTTACGAACTTTCGCCTGTACTTTGGAAAAAAATTAAACCCGGTCTTTCCGCAGGTAGGGTACAATCCGTAGCCGTGCGCTTAATTGTAGAGCGGGAAAGGGATATCGAAGGTTTTACACCTGAAGCATCCTTTAAAATCTCCGCGGAATTCAAAACAGAAGAAGGCAGCATTTTCACCGCCAAACTTTATAAAACCTTTTCGACCAAAGAAGAGGCACAAGCATTTTTGGCATCCAATATTGGTGCTGATTTTTCAGTGGCAAACTTAGATAAGAAACCTGCGAAGAAATCCCCGTCCGCACCATTTACCACATCTACCTTACAACAGGAAGCTTCCAGAAAACTATATTTTTCTGTAGGCAGAACCATGCAGGTTGCCCAACGCCTCTATGAGGCAGGTTTGATTACGTACATGCGTACTGATAGTGTTAACCTTTCCAGCGAAGCGATTACCGCTGCCAAAGACGCCATTATCGATAATTATGGGGAAAAATATAGCACCGTTCGAAATTTTAAAGGGAAATCAAAGGGCGCCCAAGAAGCGCATGAGGCCATTCGCCCAACAGAAATGACGAATTCATCACCTTCTTTAGAGCGTGATCAATCGAAATTATACGACCTGATTTGGAAGCGAACTATTGCCTCGCAGATGAGTGATGCCCAGTTAGAGCGAACCAATGTAAAGATAAAGACCAACAACCATTCCGAAGATTTTACGGCCAATGGAGAGGTCATCAAATTTGATGGATTTCTCAAGGTCTATCTAGAAAGCTCCGATGAAGAAGATACGCCCGAAGAACAAGACGGTATGCTTCCGGCGATGAAAGTCGGTGAAACTTTGCTCAATAATTATATTTCGGCTACGGAACGTTTCACAAGGCCTCCATACCGCTTTACCGAGGCATCGTTAGTAAAAAAACTAGAGGAGCTGGGTATTGGGCGACCATCTACATACGCACCAACCATATCGACCATTCAAAACAGGGGGTACGTTCAAAAAGGAACTATCGATGGTACCGAAAGGGAATATGTACAATTGCTGTTGGAATCAGGTGCGATAGATGAAAAAAAACTCACCGAGACCGTTGGTTCGGATAAAGGAAAGATGGTACCAACCGACATCGGTATGATCGTAAATGATTTTTTAGTAGATCATTTTGCCAATATTCTAGACTACAATTTTACGGCAAGGGTAGAGGAGGAGTTTGACGAAATCGCAGAAGGTGAGGAAGATTGGCAAAAGGTGATGAAAAACTTTTATAAAGATTTTCATCCAACTGTGCTCGATGTTGAGGAAAACGCAGACCGCGCGAGTGGGGAGCGCGTTTTGGGAAAAGATCCCAAATCAGGAAGACAGGTTTCAGTTCGTTTGGGTCGTTTTGGACCGATGGTTCAGATGGGAACAGTTGATGATGAAGAAAAACCAAAGTTCGCCAGCTTGTTGCCGGATCAGTCCCTAGCTACTATAAGTTATGACGAAGCTATGGAGCTATTCAAACTTCCAAGGAAATTGGGTGTTTTTGAGGGGGAGGAAGTAGAGGCCAACGTTGGCCGATTCGGACCGTACGTACGTTTTGGTAAGCAGTTCGTGTCCTTAGAGAAAGGCGAGAGCGCGTTCGATGTCGATTTTGAGCGTGCCGTTGAGCTGATTAAGGAAAAGCAAAAAGCCGATGCCCCTATTTTTAATTATGAAGATAAAGACGTTACCAAAGGAACAGGCCGTTTCGGACCTTTCATCAAGTGGGACGGTCTATTTATAAACGTCAATAAGAAATATGATTTCGACAACCTGTCGGAAGCTGACTTGATTGAATTGATAGAAGTTAAGAAACAAAAGGAAATTGATAAAGTTGTTCAAAACTGGGAAGAAGAGGGCATTCGTATCGAGAAAGCACGATGGGGCCGCCATAATATTATACAGGGAAAAACAAAGGTCGAGATTGCCAAATCGGTAGATGCGGCAGGAATGTCTTTAGAGGCAGCCAAGGCATTGATCGAAAAGAAAAAACCTAAGAAAAAAGCTGCGAAGAAAAAGGCACCGGCCAAGAAGAAGGTTACTGCAAAGAAAACGTCAACCAAAAAGAAGACGACCGCTAAAAAGAAGTAGCCATTTATTGGCCTAGGTGTGTTGGTTAGCTTTCATTTGAAACGTTTGGAGTAAGATGGATACCTGAGAACAAATGAATTCTAAGATAAGCTGCTATCACCTGCCTGTAGAGTGTTTATTGTTGGTAACTTTTTATACCGCATATTGACTTTAAAAAAATCCTCGCTTCTAATGAAGGGAGGATTTTTAATAAATTTCAAATCGGGTCTTAGACACTTTGCCTGACTGCTAGCAATGCTAATCGCACTCAAATTAGTATTTTATAATAATTTCAACACAAAAATTTCCATAGATGGCATTTGATTTTTTGACTCCCGTTGAAGACAAAGTTCTAGCATACTGTGAACTAATTCCGGCACAGGCATTAGGCAAACACATTAAAATACACTCCAAACGTGACGGTATTCCCGACCTAGAATCTATTTCTATTGCCATTATCGGGGTACGTGAATCTCGAAACGCTTTTGAGAAAAAACCGGAAAAATTGGATATTGCTGCAATTCGCATCCAACTCTATAAATTGTATCGCGGTAATTGGAACTCCAATCTTGCCGACATGGGCAATATAGAAGAAGGGGAAACAGTAGAAGACACCTATTTTGTCGTCAAAACGGCTGTTGCAGAACTGCTTCGGAAAAATATAGTGCCAATTCTAATAGGGGCTACCCAAGATATTACCTATGCCGCCTATCGTGCTTTCGACGGTATTAAAGAGCTTGTTAATCTAGTTGCGGTTGACAGCCGTTTCGATTTTGGAATGGACGATGAGCTTATTTCCTCACATTCATACATGAGTAAAATCATCACTGAAAAGCCCAACAATCTTTTTAATTTTTCCAACATTGGCTATCAAAGCTATTTCAACGCCCAAGAAGAAATAGATTTGATGGAGCGGCTTTTTTTCGACGCCTATCGACTCGGCGAACTGGGGGCCGATATTTCGTTGGCTGAACCGGTTTTGCGCAATGCCCACATGATTAGCTTAGATGCCCGTGCCGTGCGAGCCAGTGAAATTGGGCTATCCGATAATTTTTCGCCAAATGGGTTTACGGGCCGTGAGATCTGTGCTATTGCCAGATATGCTGGTATCAGTGATAAAGTAAGTATTTTCGGAATGTACGAAATGGAAAATACGGTTCAGTCGGCCCAATTGATGGCGCAGATAATGTGGTATTTCATCGAAGGTTTTAATTTCCGTATTACCGAATCGCCCTATGATAGTGCTGATAACTTCACTAAATACAACGTACCCAATGATATTGAGCAGTTGGTTTTCTATAAAAGTCACCTTTCGGATCGTTGGTGGGTAGAGGTCCCCTCAATACTCGTTACGAATACTAAAACAAATTCATCGGCGTTATTACCTTGCACAAAAAAGGACTATCTGGAAGCTTGCGATCAGAACATTCCCGAAAGGTGGTACAAAGCCTATAAGAAAGGCTTTAACTAAGTCGAAAAAAATAAAGTATAATTGCAGCTGATACAATAATTTCATCAAATGGCAGTTTTAGAGTGTAGAAATAATGTACTGTTTTGCAGTTAGTAATCAGAATTGAAATTTAACCTAAAGTATGAAAAAGCTATTGTTATCATCTATAGCGTTTGTTTTTTTGCTCAGCAGTTGCGGGTCAAAGACAAAAGGAGAGCTAACGGGGGCCGAAGGCAGAAAATGGTATCCTGAAAAACCTTATGGAATGGAACTCATTCCAAGAGGGGCGTTTATCATGGGTAAATCCGAAGAGGATCAGGCCAAGCTCTTGAACGCACCTACCAAGACCGTTACGGTCAGATCGTTCTATATGGATGATACCGAAATTACGAACAGTGAATATCGCCAGTTTGTAGAATGGGTAAAGGATTCTATTACACGGACAAAATTGGCAGTACTTGCCGATGAACTCCAAATCGGACCTGAAGAGGGCGGAATCGGTGATTATGCATTCAAGGATGCCGATACCACCAAACTATCTGCCTATGACAAATACATGTTGGATAATTATGCCGGAATGGGCGATAATTTTAACGAAGGTCGTGCCTTGAACAAGGATGAGGATTTAGTTTGGGACATCTCTGAGTACCCTGATGAGTACTACACTGAGATTATGGATTCAATGTATATTTCAGAAGATCAATCCTATAACGGTCAACGTAGCATCGACGTTACCAAATTGAAATATAAGTACAGCTGGATGGATATCGAAGCTGCTGCACGTGCAAAAACCGGAAGTAGAAAAGATTTTATCCGTCAAGAAGAACTGGAAATCTATCCTGATACAACGGTATGGATACGTGATTTCGAGTATTCCTATAACGAGCCAATGCACAATGATTACTTCTGGCACGATGCCTATAGTGAATACCCTGTAGTGGGTGTTTCCTGGGCCCAAGCTAGAGCCTTTTGTAATTGGAGAACGAAGTTCAAGAACGATGATCAGAAGAGCCGTGGTAAACAATTCGTGAACCAATTCAGATTGCCCACCGAAGCCGAATGGGAATATGCTGCTAGAGGCGGAATCGAAAGCGGAACCTATCCATGGGGCGGCCCATACGTTATCAGTGATACCGGATGTTTTATGGCCAACTTTAAACCGCAGCGTGGCGATTATGCGGCCGATGCAGCCCTTTACACAGTAGAAGCCAAGTCTTATGAACCTAACGATTTCAACTTGTACAACATGGCAGGTAACGTATCTGAATGGACGAATTCGAGTTACGATCCCGCCGCTTACGATTTCGTTTCAACAATGAACCCCAACGCCGGTGCCGGTGCGAACGAAAGAAAAGTTATTCGTGGCGGTTCATGGAAAGATGTTGCCTACTTTCTGCAAGTAAGTACCCGTGATTATGAGTACGCAGATTCGGCACGTAGTTATATCGGTTTCCGTACTGTGCAAGATTACATGGGCGAGGAAGACTCAACACAGTAAAGAGTAGCAGTTATCACGATGAAGCTTATCCTAATAGAAAGAAATAATTATAAAGTTGAGGTATTACCTACAATACCTGAAAACCAATAGATAAAGATACAACCTGAGAGGTATTTCAAAAATTGATCGATATTACTATTTTAGTCAAAGTTTTTAAAAGTTCAAATACACAAATACATTTACCCGTCAACAAGCGTTGACAAATTCAAATACAAACCCAAATCTTTAGTATTAACATTAAATTTTAAATTAAACCTTAAATTATGGCACAGTCAAAATCAACAAAGAAATTATTCAACATGGCCTACGGCCTTGGCGCATCGGTAGTAATCATTGGTGCATTGTTTAAAATACTTCACTGGGAAATCGGTCCACTTACAGGTGGTCTTCTACTTGCAGTGGGTCTTATCACAGAGGCTCTTATTTTTGCTATCAGCGCATTCGAACCTGTAGACGATGAATTGGATTGGGCTTTGGTCTATCCTGAATTGTCCGGTGGTGCTTCTTCTCCTAAGAAAGCTAGTGAAGCTGCTGAAATTAAAGCAGCCGAAGCTTCTCTATCCGGTAAATTAGACAACTTATTGAAAGAAGCTGGTGTCGATGCAAACTTGATGGAAAGTTTGGGATCTAGCATTCGTAACTTCGAAGGTGCTGCTAAAGGTATCGCCCCAACAGTTGATGCTATGGAATCTACTCGAAAGTATTCCGATGAAATGGTGCAGGCAGCTGCCCAGATGGAATCTTTGAACAGCCTTTACAAAGTACAGTTAGAGAGTGCTAGTAAGCAAGCTTCTATCAATGAAGAGCAAATTCAGAACGCGAGCGCCCTTAAAGATCAAATGGAGTCTTTGGCTACCAACCTATCTTCCTTGAACGGAGTGTATGGTGGAATGTTAAGTGCAATGTCCCCAAAAAACTAATTAGAGATTAGTTAACCCCAAATCAAAGTATTAACCAAATCTAATTAGAAAACATGGCAGGAGGAAAAGAAACACCACGTCAGAAGATGATCAACCTTATGTATTTGATCTTCATCGCGATGCTGGCACTCAATATGAGTAAAGAAGTATTAGCCGCGTTCGGTATAATGAACGAAAAGCTTGAGGCTTCGAACGAGAAAATGGTCGACAGTAATGAAAATTACTTGGCCAGTCTTGAGACAAAAGCGTCGGAAGATGCTGAAAAGTACGCGGAGCTATATGCAAATGCACAGCGTATTAAGGAAATGTCTTCGGATTACTACAACTATCTTGACGGTCTTAAAACCGAAATGATGGCCGGTACGGAGGATCCGAAAGACTATGCAGTTATGGACAAGTCTGACTACTTGGATGGCTTGTTTTTTCAAGGCGACAACCTCGCAGAAGGTGGAAAGGAATTCATGAAGCGCATGAACGATTATCGGACACAAGTTGCCGCAATAGTTCCCGCAGGAATCAAATCTTCCGTAGAAGCTCGATTTGAGACCGGTGACCAAAATGGTAAAGTCGAAAAACGCGATGGCAGTACGCAAGATTGGATTAACTATAACTACGAAGGTTTCCCACAGGTAGCTTCTTTGGCCAAGTTGACCGCATTGCAAGCTGATGTTAAATCAACTGAAGAATCCGCTTTGAAAGCGATGTTGGAAGGCGAATTGAGCAGTCAGGTATCGTTGAAGAACTTTGCCACGGATTTGATAGGAAGCAAGTCTGCTTACTACAGCGGCGAGAAGTATGATGGCAAAATCATCATCAGCAAAACCGATAACTCTTCTACACCTGTAAAAGCTGATTTGACTTTAGATGGTCGTAAGCTTAGCGAAGGTTCTGATTATCGTTTAGAGGCCGGTGGTATTAAAATGTTGATAGGTGCAGGTTCGCCTGGCGATCATGAAGTTAAGGGTACTATGGTCTTTCAACAAGATGGTAATGAAGTTATAGTCCCTGTGAACAGTAGCTTTGCCGTAATTAGCAAACCTAATTCCGCTTTGATTGCCGCTGATAAGATGAATGTAGTGTATCGCGGTGTTGCAAACCCTATGTCAATTTCCATTCCTGGAATTCCTGACAATAAGGTAAGCGCATCAGCCCCAGGACTTAAGAAAATCAGTGCCAGTAAATACGTAATGAACCCAGGTACAGGGAGAACGGTAAAAATCACCGCTTCAGGAACCCTTCCTGATGGCCAACGTATCTCTACACCTGCTGAATTCCGTATTAAGGATATTCCACGGCCCTCAGGTACTGTGAGCAAGCAAGATGGTACGGTTAAAATGCCAAGAGGTAATATGGAAATCGCTACTATCGGTGCGATGCTTGAGGACTTCGATTTTGACCTTAACCTAAAAGTGAGCGGCTTTAAATTTAAAGTGCCCGGTCAGCCAACCGTGAGTGTTAATGGTGACAGGTTGAACGGAATGGCTATAACAGCTCTGAAAAGAGCCAAAAGGGGCGATGTCGTACAAGTATTTGATGTTGAAGCTTATATTACGAACAACAAGACCTACAAATTGAAGAAAGTGTCTCCTGTAGTAATTGAGATTACGAACTAATAACTATTAAAAAATCCGGGTAGCTGCAAAAGTTGCCCGGTATTTTAAAATTTGCAAACATGAATTGGAAAAATGTTTTATTAATCGGAGCCGTGACTTTTTTACCCGCATCCATGATGGCCCAGGCGAACATATTGAACGCCAAAAAGCCCGAGGACATTGGTAAGAAGACCGAAGCCCAACTGGCCATGGACAATGATGCTCCGTTGGAGTATGGCTACGTCGATGATCGTGATATCCTTTGGTCCAAGACCGTTTGGGAGACTATTGATTTAGATGAACGTGTAAATTTCCCCTTATACTACCCAACCGATACCATTGATATAGATGCCAATAGACGATCCTTATATGATGTACTCTTAAAGAGTATCAAAAACGGAAAGTTGAAGAATGTATATGCGGATTCCTATTTTACCGACAAGCGTAAATTCAGTGATCTTAGTGCTACTTTGCAAAAGGTGGATACTACCGATTACGGGTATGAGCAAATCAATGCGGGCGAGACCCTTTCTCAGGAATATGTGATGCGCAGAGATATTTCGGCTGCCGATATCGAAGAGTACCGAATCAAAGGCATGTGGTATTTTGATAAGCGCCAAGGTGAATTAAAGTATCGATTGTTAGGTATTGCACCCGTTGCGCCCGATGTTAACTTTATCGATGATGAGTCTATGGATCCATCGGATGCCAAAGTTGAACTGTTTTGGGTTTTTTACCCTGACGCACGTCAAATATTACATGATGCCAAGGTGTTCAACCAGCGAAACTCAGCACAGCCTATATCTTTCGATATGTTGTTGAATTCACGAAGGTTCAATGGTGTCATTTATCGTGAAGATAATGTACACGGTGATAGAAAAGTCGACGACTATGTCACCGACAACGCTTTGTTTCAATTGTTGGAGGCCCAAAGAATTCAAGAGGTCATTCGCGATAGGGAACAAGATATGTGGGCTTACTAGCCGAAAAAGAATATTCCAATTCAAAGATTTGAGACGCCCCTACTGCCATGTAGGGGCGTTTTGCATTTATACTTTTGAACCAGCCGCTAGTAGTAAAAAGGTTCTGACCATTTGTTGTGCAATATAAATGATCTAGTAGTTGGCCCCTTCTAGTAGGTTACGCGCTTTTGACGGCAATGACGTCCATTTTCATACCTTTATAGCATGCTTGATTACCTAATAGTTGGCCTGGGCCTAGCGGGAATTTGTTTCTGCGAACAGCTGGAAAAAAACGGGAAATCCTACAAAGTCGTTAGTGATGCTTCACAGACCTCGACCCTTGTGGCCGGCGGCCTATATAACCCCGTAATCTTAAAACGATTTACACTTGCCTGGAATGCGAAAGAACAGCTAGAAAAGGCCATCCCATTTTATACCGAGCTTGAGAAAAAATTGGGCGTTAAAATGAATTATCCACTTTCGGTCCGCCGTCGTTTCGCTTCCGTTGCCGAGCAGAATCTTTGGTTCGAAGCTGCTGATAAACCTGGACTGGAAGAATTTCTGTCCGTAAAGCTATATCCGAATACAAATCAAAACATAGACGCCCCTTTCGGCTACGGAGAAGTTATGGGTACGGGGCGTATCGATACACTTAATTTAGTTTCCGCTTACAGAACCTATCTGCATAAAAGTAATGCCTTGATTTCGGAGACATTTGATTATGCTCAACTTCAGATTATAGAAGGGGGTGTCAACTATAATACGATGGAAGCCCGAAAAGTAATTTTTGCGGAAGGTTTTGGGATGAAACAAAATCCCTTTTTCAACTATTTACCGTTGCAGGGAAGTAAAGGGGAATATCTGTTTATCAATGCACCGGATTTAAAGGAAAAAAGCGCCATAAAATCTACAATTTTCTGTATTCCGGAAGGCGGCGATGTGTACCGTGTAGGCGCGAACTATGCTCGGTTCGATAAAACAAATACTCCTTCCGATGAGGCAAAAAAAGAGCTACTTAAAAAGTTGGAAAGTTTTATCCGATGTGAATACACCGTAGTTAATCATGTAGCGGGGGTAAGGCCTACCGTCAGCGACAGAAAGCCCTTGGTCGGACAACATCCGCAACATCCCAATCTTTATGTGCTTAATGGTTTTGGTTCTCGGGGCGTAATGACGGGGCCATCCGTTTCAGAACAATTATATAAAAACATTTCTTCAGACTTCGCCTTGGAAAAGGAGTTGGATATTGCCCGTTTTACTGGAAAGTATTTTAAGACTTGATTTTATCGGCATCATACTTCACGAACATATTGATCCAAATATTACGGGATAATCGGATGATGATCGGTAATAGTATTAACAGGGTTAAGATAATGGCGATAAAAGAACTGATTAGCCCAGTACCGATGAATAAAACTGATATTACAAATGCAGCTACGGCGATGGCCACCCCTAATCCGTAGCTAACGTACATCGCCCCGAAGAAAAATGAAGGTTCTAGCTTGTATTTCAGCCCGCAGTGCGAACAGCGCTCATGCATTTTGAACAAGCTGTTAAGGTGGTATGGATTTTTCTCAAAATACATACTTTCCTGATGGCACCTCGGACAAGTTCCCGTGAAAATACTATAAAGCTTACTCCCTTTCTTAAACATCCGGGTTGATTTTGCGTAAAGTTAGCGCTTTGATGCTACTACAGCAGTAATGAATGGATAAAAATGAAAAATTAGTAAAATTGTAAGTACATACGCCGAAGTGATATTTCAAATCTAAAAACTTACTTTTGCAAATCGTTTATCGAAGCCGTCCAAATGGAAAGCAGCCTTAAATGATGTACAATCCATTACTAATGCAATTCTAGCCATTCTCAATTATAATTTGAACTGATACCCTTATGCTGAACGTCCACAACCTTTCTGTCTCCTTTGGTGGCGAATATCTTTTTGAAGAGATCTCATTCCGTTTAAATGGGGGAGACCGTGTTGGACTGATCGGTAAAAACGGGGCGGGTAAATCTACGTTACTAAAACTGTTGACTAAGGATATGCCATTGGATACTGGAACCATTGCAATGGAAAAAGGCATTCGCATCGGTTTTCTAAGACAAGATATCGATTTCGAGCAGGGCCGCACGGTATTGGAAGAATCGTACCAAGCTTTCGAGGAAATTAAGGATTTGGAATCGCAATTGGAACATATTAATCACCAACTCGCGGAACGCACTGATTATGAAAGCGAAGGTTACAATCAATTGATGATTGACCTAGGCGATATTACACACCGTTATGAAATCATCGGAGGTTATAACTATCAAGGTGAAACCGAAAAGATACTTTTAGGATTAGGTTTCAAGAGGGAAGACTTCGATAAAAAAACGGATACGTTTTCTGGAGGGTGGCGTATGCGCATAGAACTTGCAAAATTGTTATTGCAGAGCAACGATGTACTTCTACTCGATGAGCCTACCAACCACTTGGATATCGAGTCGATTTTGTGGTTAGAGCAGTTTTTGAATAATTATAGCGGAGCGGTGGTCATCGTATCGCACGATAAGATGTTCTTGGACAATGTAACCAATCGCACCATCGAAATTTCCTTGGGTCGAATTTATGACTACAATAAGCCCTATTCAAAATTTCTATTGTTACGCGGTGAGATCAAGGAGCAACAGTTGAACGCCCAAAAGAACCAAGAAAAGGAAATACAGCAGGCCGAGAGGTTGATTGAAAAGTTTCGGGCCAAATCTACAAAAGCTTCCATGGCCCAGTCATTGATCAAGAAACTGGACAGGATGGAACGTATCGAGGTCGACCAAGACGACAATGCAGTTATGAATCTCCGCTTTCCAGTCTCGATAACACCTGGCAAGGTGGTCGCCGAAATGGAAAAACTTTCCAAAAGCTATGGGGAGAAAGAGGTTTTGAAGAACGTAAACTTACTTTTAGAACGCGATAGTAAAACGGCATTTGTTGGCCAGAACGGACAGGGTAAATCAACCTTGGCCAAGATTATGGTCGACGAACTCGATCATACCGGAAAATTGAAATTGGGCCATAATGTACAAATTGGCTATTTCGCACAGAATCAAGCCGAGTATCTCGATGGTAATAAAACCATTCTCGATACCATGATCGATGCTGCCAATGAAAAGAACCGCAGTAGAGTGAGAGATATTTTGGGTTCTTTCCTATTCAGTGGTGACGACGTCGGTAAATATGTGAAAGTACTATCGGGTGGCGAGCGAAATCGATTGGCTCTGGCTAAGATGCTACTACAGCCATTTAATGTGCTGGTTATGGACGAACCGACCAACCATTTAGATATTCAATCTAAAAATGTACTGAAACAGGCCTTGCGTAATTTTGACGGCACTTTGATCGTAGTTTCCCATGATAGGGATTTTCTTCAAGGCCTTACCGATAAGGTATATGAATTTAGGGACAAGAATATAAAGGAATATTTAGGGGATATAAATTACTACCTCGATCAAAGAAAGGCTGCCGACTTCAGGGCTATTGAGAAAAAACAAGAAGAGGTGCGTACCAAATCGGTTGAAAAGAATGGCTCGAACGACTACGAGACCCAGAAGAAAGTAAAATCACTCAAGAACAAGCTTAGCGGGGTTGAAAGTAAGATTTCGCAGATGGAAAAAAATATTGCAGAAATCGACCACGAATTGTTGATGGATTACGATGCCACTATTGCAAAACCAAACTTTTTCGATACCTATCAAAGAAAGAAAAAAGATTTGGAAAAACTTATGCAAAAGTGGGAAGAGCTTACTGAAAAGCTCGAAAAAATGGAAGCCTAGACAAGCACTTAATCCCGTTTCACTGCGTTTAAACGGCGTTTCACAACAAATCGGGACACTTAAACGATAAATTTTGTTTTTAATCTTACCTTCGCTTTATTTTGTAGGGTAATTCATGCGATTTTATCCCAAAGCTTATTGTCTACATTAAATGATGATTTATGAAAAACCTACTTTTCTTCCTTACACTTTTTGTTGGTTTCGTTCAATCGATATCAGCCGAGATTCCCTCCAAGGAAAGAGAAGCCTTGGTCGATTTTTATGATTCGACTGATGGAGCACATTGGACAACTACCTGGAATTTGGATGCCGATGTTTCAACATGGCACGGCGTCAAAGTGGTGAATGATCATGTCGTCGAAATCAATTTGTTCAGAAATAATTTAAAAGGTACTATTCCGAAGAGTATTTCACAGCTTAAAAATCTCGTATCGTTAAATTTAGCGTTCAATGGAATCACCGGTGCGCTGCCCACCGAAATCACAAAATTATCCCGCTTAAAAGTATTGAAAATTGAGATGAACCGAATAAAGGGAGCCCTTCCGATTGGAATTGGTAACCTAAAGAATTTAGAGGAATTGACAGCCTTCAATAACTTTCTTTCTGGTAGTATTCCAGAGAGTATCGGGCAAATTAAAAATCTAAAAATCCTAAATCTGAGCAGTAATGCTTTGAAAGGTAATATCCCCACCTCATTGGGTAGCCTTACTGAATTGGAAGTACTTGGTCTTTTTGAAAATACTATCGACGGGGTCATACCCTCAGAAATTGGAAATCTTGGTAAGCTTAAGGAATTGGTCTTAGCCAATAACCGTATAGGCGGCGAGATACCTTACGAACTTGCTCAATTGACCAACCTTCGTATATTTCAGATACAAAACAATAAATTAGAATCGTTCAATAATTTACAGTACATAAACAAAGACCAATTTTTAGTATTTGATTTTGACAAGGGCAATCTAAATACAAATTTCAAGGATATAGATTTTAATAAGACCAGAATGGCTGAAACCGAATTTGAAGAAAACGGTCAGTAATTCGTTAGATACTAATTAAATTTAATCGAATATCTTTAAAGGGATGCATTTTGCATCCTTTTTTTGTTCTTGATATAAATTGTTCACAAGCCTTTCGTATAATTTGGTATTTGATTACGTGTGATTCATTATTTCTGGTTACAATTTTTTCACAATAGAAATTTTAAAAGTGCCCATCATTCGAAGGCCTTCAAAATAGAAAGGGTTCTATCTCGATGATTTTGAAACCAATATTTCAACCTAAGTCTCAAGTATTAAATTTTTTTGAAGGTGATTACCGAACTGCAAATACAAAGTTTGAACATAATTATGGACACTATGAAAATGCACCTTTAATGGAAATTTGAGGGGTTGCATTCAACCATTCCTTTTTCTACAATATTTAAGGCAAATTTTATTTAAGATAGATTTAACTAAACCCACTTAAACTAATGAATATTTTTGGCGTCTATCAGTATTGATCAGAACTCGTCTTGAGTTTAGTTACCAACCCAACACTTCATGAATCTCCGAAAAATTGTTTTATCCATTTTAGGCGTGGTCCTTATTGTACTCGCTTTTTATCTTTCCGGTAAAATTATCGACAGTAAAAAGAGTTTTAAACCTAGCGCTCAAAAAGTGGTGAAAACCGTCTTTACCGAAGTGGTGAAAAATGGCACCGTACCAATAGTAGTACCGGCCAATGGAACTCTAAACGCTAAAAGAAAGGTAGAGCTATACGCTGAGGTACAAGGGGTATTCACAACAGGCAGTCAGCTTTTTAAGACGGGAACACGCTACGGAAAGGGAGAAACGATTATAAGAATCAATGCATCGGAATATTCGGCAAGCGTTCAATCGGCCAAAAGTAATCTCTATAACGAATTGACCTCGATCATGCCTGATTTGAGGTTAGACTATCCCGACATTTATACTAAATGGCAAGAATATTTGAGTAGCTACGACCTGAATAAATCTACGCCCGATCTTCCAGAAATGACCGATGAGAAAGAAAGGTTCTTTATTTCGGGCAGGGGGATATTGAGCAGTTTTTACAATGTCAGAAACTTAGAACAGCGCCTCTCGAAATATAGAATCACCGCACCCTATGATGGTGTACTGACCGAAGCACTGGTGACCGAAGGTACCTTGGTGCGATCGGGACAAAAGTTGGGGGAATTTATCAATACGGAGGTGTATGAACTTGAGGTAGCTGTGAGCAAAGCCTTCAGTGATCTTTTGCAGATTGGCGAAAAGGTTGCCCTGACCAATTTGACCAAGACTAAAACGTATGAGGGTACGGTGGCCCGTATAAACGGAAGGGTCGACCAAGCCTCGCAGACTATAAAAGCCTTTATTGCGGTGAAAGACAATAGCCTGAGGGAGGGCATGTACTTAGAAGCCAATCTCGATGCAATGGAAGAGCCAGATGCTATTGAGGTAGACAGGAGTTTATTACAAGCCAACAATCAGATTTTTATAGTCAGGGATACCATTTTGGATCTTATCGATGTCAAACCGGTTTATTTTTCTGACAGGCGTGTGGTTTTAAAGGAAGTGCCGGATGGAACGGTCATAATGGCCAAACCATTACTGGGTGCCTACACCGGAATGGCTGTCAAAGTGTTTGAAGAAGATAACACTCCAAATACCGAAGGCTGATGCGCAAAATTATAGAATATTTTATTCGTTATCATGTTGCGGTAAATGTTATTATCATTGCTTTTGCGGTGTTCGGAATCGTTGGCGCCAAGTCTTTGAAATCTTCGTTTTTTCCCCTAACGGATTCCAAGAATATTTTAATAACCGTCACCTATCCGGGTGCTTCGCCACAAGAGGTGGAAGAAGGTATCGTTTTAAAAATAGAGGATAATTTAAAAGGCCTTGAGGGAGTAGACAGGGTAACCTCGACATCTCGGGAAAATAGCGGCAGCATTAACGTCGAAATCGAAAAAGGAAGGGATATCGACTTTATGATGCTCGAGGTAAAGAATGCAGTGGATAGGGTGCCCACTTTCCCGACCGGGATGGAACCTTTGATTGTTTCGAAACTAGAGGCGGTACGGGAAACCATCAGTTTTGCCATCAGTGGCGAAAATATTCCCTTGGCCACCTTAAAGCAGATCGGCAGACAGATAGAGAATGATATTCGTGCCATCGAGGGTATATCACAAATTGAGGTAGCCGGGTATCCTGAAGAAGAAATTGAGATTGCGGTTAACGAGAATAGTTTGCTGGCATACAATATGACCTTTGATGAAGTTTCACAGGCGGTGGCCAACGCCAATATTCTTGTTACCGGTGGAAATATCAAGACCGACGCCGAAGAGTACTTGATTCGAGCAAACAACAGGTCCTATTACGGCGACGAGCTGTCAAATATTATTATTCGCGCCGATGCGTCGGGTCGAACGGTGCGACTAAAAGACGTGGCAATACTCCGTGATCGTTTTTCGGAAACGCCCGAAGCTGCATATTTCGATGGTAATTTGTCTGTAAGTACTACTATTACCAGTACCAATACCGAAGATCTCATTACTTCGGCCGATAAAATCAAGGAATACATTACTGAGTTCAACCAGAAATACGATAACGTCAAGTTAAGCATCGTGCGCGATCTATCGGATGTTCTCAATGGACGAACACAACTTTTAATAACCAACGCATGGCAGGGAATGTTATTGGTGTTAATCTTCTTATCCCTTTTTCTTAATACGCGGCTTGCATTTTGGGTGGCCTTTGGTCTACCAGTCGCCTTTTTAGGAATGTTCATTTTCGCGGGATTTTTCGATGTTACAATTAACGTGCTTTCCCTATTCGGAATGATTATTGTCATCGGAATTTTGGTCGATGATGGTATCGTCATCGCAGAGAATATCTATCAGCATTACGAAAAGGGAAAGTCTCCCGTTCAAGCGGCCGTAGATGGAACATTGGAGGTTTTACCACCGATTATTTCCGCAATTATCACCACTATTTTGGCGTTTTCAATATTTTTATTTTTGGATAGCCGTATCGGGGAATTTTTTGGGGAGGTTTCCGTTATCGTAATCCTTACCTTGATTGTCTCATTGATTGAAGCATTGATTATTCTTCCTGCGCATTTGGCCCACTCGAAAGCGCTTCAACCTGTAGATAACAGTCCGAAAACTAAATTGGCGGAAGGTTTTGCCAAATTGCGTATCATCAACGAGGGCGGAGACCGTTTTATGCGGTGGATGCGGGATGGCTTATACACACCTTTACTTCGATTTGCCCTAAATTATAAAGTATTGATGTTCGGCATATTCGTCATGGCATTGGTACTTACATTCGGTTTCGTTGGCGGTGGTGTCGTTCGTACCGCATTTTTCCCCCAAATTGCCAGTGACAGGGTGCAGATTTCGCTCTTAATGCCCAATGGTACAAATGAAAATGTAACCGATTCGATTATATCCCTAGTGGAAGAAAAGGCGATAATCGTCAATAAAGAGCTGACTGAAAAGTATTTAAAGGGTACCGATAAGATTCTTTTTGAAAACATGATCAAAGAGGTTGGACCTGGGTCTTCTTCTGCAACCTTATCCATTAACCTACTACCTGGCGAAGAGCGTCCCGATGCCATCGGTGCCAATATGGTAACTGAAAGATTGGAAGAGCTAGTGGGTCCTGTAGTCGGAGTCGAGAGCCTTATTTATGGATCAGGAGGTAATTTTGGTGGTGCGCCCGTATCGGTATCCCTATTGGGAAATAATATTGAAGAACTGAAAGCGGCGAAGAGCGAACTGAAAGCCATACTTCAAAGTAATTCTGCACTTAAAGACATTGCAGACACCGATCCGGCTGGCATTAAGGAAATAAAGCTCAGTCTAAAAGATAATGCGTATTCACTGGGGCTTGACCTTAGAACGGTAATGAACCAAGTACGAGCCGGTTTTTTCGGTGTTCAGGCCCAGCGCTTCCAGAGGGGTCAAGACGAGATACGGGTATGGGTGCGGTATGATCGTGCCGACCGTTCTTCTATTACCGACCTCGATGAAATGCGTATAGCCGCACCTAATGGTAGTAGGGTACCCCTCAAAGAAATTGCCAGCTACACCATAGAACGCGGCGACGTTGCCATTAACCGATTGGAAGGTAGGCGGGAAATTCAGGTATCTGCAGATATGAAAAATATCAAAGACAGTCCCACTGATGTGATGACTGATATCCAAAATAATATCATGCCCGAAATTCAATCCAAATATCCTACGGTATCGGCATCCTATGAGGGCCAAAACCGCGAGTTGGACAAGCTTACCGGCTCTTTGAAGGTAGTCGGTCTCACGGTATTGGCACTGATCTACATTACGATTGCATTTACCTTTAGAAGTTTTAGCCAACCTTTAATGCTGATTCTTTTGATTCCCTTTAGTTTGCCGGCGGTGGCATTTGGGCATTGGTTACACGATTTTCCATTGAACGTTCTTTCGATTTTGGGTATCATCGCTTTAATCGGTATTATGGTTAACGACGGTCTCGTGCTTATCGGAAAATTTAATAGTAACCTTCGGGACGGTATGTTGTTCGATGAAGCTATTTTCGAAGCTGGGCGTTCTAGGTTTAGGGCGATTTTCTTGACTTCGATAACAACCATTGCCGGTTTGACACCTTTGATATTCGAAACAAGTCGACAGGCGCAATTTTTAATTCCAATGGCCATTTCTATTGCCTACGGAATAGGTTTTGCAACTTTGTTGACCTTAGTTATGCTTCCCCTGTTTTTATCCTTTAGCAATAAAGCGAAAGTAGGCACCAAGTGGTTGGTTACAGGTAATGATGTGACCAAAGAAGAGGTCGAGCGAGCCATCAAGGAACAGGAAGAAGAGGCGCATCATTCCCGAAAGCCATCCCATATATCTATTGAAACGAGAACCAATTCAAAGGTGACACCCGAAATAGATAAATAAAGAATTAAAGTAATTGATGCTTACGAATGATACGATATAGTTTTCTACATATACTTCTACTTCCGCTTTTTTTTCTATTTACTAGTCTTCAAGGTCAAGAACAGGTGCTTTCAAAGGGAGATGCGGTCAAGCTGGCGTTGGAAAACAATTTCGGTATTATGGTAGCCCGAAACCAGGTTGAAATAGCCGAGAACAACAAAAGCGTTTTGAATTCCGGATATCTACCCACGCTTACCGGCACCGCCGGGGCGAATTATAATCGAGACGATTCTACCATCGAATTTCCAGGACAGCTAAATGATGATGGAAGTTCAAGAGACCCATTGGATATCTATAAGGCCGAAGCCCAGCGTTACAATTCGGCGGTCAACTTAAACTATACGTTGTTCGACGGACTGGGTCGCTTTTATACGTATAAAAGGCTCAAGGAAGAATATCAGTTAAGCGAACTTCAAGCAAGGGAGACCATTGAAAATACACTTCTTCAATTGTTTAGTGTATATTTTGAAGTGGCACGTTTGACAGAGAACAAAAACGTATTACAGGAAGCTCTCGAAATTTCGACCCAACGTATCACGAGAGCGGAATATGCTTTTGAATACGGACAGAACACCAAGTTGGATATTCTAAATGCACAAGTCGATGTGACCAATGATAGTATCAATTTTCTAAACACCCAACAAGAACTGGAGAATACCAGACGAGATCTGAACGTAGTTCTAAATCAAGATTTGAACAAGAGCTTCGAGGTCGATACATTGGTACAGTTCATTCCCCGATTGCAACTCGATGACCTTATAGCCCAGGCACAGGAGAACAACGTAGCCATTTTACAGACCGAACGTAATCTCGCAATAAACGATTATGATATTAAGGTGAACCAGTCTGGCTACTTGCCTAATTTAGATTTAAATGGCACGTATGGTTGGAATCTAAGCCAAAGTGCCGCCTCGGCCTTTTTCCCGGGCACTGATAACACGACCTGGAATTTTGGTCTTGGCGCCAGCCTAACTTGGAATCTCTTTGATGGCGGCGGTACTACGGTACGTGTTAAGAACGCCAAAATTGCTTACGAAAACCAAGAGCTTCTACAGCAGCAGGTCGAGCTTGAGGTAGACCGTGATATCATCAACGCTTTGGCTATCTTTGAAAACCGATTGAAAGTTTTTAGAATACAGGAACAAAACGTGCTTACAAACCAGAATAATTTTGAACGTTCAGAGGAGCAATTTAAACTGGGGAGAATAACGTCGATAGAGTTCCGTCAGGCGCAAATCAATTTGCTAAACGCCCAAACCAATAAGAACTTGGCCAAATACGACGCAAAACTGGCGGAATTACAATTATTACAGCTTACAGGCCAATTACTGAACGTTGAACTTTAAAAGTAGTAATCGATTGGCGGGAATCTTCAGAAATTAAATTTCCCATCTTTCAAATTCAAAAAGTTGCCGATTCGAAGGCGCGTCTTTCTTGGTTATAATCAAATTGTTCGGCGCGATATATTTGCCAGTTCATAAAAAGAAATATTATGTCAAAAATCAATATTGGAATCGTAGGTACGGGCTCAATCGTAAACACGTATAAAAAATGTATTGACGAGTTGGCCGAAGGCGAGCTCGTGGCATTATATACCAAATCTGCAAGTCGAAAGGAGTCGGCGGAAAAGGCCTTCGGCGTACCCGTATTCGATACTATGGATGAATTTCTACAAAATGATATCGATTTGGTCTGTGTCTGTAACGAAAGTGGGCGGCACGGTGAGGCCATCAAAGCAGCGGCTAGTGCAGGCAAGCATGTTTTGTGCGAAAAGCCATTGGAAACTACTCCGCATAAAATTGATGAGGTTATAGCGTTTTGTAAAGCCAAAAACGTAAAATTGGGTTGTACCTTGCAAAATCGGTGTGGGGAAGACTATCAGCGGGTCGTTGAAGCGGTTGGTTCCGGAAAATTGGGTAAGCTCGTCATGGGCAACGCCCACATTAATTGGTACAGGGACGAGAAATACTACGATGATAGCAAATGGAAGGGTACTATGGCCTTTGACGGCGGTGCAGCACTCATCAACCAAGGCATACACACAATTGACCTATTGCTGCATATTATGGGTTCCGTAACATCTGTTTTTGGGAAAGTAAGTACGCTCGTGCATAATATAGAAGGAGAGGATGTAGGTGCAGGAATACTCAATTTTCAAAATGGAGCTATCGGAACTATAACGGCTGGAACGGCATTATTTCCAGGCTATCCCGAACGTATTGAAATCTACGGTGAAATGGGAAGTATTCTTATGGAAGGTGGGAGCATAAAAGCATGGAATATAAAAGATACCCCAACATTCGAACCAACTTCGAATGCAGACAAGGGAAGCGGTGCCGCCGACCCTACTGCCATCGGTCATCAAAACCATAAAAAAGTTATTATCGATATGATCGATGCGATTCAAAAGAATAGGGCACCCATGGTTGAAGGCCCTGAGGCTAGAAAGGCTGTAGCGGTAATAGCGGCGATTTACGACTCTTCAAAAAGTGAAAAATTGGTTTACTTATGAAATTTTCGGGCGTAGTGAGCCCTTTTGTATACATCCGAAATGCGCTATCGTTCAATTTTTAAAATCATTTGCTATGTACGAACACTTCTTTCAATGTCCCTATTGCTGGGAAGAAATATCTATGTTGATGGACCCATCGATCCGTAAACAAACTTACGTTGAAGATTGTGAGGTTTGTTGTAATCCGATTGAAGTTACACCAGAATTTCAGAATAATGACTTAGTGGGTTTTCAGGCGACCGATATCGAACAGTAGATATAGCTTACCAATCGGACTAGTCTATGATTTGATATGAAATTCACTCTACTATCTCTATCTTACCGCCAAAAAGTTTATTGGAATCTACGAGTTTTGGGTTTCCATATATGTAAATCGAACCACCGGCCCGAACCTCTGCCGTAACTTTGTCAGAAGCTTTAACATCGGCACGACCACCTGCTTTGACAGAAACGGTAGTTTCTTCGGTATTCAAATTTTTGTTATAGGTCTTACCACCGGTGTTAACACTTATCTCTTGCTTTTTAGCAGAACCGGTCAGGCTTACTTCTCCACCAGTTATAGATTTGGTGAACAAATTTTCGAAGTTCACTTTCAGATCGATTTTACCCCCTTCTTGGGTTCTGACTTCGACGCGATCACCCTTTACCGTTTCTTCCGACATGATTTTGGCGTTCTCGTTGGCATCGATTAAAGTAAGCGTCTCGGTATAGTATAAAGTTGCTTTGGCCTCGTCACCATCCAAAAAGTTATCGAATTCCATTTTAATTTTGAGAAGTCCCTTATCGTTGTCGACTTCCACTTCATCTCTTTCATCACCGGTAATTACCAATTTGTTCTCGTTACTCTTAATTAACGTAACGACAATTCTATCATAAGCCTTAAGTTCAGTGAATTTTTCAAGTTCTTTGGTATTTGACTTTTGGGCAAAGATAGATATGGAAATAAAGAATAAAATCAGTACTAAGGATAATTTCGGCATTGCTGGGAAGTTTAGATTTAACAATCAAATATATACTATTCTATTTATAACAAGAAGTGCGAAATTAGTTACACAAACTAATCGGAAAGCCTTCTAGAAGAATCTGACCCATTACACGGTAAACCCTTAAAATAGGTTGGTCTACCCAATGTACATTTACGAAGTATGTTTGACAGGAAATTTAAAATAGGAAGTCTTTACAAGTCTTTGGGTATTGGGTGGTGCGGGCGTTCAAGATTACCGAGTTTTGCATTAACAACTACCGCTTTGAGCAAAACTGTAGGTGTATCCCATTAAAAATATTGGCCATAAAAATTGTAATTACCAAAGCCGAAAACGTCTTTAGATACCACCAAAAATCTTCAAGATTGTTTACCCGAAATGCTGGTGTTACCAATGCTCAAATCTGACTAATGGATTGGGGTATTTAATTGATATAATTAGAATTAGCCCTTTGTAAAAAAAAGGCTCTATCCATTGAGAAAGTAATTAAGATATCGATTTGTGAAGCTATAATTCCCGGTAAAGAAATTGGTATATTAAAACTGAACAACTAATATTAAAAGTTTTATGTACCCATTTTAAAAATGGGATGTATTGAAACAAAAGCTTAGGCTTAAGACTATTCACATTCAATCGAAAAAAAACTGTTATTTTTAACCAAACTTAACTGAAACGCGAATGAAAATTAGAGAAATTATTTTTTCCGTGTTCCTAATAGGAGCCGTATTACAATCTTGCAAGTCCAAGCAGGCAATTCCCAATCAAGAAACTGCAAAGAAAATGGTTCGTGAAGAACCGGTCGCTGCCAATCAGGAAGCAACAACAAACGAAACGTATACTCAAGAGATTCCTGAGACGGAAATTAATTTCGACATGGTGCTACTGCCAGAAGGAAGCTTTACGATGGGGAGTCCCGATTCGGAAGCCGATCGTAAACCAGATGAGGGCCCGCAGAAAGAGGTAGCATTAGATGCTTTTTACATGGGCAAAAACGAACTGACCTGGGATGTTTTCGAACTTTTTTTCAAACAGAATAAGGAAATATTTGTCAAGTTAGATGATGATAAGGTCATGAAAATCGATGCGATAACACGACCGAGTCCGCCATACGAAGACCCTTCGTACGGTATGGGCAAAGACGGATTTCCGGCGGTAAGCATGTCTGCCTATTCCGCCTTGGTATTTTGTAAATGGTTGAGTACCGTTACCGGAAAGTTTTATCGGTTGCCTACCGAAGCGGAATGGGAATACGCTGCAAGGGCTGGTACACAGACCGCCTATAGTTTTGGGGATACTGTCGATGATATTGATGCTTACGCGGTATACTATAAAAATTCGGATAACGCATATAAAAAAACCGGCACCAAAGCGCCTAATCCATGGGGACTTTACGACATGCACGGTAATGTGGCCGAATGGACTTTGGATGAATATAAAGAGGATGCCTATGCCATCACTGATGATAAAAACCCTTGGGTAATACCAACTGTAATTCATCCGAGAGTCATTCGTGGGGGGTCATGGGACGATGATGCCGACCAATTGCGCTCGGCTGCTCGAAGGGCTTCTAGCTTGAATCAACAAAAAAGAGATCCCCAAATTCCAAAAAGTTTTTGGTGGTTTACCGATTCGAACTACGTTGGGTTTCGATTGGTTAGTCCTAAAGAACAGCCTTCCGCGGAAGAACAAACCAAGTTTTGGTCTACGGTGTTAGATGAATAGGGTGGGCGATAAGGTAAGAGCTTAGATTACTTGGCGATGAAGGCTTCCAATTTTTCCATACAATGTGAAAAAACCTTTTGCGCTATTCGGATTTAATTTATCTGTTATCTTACCAAATTGAACGATACCTATTTATTGCTGAGGTGATTGAGAAAAGACCTAGTTTGCGACTTGCCGAAACGTTGTAGAAAGTAGTAGTACTACCGGTATGGGTCGAATGAATATCCAACTTTTGATACTTACATTTTGATAAAGCAAAAGCCTTTGATTTATGTCTTTTGGCCGATAATACGAAGAGAGGCATCAAGATATACAACGCTCAAATAGGTATGGTAATAAGCCTATAAATGAACCTAACGATTACGTTCTATAAATTATAAACCTTTACAATGAAAAATATCTCTACGTTTCTTTTTTTGGCAATAGGCTCATTGGTAATGGCCCAGGAATCTTACGTTTTATCCGACGCGAGCACAATGACTATAGATGGCTCGTCTAGTTTACATGATTGGACGGTCACCGCAAATTCCATGGAAGGTAAAGTAGATACTGATGGCAAAACCCTAAATGCTGTTGAGTTCTCTGCGGTGGTAGCGGATATTTTGAGCGATAGGGCCGCAGCAATGGATAATAAGATGCATGAGGCGCTAAAAAAAGAAGAGTACCCAAAGGTTACGTTCATCGTTGACAATGCAGAAGCGGCCATTGGCGAAAGTCAACCACTAAAAGGTACTTTGATGATTGCAGGAGTTGAGAAGCAGGTGAGCGTACCTGCTACAGTCTCCCAAGAAGAGGGTGGCTTAAGCGTTAAGGGTGAACAGCGTATTGCCTTAAAAGACTTTGACATAGAGCCACCGACCGCTATGTTCGGATCTATCGTCGTTGGCGACGAAGTAACCGTAAAGTTTGATTTAGTATTCAAAAAGTCATAAATGCTAAAGGCCTGCCTATTTTATTTATCGTTCATTTTCTT